>JAXLWG010000009.1:0-150707 GCA_046328615.1 Anaerolineae bacterium | reverse complement strand
CGAGCGTGATGATGACGAAGACGACGAGATTCCACAGCGGCTGCGTGCTGCTGGTCATCAACTGGGCGAGGTTCTGCGGCGCGCGGGCGACGATCCCGCCGAAGATGATGATCGACATCCCGTTGCCGATGCCTTGTTCCGTGATCAGGTTACCAAGCCACACCGCGAAGAACGTTCCGGCGGTCATGGTGACGATCACCGTGATGGTGAGCAGCACTTCTGAACCAAAACCGGGGATGATCGGCTGGCCGATGATCGAGTTGTAAATCTGGATCTGGCTGATGACCTGAATGATGCTCATCGGAATGGCGAGGAAATAGGTGTAGTTTTCCAGCTTTTCACGGCCACCCGGTTCCTTCTGGAGCTGTTCCAGACGCGGGATAACCGGGATCAACACCTGCAAAATGATCGATGCCGTGATGTAGGGATATACGCCGTTGGCGATGACGCTGAAGTGCTGAAGCGCGCCGCCGCTGAGCAGGTTCAGCACACCGACAATGCCCGACCCCTGCGTCAAGAGCGTTTGCAGCGCGGTGCGGTTGACGCCGACGACCGTGATGTGTGCCGCGAACTGATACACCACCAGAATCAACAGCGTGAACAAAATCTTGTTCCGCAAATCCGGCAGGCGGAAGGCGTTACGAAGTGCTTCAATCATGGCTAATTCCTAAAGAGTTCCCATGTTTCGATTGGTGATCACGCGGGGGGCGGAACTGCGATCCTTCCCTGCGAATCCGCTGGGGCGATTGTACCGTATCCAGCAGGGGACTGCACACGCAATTCTACGATTTATAGGTAGGGGCGGGTCATTGACCCGCCCCTACTTCGCCGCGCCCCTACGTGGAACGCATCATGCCTTACTGTCCCTGCTGCTTCGCCTTCAGCTCTGCGAGCTTGGCTTTCGGCAGCAGTTTCACGGTCGCGCGGGCGCCTTCCACCAACAGCGGCACTTTTTGAACGGTGCCACCCGCCGCTTCGATTTTCTCGACGGCGGACTTGGTGAAACGGTTGGCGACGAACGTCAGCTTCGTCTTCAGTTCGCCATCGCCCAGCACCACCAGCGGCTGATCTGCATCGCGGATCACGCCGGCTTCAGCGAGCATTTCGGCATTGACGACCGTCCCGGCTGCCAATTCCAAACCGTCCACGTCGCCCACGTTCACTTCTTGATAGTCAATCTTGAAGATGTTCGTGAAGCCGCGCTTGAACGGCAGACGGCGCACCAATGGGAGCTGACCGCCTTCAAAGTACGCGCCCTTGCGCGCATGACGACCGCGTGCCCCGGCACCCTTGGTACCACGACCAGCGGTTTTACCCTTCCCCGCCGAAATACCGCGACCTACGCGGGTCTTACGGCGGTGACTGCCCTTATCGGGCTTGAGATCGCTAATTTTGACCATGTTTAAGAGACCTCCTCGACCTGAAGCAAATGCTGGATCTTGAAGATCAGCCCACGGTTGGTCGATGTGTCAGGTTTTTCGACAGTTTGGTGCAGGTGGCGCAGGCCGAGGGCACGCGCCGCTGCTTCCTGATCCTTACGCAGTCCAATCCAACTACGGACGAGCGTAATACGCAGCTTCTTTTCGACGGCGGTGGCCTTTTTACTAGCCATTCTTAACCTCCGTCACCGTCGCGTTCCGTGCGGCGCGTTCCCAGAACGGGCGCATCGAATCGACCGGCTTGCCACGCATCGCGGCCATCTGTTCGGGGCTGCGCAGTTCCTGAAGCGCCTTCCACGTCGCCATAACGACGTTGAGCAGGTTGTTGCTGCCTTGGCTCTTCGTCAGCACGTCCTTGTAACCAGCGGCTTCCAGCACGGCACGCACACCACCACCGGCGATAACACCGGTACCGGGAGTCGCAGGGCGCAGCAGCACGACCGCGCCGCCGTATTCCCCAACAACTTCGTGCGGAATCGTGGTGCCGCTCATGGCAACCGATACCAGCACGCGCTTGGCACGATCCGTCCCCTTGCGGATGCTATCCGGGACTGCACGTGCTTTACCAATGCCTACGCCGATGCGTCCCTTGTTATCGCCAACGACGACAACAGTGCGGAAGGCAAAGCGGCGGCCACCCTTAATGACTTTCGCCACGCGTTTAATATCGACGGGGCGCTCATCGAGTTCTTCTCGTTCTTCACGGTCGCGGTCGCGGCGGTCGCCACGTGGCTGATCGCTTCCGCCTTCACGGTCACCACTGCGGCGGCGGCGGCGGCGATCGCCACCCTCACCACCCGGCGCGGCAGCCGTCGTAACATCGTCGCGGTTCTTGTTATCGTTCGCCATGCGTCACTCTCGCCTAGAATTCCAGACCGCCCTCGCGCGCGCCTTCTGCAAGCGCGGCGATACGTCCGTGATACTGGTAACCGCCTCGGTCAAACACGACTTGGCTGACTCCGGCATTCTTTGCGCGTTCCGCCAGCTTCTGGCCGACGATCTTCGCGCTCTCAATTTTGTTCTTGCCTTCAACCGCTTTGGCAATCTCACGGTCGATGGTCGATGCCGAAGCGAGGGTGTGTCCCTGTACGTCGTCGATCACCTGCGCGTAAATATTGTCGAGGCTGCGGAAGACGTTCAGGCGCGGGCGTTCACCCGAACCTACCACGCGAGAACGGACGCGCTTGTGGCGCTTCTCACGTGATGCACGCTTTTTCTTTAGGTCTTTCGCATTCATCTTGGATTTTTTACCGTCTATCGCTGCTGTTCAAACTGACGCGGACGCCGGATGCAGCACATCCCCAGCGTCACGCGGAACATCCTATCACAAGGGATGTATTATGCGTAGGGACAAATCGACTTTTACGATACTCGTAGGGGCGGGTCTGAGACCCGCCCCTACGACATCCCCACATCGAATCAACCCTGTGTGGTCGTGCTTATTTACCGGTCTTACCGGCCTTGCGGCGCAGGATTTCGTCGCTGTAGCGGACGCCCTTGCCGAGGTACGGTTCCGGCGGACGCAACTCGCGGATTTCCGCGGCCTGCTGCCCAACGACCTGCTTGTCGATCCCGATCACACGGATGTGGAAGCGGGTCGGGTTTTCACGCTGGACTTCGAACGTGATGTTCAGCTTAGGCTCGACCACGATTTCGTGCGAATACCCCAGCTTCATCACCAAGTTCTTGCCCTTCACTTCACCGTTGTAGCCGACGCCATCCACCGTCAATTGGCGGATGAAACCTGTGCTTACGCCGGTCACGACGTTTTGCAGCAAAGCGCGGGTCAGGCCGTGCAGCGCACGGTCATTGCGCTCATCCGTCTGGCGGGTGACGACCAGATTGCCGTCTTCCTGCTTCACGCTGATGTTCGGGTGCACGTCGAGGGCGAGTTCCCCCTTGGGGCCTTTCGCCGTCAGCTTCTGCCCGTCAAGGTTCACCGTCACCTTCGCCGGGATAGCGATGGGTTTCTTACCAATACGCGACATTTTCGGCTCCCCTTACCACACGACGCAGAGGACTTCGCCGCCAACGCGCTCACGGCGCGCCTGCTGTGCTGTCATCACGCCCTTGGGGGTGGTGACGATGGCGGTGCCCATGCCGCTGCGGACGCGAGGCAAATCAGTGCGCTTGCGGTATACGCGGCGACCGGGTTTGCTCACGCGTTCGATGTGCGAAATCACCGGAACGCGCTCGCGGCGTGCCCCGTGATACTTGAGTTCAATTTGGATGACGTTGAAAGGCTGCTGTTCGACCACCGAATAGTTTTCGACGTAGCCTTCTTCTTTCAAAATCCGTGCGATTTCCAGCTTCAGCTTGCTGGCGGGAATATCGACGGTCACACGCTTGTTCAGCAGCGCATTGCGGATGCGCGTCAGCATATCCGCGATCGGATCGCTCATCATAGTGGGTGTCTTCTCCTACCAGCTCGACTTCACGACGCCGGGAATTTTGCCCGCCAGCGCGAGTTCGCGGAAGTGAATGCGGCACAATCCGAATTTACGGATGTAACCACGCGGGCGACCGCAGATCTTGCCGGAACTGGGGTCGATGTACTGGCAGCGATTCCGTACGCGCACTTTGTATTTGCGGCGCGGCTCGCGCGCCGTAACTGATCTTTTCGCCATCTCGTCTAGTTCTCCCGGAACGGCATACCCAGCAGTCTCAACAGGCGACGACCTTCTTCATCGGTCTTCGCACTCGTCACAATGGTGATCTCCATGCCGCGCACTTTGTCGATCTTGTCATACTGAATTTCAGGAAAGACCAACTGTTCACGCAGGCCGATCGTGTAGTTGCCGCGCCCATCAAACGTGTCCGGGGAAACGCCACGGAAGTCACGAATACGGGGCAGCGCCACATTCACGAGCCGATCCAGCATCGCCCACATCCGGTCGCCACGCAGAGTGACCTTCACGCCAATGGCGCGGCCCTCACGCAGCTTGAACGCGGCAATGCTCTTCTTGGCTTTGGTGATGACGGGCTGCTGTCCGGTGATCTGGCGCAAGTCTGCGACCGCTCCATCGAGCGACTTGGCATTATCAATTGCTTCGCCGACCCCGATGTTGATCACGACTTTTTCGATCTTCGGAACTTGCATCACGTTCTTGTAACCGAATTCGTTGATTAACGCCGAGACGACCTGTTCCTGGTACCGTTTTTGAATACCGTATTTCTCAGCCATGATGGTTTCGTCCCTGCCTTACTCAATATCCGCATTGCAATTGCGGCATACACGCACTTTGAAGCCATCGTCACGGACGCGGAACCCAACGCGAACCGTCTTGTCGCACGACGGGCAAATGATCATCACATTGGATAGATCCATTTTCCCCTCGAAGTCAATAATCTGTGCAGGAACCTGTTGGTTGCCCGCCTGCCGCGCCTTCTGGTGCTTCTTGAGCATGTTCAAGTTCTGCACCGTCACGCGGTTTTCCTTGGGAAACACGCCGCTTACTTCGCCGCGCTCTCCCTTATCTTTCCCGGCGATAATTTCGACTTTATCGCCCTTCTTAATCCGCTGCATCTAGTAAACCCTCAACCCTTAGAGCGTTTCCGGCGCGAGCGACACGATCTTCAGGTAGCCCTTGTCACGCAGTTCGCGTGCCACGGGTCCAAAGACGCGCGTCCCTTTCGGGTTCTGCAAGTCATCAGCAAGGATGACCGCCGCGTTATCATCAAACTTGATGTAGGAGCCATCGGCACGGCGGTATTCTTTCGCCACACGTACCAACACGGCTTTGACGACATCACTTTTCTTGACGGACCCGTTCGGGGTTGCGCTTTTCACGGTCGCAACGACGATGTCACCGATACTCGCGTAACGACGACGTGAGCCGCCTAGTACGCGGATGACCAGCAGTTCCTGAGCGCCGGTATTATCGGCAACCTTCAGACGGGACTCATTTTGAATCATGGTTGGTTTCTCCCGTCACTAACTAGCGTTCGGCTCTGCGCCGCCCGCCAACCCCTGCTCATCCGCCAGCGTTTCGAGCGTGGGTGCGCCTTCTTCGCGCAGCACTTCTTCAACGACCCAACGCTTGTTTTTGCTCAGCGGTTTGCTTTCCACGACGCGCACCAGCGCGCCCACCTGAATCGCATTGCTTTCGTCGTGCGCCATGACTTTCTTGGTGTACTTGACCACCTTCTTATAGATAGGGTGGGTCTTACGGCGCTCGATCGCAACGACGACCGTTTTGTCCATTTTGTCGCTGACCACGCGTCCGACCAGACGACGGCGTTTATTTACCAAGGGTGTCCCCCTTCTTCAATTCCTTGCCCTTCTTTGGCTTGCGGACAAGGTGAGTCTGTGCGACCTTGCGATGGCGCTTCGGCTGGTAGGCATCACCCAACGCGGCGACTTCGCGTTCGCGCAGCACCGTCAGAATGCGGGCAATGTCGCGCTGCGTCCGCTTGATCGCGTTCGGGTCTTCAAGCTGCCCGAACCCCTTCTGGAAGCGCAGGTTGAAAATAGCCTCGCGCTGATCTTCCAGCAGATCAAGCAGATCCTTTTCGGTCATTTCGTGGAGTTCACGAGCGTTCAGATTAGACATTGATCTCCACCTCTACACCGCTGATGGGGTCAATGCGGCGCACGATCTTGGTACGGATCGGCAGCTTGAACGACGCCAAGCGCAGTGCTTCCAGTGCTTCTTCTTCCGAAATGCCGCCCATTTCGAACAAAATGCGCCCCGGGCGCACCACGGCGACATAGTATTCCACCGGCCCTTTACCAGAACCCATGCGCGTTTCCGCGGCTTTCTTAGTAAACGGCTTATCAGGGAACACGCGAATCCAAATCTTCCCGCGGCGGCGAATGAAACGCACCATCGCGCGGCGCGCCGCTTCAATTTGGCGGCTGGTCAGCCAGTGCGGTTCCAGCGCCTGCAAGCCAAATTCCCCGAAGGAAACCGTGCTGCCACGCTGCGCCACACCCTTCATACGACCGCGCATCTGCTTGCGGTATTTGACACGCTTAGGCATTAGCATGATGTGATGCTCCTCGTATCCGCCCGATTAGCTGAACGACTCGTTGGTCGTCGCAGGCTTGTCGGCGGGCGGCTTGGGCGTTTCCAGACGCAGAACGTCGCCCTTGTAAACCCATACTTTCACGCCGATACGACCAAAGGTGGTCAGTGCTTCAGCGCGGGCGAAATCGATGCTGGAACGCAGCGTATTGCGCGGGATACGGCCTTCGCTCGCCCATTCACGGCGGCTCATGTCCGACCCGCCCAGACGACCGGAGACTTCGATCTTGACGCCCTGCGCGCCTTGGCGCATCGCTTGACTGATCGCACGCTTGATGGCGCGGCTGTGGCCGATACGCTTCTCAAGCTGCTGCGCGATGTTTTCGGCCACCAACTGCGCGTCGGTATCCGGCTTGTCAATCTCGCTGACATCGACCTTGACCTTCTTGCCGGTCATTTTCTCGATGCCCGTGCGGATTTCCTTGACCTGATCGCCTTTGCGACCGATCAGAATGCCCGGACGTGACGTGTGAATGGTGATCTGAAGCTGATTCGGGAAGCGCTCGATTTCGATGCGCGAAACTCCGGCCTTATCGCCCGCCTTCTTGACGAACTTACGGATTTCGAAGTCTTCGTGCAGCAGTTCGCTGTAGCGTGAGCCTTGGGCAAACCACCGCGCATCCCAATCACGGTTAATTCCGAGACGGAACCCAATCGGATTGACTTTGCGACCCATTACTTATTCTCCCCACCATCCGACAGGACGATCGTCAGGTGCGATGTACGGCGCAGACGCGCCTTATAGCGACCACGCGCCCCCGCCTTAAAACGCTTCAGCATTGGGCCGCCGCCAACCATAATGGTGGCGATGGTCATTTCGTCGCGCGCCAATTCCTGATTGTTTTCGGCGTTGGCCAGCGCGCTGGCGAGCAGCTTGTGAACGAATTTCGCGCCTTTTTTCGGGACGAACTGCAGGACGACGAGTGCCTGCTCGGCGTTCAAACCGCGCACCTGATCGCAGACCAGACGCAGTTTCTGAGCGCTAATTGGGAGATACTTTGCTTCTGCACGAACGGTAGCCATGCTGGTATCCCCTATTTCTTCTTCTTCTCGACCATGTGACCACGATAGGTACGAGTCGGGGCAAATTCGCCCAGCTTGTGACCTACCATGTTCTCGGTAATGTAAATCGGCACATGGCGGCGACCGTCATGCACCCCAATCGTGTGACCCACCATCTGCGGGAAAATCGTGCTGGCACGGCTCCACGTACGGATGATGGTGCCTTTTTTATTGTCGGCGTTCAGCTTCTCAATTTTCTTGAGGAGCTTACCGCTGATAAAAGGACCTTTTTTGAGCGAACGACTCATACGTCTCTATACCCCTCTGCTAGCCGTATCCTGCGCGATTTTCATCCGTAGGGGTGCAGCATGCCGCACCCCTACAAGGGTTATTCACCGTGAGGACGCGCTAACCGCTTACATTATGCGCCCGACCCACGACGGTTGCCGCGACGGCGAACGATAAACGCACTCGTGCGCTTGTTACGGCGCGTACGATAGCCCAATGCGGGCTTGCCCCATGGCGTCTTCGGCCCGGGCAAACCAATACCGGAACGGCCTTCACCACCCCCGTGAGGGTGGCCTTCGGGAGCCATCGCCACACCACGAACTTCAGGACGCCAGCCCATCCAGCGTTTGCGACCGGCCTTGCCGAGCTTGATGTTGCCGTGGTCGGTGTTGCCCACCTGACCAATCGTCGCCATGCAGCGCTCGTGAACAAGGCGGACTTCGCCGCTGGGCAGACGCACTTGCGCGTAAATGCCCTCTTTGGCGAGCAGTTGGGCGCTGACGCCCGCTGCACGCGCCAACTGGCCACCGTTCCCCGGCAGCAGTTCGACATTGTGAATCTGCGTCCCCACCGGAATATCGCGGATGAACAGGGCATTGCCCGTGCGTACTTCCGCGAGTTCGCCGTTGGCGACACGATCCCCGACTTTCAGACCGAGCGGCGCAATGATATAGCGCTTCTCGCCGTCTTCATACTGGAGCAGCGCGATGCGGGCGGAGCGGTTGGGATCGTATTCGATCGCAGTGACCGACGCCACGCCGTTGAACTTATCGCGCTTAAAGTCGATGATACGGTAACGGCGCTTGTGGCCGCCGCCGCGGTGACGAACCGTCAGCCGACCGGTATTGTTGCGGCCACCCTTTTTGCGGATGGCTTCAGTCAGCGAGCGTTCCGGCTTCGACTTGGTGATTTCTTCGAACGAGTGGCCGGTCATGCCGCGCCGACCCGCCGAAGTGGGTTTGTAAATTTTGACAGCCATTTCGTCTCGTTCCTCGCGCCTTAGACGTTAAACAACTCAATTGAAGCGCCTTCGGCGAGCGTCACAATGGCCTTTTTCCACTGCTTGCTGCGCATATAGGCGCGGCGACCGCGCACCCCACGCTTGGCAGGGATAATCAGCGTGTTCACCTTCTTGACCTTGCCCACAAGGTCGAAGATGACCTCCACCGCTTCTTTGATCTGCGCTTTGTTGGCATCCTGAGCAACTTCGAAGATGTACTGGTTGTTTTGCTCGTTAAGCATGGTCGCCTTTTCGGTGACGACCGGGCGCAGCAGGACGTTGTAAATATGCAGCTCTGCCATCGCTATTCCTTGCCTTCCTTGCCCCAAATGCCCTTGATGACTTCAAGCGCATCCAATGGCACGATCACCTTGTCGTACTGGAGCAGGTCGCGAATATTCAGATAGTTCGCCAGCAGCGGCTTGGCATTATCGAGGTTGTGCGTGCTCAGCTTCACGTTATCGTTCGGCTGGCCGATCAACACGAGCGCCTTGGTGTCCTTCCCGGCCACCGCGTCGATGATTTGCTTCATCGCCTTGGTCTTGGGTTCCGACAGACTGATCGAGTCGACAAACACGAGCTGACCATCCGCCAGCAGGGCGCTCAGCGCGCTGCGAATAGCGCCACGGCGCATCTGCTTGGGCATGTCCACTGAATAATCACGCGGCTTCGGGCCCATCGGGCGACCACCACCAACGAATTGCGTGGCAGTGTGCGAACCGTGACGTGCGCGACCGGTGCCTTTTTGTTTATACATCTTGGCCGTCGTCAAGCTGACTTCGGCGCGGCGCTGTACCGAGTGGGTCCCCAAACGAGCATTCGCCATCTGGCGAACGAACGCCTGATGCATCAACCCTTTATTGATCTTCGCCGCGAAAATATCGGCGGGCAGGTCAATCGTTTTCACCTGCTTACCGTTGGTGTCCAACACGGGGACTTTCAAATTCACCTGAGTTTCCTGTGTCATCGTCATTTCTCCTTGCGCTCTCGCCGTCTAGGCCTAACCGCGACGAACGCGCGCGGGCTTCACCATGACGATGCTGCCGTTGGCACCCGGGACGCTGCCCTTGACCGCCAACAGATTGCGTGCCGGGTCAACCACTACCACCTCAAGGTTCTGAGAGGTGACCCGATCATTTCCCATACGCCCAGCCATGCGCTGACCGCGCCAAGTGTGGGCAGGGAACGTCGTCGCGCCGACGGAACCGGGCGCGCGTTCACGGTCGCTGGCACCATGCGTTTTCGGCTGACGATTGAAGTTGTGACGCTTAATCGTACCGGCCCAGCCGCGACCCTTGCTCTTACCAATCACGTCGACTCGTTCGCCCTTAGCGAACACATCGCACTTAATTTCCTGTCCTTCGCTGACATCTGCTGCGCCATTGCGCACGCGAAATTCGCGCAGAACCTTCAGCGCCGGCAATTTATTCCGGTTCAAGTGCCCAAGCTGCCCTTTGGTCAGGCGCTTCGGCTGCGTGGCTCCAAAGCCAAGCTGAATGCCAACATAACCGTCACGATCCGCCGTGCGAACCTGTGTGACGTAGCAAGGACCCGCTTCGATGACGGTGACCGGCACAACGTTGCCTTTTTCGTCATACACTTGGGTCATGCCCACTTTACGTCCAATAATGCCTTTCATCGGTCTGGTACTCCTCACGCGCATTGGCGGGCGGCATCAGCCCGCATACGCCCTTTGAACAGTTAAAAGTGAAATCGTGAAAGTAGAAAGGGACTTCGGGGAAGCTTGACCGTTTCAGAACTTTCGACTTCCGGTTTCGACTTTTCGCTTAGATCTTGATCTCGATATCCACACCAGCAGGCAGGTTCAAACGCATCAGCGTGTCGATGGTTTTGCTATCCGGATCCAGCACGTCAATCAGACGCTTGTGGGTGCGGATTTCAAAATGTTCCTGACTGTCTTTGTCGATAAACGGTGAACGCCGCACGGTGAACCGTTCGATGCGCGTCGGCAGCGGGACGGGACCAACCACGCGGGCACCGGTGCGTTCCGCTGTTTCAACGATACGCTGTGCCGACTGATCAAGCACGCGGTGATCGTAGGCCTTTAGGCGGATGCGAATTTTGCTCTTGAACATAATCGTCCTCGTCTACGGGTGCATTTTTCTACACCCATCAGTAGGGGCGGGTCTTGGGACCCGCCCCTACATGCGCTTGCGCGCCTATTGGTTGTACTGGCTAGTTCAGAACTTCGGTGATGACACCGGCGCCGACCGTTAGGCCGCCTTCACGGATCGCGAACTTCGAGCCTTTTTCCAAGGCGACCGGCGAAATCAATTCGACGGCGAGGTTCACGTTGTCACCGGGCATGACCATTTCCACACCGTCGGGGAGGGTGACCGTACCGGTCACGTCCATCGTGCGGATGTAGAACTGCGGGCGATAGCCGGTGAAGAATGCCTTGTGACGACCGCCTTCTTCCTTCTTCAGGATGTAGACTTCGCCCATGAAACGCTTGTGCGGGGTGATGCTGCCGGGCTTCGCCAACACCATACCACGCTCCACGTCCGTGCGTTCAATACCACGGAGGAGAATACCCGCGTTATCGCCCGCCTGAGCAGCGTCGAGTTCCTTGTGGAACATTTCGATGCCCGTCACCACCGTCTTACGCGTTTCATCGCGCAGACCGATGATTTCGATTTCCTGGTTCTTGTTCAACGAACCGCGCTCAACACGACCCGTCACGACGGTACCACGACCCTTGATCGTGAACACGTCTTCGACCGGCATCAAGAACGGCTTGTCGGTTTCGCGAACCGGGGTGGGGATCCACTGGTCGACGGCATCCATCAGGGCGAGGATCGGCGCATATTCCGGCGCGTTAGGATCTTCGCTGTTGCTCTCATAGGCCTTCAGCGCCGAACCACGCACAATCGGCGTGTCTTCGCTGAATTCATAGCTGCTGAGCAGTTCGCGCAGTTCCAGTTCGACGAGATCCAGCAGTTCCGGGTCGTCAAGCTGGTCAATCTTGTTCAGGAACACGACCATGGCGGGCACTTCCACCTGACGGGCGAGCAGCACGTGCTCACGAGTCTGGGGCATGGGGCCATCGGGCGCGCTGACGACGAGGATTGCGCCGTCCATCTGCGCCGCACCGGTGATCATGTTCTTGATGTAGTCACGGTGGCCGGGGCAGTCCACGTGCGCATAGTGGCGCGCGTCAGTCTCATATTCCACGTGACGGATGTTGATCGTGATACCACGAGCTTTTTCTTCGGGCGCATTGTCGATGTCTTCGTACATCATCTTCTGCGCTTTGCCTCGCAGGCCGAGAACCTTGGTGATGACCGCAGTCAGGGTAGTTTTACCATGATCGACGTGACCAATCGTGCCGATGTTCACGTGCGGCTTGTTACGCTGAAACTTCCCTTGCGACATGTGTTGTTTCCCTTGCTCTTAGACTTATAACCCAACAACGTAGGCGAATTACCGAAACCGATAGTGTTGAATAAACGGGAGATGGGGGCGCGTTATTATACGACACACCCACTTTCCCGTAAATCCCGTATTATAGGTTGCCCTTAATCACTTCATCCGCGACGTTCTGCGGTGCCACTGCATATTTCTCGAATTCCATCGAGAAGCTGCCGCGTCCCTGCGTCATGTTACGGATCTGAGTCGCGTAGCCGAACATTTCACCCAGCGGCACGTTCGCCCGGATACCGGTCGCCCCGCCGCGAGGTTCCATGCCGATGATAATGCCGCGCCGCGAGGACAAGTCACCGACGATTGTGCCGGTGTAGTCATCGGGTGCGATCACTTCGACTTTCATCGTCGGTTCCAGCAGCACGGGCTTGCCCTTCTGAACGCCTTCTTTCAGCGCCATCGAGCCAGCAACCTTGAATGCCATTTCCGACGAGTCGACTTCGTGGTACGCGCCATCGACTAAACGGGCGCGCACGTTCACTACCGGATACCCCGCCAGCACGCCACCCGAAATCGCTTCGCGGATGCCGTTTTCAGTCGGGCGAATGAATTCGCGCGGAACCGTTCCACCCTTGGTTTCATCGCGGAAGATCAGCCCGTCTTTCATCTGGGCAATGTCTTCATCGCCATCCTGAACGGGTTCGAATTCGAGCACGACACGCGCATACTGACCGGAACCGCCCGTTTGACGCTTGAAGGTCATATCGACCTTGTTGGCGCGGGTGATGGTTTCGCGGTAGGCCACGCGCGGACGACCAACGGTGGCTTCCACCTGAAACTCACGCTTCATGCGGTCAACCAACACTTCAAGGTGAAGTTCGCCCATGCCCTTGATCTTGGTCTGGCCGAGTTTCTCGTCCACTTCGATCTTGAAGGTGGGGTCTTCTTCCGCCAAACGACGCAGGGCGTTGCCCATCTTGTCTTGGTCGGCCTTCGTGTTGGGTTCAATCGCCACTTCAATCACCGGTTCGGGGAAGCTGATCTTTTCCAACACAATCGGCTTGCTTTCATCGCTCAGCGTATCGCCCGTGAAGGTATCCTTCAGTGCGAGGATGGCGGCAATGTCGCCCGCGCGCACTTCTTCGATGTCTTCACGCTTATCCGCGAACATGCGGACGATACGACCGATGCGTTCACGGTTGCCCTTGGTGCTGTTCAGCATCATCGAACCGGCCTTCACCACGCCCGAATAGACGCGGAAGAATGCCAGACGACCCACGAACGGGTCGGTGATGATCTTGAACACGAGCGCGGCAGTCGGTTCGCTGCTGTCGGCGTGACGCACGACTTCCTCATCGGTCTTGGGGTTGTGACCCGTGACCGGCGGAATATCGAGCGGGGAAGGCAGCAGTTCAACCACCTTGTCCAACATCAACTGAACGCCCTTGTTCTTCAGCGCCGAGCCGCACAGCACCGGGTGAATTTTCCCGGCGATGGTCGCCGCACGCAGCGCACCCATCAGCTCATCGTCCGTGATTTCTTCGCCGCTGAGATACTTTTCGGTCAGGAAGTCGTCATTTTCGACCACCTTCTCGATCATCTCTGCGCGCAGTGTTTCCATCTGTTCACGGTGGCTTTCCGGGATGGGGTGGTGCTGAATATCTTCACCCTTATCGTCGCCATACGTGATCAGTTCCATCTTGATCAGGTCGAAGATGCCCTTGAAGTCCGAGCCTTCGCCATACGGGAACTGGAGCAGCACCGGGTTTCCATGCAAACGATCGACGATCATGTCGACGCAGCGCGTGAAGTTCGCACCCGTGCGATCCATCTTGTTGACGAAACACATGCGCGGCACATTGTAGTTGTTGGCTTGACGCCACACAGTTTCGCTCTGCGGTTCGACGCCCGCGACGCCGTCAAACACGACGATCCCGCCGTCCAGCACGCGCAAGCTGCGCTGCACTTCGGCTGTGAAGTCCACGTGGCCGGGGGTGTCAATCACGTTGATCTGGTGACCCAGCCAAGAGGCAGTCACGGCTGCTGCCGTGATGGTGATTCCGCGCTCGCGTTCCTGCGGCATGTAGTCCGTGGTCGCTGCGCCATCATGCACTTCACCGATCTTGTGAACCATACCGGTGTAATACAGCACACGCTCGGTCGTCGTGGTCTTGCCCGCGTCGATGTGCGCGATGATGCCGATATTGCGGACTTTGGTGAGATCGTCTACGGTTACGCTTTTCGTTGCCATTCTCGCTCGCTGATTTTTCTACTCACTTAGATACGCTAAACAGCGTAGGGTAGAAGTCAAAAGTTAAAAGTTGAAAGCAGTGTCCTTAACTGGACTTTTAACTTTATCCACTTCACCGTTAACTGTTTAACGGAAGTGCGCGAAGGCGCGGTTCGCTTCCGCCATGCGGTGCGTATCGTCCTTACGCTTCACCGACGCGCCCTGATTGTTGGCTGCGTCCAGCAGTTCATTTGCCAATTTATCCGACATGCCGCGACCGCCGCGCTTGCGTGCATTTTCCAGCACCCAGCGCATCGCCAATGTGATGCCGCGCTGCGTCGGCACTTCGACGGGAACCTGATAGGTCGCACCGCCGACACGCATCGGCTTGACTTCGATGGCGGGGGTCACATTGCGCAGGCCTTGTTCCAGCACATCGACCGGGTTACGCTTGGCCTTCTCTTCGATGATTTCCATCGCATCATACATAATGCGCGTCGCGGTGCTCTTCTTGCCACCGCGCATCATACGAGACACCAGCATGCTGATGTGAATACTGTCGTACTTGCTATCCCCTACGGGCTGGCGCTTCGGGGGAGATTTTCTTCTTGGCATCGCTCGCTACCCTCTACTTCTTGCCTTTGGCGGGGGCACCCTTACCGGCTTGACCCGGCTTCGGACGCTTGGCACCATACTTGCTGCGCGACTGCATGCGGTTCTTCACCCCATCGGTATCCAGCGTGCCACGCACGATGTGATAGCGAACGCCGGGGAGGTCTTTCACACGTCCCCCACGCACCAACACCACACTGTGTTCCTGCAAGCTGTGGCCTTCACCGGGGATATAAGCCGTCACTTCGATACCATTGCTCAAACGCACACGGGCAATCTTCCGCAGCGCCGAGTTCGGTTTCTTCGGTGTGGTCGTACGCACGACGGTGCAAACGCCGCGCTTTTGCGGCGAGCCTTTGCGCGTGCGGGTGCGGCGCTGGTCGTAGACGTTGAGAGAGTATTGCAGCGCCGGAGCTTTGCTCTTGCTCGTCTTCGACTTGCGACCTTTGCGCACCAACTGATTAATCGTTGGCATAAATGACTCCAGAGATATTCTCGCTCTAGCTATATGCGCGCAAAAAGGCGTACTCGAAACAGCACAAGATACGCCTATTATGCATCTGACCGAGGCGAGCTATCCCGCAGTGCGGAACGCTTTCGCCACCATTCGTTCAATTCAGTACGGCATTGCCACGCTGTGGTTACTCGTACTGCCATTTCGCAATGCAAAATGTTAACACTGTCCTATAGCGAAAGTCAAGGGAAACTTGCGCACGGCGGGGCGGTCTGCACAGAATTTTCGACTGCAAGGCAGGATAAATTGCACAGAGGTTACAAACGGCGATCAACGGCGATCCGTCACGCCGCATGCTCGCATAGACGCACGAAGAAGGTACTGCCCTTGCCAAATTCACTTTCAACCCACACCGCGCCACCGTGCTGCTCGACGATCAGCTTGACGACACTGAGGCCAAGCCCCGTGCCTTCGATGGTGAGATGCTCATCTTGCTGCACGCGGTAAAAATGATCGAAGATGTGCGCCACTTCATCCGCCGGGATGCCGTAGCCCGTATCACTCACCTTGATCAACACCTGACCGCTGTATTCGCCTTCGTGGATGCGATCGGCGTTGAGATGCACCGAACTGCCGCTGTTGGCAAACTTGATCCCGTTCGAAACGAGATTGCTTAAGACACGCGTCAGGCGATCCCGATCAGCCAAGACGTGAAGATCAGACGCGCATTCGAAATCGAGAACGATATTTTTATCACGGGCGGCGGCGGTGTGCAGGGCGATCACATCTTCGATGACGGACACGACCGGATGTTCGCTCAAAATGAGCGCATTCGCGCTTTGCAGCTTAATCAAATCGAGCGTATCGCTGAGCAGGGTTTGAATGCGCGTCACTTGGTTGTCGATACTTTCCAACCAGCGATTACGGTGTTCAGGTTCGGTCGCGCGGCGCAGCAGATACACAGACATGCGAATCGATGCGAGCGGATTCTTCAAATCGTGGCGGATCGTGTCCATCAAATCGTTGCGCACTTTGGTGATGCGCTCGAACGCCGCTTCCTGTTGGGCGCGTTGGGCTTCAACCTGCATCGCCTGCTGGCGATAAATCTCCGCGTCTTTGCGCGCGACTTCGATGTGATACCGCACTTCCAGCGATTTCTGGCGCTGATCGCTTTCCTGATCAAACAGCCGCTGGCGGATGTCGTAGAACTTCTCGTACACGGCCAGCGCCTTCTCGTATTCGCCTTTGTCACGGTACAGGCCGGATAGTTTCAGATAGGCATCCGAAAATAGGCGGTGATTTTGGTGATTCTCCAGCAGATGCAGCCCTTCACTGTACTGGCGAATCGCCTCGTCAACATCGCCCGTGCGCGCCGCCAAGTCGCCCAACAGCAGCAGAATTTCACCGTGCGGATAGGGCATCCGGTGCGTGATCGCGACGGCCAGCGCATCATAGAGATACGCCTGCGCGCTTTCATTTTGCCCAAGCTGGAGATAAGCCCGCGCGAAAGCGATCAAGGTTTGCACTTCGATGTTGGGCGTTCTACCGCTGGTCAACCCTTCCAGTGTTTCCCATGCCTGCTGCGCCATCTTCAGAGAGTTGTCGGCATCGCCCATGCGTTCATACAGGCGAGACATAGTGTTCAAAGCACCGACCACATTGGGCAAATCGTTTCCGGCATAGAGCAGCGTCAACGCGCGTTCCAGATACGGAACCGCCGTCGCAGGTTCTTCAAGCGAATCGTACACCCCGGCGATCCCGTTGAAGGCATAGGCTTGATCCAGCTTGCTTCCGGTTTCTTCGGCCCAATCAAGCTGGCGGTGATAGTGTTCAAGTGCGGTCGCCCAATCGCCAATTTGCCGGTGTATGCCGCCGACCAATCGATGCCCCTGCATGATGATGGAGGGATTCAAATCCGGCGTATCCAGCACCGCCATTCCATATTTCAAAGCGGCGGCATAATCGCCCTGAAAATAGCTGCTGAACCCGCGCACGAGGTTGGCTTCCGCCATATTTTCGAAATCATCGATGCGGGAAGCGTCAGTGTAGGCCTGATGACTAAGCTCCAAAGCACGGTCGTATAAAGCGGCTTTTTGGGAAGTCCGCGCTTCTTCAATTAAGGCGCGGATGGCTGAGCGTTCTTGCGTTGTCATTCGTGGATGGCCTATGGTTGTACGCCCTTATCCCTTCACTATAGCATGTTTGAACGGGATACGGCGGTAACCTATACAATTTGTAATACGTTGGTTAGTGAAAACAAAAAGGAGCGCCGAAGCGCTCGCTTTTCTTAATGATCAGTCGAAAGTCAAACGCGGCTAGACAAATGCTTTACCTATCGCGCGCACCAAATCTTCCATCGCTACAGGTTTTCCCATGAACAGATCAGCGCCCGCTTGTAAGGCCTGATTTTTGTAAAACCCGCCGCTCGTTGGGCTGACGACGACGACCGGCACCCGGTGGCCTTTGTCAACCTTGCGGATGTACTGCACCAGATCAAGCGCGTTCATGTCCGACACCATCGCGTTGATGATGATCGCATCGGGCATTTGGTGAAAGCACAATCCCAAGCCCTGCATCACCGTGCGGACGAGCGTCACCTTAAACCCGGCGATCTCCAACCCACGACGGAACACTTCTCCGACATTGTCGTCATCTTCGATCACCAATACGCGCTGCCCCTTGCCAACATTCGGAATAGTCGCGTCATAGGTAAGCGGGGCGGTCTGCGGTTTGGTTGCCATCTCCGCCGGAACAACCGCGTATTGCAGTTTGAGCTGCAAACCACCAAGCGTCAGCACATCGTCATGGCGTATGCGATACTCGATGAGCGGCTCAATCGTTTGATCGTTCAGACGGGTACCATTCGTGCTGCCCAAATCCTGAATCATCAGCCATGTATCCTTGACGGTGATCATGGCATGGCGGCGGCTGACCCCTAAGGCGGCGGCATTGTAGGCGCTCAGGTCAATTTCCGGGTTGATGTTGCGCTCGAAATCGGCGCGCCCCATAAGCAGCGTATCGCGCACCTGAATTTGCAGAATATCAGACGTGCCCACGATGCGGAATTCGATCACCCAAGGGAGTGACTTCGCAAACGGCTCAGTGGGTCGGTTCGTCGGATCAGGAAGCGCTTCGGGGGGCAGTGGGGGCGGAAATTCAAAATTACGGGTTTGCCCAAATACCGAAAAGGGAGAGGCAACTTGGGGGAGGGCGGGGATTGGTTTAGGTTCAGTGGGCATTCCGGCAGGCTGCCCGGCGGCTCCCGTCGATGGCTCTGGCGACGGTTTGACTATTTGTACCGGTTTGGCTTCTGTAGGGAGGCCTTGTGTCGGTTTTACTTCCAGCGGCTTAGGCTCCGGCGGTTTCACTTCGTTGGGCTTGACCGCAGATGGCTTAGCCTCTGGCGCGGTTCCCTGCGCTGGCTTCAACTCTTGCGGGCGCTGGCTTGATGTCATATCTTGCATACGAATTATCCGATGCCTTTCGGCCTTCCCATACGGTTTTCACAACGTCGTGGCGCAAAGTACGCCCCGGTGGTGCTTCGATGTTTCTGTACATACCTTACATGGACTTGCCCATGAAAGTTGTAAAGGTTTATTTCCAGCCGCCCATAGATGGTAAGGCATTAGTCCTATTCGAACGGTATAATCAACAGTCAACGGCGTTTGAAATAAGATTGTATGGAGTTTAAGTATGGTAGACAAGCAGGTCGCGTCGGGAGTCACTTTTGAACTCACCGACGAACAAAAAATGTTGCAAAAGATGGCGCGGGAATTTGCCGAAAAAGAGATTATCCCTGTTGCCGAACATTATGACCGCACCGCCGAATTTCCCCTCGATGTCATCACCAAAGGCCGCGAACTGGGGCTGGTGAACCTGAATATTCCGCTCGATTACGGTGGGCCGGGCGCGACCGTGTTTGAAGAAGCGCTCGTTGCCGAAGAGTTAGCCTATGGATGTTCCGGCATCAGCACGGCGATGAGCGTCAACAACCTCTCGTCGCTGCCCATCCTAATCGGCGGCACCGATGAGCAGAAACAACTCTGGCTCGGCGATCGCATGATGGGGGAAGGTCAGCTTGCGGCCTACTGTGTCACCGAACCGGGCGCGGGATCGAACGTCGTCGGCATGCAAACCCGTGCGGAAAAGGTCGGCGATAAATACATCCTCAACGGCGGCAAGATTTTCATCAGCAACGTGAATCATGCCAGCTTCTACACGGTGTTCGCGGTGACCAACCCCGCCGCCAAACACAAGGGCATTTCCTGCTTCATCGTCGAACGCGATACCCCCGGCATCACCATCAGCAAACACTTCGACAAGCTCGGCCAGCGCGCCGCCGATACTGCCGAAATCGTGTTTGAGAATGTCGAAGTCCCGGCGGATCACCGCATCGGTGAGGAGGGCATGGGCTTCATGCTGGCGATGATGGTGTTCGATCACAGCCGCCCCGGTGTCGCGGCGGGGGCGGTCGGCGTAGCACGCCGCGCGCTGGAAGAATGCGTCAAGTACGCCAAGACGCGTGAAACCTTCGGTCAGCCGTTATGGCAGCATCAAGCCATCGGCCACAAAATCGCCGATATGGCCATCAACGTAGAAGCCGCGCGCTTGCTCGTGTGGCAGGCGGCGTGGTTGGTCGATCACGGCGTGTCGAATCCCAAAGCCGTCGCCTATGCCAAGGCGTTCGCCGCCGATATGGCGATGAAAGTCACCGTCGATGCGGTGCAGGTGTTCGGCGGCTACGGCTACATGAAGGAGTATCCGGTCGAAAAACTGATGCGCGATGTGAAAGTCTTCCAAATTTACGAAGGCACCAGCGAAATTCAGCGCAACATCATCGTGCGCGAACTGTTCCGCTAAAAGAGGTAACGTAATTCGGGCATATTGCGACGTTGCTCACAATATGCCCTTGAACTGATATACGCTATCCCACGAGGGCGCTATAATCCACCACATAAACAAGGATCAAATATAAGGAAGCAAGATGACGACCTTTGGGACGGACGTATTAATTATCGGCGCTGGGCTAAGCGGCCTAATGGCCGCGCGCACCCTCGCTGATGCAGGAAAACGTGTGATTGTGCTGGACAAAGGCACCCGCGTCGGTGGACGGATGAATACGCGTCGTATGGGCGGCGGCTTGGCGGACGATGGTGCGCAGTTCTTCACGGTGCGCGAACCGGAATTTCGCAGGTACGTCGATCGTTGGCTGGCCGATAACCTCGTGTTTGAGTGGTCGCGCGGGTGGAGTGATGGCAGCTTGGCCGATACCCGCGATGGGCATCCGCGCTATGCGGTGCGTAACGGCATGGCTGCGCTTATGGAAGTGTTGGCGCAGGGACTCGACGTGCGCTCCAATACACAGGTCGTCGCGCTTCACCGCTTGGCGGAAGGCTGGCAGGTCACCGATTCGCGTGAGGCACACTACACCGCTCGCGGGCTGATCCTCACACCGCCCGTTCCACAGTCCCTTGAACTGCTGCACACCGGCAAAGTGACGCTGGATGTGGATCAAGAAACGGCGCTCAACGGAATCGACTATGAACCATGCCTCACCGGCCTCTTTTTGATTGACGGCGAAGCCAGCTTGCCATCCCCCGGCGCGATTCAGCGCTTCGGCGCGCAGATCACTTGGCTGTGCGACAACAAGCGCAAAGGGTTGTCCCCTAAAACCCTGCTCACCGTGCAGGCCAGCCCCACCTACAGTCGCGCCATGTGGGAACGTAACGATGCCGACATTATCGCCTCGCTGCGCATCGACCTGATGCCGTTCATCGGGGAAACGACGCCGATTGTCGAATGGCAGTTGATCCGCTGGCGTTATTCGCTGCCCACCATTCTATTCCCGGAACGGTGCATGGTCGCCAAAGGGCTGCCGCTCGTCTTCGGCGGAGATGCCTTTGCGCAGCCGCGCATCGAAGGGGCATTCCTCAGCGGAATTGCGGCGGGTCAAGCGATGTTGAACCTGCTGCCTTAAACGAAATTTCAACGAAAACGATTCACAACGCGGCTCATTTCATCGTAGACTATTGACAGGGGGTGGCTGATGCACAGCGCCCCTTATTTTTTGATCAGCTTCTGTCCATCTAAGTTAGGAGAGAATGCATGAAACGCATGATGCTCGTCTTGTTCGTAATGCTTTTAGCCCTCGCTGCCCCCATTCAAGCACAAGATACTGCGCGCCAAGACGGCGTGCCGCAGATGGCGCGCTACTATTCCGATGATACCTTCATGTTCGCAGCGATGCGCATTGATGGTGCGTACATCGATCAACTGAGCACCCTCCTCAACCGTGTGACCTCCACCTTTGCCGATCTGGGTGTCCCGCAAGTCGATCTGCGCGGACTGCTGTCAATGGTCAGCGGTGGCAGCGATGTCTTCGCATGGCTCGGCGATTATGCGGCATTCGGCTATTCGGGTGATCCCGCACTGCTGCTCGATCCAACCGCGATGAGCGGCACATCCCCCAGTGGCATCCCCGATGGGATCACCGCTTACGGCGTCATCGAACTGCGCGATGCGGCGGCAGCAGAGGACTTCCTCGCGAGCATCCTGCCCAGCAGCGCTCATCAAACCCCTGTGGACGGTGAATATCCATCCTTCATGACCGCCGATGGCACGAGTATTGTGATCACCCCCACGGCTGCCTATGTGCTGCCGCCGGGCATCCCCTTCTTAGACACCCGCGTAGATGCAGCGCCCACGTTTGATGCAAACACAACCTTCACCACGGTGACCGGGCATCTACCCGCACCCGGCTATAACGCGCTGATTTATGCCGACGCGAACATTTTCGCGCAGGCGATCCAACTGTTCACCATGTCATCGAGTTCAATTTACGACGCTTTCAAACCCGCGTCCGCGCCGCAAGATCAAGCGCAGATGGCTGTGCCATCGATTCCGGTGGCGATCGGCTTAACGATTCTGAACAACGATACGCTGACGATCGATGTAGCAACGCTGGCGGGCGGCACAGCGTCACAGGCGATCAATCCCGACTTCGTGCGCTTCCTGCCTGCGAATGCCGGTGCGGTCGTTCAGGCGACCAACTTGACCGGGCTGTACGATACCGCCATGACCTTAGCCGCTTCCAGCGCGGGTTCTAGCAACAGCGCATCGCCGGATCAACAGGTCGAAGCGGCACTCCAAGCGATCGGGCTTGATCTACGCGAAGATGTGCTCAGTTGGACGACGGGCGACTACGCGCTGTTCGCCCGCGCCGATCTGGTTGAAATCGCGCGTGGGGTCAACGCCAACAAGCTTGACGTGAACGGCCTATACGATTTCGGCTTGATCATGGAAGCGACTGATCCGGCACTGGCGATTGCCTTTACCAATCATATCAACACCATGCTCACCCAAGCGGTGATGGCCGATACTACGTCGGAAGACATCCGAATCGATCAGCAAACCTTTGGTACCACCGAAGCGACCGTCTACGAACTGCACATCCCCAGCGAGTCATTCTTTGGCCCCACCACACAGGCTGAGGATATTGTCCTGCCAATCGCCGTTGGGGCGAACGACGACATATTCTTTGTCGCCACTGCGGCAGCCGCCGAAGCCATGTTCGCGGGCGGCGATTCGCTGATGGAGACCAGCGCGTACCAAGACGCGACGACCTATTTCCTGCCCAATCCTACCAGCGTTTGGTACACCAGCGGGGATGGTTTCCTGCTGGGGATGGGAGGAAACCCCATCACGGCGATAACACTGTTGGCACTCACCGGGCCTGCGATTGGCAATGTGTTCGACAGCATCGTGATGGAGTTGAGCGGAATGCCGGTGCCGCTGCCCACCGCCACCCCCACGCCGACGCCGGTGCCCACGATGACCGCCGCGCAGCTTGATCAAGAGGTCGCGCCGATCATCGCGCTGAACAATCTCATCCGCAGCAGCACCATCAGCAGTACCACCACCGACGACGGGGCAACCCTCGTTCGCATGACGATCAGCTTGAATATCGGAGATGAATGAAGCACAGCCGGGGGCGTGGAGCGTTCTACGCCCCCGGTTGTTCAGCGGCTCACAGGGTCAGCGGCTTATAGGGAATCACGGCTTGCAGTTCACCGCCCGCCGGGTTGCTGACCAACAAATTGACCCCCGGCGGCAGGTTGACGCCCGGTGCGATCGCCCGCCCTGCCAGCTTAAGCGGCTGCGCGCTGGTCAAATCGATCTCGGCGCGGAAGAAGTGCAGCGGGCTGCCATCGATTGCATCCGTTTCCGACAAAAATCCTGCTCCGCGCAGATCGCGCAGCATTTCAAGCAGCAGATGACGCTGTTCAAGGTTTTGGGATAAGGCTCCGCGCGTGAAGGTTCGCCCATTCACCACCAGCCTATCCGCCGGATCGCCGGGGAGGATATTCAACCGATCGGTCGGCACCGCCTGTATCAGCGGCTGTCCACGCCCGGTCACAGCGGCCCTGCCAATGTTGAGGTGCGGCGAGGTACGCACGCCGAAAGGCAGCCCTTCCACCGTGAAGCGCTGGTTCACATGCCCATCGATCGGCTGTTGCAGCCGTTTATGCAAGCGATTCAAAGCAGCCGTATCGATGAGCTGCCGATCGAGCAGTGCGAAGATTTGGGCGAGAAGTTGCAGCGTTTCTTTCGTCAGTGGATCTTGTCCATCGCTTGAAAAAAACATCACATCAAGGAACAGTTCCGGGGCATGACCATTGCGCAAACTGCCTATGATCACCGATTCAAGCGTTCGGGCGAGGATGGCGGCGTCCTGCGCCGCGCCCAGCGTCCGGTATTGCAGCGTTTCGATTGAGACGGAGATCGAAATGCGTCCACTGTATTCCGCCGCCAGTTCAATCTGATGCAGATCGACGCGATTGATACGCAGGACATCGTCTTCCAACCGGGCGCGGATACCGCTCGTCATGATCTTGGCGCGCTGACCAAGCCGTTCGTACAAGAGTGCGGCGTAATCGCCGATCCCGCGCTGTTTCCCGTCGCTGCTGTGCAGACGCAAATGAGCGGGATCGCTGTCGCGAAAAGTTTCGATCAAAGGCTGTGGAAATGCAGATCCGACCGGCACCTGCGCCTGATGAGCGGCTTCCGCCAGTGCGTCAATAATAAGGGTAGTGGTTTCCCAATCTGCGCTGGCAAGATGAGGGATCGCGCTGGCGTGGCAGCCTGTACACCGCTGGATGCATCCTCGCTGAGGTAAGATGGCAACGAGGTTGGGGATGAGTGAGCGCATCTCGGACGGGGTGAATTCTGAAAACACGTTGAGCTTTCCCGGGATTCGATGGATATAAGGTTGTGAATCGGAAAATAATGGGACCGTCATCAAACATATCCTGTTTCGCGCATGAGTTCCACTTCAGTATATGGGCCCTTGTCTCATACAATACACCGTGAATCAGGGGGGGATGTGCAAAGAGTTGTAAAATCATCGTGGAGTCATATTCATGTTCCCCTTACATGCTTGCAACTTAGTTTCAGATTTTGCGGTGCGCCGGTAATATACTTGTGGTAGAGTCCCCGTCCATGACACCATCAACCCGTTCCTACGTCCGAACGTTCGCGCCGCTCATCCTGCTGATCGGCCTGATCCTTGCTGCTTATGCACATCTCGCCTTCACCGATCGCATCTTGGCGCGCGGTGACACCTTCACTTATTTCTATCCCTACTGGGAAGCCCGAAGCGCCGCCTTCCGCGTTGGAACACTGCCCTTATGGTCGCCCGATCTCTTTATGGGCGTTCCGCTGCTGGCGAACAGCCAGCTAGGGACGTTCTACCCGCCCAATTGGGCGGTCACCCCGTTCAGTGCACCGGACGCGATCAAGATCAGCGTCATCGCGCATGTCCTCTGGGCGGGGATCGGCGCGTATGTGCTGGCGCGGCGCGGGCTGCGGATCAGCCGTGCCGCCGCGCTCACCAGCGGGTTGATCTTCGCGCTCGGTGGGGTGATCGGCGCGCATGTCGAGCAGATCAACCAGCTTCAGGGCTTAAGTTGGATGGGCTGGCTGTTCTGGTGCTTGCACGAATCGACCTACGGAAGCGCCCGCCGCCGGAGGTTGTTCACGCTCATGCTCGCCGCCGGGATCGCCATGCAATTCCTCAGCGGGCATACGCAGACGGTCTTCATCACCGGCTTGGGATTGGGGATCGATGCGCTCCTCCGCAACCGTGCAGGCCGCTGGCGCGCGCTTGCGTCACTGGTCGGCGCGGGCCTGCTGGCGCTGCTGCTCGTCCTGCCGCAGTTGATTCCCACGCTTGAACTCACCCGCACCAGCAACCGCGCGGGCGGCCTGACGCAGAACGAAGCGACGGCTTTTTCGTTCAGCCCCTTCGTCGCCGGGCGCGGCCTGCTCCCCAGCGACGATCGATCGATTTTCACTGAATATGTCGCCTATATCGGCGTGATCGGCATCGGCTTGGCGCTGGTTGGGCTGTTCTCCGATATGCGTTCGGCACCCGATCAGGCAGACGACACGCGGTCTGCACGCCGCTGGGTATGGGCCATGCTGGCGATCGTGGGGCTGCTGTTCGCTTTCGGCGCGTACAATCCGCTCTACTGGTTGATCGCCCGCCTGCCGGGGTTCAACCTCTTTCGCGTCCCGGCGCGCTGGTTGGCCTTGTTCGCGCTCGGCGCGGCGCTGTTGGCCGGGATTGGCCTGCATGCTTTACAGCACGGCGCGAAACCCCGCTGGCGTGTGATCGGTCTGTTCGCCCTAATCATCACCGCGCTGGCGATCAGCACGCGCTTGATCACCGCCAACCCGGATAACACGCCGATCTCGCTGCCCGAACCGATCACGATCGCGGGGTGGATCACCGCCGCCGGGGTGTTCATTATCCTGTGCGCGGGCGCGAACCGGATGCGTTTGCTTCGTTGGGCATGGTTACCGCTGCTGATCGGCCTGTCGATCGAACTGATCGCCGCGAACCGGGCACTGCCGCACGCGCAAACCGTCCCCGCGGAGGCGTGGGGCGCGCAGCGCTTCACCATCAGCCAACTGCGCGCGTATGCGGCGGATCAAACCCCGCCGGGCCGCATGCTGAGCATCAGCCAAACACTGTTCGATCCCGGCGATCATGCCGCGCTGGAGGCACGCTATACCGCGCTTGGCATGTCCGCCGACGCAATCCGATCGGCGCTGGTGGCGGTCAAACTGAAAGAAATCGTCGCGCCGAATCTACCGCTGGCATGGGGCATCCCGTCGATCGACGGTTACGATGGCGGCGTGCTGCCAACGCGCTGGTATACCGCCTTCACATCGCTGCTGCTGCCCGCGAATACTGAATCGGTTGACGGGCGGCTGCGCGAACTGCTGGCGCGCGAAGACTGCGGCGGCGCGTGTATTCCCGATCAGCGCTGGCTGGATTTGACCAACACCCGCTATCTGATCGTCGATAAGGTATACGATCTGTGGAGCGAGGGAGTCGCCTACGATACGGCCTTACCCCAGCATCTCATCGAGGGCACAGCGGCGGTCTATACGAATCCACAGGGGTTCGCCGCCGATAGGATCGATATTGCGTATATTCCGGATGATGAGGGATCCAGCGCGCTCCTGCTTCATGTCGATGGGGTCAACACCGCCCCCAACGCCGCTTCTATCGGCACATCGAGCGATCCGATTCGGTTAGTCCAATTTCCGCTCCCAGCGGCAGCCGTCCTCGATCCGATGCGAATCGTCGGTTCAAATGAAGGCGTCACCGTGCTGGCCGTCACATTGGTGAACACCGCTGACGGGACTTTCCAGCAGCTTGCGCCGCAGCCGTTCACGCGCGTCCTCTCCAGTGACATCAAAATCTATGAAAATACATCTATGTTGCCCCGTGCATACGTAGTGTATACAAGGCAGTTTTTCAGCGATGACTCAGCCGGGGATCAAGCCTTATTGGAAGCGATGCGCCAACCGGAAGCCGATCCGCGCTCGGTGGCCTATCTTTCTACCGCCGAAAATGAGGGACTGCGCGACATTCAAGCCGCGTCCACCGTTCCTGTGATCAACGTCGATCACTACACGGCGAATGAGGTGCAGATCTCGATCCGCGACAATGCAGAAGCGGGCCTGCTGATCCTGACGGATGCCTACTATCCCGGTTGGACGGCGGTGGTGAATGAACAGCCCGCGCCGATCTACCGTGCCGACATGATGTTTCGCGCGGTGCCAGTTCCCGCTGGGGATAGCACGATCACCTTCCGATATTCCCCCTCCGGGCTCTCCGCCGCGCTGCTTCTGGGAGGGGCAGCATGGCTTGGGCTGCTGTTGGGAGGACTGCTCACCTTAAGACCGTACCGCCGCTCTCTCTCATAAACCATTAGTCGATCGATTAAGGCTTAATGTGGGGAGTTTGAATTCTTTGTGAATTTCTCAAGCATTCCTGCTTTCACACTCTATACTAGGGTGCAACAGGTGAACGCAGGCTGTGTTTTAGGCTTGTTTCAGTACGGCTATTGGTAGAACGGGAGATTTGGTCATGACCCTACAAGCGCATAACGTTTTAGTGGTCGAAAGCGATCTCAAGGCGCTGCGCTTGTATCAAAAAGCGTTCCTGCTGCGGGGATATGACGTTTTCGCGGTAACGTCAATTGATGAAGCCTATTTACTGCTTGGCGATCGAGATTTCGCCGTGATGCTGGTGGACATGGAATCAGGCGGTGCTCAGGGCATCGATTTCCTATGCAGTGTCCACAACCAATTGCAAGCAGCAGGCACGACGGTCATCGCCATTTACGGGCCAGACGATGCCCGTTCGGAATGCGAAACGCTGGATTCACTTTACATGCTGCCCAAACAAGGCTCGGTTTTCGCGCTTGGCTCGCTGATTGACCGTCTCATCGATACGGAATCGCCCGTGGTGCGTGAAGATGATCCGACCCAGCCCTCGCGCAGCGCCTTCTTACGCGCTGCTGATTCACAGCATCTCACACGCGGTTAGCACCAATCCATCCTCTACAAATAAAAAGACACGGCAGGAATAACTCTGTCGTGTCTTTTTTAGTTCCTCAGGTGCTCTAAGATTTCCTGTTTTGTGCCGCGTTACCCTGTGACCGGGACTTCGCTCAAGTTTCCTTCGAGAATGTCGGCATAGCTGGCGGCCAGCCAACCGATCGTATCACCCCGGAAGACGACTTGCAGCCATACATTATCCGCCGTGCGTCCAATGACCGGCAGGATTTCGCCCCACGTGACACGCCCGGTTTGCGGTGAGTTGTAATCAGGCGTCGGATGCAGCCGCAGCACGGCGTTCGTCTGGATGACCACCCGTGCACCGGCGGCAGGGTTGCCCGCCGTCGCGTAGCTTGACGCGACCGGCGCGTTGAACTCGTTGCCGCTGACAAACACATAGTAGCCCCACACCCACGCTTGCGTCGCGCTCAACTGAAGCAGGAACCAGCGTGCATCGGGATCACGACCGATCACCCGGTACGTCTGTCCACGCAGAATACGCGCGACCGTCGGTGAGCCGATGTACGGCGCAGAGTGGGCGCGCAGCACGCTGGCCCGGATCACCGTCGCCGTTTGCGATCCCGGTGGGATCGGCGGCAGCGCCGTCGGTGTGCGGGTTGGCACTGCCGAAGGCGTCAGGTTGATCGGTACCCCACCGGGGCCAAGGATCGCCGTCCCGGTACCCACCGCCGCGCTTAACAGGAACCACTGGAATTGAAGGGCTGCCTGATCGATCGCGTCGAAGTATTCGATCCGCAGGGTGTGGGTGCCTGCCGTCAAACTCTGCTGGAACTGATCAGTGGTCAGCGTGCGCCCCACGAAGCGATCGAGCACCAACACATTGTCGATGAACACACGTACGCCGTCATCTGACGCGACGACGAACTGATACGTCCCCTCATTGAACAACTGCACCGATTCAAAGCGTGCAGACCAGCCATCCGGGTTGACAATCCCCGGCGCGGGGCTGCTGGTACCCCAATTGACGTTCAAACCGGTCGGAAATGCCTGTGTATAGACGACCGAGCCGGATAAATCGACCGAATTGAAAAACTGCCCATTCCAGCCGGTGCCAAACTGCGCTTGCGCTTGTACGCCGCCAACAGACATCCCGATGAGCGCCAGCAGGATGATGGCACTGATCGCCGTCGTAAGCAGGCCAAGCTGGCGGAATCGCCGTGTCGCCATCCTAGTCCCCCTTGTATCGGAGCCTAAATCACTTAACCCATATACGGTGAGTATACACACCTTCAGGTGTCAACGCACAAGGCAATAGGTCACGGAGGGCAAGCGTACTTAAAATTATGCGGGCAGCGCGAGCGGCTGCTGCTTACGCTCGATCAGTTCACGGTACACGTCGATGACTTCATCCATCATAGCATCCCATGACTGCGTTTCCGCGAAGCTGCGCGCCGCCGTGCCCATTTCGGCAATCCGTTCCCGGCTCACGGCGATCTGCCGCACTCCGTTGACCAGCGTATCCACATCGCCCACGTCAAAGGTGTAACCGGTCGCGCCTTCCTTGACGACGTCGCGCACGCCGCCCACCCGTGACGCCACCACCGGCAGACCCGCCGCCATCGCTTCGACCACCACCAGCCCGAACGTCTCCATCGACGAGGGAAACACGAACATATCCGCGCTGGCATAGGCTTGGCTGAGCGGTTCGCCCGTCAAATAGCCGACGAACTTGGTCGGCGTTCCTGCGAAAAGCTGCTCCAGCTCTTCACGCGCAGGGCCGTGTCCCACCAGCGCCAACCGCGTCCCCGGCACCTGCTCCAAAACCGGCTTAAGCTTGTCGATCTGCTTTTCAGTCGAAAGCCGCCCCACGTAGAGCAGCAGCGTATCCTCAGGATGCCCGTCGCTGAGCAGGTTGCGCATTTCAGCCGATTTATAGCGTGGGTTGAACTTCTCAGCATCCACACCGCGCCCCCACAGGCTGACGCGCTCCACACCGATTCGCTGCATATCGCGCAGGATCAGATTGGACGGGGCCAGCGAATGATCGGCGGCGTTGAACACCACCCGCGTCAGCGTATCGGTGAGCGGTTCCAGCAGCCCCAGTTTGAAGTGATGCACCAACCGCGCCAGATCGAGATGAAACGAGGCGACGGTCGGAATATCCAACCGCCGCGCCATAAACATCCCCGGCACGCCGATCAACACCGGGTGGATGAAATGGGCGATGTCTGGCTGGAAGGCTTTCACCTGCTGGTACGTCGAAAGCGTCGGCGGCCCGACACGCAGTTCGGGGTAGAGCGGCAGCGGCACCCCCGGCACGCCGATGACCGGCGTGGCTTTGTACTGGTTCACGCCCATCTTGGGCGCGACGATCACGGTTTCGATCCCGCGCTTCTGCAAATGATCGAGCAGCAAACACACGACCGTGACGATCCCATCAATCTTCGGCAGAAAAGTCTCAGTGAAAATAGCGACACGCATAAACAAAGATCCCCTTGATTCGTGGGTCATAACACCGAAGTAGGCCTTGAGTCACGCTAGGGGCAGTGGTCGACCAAAGGGGGACGCTGGTCAACGGCGAACAATACGTTAGTCCTAACCTAAACAAAACCTCACTTTGGGAAATGGCGACTTGTCGTTACAATCTAAGTGCGGCTTTGAACCGAGATAAGCAGCCTGTTTTAGCGAAATTGAGACTACCGGATTGTGACGGATGACCGTGAGTGATGTCAGCGTCAAACTAGATGATCGTACCCGCCTGATGAGTGCTGCGCTGGCAGCCACTGGCTATCCCGATTCCGCTCAGGAACGGCGGCCACACGGCACCCACGCCCACGCGCGTTCTACGCGCAAACAGCTTTCGGCTTTCAAGAATCACCCGGCAATTGCCGCCTTGAATACCCTGCTCGATCAACGAGCACCACTGGAGGCCCTTTTCACGCTGGCGATGGTACTGCGCTTCCCGGATTGTGCGCTTGAACGCCCACCGCGTTGGATGCCGCCGGATTGGAATTTACAGCTCCGCGATTTCTACGAAACTGCCGATCTTGCGAATTTCTGGCAGCAGGAGCACGAAGATTGGGACAAAGCGCTGACCGATGCGCAAAAAGCCTTCGAGTCGGTGCAGTTCAAGCCGTTCCTCGCCCAGTTCATTGGCGATTTCCCGGAGCGCCTGTTCTTCATCCCCAACATCAGCTACCCCACCGATCAGGAAATGTGCCTGCGCTTAGGCAATGATCTGGTCTGCATCATTCCGCCGCGTTTGGCGTGGGGGGAAAGCCCGCCGTGGCCATTCAATGAAGACCCGGCTCACGTCTACCGTGCCGCGCTCATGCAGTACGGGCGCAGTTTGGTCATGAATTATCTGCGCGTGCATGCCGACAAAATCAGCGAGATTTCGCAGACCCCGCTGCCGATCGGCGATCAGTTCCAGAGCATGTATCCGACATGGCAGGAACAGTTCACCAATCTGTTTGTCGCCGGGGCGGTCGCGCTGTATTTGCAGGATCACCTCAGCAAGACCGAGGCCGACGCCTATGTGATGATGGAACGCAAGGTGCGCGGGATCACCATCCTGCCGGGGATGATCAGCGTGCTGCGGCGCTACTTGGCCGAAAAGGAAGCCGGTCGCTATGCCAGCCTGATCGATTTCCTGCCAGTCTTCCCGCGTCAGCTCAAGGTCGCCAATCGCATCGTCGCCTTGTAACATCAAGCCGAACCGCAGAAATCATCACAGCAAAATAACTGACAAAAGCTTGAACCACGGGATCACAGAGGACACAGAGAGAGTTTTCTCTCAAAATCTCTGTGATCTCTGTGTCCTCTGTGGTTTGATCGTTGGTGCGTTGTTTATTTACTTGTGATCACTGAGAACGCGAAAGGCGAAACCATCTTTCTTTGCGCCTTCGCCTCTTTGCGCCTTTGCGTTGAGTCTCTGCCCTTATTCGTCTTTTCAGTCCCCATTCAACCACCGTTCACCTGCAACTCACGATTACCCCGTAACGTAAAACCATATAGGTTGGGAATGGGGAACGATCATGGGCATCGAGTTGTATTGGGATAACGAAGAACGCACGGTGATGCTGTGTGAAGTACGCGGATCGTGGACGTGGGACGATCTGTTCGCCACGCTCGACAAGATCAAGAAAGTGACCGATCGGTCTGAGCAGACGATCGGCGCGATTCTCGACCTCACCGACGGCGTAACCATCCCCGGCGGTTCGATCTTCAATCCAACCGCGCTGGGTCATGCCAAGAAGATGCTGCAAATGAGCGGCGGTCAAACTGGCCCGCTCGTAATCGTCGGTGCCAGCCCCATGATCAAAACGGTCTTCAATACCTTCAAGGGCTTGGATCGGCAGGTGACACAGCACGTCGCTTTCAGTGCCACCGTCGACGACGCGCGCGCACTCCTTGACGGTCAGATGCAGCGCGTTAAATCGGCATAACCGACACGAGAAGAAAACTGAATTAAAGAGTCAACGCAAAAGTAGGAGTAGACAAGAACTTAACGCAAAGGCGCTAAGGATGAAAGCCGCAAGGAAAACTTTCTTTCTTTGCGGCTTTGCGCCTTTGCGTTAAATTTTTATTTGCTTTCTCGTTCTTACATTTGCGTCCTCTGCGGTGAGTTTTTCTACTCCTTTGGCTTTGACCCAAACTGCTTGAGCACACTGCGCGCGATCACCATCCGGTGGACTTCGCTCGCCCCGTCATAGATGCGGAACGCCCGCGCCGCCGAATACCATGTGCTGAGGGGCAGATCGCGGCTGATGCCCATCCCGCCGCAGATTTGAATCGCTCGATCGATTACGCGGTTGACCGTTTCCGCGATGAACACCTTACACATGCTCGTTTCGTTGCGTGCCGGGTCGCCGTGTTCAAGCATCCACGCCGCTTGATACATCATCAAGCGCCCCGCGTGGAGTTCAGTCGCGCTGTCTGCCAGCATCCACTGGATCGACTGGTGATCGCTGAGCGCCTTCCCAAAGGCCTCGCGTTTACTGGCATACGCGGCGGCGATCTCCATCGCCCGCTGTGCAATTCCCGTCCAGCGCATACAGTGAGTCAGCCGCGCGGGGCCAAGCCGCGCCTGCGTCAGCGCGTAACCTTCGCCCTCTTTTCCTAAAATCGCACTGTTCGGCACGCGCAGATCGTGGAACTTGATTTCGCCATGCCCGCCGAACCCTTCTTCGCCGACGATCGGGATCAACCGCACGAGTTCGATCCCCGGCGCGGTGATCGGCGCGAGGAGCATGGTTGCGCCCTTGTGCACCGGCACATCGGGATTGGTGCGCGCCATGATGATCAGAAAAGCGGCGTTCCCGGCACCCGTTGTCCACCATTTATGCCCGTTGATCACCCAGTCGTCGCCATCACGGACGGCGGTCGTCAGCAGCATCCCCGGATCACTGCCCGCGCCGGGGGCCGGTTCCGTCATCGCGAAGCCGGAACGCGTGTCGCCAGCGGCCAGCGGGCGCAGATAGTCGTCAATCTGCGCATCCGTCCCGTATTCCAGCAGCAGATGCATATTGCCTTCGTCCGGTGCCGCACAGTTGAGCACCAGCGGCCCCAGCAAGCTCCGCCCCGCTGCCTCAAACACCGGGATGATCTCGGTGAGCGTCAAGCCCATGCCGCCGAGTTCCGGCGGCAGTTGGGGACTCCAAATCCCCGCCGCTTTCGCCTTCTCCTGCGCCGCGCGGATCATTTCGGGCGGCAGTTCGCCGTGATGCGCGGCTTCAACCATCTCTAAAGGGAGCACTTCGCTGTCAATAAACTGCCGGACGCGCCGCGTGATCTCCTGTACATGAACGGGAATCGAGAAATTCACGAAACAACCCTCTTTGATCTATTCGATTTTCCGCGTGATTGTAGCCCTGTTTGGCAGTGTCGGGGAAACAAAAAGACTCAACGCAAAGACGCTAAGGGTGAAAGGCGCAAAGGAAAACCTTCTTTCTTTGCGCCTTTGCGTTGAATCACTTGTTTTTGTTCTACGCTTTTCCCTTGAAGTATGGCAGCACATCACGCCCAAGGATGGTGATCGCCTTCAGCGGATCATCCCCCAGCGGCGGGCCAAAGCTCAAATGCCGTGCGCCGAGTGCGACCAGCCCTTCCAACCGCTCGATCAGGTCGGCGGCGGTGCCCACGACACCGATTTTCAGCATGTCCGGCGTGACCATCGCCGCCGCGCGGACGGGATCGCCATCGCGCATGATCGCCTGTTCGATCGGGCGGAAATCGTCCTGCATCAGCCCCAACCGATCCCAGATCAGCGGGCTCATCGCATGGCCGTAATAGGCGATTTTGTGGCGCAGCACGGATTCAGCGGCGGCCCGGTCATCGCTCAGCGATACCCAAATGCACGCCGCCAGATCAAGATCATCAAGCGAACGCCCCGCTTTATCCATCCCCTCACGGATGTACGGCAGCACGGTCTCAAAATGCTCCGGCGGCAGCAGCAGGGGCAAGCCGCCATCCGCGATCTCACCGATCGCAGTGAGCAAGCGCGGCGACATCGCACCGACATAAATCGGAATGCGGCGGCGCAGCGGATCAAAGCGCAGATAGGCTTCGTCGGTGTATTTAAGGAAACCCCCGTCGTATGCTGTTCGTTCGCCCGCGATCCATCCACGCACAGCGCGGATCGTGTCGATCACAGCCGTATACGGTTTCTCGGCGTCGATTCCCACCCATTTGAGGAACTCGCCCGCGCCGGACGACAGCCCAAGATTGAAACGCCCGCCGCTGAATTCATCGAGCGTCGCCGCCATCATCGCCATTTCGGCGGGATGCAGCGTATACGGGTTAACGATACACGTTCCGATTTCGATCCGCGTTGTTGCGGCGGCGATCGCCGTCAAAATCACGGGCGCAGATCGCAGGAACAGGTCATCGCTGACCCAAAATTGATCGAATCCGGCGGCTTCGGCGGCACGGGCGAGGGTCACATACTGAGAGACAGGGAGATCATTGTTGAAGCGCAGCGAAAATTTCACGGCTATCCTACCGGGGGCAGCATCGAGTCAACAGGATTATAGCCACCCCACACGGAAAATACCTTTTAGCCGCTTATGGGGCGCAATCGCTTACGCCCCACGCCCAACCGACTAGCTAATTCCCTGCCGCCCGGTCATACCTCAGTGTCCATGTTACGTCCCATGTCGCGCCGCTGTCGCTCGTTTGCTCATAGCGCCAGTCGAAGCCGTCTTCGGTGATGTTGTCGAAGATTTCGCGTGCGCCTGTTTCGCCTGTCAGGTTGAAGTCGCTGTCGATGAAGCGCATGGCGTAGCCGGCGAACGCATTCGTCTCGGCATCCCAACGGCCCATCCAATTCGCGAAACCACCCGCTGACACATCAACCCATCGCTGTTCCCAATTGCCGGTCGTCGGGTTGTATTTGCGCAGGCTCCAGCCCTCAAATGGGGTGCCGCCAAGCGGGCCGCCGAAATGCTCGAAGATCAGATTGCCGCCCATTTCATAGGTGTGAATGGTGTGCAAATCTTCATCAATCCATTCATCAGTATCGGCGTTCAGCAGCATATGCGAATGCACATCCCATTCACCGATGAACCACGACAGGTCTTGCATGTGCGGATCAGGATCGGGCAGCGCACCACCGGTAAACATGGTGTCCTCCTGCGCCCGCAGCGATGCAACCGAAAAGACGAGCGCGAGTACAAGGATCGCCCACAGGCGCACCCCAAAGCGAACCATCGACTTCATGAAATTGTCTCCTGAAAAGAAAAGGAAAAGGGTGAACCGCTTATCGCCCTACGGTTCCATTGAAGGAGAGGTGGCTACGCGCGCCACCGGGAACTGCAATTCGGTCACCGTCGCCCGCTGTCCGCCATCCCAATCGATGTGATGGAAGATTTCGCGCCCCGCACCCGTGATCGTGTAGTCGTTCTGGTCAATCCAGCGCCCCAAGTGGATATACGCTTCGGAAAGCGTCAGCCATTCACCGCGATGCACAGTCGTCGCCAGCAGGGGAACGGCGGGCAGCAGCGAAGGCGTCAGCTCAAGCTGATGGCGCAGCGTGATCGGCTTGGCAGCTAGGCGTTCGACCGGGAACCCAACCTGCACATCGACCGATTCCACGTCATAGCCTTCATCGAAAAACACCGCAAGCAGATTGGTGGTCGATCGCTGGCGTGCGTACGGGTGTGTTTCTTCCAACAGCGCCACCAATGCTTCCAAATCCGGTACCACCGTCCGCACGGACAGCACTGGCATTTCCTGTGCAGACTTCAGCGCGACTTCATAGGCCGGCTGCGCGCTCACGCTTTCCATCACGCGCAGCCGCCCTTCCAGCGCGGTCAGCATCGATTCAGCTTCTTGGATTTGCGCATAGAGTTCTGCACGTTTCGCCAGCAGCAGCGCGCGAATATCAGCGGGCGCGGGGTGCTCATGCAGCATCATCGCCGTTTCATTGAGCGACAAACCGAGTGCACGAAAGGCGAGGATGCGGTTCACATCGTCGATCTGGTCGATGCTGTAATAGCGGTAGTGCGTGAGCGGATCGATCAGCGCAGGCCTCAACAGCCCAACGGCATCCCAGTGGCGCAGTGCTTTGATCGACGTTTGGCAGATTTTCGAAAAATCCCCAATCTTGATCATCGCTATCTCCCTCCACGTCACGCCCCACGATGTCTCTTATGATGAACTATGCCCTATGGGGAAAGTCAAATGAGAGGTGGTTTTATGTCAGTTCTTGACGCCGATCAATCGGTGGACAGAGGGATAGAGTCCATCCAACTCCGGGCAAGTTTCTACGGGCTTGACACATCAAGCCCGTTATTTGCGCTTGTGTCCGCCTATTTCCCGTCCCATTCGACGGCCTGCCGCACATAATCGCACAGCGCCGACTCATCGATCGTATCGCTCGGCTTGAACTTCACAAAGCGCGCATGTTTCGCCCGCCCGCGCAGCAGCCCATGCGTATCTGTGAATTGGATGCCGCGCACGAACGAAAACGTGACGGCTTTTTCCGAGACATTCAGGTAGGCGATGATATTTTTGACCGTCCACACCGGCATGTTGTAGCTTACGCCCTCTTGCGCGGTCGGTGCGCACTGCTGCACCAATCCCCGCAGTTGGCCCACGATCTCATGAAACTCCGCCGGATACTTATCCTGCACAAACGCTTCGAATGCTGTGCTCATGGGACTCTCCCCGTTGCGATCGCTCCAATTCATCCTCTTAAGGATAGCTCGCATGTTCTATTTTAGCAACTCACTGCCGGAGCATCCTCTTACAGCGGGCTCGTCCCGGTGATGAAATCGATCAGCCGATTGGTTGGGTCACTGTCGCAAATGTCATCGAAGAAATAGACCGATCGCACGCCGCGCGCATGTTCCCTCAGCAGCATATCCGGCATTTTCGTAAGCTGGTACAGCACGAAGATTGTCGGGACATTCCGCTTCATAAAATACGCGATTCCCTTTTGCAGCCGGGTCAGCTCGTTCGGGGCCAGTTCATGCTTGCCAATGAAAAACACCACCGAACGCGCCCGCTCGACGATTTGCTCACCGTTCATACGACTGTCCTGCACCGCATAGAGTCCGCGCCCACGCAGGCACTCGATCAGCGCGGCGGCATCCGGTCGGTCGTCCGGGTGAACGTCGAAATACGCGTCGTAGTTGCCCGTCTGCTTCTTCGCCTGATACGCGGCTTCCGCCGTCTGACGATCGCGTTCCACGTCCGCCGAACGCTTCATGGTATTGAGGCGTTCCTTCAGCTTTGCTCCCATCATCGGGTCAATGATTTCATCAAAATAGACAGGCTCATCGCAGATGGGGCACACAATGTAGTTGAAACCGCGTTTTTGGCGTGCTTCGACATGTTCGTTCGGGAAGCGGATGCGCACATGACTGGGGCAATCAAGGTTATCGCAGTAGTACACGCGCGTGCGTTTATATCGCTTGTCGGGGTCTTCCGGGTCGCGCAGCGCGTGGCGCTGCAAGTGTGCCGAAATGAACAGATCAAGCGTGTTGCGCGTCAGCGGGTTCACCGATCGCTCGAAGTACACATGAAGTACAACATCTTCTTCGCGCTCCTCCAGCGATATCCCGCACAAGCTGGAATCATCTTGGGCGACGAACTGCGCCTTGTGCCGCGCCAGCTTATGCAGGTGAAAATAGCTGCTGCGCGATAAGCGGACGATCAGCACAGCGTAGATGTTCGTCATCGGCCCGCGAAAGGCGTACTGGAACCATTCGTCGCCCGACTGTTCAAAATCGCCCGCGTTTGCCCCGGCGATGAAGTGCGACGGGAAGATCAGCAGCCCTTCCTCGCGCAGCGCCACTTCGTAACGCAGCAGGTCTTTCAACGTATTGATAATCAGCCATTCTTCTTCCATCGGGTCTTCGACGCGCAGCGCCTGCGGAAGCTGCGGCAAACGCTGGCGGATGAGGGCTTCCTCTTCGATGCTGCCAAACTGTGACAATTCCCGGCTGCTGGCCGCGCTGATGATCGCGGCAGCATAGACGTTCAGCAGTTCGGGGCGCAGCAGCACCAAATTGCCAAAATCGAAGCGGCGAATGATCTGGCGGGCTTCAAGGAATTGCAGCGCGATGTCAAATTGCAAGCGTAGGCTGGGATCAGGATCGGTGATCCCCTTCACAACGAGGAAGCGTTCATACAGGCGGTGTGCCGGGTCAATTTGGATGTTTTCCCACTGGCACAGCGATTCCAGAAATTCCTGTATCGCGTCGATCATCTCGGTGGTGATGTATTGGGTGATCTGTTCCCATTCGATCTCGTGCAGCAGGGCATTTTGAAGCTGTTCGATCCCCTCTCCAGTATAAGAACTGGTGCGGAACAGCTTCGCGCAGTGTACGCGCTTGAGATAATCCTTCTCCACATTCTCGTGGATGCGTGTGCCCATCTGGTCAACGCGCGTTTGCACCAAAAACCGCTTGATCGGTGATTTCAGCAGTGTTTCCATCGACCCATCCAGCGGGCGTTCGCGATCTTGGATCTGCTGAAGCACTTGATCCCAGCGGCGCAGTTCGCGCAGCGGATCGCTGTCCTGTACATTTTGGGCGAACACCATCAGCGCCGCCGCTAGGTTGTTCAGGTACAGAATGTGTACCAACTGGTAATCACTTTGCCCCGCCAAATCGTACAAATAGAGTTCGCGCCGGACGGGTTTCCCCTCCATCAAATCCACTTTGACCGGAATGCGCACGATGTTCATGCCGTTGGTACCGGGCATGACTTCATCGAAATCGCGCCGCTGCAAAGCACGGGTGAGCATCGTTTTACCGGCGCCGCCAGCACCGACGACTGCTACCTTGGCGATGCTGAAATAGCGGGTGTTGCGAATCTCGTCCGCGTGATGCAGCGCCTCCAAATCGATCGGCGTGATGGCGATCCCATTATCCAGCCCAATGACCGCTAACAGCGGCGCATGGGGATGAAAGGCGATGTCGCAGGGGGTGTAAACCATACGCGGCACCGATCGCACTTCTACCAACCCGAACGTCAGGCTGCGGCTCCAAAAGCAGATCGACTCGGACTGTGCCGAGGCGAGGATCGTTCCATCGTGCGACACACTGATACTCGTGATCGAACTGCTGTGCGCGCGCAGTTCGCACATCGATTTGCCGCTGGGAACATGCCATACGCGCACGGCACGATCCGAAGCGCCGGACGCCAGCATCGTATTCGCGCTCTCACCCCGCCACCATGTCAAACAGGTGATGCCGCCCGTATGACCGCGCAGCACCCGGTAAGGGCGCGTTTCTTCGTTGAGCTCCCAGATGAAAATATTGTGTTCGCCCATGCCGCGCACCCCCACCGCGAGGTACTGCCCATCGGGCGAGAAGCTGGCGCAGGTCGCCTCGGCCTCGACATAGAAACGGCGGCGCAAATCGCCCGTTCTCGCATCCCACACGGCAACCGTGTAATCCTTTGATCCGGTCGCCAGCAGCGCCCCATCCGCCGACCATGCGATGCACGAGATCGCATCGTGATGAATATTCTGCTCCCACAGAATGCGCGATTCGGTCTCCATGCTGCGCACACGTACCGCTCGGTCGGCTTCCGCCGTGGTCGTGGTCGCGACCCATGCCCCATCCGGTGACCAAGCCACCAGCTTAACCGGTGTCGAAAAGCGCCGCCGTTTGGTCTCTTCCTTAACCCGATATTCACCGGAGAACTGATCTCCCGTGTACACCGGATGCACCGCCCAACTCCGCAGCGACGAATCTTTGCTCGAAGACATCAGGCGGCTGCCATCTGCCGCCCACGCCATCCGGTAGACGAGATCGGTGTGTCCACGCGCGATCCAAGGGATCAATCCTGCTTCTGGTGCCATTCGTGCCTTCGTCCTGATCCTTATCGCCGCCAATACAAATCACCGGCTGTCCGGGGAGCGCCAATCCTGCGACCACCGTTCCAAATCGTGATACAGCCGGTTCGCTTCGCGCGAGAGCGGCGGTGCTTCCGCTTCGTGCGAGGGATCGTCGAAGGGTGTCATCGCCCCGCAAATTGGGCATTGAATATCGAACCGCCCTAAGTGCGCCCGAGCCTCGATATGCTGGCGGGGGAAGCGCAAACGGGGTTCGCTGGGACAGTCCGAATTGGTGCAGTAGACGACCTGCCGCCGCCGTACACTCCCCGGCAGCGCCCGCTGATGCAGATGCTCGAACACGAAATAATCCAGCGCCCGCTGCATAATGTCCGACGGGGCATTGCTGAAATACAGGCGCAGCACGCCTTCTTCATCGGTTGCCAGTGCCACGCCGACCAGTCCGCCATCGTAGAGCGTCAGCAGCGCCTTGTAGCGGCCTAAGCGGAACTGTTTGAATAAGCGTGTTCGCACCAATCGCACGATCAGCGTTGCGTACAGGTTCAAGCTGACCCCATTGAAGGTGTAAATCACATTTTCCCCGCCGATCAGCCCGTTCAAGTCCAAATCGCCCTCGCTGCCGGTCGCGATATGCGACGGGAAGATCAGCCGCCCATCTTCGCGCAGCGCCACTTCATAGCGCAGCAGATCGTCAATCGTCGCGCGGATCATCTGCTGTTCTTCGGCCTTGATTGGGATGCGTTGTTCGATCTTCAACCCAAGGTCATACTCCAGCAGCGCGTCTTCATCCACATCGACGGCGTTGATCGTAAGCAGCTCATGGTTTCGCGCCGCGTCGATGATGGCGGCGGCGTAGATATTGAGCAGCTCTGGGAACAATAAGACCAGCCGATCAGGATCGAACCAGCGGATCACCTGCCGCGCCTCCAAAAAGCGCAAACACTGCTCGAACTGCGGGCGCAGATCCGGCATGTGCCCCATTCGTGTGACCGCCTCTGAAGCAGCGAATAAGTCGAACAAGTCATCCAGCGGCACCACACGCCGCCCGCTCTGCTGTGTGGATGCGAGGAAACTGCGCACCTGCTCAAACAGCACGGTCGTCACATCCTGCGGCACATGCTCCCAGTCGATCCCCGTGAGGAGCGCGGCGCGTAGATCGTCGATCCCTTCTCCGGTGCGGGCGCTCGTCCGAAAACACATGGAAACGTTCAGCGCGCGTTCGAGCGGCGTGGAATCGTATCCATACCCGATCGACTTCTGATCGCTCCGCGCTTCGACAAGGTATTTTTTCAGCGTCGATGGCGGTGTCACTCCATCAGCAGCCCGCTCCCCATACTGAATTTGCTGAAGCAGCAGATCCCAGCGGCGCAGGCGGGCCAGCGGATCGCTGCCATCGGCGTTGAAGACCAGCAGCGCCGCCGCCATATGATTCAGATAAAGCTGGTGGATCAGTTGGTAATCGCCCTGTCCGGCGAGGTCATACAGGTACACTTCGCGGATCGCATGTTTTCCTGCCGTCGCCTGCGTGGGAACACGCAGCGTCAGCACATTGAGCGCGTGCGTCCCAAACTGTTCCTCGAATTTTTCTCCCACCAGTGCGCGCGCAAGCTGGGTTTTGCCAGCGCCGCCATCGCCAACGATCACGATCTTGACCGCGCTGTAAATCACGGTCGGCGTCTCAAAATAGTGATCGTGGAACTGCTGGAAGTCGAACGCGATCAAGCTGATATGCGTGCGCTGATCAGCGAAGGCGAGCAGCGGCTTGTGCGGGTGAAAGCTGATTTGGCTGGCCGGATCGGTGATGGCATCGCGCCCCATCGTGTACACATGGGCGAAGTCATCGCGGCAGCTCCAAAAGCGAATGGTGCGATCGCGCGATGCCGATGCGAGAAGCGCGCCATCATGCGACAGCGTGAGCCGCGTCACCGCGTCGTCGTGTGCTTTCAGGCGAATTAGGCTGTTCCCGCCCATATCCCACACGATCAGCAGGCGGTCGCTTGAACACGAGATCAACCGCAGCGGATCGCCATCAGCATTCTGATCTGAATGCCACCACGCCAGATCGGTGACATCGTCGCTGTGACCGTAGCACACCACCGGGTTAGCAGACGGGCTGGATCGCCGCGAAAGATCGAACAGGTAGATCGTACATTCGCGAATCGCGATCATCGACGCAAGGCCATAATACGCCGCGCCGATCTGCATGCTCGGCGCGCGCATCCCCACCGCCAGCCGGGAAGAATCGGGCGAAAAGCGCACGCAGCCCACCTCATGACCGACGACGAACTTTTGCAGCCGCGCGCCCGTTTCCGCATCCCAAATGCCAACCCGCCCATCCCGTGAGCCGGTCGCGATCAAGCGCCCATCCGGCGACCAATCGAGACACGTCACCGGCTGATCATGCAGCACTGCCGACCAGCGATCCGGGCCATTCGCGATCATCGGGCGCACATCGACGCGTGCGCCGACCGCCGCCGCCAACCACTGCCCATCTGGCGACCATGCGATGAGCTGCACCTCGCTGCTGCTCATCCGCTTCGATTCCAACTCTGCCACTTGAAAAAGGGGCAGCGTCACATGCTCGTCATTGGACGCTTCTTCGCTGATCTGCCACGTGCGCAGCGTATGATCCTGCCCTGACGACAGCAGCACAGGCTCTTGCCCCGCCGCATTCGACCAGAACAAGCGCTGCACCTGCCGTTGATGCCCAATCGCCGTGATCTTTCGACCGATGCGCGTCATCTCCGGGGCGGGTGGTTCGGCAGCAGGTGCGATTCCGCCACTCTCCGTTTCCGGCACGTTATCCTGCACTTGCAGCCCCGGCAGCTTCACGCCGAACATGCTGAATCCCTGCCGCACCAGTTCGGACATATACGCGATCGGCCTGCCGCGTGCCGTATCGGCAAAGCAGCGCACATATTCGACGACCGGCTCACCGTTGACGCGGCGTAGATCCAAAGCGGCTTCTTCCGCCAGCGCCGCCCACTTGATCAGCGCGCGTTCCCTATCCTCCGGCGTGGCATACGAATCCACCACCGCTTGCACAATCTCACGCGCCGCTTGATCAGGCTTCAACACGGCCAGCGCGGTGAACACCTGCGCTTCCCGGTATTCCTGCCAAAAAAGCTCACTTTGGGGCGGCGTATCTTCGATATAGCGCTTGAGAAACGCCCCTAACTGAGTTTCAATATCCCGGCCATACTCTTTGCGCAGCCAGTAACGCAGCACTTCGCGCACCGCTCGATCCATCCGTCGATACGGCCCCGTCATGCGCTGCACAAACCGCGCATTGATGATGTCTTCCACAGCATCCGGCGTATCGTCGTCGATGCCCATCGCATCGCGCAGTGCATACACCAGATCGGTCGTCAGGTAGCACGGCACCGAGCAGTACAGCAGAAGCTGGCGCACACCCTGTGGTCGCTGTGGATCGTTATAAAAGGCCAGCAGATCGTTTTCAAAATCCAGCGTGGGTTCAGCCATTGCGAATATCGCTCGTCTTTCGCCTCAATCGTCGTTTCGTGCCGCCAGTCCGCCCCGCTAGGAGGTGATCGTGCGGAGTCGTTTCATCGCTAATTCCAGCCCGACTGTGGTATACGGAAACATCTCCACTTTATCCTTGATGCGCCGTGCCGGAGTTTCGTCCCATTTTTCCTGCCGCAGCGGATTCAACCACACCACATCCGAAGTTGAAGCGTGCAGCATATGGAGAAATGCCAGCATCGTTTTCGTATAGCGCCGTGTGCCGACACGCTCGGTGCTGCGCCGGGTCGCGCCCGCATCCCCGATGATGAGCACCCGCCCTTTGATCAAGTGGGCGCGATAGTCGATCAAACGGCAGCGCTGCCCCGCCGTGATGGTCGGCTGCGTGTACACCATCCAATCCGACAGATCAAGGCTGTCGGGATGGTCGGTTTCCGGCAGCGTATTGAAGTACACGATTTGTTCTTCACGGGAACCGGAGTCGATAAACGTCCGCAGCAGCAGTTTGACCTGCCGCTCAACAGGCTCCATATGCTCGCCCACATCCACCATGATCAGCAGCCGTGCGCGCGAAGAGGGGCGCGCTTGGTACATCGGGACGGGCAGCCCGCCGTGCCGTTCCAACTGAGCCATTGTTTTCGGCAGACTGAACACGCGGGCGGGCGTTCCCGGCTGGTTGATCCGTTGAAGCCGCCATAACTGCCGCAGCCGCAGTGGTGATACCGGCACATGTTCGCGCGGTCGCCAATGGTCACCCATGCGCATTGGCTCATCACCGTCATTCGAAGCCAGTGCATCGGCGCGTGTTTCCACACCCATCTGCCTTGGTCGCGGCGGGCGTTTCATGGCGAATACCGACTCGAACGGCGCTTCAGGGGTTTCAGCATCGGCGGGCGGCGCGCTATCCGCCACAAGGGTTGAACGGGTATGCGGCGCATTCCCGATCAAAACTTGTTCAGCCTCGCCGCTGTCAAGCGCGCCTGTCTCGGAGGCTTCTGCGCTGGTCTGCGCCATCCACAGCCGAACAAGCGTCTCCAAGTCGGCCTCGCTGTCGATCGGCAGACTGTCGATCCCGCTGCATTGGCATGCGAACCGGTGATACTCCTGTACCGCTTGCAGGGCGTAGACGCCCCGGATCAGCAGATCGATCCGTTCGCTATCGCGCGGGCTTTTCGCCCACAAAAATTGGCAGATCTCGACCAAATCCTCCAGCGGATTCAACACCGGCTCACCGGGATACCGGATCGACACACGATAATGCAGCGCGCGCAGCAGCGCCAAATAATCGCGCGTATCCAATCCGAATTCCGGCTGCAAGGCATAGAACAGCCCCAGCAGGAACAGCGGTTTATCCGGGATAGGCAGTGGCGTTTTGTCCAACATCATGTCGAATCGCCTCGCGTACGGCTTCTAAATGACTTCCAGCTTGCCGCGCAGCAGTTCAGTTTCCAATGCGAACTGTTCGTCACGCGGGTTCTTGAACAACACCTGCCAGTACGGCAGCGGTTGATCGCCCGTCAGGTTGAGCAGCGTTTGGTTCAGCGCCGGGTGATGCAGCGCGACCACCCATTCCACCAATTCCACTGTCGCGGGCGGCTTGTTCCAGCGATCGCGCTCCTTGCGAATCAGCCCGAACACATCCAGCACCCGTTCGATCACGCGCTGATTCAGCTCCTGCGGGTCTAATCCCAGCCGCTTACGCACATTCATCTCGATGATCCGCGTTAGATCGCCGCGATTCTTCTCGCGTACAGTCGGATCATCCGCGTTCAGATTCGGAAATTCGATCGTATGGACGATACAGCGGCGCAGGAAGGCGGGCGGCAGCGGTTTCTCGTCGTTGCTGGTGATGATGACGATCGGGCGCGGCTTCGCACCGATGTGAATGATGGCGAACTTGGATGCGGCATCGGGCGATTCAGTCGCCGCGCGCAGAATATCCTGTTCGGTCATGTTGTGCTGCTGCACGCCGAAGGCCGCCACATCGACATTCCCCGGTGCCAACGGCACTTCGTAAATTTGGAACCACCATTCTTCCAGTTCACGCAGCAGGTCATTCGGAAAATCGATGTCTGCCTTGTCGATTTCGTCGATCAGCAGCACCACCGGATCGGGATCGATGATGGCCTTGCCAAGGTACGAAAATCGGATGTAGTGATACGGGTTGAAAGCCCGATCGACGTGATCGCGGCGTTCGGCGCTCGATAACTGCGTGTCGATCAAGCGGCGGATCGGATCGTAAAAGTACAGCCCATCGCGCACTGTGTCGGTGGACTTGATGCGCCATTCGAGCAGTTTCTCGCTCGTCAGCTCTGAAGCGATCGCACGCGCCAACTGCGTTTTCCCCACCCCCGGTTCACCGCGCACCAACAGTGGACGACCCAGCGCGATCGCGAGATTCACCACACGGCGCAGTTTGTCATCCGCTAGATAATCATGCTCACCATCGCCCTTGAACACCGGCGCAATGTGATGTGGATACAGCTTCGAATTCAGAATCATGCCGGTGTGCCCCTTACGCCGAAGGTGGATTGACGAAATTAGCAAAATTGCGGATGAAATCCAGCACGGAAACATGGACATCATCGCCATGCTTACCGTTCGCGCCGTTGACGTGTGCCTGCTCACCAAAAAAGACAGCTTTCCAATCGGCGGGCACATCAGGCCGCCAACCATCGCCGATGAAGCGGTAGATGTCCGGTTCTTCCTCTAACATAAATGATTCGAAATCGTGCCCGCTGATCGCGAATTTTTCTGGGGACAGCGCTTCGGACGACATGGGCAGCACTTGACCGGGGATCTCCTGCACGATGAAGATCACGCGGTAGCGAATCGGCTCCGTCGATTGAGCGATCGCCTGTTCAAGCATCTTGCAGAAGGCGTGCAGCTCGTTTTCACGCCGGTTCAGGATCGGCATCAGGAAGAAAATATGGACTTTCTTCAGCGCCCGCACGATCTCGTGCAGCAGAAACGCCGTTACCGGTTCGACTTCGATGTCCCCGGAATAATCCTCGCGCCCCTTGCTTTGCTGCCACGCGCGCAGCAGATGAAAGGCGAAATAGCGCGCCATGTTGTCGTCTTCCGATGCGATCAATCCCGGGGGATAGCGCAGCGGTGGATCGGCTTGCGCCTTCACCTGCGCTTCCAACCATTTCCACAGCATCGCCTGATATTCGGGATTCCCCACGTCTTTGAGCGTAAAGACGCTCACACCGCTGGCCTGCGGCAGCGCCTTGAAGGCAGCGCCCAACCCATGCCATGTCAAATGCGGGTAGACAGCGCTTAAATTCACAGGATGCCTTTCCGATTTTCCCCGCTGCCACTGCAAAAGCTTGTTCTTAACGAGCGCGTTCAAATCGGACGGCGTCGTGTAGTAGTCCGGCTTAAACTGCGAATTCGGCGAATCGAGTTCGCGGCGAATCGGGTGCGAAGGCTCCAACTGCGCTTCTGCCGGGCGGCGAATCAATAGCGATCGCTCATCCGGGTCAAAATCCCCGGCCAGTGCCGCTTCACAGGCGAACGCGCCGCGCTTGATACGAAATCCCTTGTAGCGCACATCCGAATCTTCTGCGCTGCCAAGGATATACAGGAAGCGGCGTGCCGCCGTGATTCGTTCGAACAGTGTTTCTGCCGGGGTATCCTCTCGATCCGGAGAGGCCATCACCGGGTAGTAATTGCGGAACTTGACGGCGGCCTCCATGCTTTCGTCGTCGCGCGTCGACTCGAGATAGATCCGCTGCACTTTCTGCGAAGGCGTCTGCCCGATGCCCATGAACAGATATTTGTGCGGGCCAATCAAAGGCGTGTCGTCCATCCGATCCAGCGCTTTTTCGCTGGTTTCGAAGAAACGCTGCAAGCAGCAGGCGGCGTAGTACAACGCGGCATAACGCTTGAGCGTGGTGCGGCAGCGCACACCCGCTTTCATCGATGCCGGATTTTCGGGAATGCCTTTGCGCGCAAAGTTGATCCCTGCGTAAAACCCTGCCAACCAGAACGAGAGCAGCAGCGGATGATGAAACGTAGACTGATCGGCGGGCCAGTAAGCCGAGAGAGGGGTGCGCAGGGCTTTGATCGTCTGGATTGTCAGATCATCAATGCCGTCATGCCCTGCTTCGAGATCAAGTTGGTAGGGACGAACTTTCTCATCTGCCCCGTTTTGCGTGACGCGGGTGATCAACCGCATCCAGCGAATCCATGTCTTTTCGTCATCAACCGGTGCCAACCGGTACAGCAGATCGAATTCCAAATACATCCAATCAAAGAACGTCGGGCTGTCCGACGCGCCTTTGGCGAAGTCGATCAGCTTGGGCACGGCGGCGGTGTGGGTGCGGCTGAACAGAATATTCGCACCGTACAGGTCGCCGTGTACCATGCCTAGGATCGGGCTCAGGATTAAGCTGCTGCAAATATCTTCCTCATGCAGCCCGCCTGTTGCAAAGTAGATCGGATTAGGGAGGCTGCCGCGCTTGCCATCTTCCCAAAAATGCACGCGCATGCTGCGGCGCAAATTCGCCCCTTTGATGCCGCCTCGCTGGAGTCGCTCAACTAAATCGGCGAGGCGCGATTTGCTGGTTGGGCTGTCCATCCCAATGCGGCTGAGGGTATCGATGAACTCGTGCGGGGTAGGCGTTTCATGCCGCGCGCTTTTGAAGACTTGATCGGGCGCATTCCATTTCACCAGCAGTTCCGCAATCGATCCGACACACGAGGGCAGATCACGGCTGCGATCACGAATTTTGTCATTCAGCGAAGGAGGGAAGTTTGGATCATCGTCAGCCAACTGAAGGAGGATCGCTTGAAAATCCAAAGGGGAATGACCGGGCGTGCCGTAGTCGTACACGGTCGGCACAGCATCCTCTAACACCGCGCGCGCTTTATCGCAGTAATCGCGCTCATTCCGAATTTCGGTCGCGGTGCCTACTTTGAGGACGCAGAAAAACAACTTGCCTGTGGCGTCTTCCACCAACACAAGATACACCCCCGCGCCGGAATAGCCTTCTCCCAACGTCTTCTTGTGTTCAATCCAGCACGTCTTCTCCAACCGGTAGATCGCCGGAAGGTGCGCCGAGTCGAACTTACTAGGGTCTTTGATCGTCGGTGCTGTCACGGGGCCCCAAACCACAGGTGAACCTTAAATTATCCCTATTTGAATATATCACAACCACGATTACCTACACCACGATCTCGTGTAGGGGAGATGAGCAGGGCTAACAGGCTATTTCAGTCTGTTAGCCGACGCTATGTGAGTTTGTGTTAAGGATAGAGGATTTCGGGGCTGCTAAAACGCCGAAAATATAGGGGGAACGATTGTGCGACAAACGCTGTAATTCCTACCGTGCCATCTTACAGCAAGGCATCCCGTAGGGGCCAGTTATTCGTCTTCCTCATCCGCCTCCAGCGGCTCGATCCGGCTGCTCAGCTCGCTCAGCACGTTATAGATGATCGGGCAGGTGGACGCCCCTTCGATGGCATCCTCCATGTTATAGCGGAAATCGGGCGTAAGCTGCGGGTACAGGCGGCAGGCGTGCGGGCGGTGATCATAGATCGAGCATAATTTTTCCCGTAAAAACGGGCACGGGTGCGCCGGGACGATCGCCCATTCTCCCTGCGCTTCCCCACCCACTTGATCGGCATACCGGGTCATCACCGCTTCAACCGGAAGGTGCAGCCCTTCGGCAAGGCGCGGCACATCGGATGGGATCAGGCAGACATCCAGCGAGCGGCAGCAGTTGGCGCACTGTTTGCAGTCCACCGCCTCGATGATCGGGCGGGCGATCGCATCGACCAGCGCATCCAATGCGTCATCTGTCAGGGTCTCGTCGAAGTCGATCGCTTCGGCCATCGCTTCAAATTCGGCGCGGCGGGCTGCCGTCAGCCGCCGGGCTTCGATCGGATCAGTGATAAGCGGCATGGTCGGCAGTTCCCTTAATCCGCGCTTTCAAAGGCTTCGGGTGCGTCCAACTTCACCTTCTGCGCTTCGATGGTGCGCCGTGTACGAGCGCTCAGGATCACGTCCGGCAGTACCGCCAGCGCGAACAGCGACGATCCGTACATCACCACCGCCCCCACGATAAACGCGCGCGTCAAGCCATCCATGAACGCCAACCGTGCCGTTTGCACCACCGTATCGGCCAACGGGGCGCTCAACAGGCTCAGGTTAGCCGGGTTGATCGCGGTCGCCAACCCTGCCGCCACTTCGCGGAACACCTCTGCCGGTAACTGCGCTTGCAGGGGCGCGATCCCCGCGATGTAGACGTTGGTCGCAATCGTACCGAGGATCGCAATCCCCAGCGCGCCGCCGAGCTGACGTGTCGTATCGTTCATAGCGCTGCCCACCCCGGCTTTTTCCAGCGGGATCGAGCTCATGATCGCCGTGGTCGCAGGGCTAATCGCCAATCCGATCCCCGATGCTTGCAGGATTTGACCGATCAGCACCCACGGGAAGTAAGCCGTATCGACGCGATAGGTGATCGCCATATACAGGAACGCCGTCCCCACAATCGCGGTGCCGAGCGCGACCGTTCGCTTGGTGCCTAAGCGCTGCGCCACTCGCGCCGAGCGCGAGGTCACGAACGTCAGCGTGATCGCTAAGGGGAGCAGCAGTACCCCTGCCGTAAACGCCGGGAAGCCCAGCACCGACTGCAAAAACTGCGGCGTGAAGAACACCACCCCGAACAGCGCGAACGCGATCAGCGTGAGGGTGATATTCGCGCCTGTGAAAGCCGGGTTGCGGAACAGATCAAGCGGCAGCATAGGGTTCGCCGTGCGGGTTTCCCACGCGGCAAAAAGCCCCAGCACGATCACGGCTGTGACGAGCGAAATAATCACGCTCGGCTGTGCCCAGCCCACCACCCCCGCTTCAATAATCCCGTAAATCAGGGCGAACAACCCGATGATCGACAGCACCGAGCCGATCACATCCGGCTTCGGTGCCCCCGGTTCTTTGGTGTCGGCAAGGTAGAGCTGTCCGCCCACCAAGGCGATAATGATCACCGGGATGTTGATCAAAAAGACGAAGTGCCAGCTCAGGTTTTGTACAAGGAAACCGCCCAAGACCGGGCCAATTCCGACGCCCAACCCGAACAGCGACGCCCACAGCGCGATCGCCTGCGGGCGTTCATGGGCTTGAAAGGTCGCCGTGATGATCGACAGCGTCGCGGGGAGCATCAGCGCGCCCGCCGCACCGAGGAACATCCGCGTTGCGCTCAAGACACCGATAGTGCTGGACAGGGCCGCCGCCAGCGATCCAACGCCGAACAGCACCAGCCCAAACTGAAGCGCGCGCTTGCGCCCATAGCGATCGCCAAGCGTGCCCATCGTCAGCAGCAGGGCGGCGAACACCAGCACATAACCATCGACCATCCATTGTAAGTCGCTGATACCTGCGTTCAGCTCCCGCGCAATCGAGGGCAGCGCGACATTCAAAATCGTGTTATCGAGGCTGAGGACGATCACCGAAATTCCGATGAAGATCAGACCGATCCACCGGTTGCGATAGTAAGACGTATCGGTCGGCACACTGACCGCATAAGCAGGCATATGAAACGATTGGCTCCTGAATCAAAAACGGGGAATGGGGTAGGTGGCGACTCTGTGATTGAAGAATCAGTATCATCAATGAAGTGACGCCGCAAGAGTCCATTGAGCGCGGCCCCACACCGTACGGCGTGCGAATACGTTATGCTTGACGCCCTAAGCCCAAACAAATCTTTCCTAAGGAACATCATGATTTTGGTTGCAGGCGATTTTAAGAACAGCGGTACCGCGATCGCATGGGAAAAACTGAAAGCCGGGGCATCAGCATTGGAAGCCCTAGAACCCGCCATTCGCGCCGTCGAAAGCAACATTGAGGATCCATCGGTAGGGGTGGGCGGCCTTCCGAATGCGCTGGGCGTCGTGGAAGTCGATGCCGGGGTGATGGATGGGCGCACGCGTGCCAGCGGCGCAGTCGGCGGATTGACGGGATTCATCCACCCGATCAGCGTGGCGTATGCCGTCAAGGATCGGCTGCCGCACGTGCTGCTGGTCGGCGAAGGAGCGGCCCGTTTCGCCCATGAAATTGGCGCGGAACGGGGCGAACTGCTCACCGAGGCGATGCGGGAGCGGTGGCTCGCGTGGTGCCACCAGCAGGGTTACGATCCTAATGGCACACAGTCGTTGATCGACGCGGTGTTCGCAGGACGCGATCCGCAGCGCTCCGGGGGGACGACGGTCTATTTGGCGCAGGATGCGAATGGCGACATCGCCGCCGCGACCAGCACGAGCGGGTGGGCGTGGAAGTATCCCGGCAGGCTCGGTGATTCGCCGGTCGCGGGAGCCGGTTTCTATGCTGATAACCGCTATGGAGCGGCGGCTTGCACGGGGATGGGCGAAATTTCGATCCGGTCGGGCACGGCGCGCATGGTGGTCGCCTTAATGCAGATGGGCCGTACGGTCGCCGAGGCAGTACATGAGGTGCTGGCGGACATGGATGTGCTTCAGCTTCAGTCCGGTGGGATCACCGTCTACGCGATCGATGCGCGCGGCGGCTACGCGGTCGAGTGCCGTTATCCCCCCGGCGGCAGCGAAGAACGCTACTACTACGTCGCCGTCGATGGCAGCGACCAACCGCAGTGCGGTGTCACCCCGGACTATCATTGAGCGGGAGTTGAAAAGGAACACACGATCATGTCCAGTGATCCGAATGATTTATTGGCGAAAGAACTGGCGAAACTCGCCGCGCTTGGCGGCAGTGTAGGCCAGATTCTCTCCGGCGCGGGCGATGCGGGCAATGTGGCGGAGCATGCGACCTCGTTGGGTGTTCGGTTTGCGATGCGCTTTATGCCGACCGAACGCTATACGGAAAAGCTCTCATTGGCGATGCCGCCGGACAAAGCACTGAAGATCGGCTGTTCGGCCCTGTCCAAATTAGGATCGCTGCAAAAACAGGACGAACAGAGTCCGTACCCGGTTTTGACGGCGGTCATCGGCAGCGGCATGATGAACCTAAACCCGGCGGTCGTCTATTTCGAAATCCTTGAAGCAACGGATTCGAAATGCGAAATCACGCTCACCGGGGCGGCGAAAGAAGGGTTGATCAAGCAGCACACGGCGGAAAAAGCCGTCAAACGTGCGGTCAATGAGATTAGAAACCTATCCTGAACGCGCGGGCAGCCTGTGCATGCGCGGATGGGCATCAAATGAGCGGTAGTGTATTCACATCTGTGTTAGACTAGCCCTATCGCTTAGACACAATTAACCTTGTTGGAGTGGTACGCCTATGCGCAAATTTCGGCTGATCGCTGCCCTAATGCTTTTACTCTTCACCGGAAGCGCGATGGCGCAGGACGTGCCTACGCGTGCTCAACTCCCCGCCGGATGGAACCAGATCAGCCCCGGTGGCGCCACCATCTGCGGGCACGGTGCCCCGTACAGTTTCTACTACCGTGAAGGCGAGTCGAACAATCTGGTGATCGATTTTCAAGGCGGCGGCATGTGCTGGGATGGGCAAACCTGCAACATTTCCACCACCACGTTTGACGATTCGGTCTTGGCGAACGACTCCAGCGATAATCCCGGCCTCGCGTCGATCGGCATTATGAACCCCGGCAACGGGGATAACCCGTTCGGCAGTTCGGACATTGTGTATGTGAACTACTGCACGGGCGATATGCACACAGGCGATCGCACAGTAGGTTACAGTTACAACGACACGTATTTCGAAGTCAATCATCGTGGGCGTGTGAACGCCGAAGCGGTGCTGAATTGGGTTTACAACAATATCCCGACGCCGGACTCGGTGTTCGTGACCGGGTGCAGCGCGGGGGCCGTCGGCGCGGCGTACTGGTCGGCAGACATTATGCGGCATTACCCCGGCCAGCGCGTTACCCTGTTCGGCGATTCCGGGGCATGGCGCGGCATCGCGGATAAATTCACCCAATGGGGCGCGACCTACAACGGCAGTTCCAACAATCTGAGCATTCCACAATTCTACCTAGGGGCAGCGCGCGCGTTCCCGAACAACATCGTCGCCATGTACAACACTTTTTACGACGAGACGCAGAATTTCTTCAACTACATCGGGTTTTCGAGTGTGCCGTATGCCGATGGACTGGCGGCAAACCTGCGCGATCTGGTCAACGGAGCCAGCAATTTCCGCTACTACACGCAGGGCGGTTCGCTCCACTGTATTCTGCCGCGCGATGAGTTCTACCTTTACGCGGCGGATTACGTCCGCTTGATCGATTGGTTGAACGACATCATGCAGGGGCAGCATGTGCCGAATGTAGACTGTGCCGCCGATGACTGCACCAATCCGGGGATCTATAACCACTCGTTCCCGTGATGCAGTACGCTTTCGCTTTCGAAAAGGCGGCTTTCTATCCGAAGGACGCCTTTTTTTTGTAAACGAAACCTGCTTGTCACACACCGGCACGATGCGTACAATTCGATTTGACACCCTCCATCACTAGAGGCTCAAACCATCTATGAGCGAAAAGACCTCCAGAGCGCCAAAAAACGCTGGTACTCAGAAGAAGTCCGCCGCCCCTGCCCGCCTTGATGACCTGATTAGCACCAGTCCACAACCAGCACTCACACTATCCTCTCCTGCCGCAGTGCTTGCTTTGCAGCGCACTATTGGTAATCGTGCGGTTTCGAAACTGATTCAGCGAAACCGCCCGGAGGAGTTCGAGAGTTTCGAAGAAGCAAAGAATGCTACCCCTTCAAGCCGCGATCTGCTGGATGAGCAAGCAGATGACACGCTGGATGAGCATATCGGGAAGCCGTTCAAAGCTGAGGAAATCAACGCCATCTACGAGTCCAACACTTCGGGTTATGACGACGGCGAGATTCATTCGGAAAGCGATGGAGAAACGCTTTATTTACAAGACACAGGGACAACACCGCACGTCGATCACCGGTTTCCAAAGGCACGGGGTGGCTCAAACAGTTTTACCAATGCCGCAGTGATTCCAGCATCAGCAAATATTAGCAAAAGCGATAAAACAGAACTCAGTGCCGAGCCTACAAAGGCGCTGCCACCTTATAAAAACCTAGACGAGAGCAACTATACAATTGGCGGGTTCATGAATTTCAACGCCAATCAGAAGAAGGACATTTACACTGCAAATAAACTCTACTACAGCAGCAGCACGAAGGTAAAACCCGGCGACCGAGGAAAAGTCATCTCCGACGACGACGGGAAAACGCCACTGGAGGGATACGACTCATCTCAAGTGCCACACATCGATCATATTACGCCGAAATCCGATGAGGGAAGTTCGTTCTACTTCAATGCGGCGGTGCTATCGGCGGCGGAAAATACTAGCAAAGGAGGGGTGAAAGGCAAACGTAAAGAGCGTTACGACTGGCTTGAACTCCAGATGACGCTGGAAGAGTATTACACCTATAAGGAGGATGGCACGATCCCTGACCGTCTGCTCGAAGATGAAAGCGACAGTGAGGATGAGGCACCCAAGAAAACGAGCAAAAAGAAGAAAACTAAGACCAAAAAGTAGCGCAACACCCTTGAATCAAGGCGTATAACTGCACTGACGGCATTTCGGATGAACTTATCGCGCAAACCGTCGCAGAAGCGATTAAACGTTGTTTTTCAGTTGGCGAACCCATTCGGTCACTTCAGTCTGTCGCTGGCCACCCAAGGCAAGGTAGTGTTCATAGTCAGCGATGGCGTTCTGTGAATCCGCCATCACTTGATAAGCTCGGCCTCGCCCCAAATACGCCTCCGCGCGATTAGGATTGATACGGATGCTGGTCGAAAAATCTGCAATGGCCTGCACGAAATTTTTCATGTCGTGATACAGGGCTCCGCGATTCTCGATTGCGGCAATGTAGGCAGGATCGATGGCAACTGCGTCGTTGTAATCGCTCAGAGCATCTTCATAATCATTTAGGGCACGTCGTGCATCCCCTCGAGATTTTAGGGCAACAATGCTTCGCGCCTCTAGCACGAGTGCACGCGTGTAATCAGCGACAGAAGCAGCAAAATCGCCTTGCATACTGTTGATCAACCCTCGTGTCGTAAAAGAGCGTTGATCGCCGATAGGTAGTTGCAAACTGCTGCGAATATCCAGCGCAGGTTGACTATCCCCGTTTGCCGTGTTGTTCACCATCTGCGAATCCAACCGCAGCACCTGCAAATAATCGGTGAGAGCCCCATCACGATCGCCTTGAGCCGCCCGCGCGATACCGCGATTCATGTAGGCAAGGGCAAATTTTTGGTCGATGCTGATGGCACGATCGTAGTCTGCAATCGCGTGGTCGAGATCGCCGATCAAATGGTAGACCGCCCCGCGGCCAAGATAGCCTTTCGATGACGGCGGCGTTAAGCGGATCGCCTCGCTGTAGTCGGCAATGGCACCCGTAATGTCACCGAGGTGGCGGCGGACGGTGCCTCGGTTGAGGTAGAGGGTCGTATTTGCCGGAGAAAGCTGAAGTGTCCGCGTATAATCCTCGGCAGCACCCTGATAATCATAAATTGAGTAACGGGCGTAGCCTCGTCTCAAATAGAAATCACCATATTCGGGTTTCAGGCGGATCGCCTCGCTGAAGTCGGCGATGGCTTCAGTGAACAAACGTTTTTTCAGATAAGCGTTGCCGCGTACTACATAAGCATCATGCGGTTTGTCTGATTGGAAGCGCAGGACAGTCGATGCGTCTTCAATCGCGCCGTCGTAGTCTCCCAATTCAATCCGCGTTAGTGCCCGATTGAAATAAGCAGGACTTTGCCGCCGTTCATAGCGGATCACTTGGTCGTAATCGGCCAGTGCTTCTTCAAAACGCTTGATGTGGCCATATGCAACGGCTCGGTTGAAGTAAACTTCCGTATCGAAGGGCTGAAGCTGAATTACCTGTGTAAAATCGTCGATACCTCCTTGATAATTTTCATTGTCGCAGCGGGCAACCCCTCGATTGAAATAGGCAATCGCCAATTCGGGATCAAGCCGTATCGCATCGGCAAAATCCGCTTCTGTGCCTTCATCGTCTCCCCGGTCAAAACGTGCGTTTGCCCGGTGGTTGTAAGTCATCGCGTCCGACGGATCTAATCGAATAGCAGCAGTGAAATCAGCAATTGCACCCGTGTAGTCACCGTGATTGTGACGTTCTAGACCACGATTCACCAAATCAACGACATCCGTAAGCCGGGGTTCACGAAAACGGCTCTCAAACACAGTCAATAGGCGTGCGAGTTCGCTCGTGAGGGGCGAATTTTCATCGAGCAGCACTTGTTCACTGTCCCATAAATCCCCAAGCGTTGTTGGAAGTTCAGATCGGGGCGGCAAGACTGCTCCGCGAACACAAACCAGCAGAATCCATTTACCTGCTGCCAATGCCAATTCCAACCCCATCCGTATCTGGTTGAGGGCAGCATCGTCTGAGGGCCAATCATTCGACCAATCAGGGCCGATGATGGCCAAAACAAGATCGCTTGATTGTTCCTGATCGAAGAAAACATGATCCACACCATATTTCGTTGTCAGCCATGCGTGAATCGACTCAACGAGCGGGTGACGGTCTTGGGGGCGACAGGAAAGTGATATGTTACGAAGAAATTGGGCAGACATCATAGTGTCCTAGCTGCGTTTCGTCTAGAACACTATAACATGATCTTGCGCTCTTGTGTTTCGCCGTGAACGAAAGCGTTACCGCAAACGCGGATCGAACATATCGCGCAGACCGTCGCCGATGAAGTTGAACGCCACCACGAGTGTCGCGATCGCCGCTCCGGGGAACAGCCACATCCACCACTGGTCGAAATAGTCGATACCTACAGCGACCATGCGCCCCCATTCCGGCGAGGCGGGTTCCGGCCCCAAACCGAGGAAACTCAACCCGGCAAACGTGAGGATCGCCGAGCCAATGTCGAGCGTGGTCATGACAACCATCGGCGAGAGGCAGTTGGGGAGGATCGTCCGCCAGAGCAAATACGATCGCGATGCGCCCAAACAGGTCGCCGCTTCGACATATTCGTTCGTCTTGGCCTTCATCACCAACCCGCGCATGAGGCGGGCGTAACTGGGCCACCAGACGACGGTTAAGGCGATAATGGCGTTGCGAATATCCGGGCCGAGCGCGGCACTCACCGCCATGGCGAGAATGATGGTTGGGAAGGCCATAAACAACTCGGTCACGCGCATGATGATCTCGTCAGCGATACCGCCGACAAACCCGGCGACCGCTCCAATCGCTGATCCGATCACGCTCCCCAACAGGATCACGATGATCCCTGCCGGGATCGTAATGCGCGCCCCATACAGCACCCGCGTGAAAATATCGCGTCCCAATTCATCGGTGCCGAACAGATACGTCCCGTTGGGCGCGGTCAAGCGCACGCTGACGTTCTGGGCAAGCGCAGCGTAGGGGGAGAGCATCGAGGCGAAAATGGCCAGCAGCACCCAAGCAATCACAATCACCACGCCGATCACCAACAGCGGGTTGCGCACCGCGATCCCGCGCAGGGCTTGCCCCCGCCGCTTACGCGACGCGGATGCGCGGATCGAGGAAGTAGTAGAGGAGATCGACGACAAAGTTCACCACCACGTAGATAAACGCGATCAACAGGCTGATGCCCATGATCGCGGGGAAGTCTTGGGAAGTGGACGCGCGGAACATATACCGCCCGATCCCCGGCCATGCGAAGATCGATTCGGTCAGCACCGCGCCGGAGAGCAGCGTCCCATACGAGAGGCCGATGACCGTGACGATGGGCGTAAGCGCGTTGGTCAAGCCGTGCCGCAGCACAACCAAGGTTTCGCGCACGCCTTTGGCGCGGGCCGTGCGCATATAATCCATGCTCATCACGTCGAGCATCGACGAGCGGGTGACGCGGCTGATCAACCCTGAGATATAGAGCGCCAAGACCAGACTTGGCAGCAGCAGATGGGACAGCGCGTTTTGGAAGATGTCCATGCGCCCCGCGATCAGCGCATCGATGGTAAACATGCCGGTGACGGTCGGCGGGTCATCCATCGTAAAATCAAGGCGACCGGGGCCTGCCGCCCAGCCCAACTGCGCGTGAAAAACGCTCAAAAAGGTGAGTGCCAGTACGAACAGCGGAATACTCACGCCGATGACGGCGAAGGTACGCCCGATGAAGTCGATCGGCGTATTGCGCCACACGGCAGAGACGATGCCGCTCCCCACGCCGAACACGATCCCCAGCACTACGGCATAGGTGGCGAGTTCGATGGTGGCGGGCAAAAATTTCTGAATGTCCTCCGTGATGGGGTGGTGCGTCTTGATCGACGTGCCGAGATCGCCTTGCAGCAAATTGCGCAGGTAGATCAAATACTGCTCATGCGGCGGTCGATCCAGTCCCCAGCGTTCACGAAAAGCCGCGACGATGGTCGGGTTATTCAACTGGTTGGCGGGCAAATTCGCGTTGATCGGGTCTGCCGGGATGGCATTGGCGATCAAGAACGACACGAACGTGATGCCGATCAACAGTGGAATGGTGAAGAGAATGCGCCTCAGCGTGTATTGTGCAAGGGACATGCCAACAAGTTCCCATTAGGTGTGCGAAAACGGAGGGGCGCGTCTGAGACGCGCCCCTAGTCGTGATTACTCCGCGCGGGAGAGCAGGGCTACGTCAAGCAGCCACTGCGGGTGCCACACATAGCCTTGCAGCGTGGCGAGATAGGCGGTCTGCACGTCCGGCTGAATGAACGGCGCGAACGGGCTGTTGGTCTGCATGTACGTTTGCAGGTCGGTGAAAACCTGTTCGCGGACAGCGGGATCGGTGGCGGTGCGCGCACTGGCGATCAGATCGAGCAGGGCGGGATCGTCGCTTGTCCACTGTGCGCGGGCATCGACTTTGTTACCACCGGGCAGGAACGAAAGCAGGTCGAGCGGGTCAAGCACGTCCGGGCCCCAGAACCAGTAGCCGAAGCCTTCAGTACCGGCGCGGTAGCCTTCCAGCGCAACCTGAATTTCCATCGGGTTCAGCGTCACGTTGATGCCGATTTCGGCCAAGTCCGCCTGAATTTTCTGGGCGTTGGTGTCCATGTTGACACCTTGGAAGGTGAACGTCGGGTAATCAAGCGTGATGTCGAAGCCATCGGGGTAGCCCGCTTCGGTCAGCAGCGCACGCGCGCCGTCGAGGTCACGCTGCACGCCCTGTTCCGGCGAGAAGGCATAGGCGTTGCCGACGAACATGATGCTGCCGGGCTGTACACCACCCCACAGCGCTTGATAACCGGGGTAGTCAAGCGCCTTGCGGACGGCCTGCTGCACGAGTGCGTTGCTCATCGGGCCGCCAACATCCGGATTATTGTTCATCAACAGGAAGTGGACGATGTTGCCGGGGCCGCGATAAATGCTGATGTCCGGGTTGCCGTTCAGCGAGGCGATCTGATCGCTGGTCAAGTCGAGCGCGAGATCGATTTCGCCCGATTCCAGCGAAACTTTCTGCGTGGCGGCTTCAGCGATGTTGGTGATGATCACGCGATCGAAGTAGGGCGCGGTACCGGTGTAGTTGGGATTGCGTACCAGCACCGTTTCGACCTGCGCATCCCAGTGATCGAGGATGTACGGGCCGGAACCCGCGCTCGCGCCATTCAGATAGGCTTCGCCTGCGTCGTCAGCGGTGGCGGTGCCACCGTTCGCTTCCACCACTTCCTGATTCACGACGCTGAAGGCTGTGTTGGTCAGGATGGCGAGGAAGGCCGGGTTGATGGCATTGAGCGTAAAGGTAACGGTATCTGCATCATCAGCGGTGACGCTGGCGATGCTGGAAGCGAGCGACGACGGGTTGCCCGCGATCGCGATCAGGCGGTTGACCGAGAAAACCACGTCGTCAGCGGTGATCGGGCTGCCATCGCTGAAGACGGCGGCGGGATCGAGGTTAAACGTATAGGTTAAGCTGTCATCGCTGATTGACCAGTCGGTCGCAAGCTGCGGCAGAATTTCCGCGGCGCTGTCGTCGGGGAAGGTGACGAGCGTCTGATAGGTCGCCTTGAGGACGACGCCGGTTGTCTGCGTGTAGCCGCGCGCCGGATCGAGCGAGTCGGTGCTTTCGGCATGGCCGATCACCAAGACGCGTTCATCCTGTGCCAGCGCCGTCAAGGACAGCGAGAGCACGACCAACAGCAGCAGTACCGCCAAGATACGAAGTGATTTCATACAGAGGCTCCTTTTTCCCCCGCGAGCGTGGGGATACGACGATGTTGATGCGGTTTCAAGTAAATCCATTAAAGCACCGTAACGGAGTGTAACAAATCGTTATAACTGTGCAAATGAATGGACTCGTTGGGGAGATGAGGAAAGGGGAAGAAAACCATTTAATCCTCGAATACGCTGCGGTGTTGTAGGCTCTCTTTTGTCGCTATGCATATCGCTGAATCTCCACGCCTTGCGGGTGTGTCTTGTATAATGGCCCGCAATTTGTCACCGCATGAGAGCATCAGAAAGCATCGGCGCATGTATATACTCGGAATCAACGCGTATCACGGCGGCGCAAGCGCCTGCCTGATCGAGGATGGGCGGCTGATCGCCGCCGCTGAAGAAGAACGCTTCAACCGGACGAAATACTGGGCGGGCTTCCCCGTTCAGGCGATTCGCTATGTGCTGCGCGAAGCCGGGATCGAGCCGCAGGATGTCGATCATATCGGCATCTCGCGCGATCCCAAAGCGAACCTGATGGAAGCGGCGCTGTTCTTCTTTGCCCGCCGCCCCACGCTCAACATGGTGCGCGATCGCCTGAGCAACAGCCTGAAGGTCGGTTCGCTCAAGTCCGAATTCGCCAAAAACCTTGGCCTCGACGAAAAATCGCTCAAGGCGCAGTACCACAATGTCGAACATCACCGGGCGCACATGGCGAGTGCCTTTTTCGTCAGCCCTTTTGAGGACGGCGCGATCCTCAGCGTCGATGGCGCGGGTGATTTCGTCACGACCATGTGGGGGACGGGCAAAGGCAATCAGATCAGCGTGGATGACGAGATCAAGTTCCCGCATTCGCTCGGCATCTACTACAATGCGGTGACGCAGTGGCTCGGTTTCCCCAAGTATGGCGATGAAGGCAAGGTCATGGGGCTGGCCCCCTATGGCACGCCGCGCTACATGGACGAGATGCGTAAATTGGTGCGCGTGCAGCGTGACGGCACCTTTGAACTCGACCTCGATTACTTCGTGCATCATGCCGAAGGCGCGAACATGAGCTGGGAAGGCGGCGAACCGACGATCGGCACGCTGTATTCGCCCAAGCTCACCGAACTGTTCGGGGAAGCCCGCGTACCGCGCAGCGAAATCACGCAGAAGCACATGGATGTCGCCGCCAGCCTGCAAGCAATGCTAGAAGAGGCGGAAATGGCACTCGTTCAGCGGGTGCAGCGCCAAAGCGGATCGAAAACGCTGACGATGGCGGGCGGCGTGGCGCTCAACAGCGCGTTCAACGGAAAAATCCTGCCGAACACGGCCTTTGAAGACATTTACATCCACCCGGCAGCGGGTGACGCGGGAACGTCGCTCGGCGTGTGCTACTACATCTACCATCAGGTGTTGAACATGCCGCGCGATCCGAAAGCCAACGTGGGCTTCACGATGAACGCGGCTTATACCGGCCCGTCCTACGACGATGCGGCGATCAAAGCGGAGTTGGATCGCCAGAGCTTGAGCTACCAAACGCACGATGACGACTCGCTGGTCAAGCGGGCGGCGGAATTGGTCGCTGAAGGGAATGTCGTCGGGTGGTTCCAAGGGCGAATGGAATGGGGGCCGCGCGCACTCGGCAACCGCAGCATCATCGCCGATCCGCGCCGCGATGACATGAAAGACATCCTCAACGCGCGCATCAAGCACCGCGAGAAGTTCCGCCCGTTCGCGCCGTCGATTTTGCTGGAGCGCACAGCGGAATACTTCGATCAGTCATACCCCGATCCGTTCATGATCAAGGTGTACGGCGTGCTGCCGGAAAAGCAGAAAGAAATCCCGGCGGTCACGCATGTGGACGGCACCGGGCGCTTGCAAACGGTCGATCGGCAGCATGCGCCGCTCTACTGGGCGCTGATCAATGCGTTTGGCGAACGCACCGGGACGCCGGTCATCTTGAACACCTCGTTCAACGAAAATGAGCCAATCGTCTGTACGCCCGCAGAAGCGATCGACTGCTTCATGCGGACGAAAATGGATGCGATCGCTATCGGTCACTATGTGGTGACCAAAACCTAACCCTCGATCACGCGCCGCTGCAAACGGCGTCATACGCACCCCTTCCCGAAATCGGGAAGGGGAACATATGACATTATTGACCTGTGCTCGCCATAAAACGCGAAACGAAAACAGAATAAGGAACCCACGCAAAGGCGCATAGGAAAAGTTTTTTCTTAGTTCTATGTCTACGGGGAATCGTTTGGAAAATGGGCCGCACGGGGGAGTTGCGCGAAGAAGGGTTGTGGTTAGATACGCCTAGATCATATCGATACCAAGGATAAGATGAATGGCGACCAAAACGCAGCGCGCCTCGAATAATGGCGTCCAAATGGCGCAGATGAGTGAACGAGTGGAAATCGGCTTGACCAACGATCAGCGTGAGCAGGGGGTCGAACTGCTCAACCGCCACCTCGCCAACGCCTATCTCCTCTATACCAAAACGCGGAATTATCACTGGAATGTGCGCAGTCCCCGTTTTGCCATGCTGCACACCTTCTTTGAGGCCCAATACGAGATTCTCGCACAAGCGGTGGATGAATATGCGGAACGTGCGCGCCAGTTAGGCGGCTTCGCGCTGGGCACCTTGACCGAATTCTGCCAAGTGGCGACGATCAAGGAAGAACCGGGCGTTTACCCGGACGCGCAGACGATGATCGCCACCCTCCTGCGCGATCATGAGACGATCATTCAAGCACTGCGCGAAGATGCCGATCGTACACAGGATGAACTGCACGATCTGGGAACCAGCGATTTCTTGATCGCCCAGATGCAGAGCCACGAAAAAATGGCGTGGATGCTGCGCGCTCACCTTGAAGGCGACGTGTAAGTCCATCAACAGTCAATAAAAAAGGGGACTCGTGTGACACGAGTCCCCTTTTTTATTTGAATGAACGAACTTAACGGCGATTCTTGGGTCGGCGGCTGGTCAGGATCAGATAGACCACAACGGCCAGAATGACGAGAATGCCCAAGCCGACGAGAACCAGCGGCAGGCTTTGCGGGCCAACGGGCGGCTCCTGCTGGCTAATCTCAATCGGGGTCAGAGTCGGGGTTGCGGTCGGCGCGCCCTGCGGCTGTGCAGTGAGCATCACATCAGGGGTTTCTTCCACCGATTCCGAGGTCAGATCCGGCGTCACTTCCACGGTGATCTGGCGCGGGGGCGGCGGGGTATCGGTGGCCGTCGCCTCGACGGTTACCTCTGCCGTCGCATTGAGGGTTGCCGCTGCTGCGGTGCGCGCCTGAACCGTTGCCGTCCGGGCGCCTGCCGTTCCCGCGAGGATGCTGTTGGCGGTCGCGGTGCGGGCGTCTTCCATGCGTTGAATTTCAGCCGCCGATTCGGTGGCGGCAGATTGGGTCGCCTGCCGTGCGAGGATCGTCCCCTGCGCAGCATCGATCGTCGCTTGGCGCATGGCAGTCGCGGCGGCGCGGGTATTCAGCGCATCAAGCGCGGCCCGTGCCGTTGCGGTGGCCGATACAGCGGCCTGTGTCGCCAGTGCATCGATTGCGGATTGCGTCGCTGTTTGGGCTTGCACGGTGCTGACGGCGTTGAACAACGCGGTCGAAGTCGCAGCAACGGCGGTGCGGGTAGCCGAGTCCTGCGCCGCGCTCTGGGTAGCGGTTTGCGCCTGCGCGGTACTGGCGGCGATCTGTTCAGCGGTGGCGGTGCGATTGACGATCGCTTGCGTCGCGGCGGCATTCTGCGCATCGCGGGTGGCGGTGGCGTTCAGAATACTCTGTGTAGCGGCGGCATTTTGCGCTTCCTGTGTCGCCGTACGCGCCGCTGCGGTTTGCTCGGCAGCACTGCGAGTGGAGGTTTGAAGCCGTGCGACCTCATCGGCGGTGCTGGTCGCTGCCTGCTGGGCGGCAAACGTTTGGCTGGCAACCGATACAGCGGTGCCGGTCAGTGCGGCACTTTGGGTGCCAAGCAGGCTGGCGGCGGATTGCGTTTGTGTAGCAGCGGATTGTTGTGCCGCTTGGGTGGCACTGGCCGCCGGGGCGGAACTGATGCTAAAGCCCAGATCCAGCCGGATGGACTGACCGCTGGTATTGGTTGCAATCACCCGTAGGTCGTGATCGCCGGGGGCGTAGGCCAGCACTTGCAGTGTAAACGTGAACGGTTCGCTGACGAGATGCGCCAAATCCACGCCATCGACAAACACCGCAAGGTGATTGATGGGCGTTTGGCTGTCGAAGGTCGCTGAAACCTGTCGATCGGCTTCGAGCGTATCGCCTTCATGCAGTCCATCAAGGTGAATGACGGGCGGCAGCGCACCGATGATCACCGGAACCGTAATAGTTGTGCTGGTACCACCGACGGCGGTTCCGGTCATGACGACCTCCGCGCTGCCGGGGACGAAGTCCATCGGGTCAATGATGCGCGGGTTGAAATTCGACGTTTCCGACGGAATGTCTTTTCTGCTTGTGCCTTGTACGACTTCAACCGTGACCGATTCAATATCGCCGAGGCTTTGCCCGGTGACATCCACTTCAAAGGTCGTCGGCGCGTCGATCTGCTGGCCTTCGACCAGCCCGGTCACGCTGACGAGCGGGGGAAGCTGCGCAATCTCAAAGTTGTAGGTCTTTTCGTCCCGCTGGCCGCCCTCATTAGAACTCATTATCGTGAGCGTGTGCGGGCCGGGCATAAAGCTGCGCGGATCAATCCGAATCTCCACTCCCGAAGAGAGTTCAGGATCGACACCAATGTTGCCACCATCATCGAACAGGTAGCCAATGCTCGTCACGGGGGTTTGCCCGCCGACGGAGGCACGAAGAATAACCGGTTCCGAGATAACATTCAGGGTCGCCGGATCAGGCTCAAGGTTGATTGTGGGCGGCAGCGCGGCGATCGTGAGCGGCAGTGCGGCGGTGCCGGTGTCGCCGGTATTGTCGGTCGCGCTGATGGAGAGCGTTAGATCACCGGGAGGAAGCACATTCGGATCGATCACAATGTCATAGGGTTCGCCGTCGATCGTCTGCGGTTCCGCGTCCCCGATCTGGTAGCTGAAACTCGTAATCGGGTCATCGGCAAGGATTTGTGCGGTGAGCGTCACCGGTTCCCGGATCGGGTCAACCGGCGCATCGGGCAGACGCACCACCGGCACCGGGATCGGCGCACGCAGGCTGCCTTCCACCGATCCGCTCATCTCGCCGTAGGTGACGACCAATTCGTACGGGTATTCGGTGCCATCGTTGGCCAGCGGAGTGTTCAGCGTAATGATGTATTGGCTGCGCAGCGCGTTCGAGAGCGACGTGTAAATATCACCGAGCTGTTCGGGCGATGGCGCAAGGAAGAACTGCGCGCCGGAACCATCAGCGAAACGCCGCATGTAGTCCTGATCGACCGATCCAAAGCCGATCGTATAGACCGGAATGCCGGTTGAGCGCGCGTTTTGCAGCGATGTGAAGCGGGTCGCCGTTTCGCTGCCGCGATCTTCCTGCCCATCGCTGAGGAAAACAACGACACGCCGCTGTGTGGGCGCACGCTGCGCGGCAGCAATCGCTGCATCGGCGGCATCATACAACGCGGTGCGTCCGGTCGAAACGAGGGTATCAATGGCAGCGCCGACACTGGCTTTATCGGCGGTGAAATCTTGAACCAGCGATACATCGCTGTTAAAGGCAATCAGCGCCACTTGATCATCTGCGCGCAGGCTGTCCACGAACTCGCGCGCGGCATCTTTCGCCCGCTGAAGCGGCGTACCGTACATACTGCTGCTGGTGTCGATCACCAGCACGACAGAGAACGGGATCGCATCCGCGCTGACGTTCTGTACGCTGGTGATGCTGCCGCCCGCGTCTGCCAGTGCGCCGCGCAAACTGAAATTGTCGATGGTCAGGCCGGTTAGCGGTGTGCCCACCGCAGTATAGACATTGGCCGTGAGGATGGTCGTAGGAAGCTGCGTTGCATCGGTACTGGTGATTTCGACAGTAAGCGGCGTGCTTTGCTGCGCCGCCGCATGGGGCGCGAGGACTCCTGCCAGCAGCGCGATCAGCGCGATGGTGGCAAGAACGACAGACAGGCGAACAGCGTGCATGCGTTTCACGTCAAGTCCCCCGATGACAGGATGGAGGTCGGTTACAAAAACTCGATCAAACAAGCCTTCAATCAATATAGAAGCACGATGTTACCCCGAAGCAGGGCGCAAGGCCAAAAAGCCATTCCCCTACCGGATTTGAGAAGCGCACGCTACCATACACAACACGATAAACGATGAAATGAGGCGGTATGATCAACCGTTTAAGAGCCTTGCTGCTAAGTGGGATATGCGTGCTGGGTGCGAGTGCGGCATGGGCGCAAGAAGCGGGTCAGACGAGTGTCCCGAACCCGGACGCACCGGATCTGGTGGTCGAATCGGTGCAAATCGTCGAAAGCGTGGGCACCTTCGGCCAGCCGATCCAAGAGCTGCATGGACGGGTGACGAATACCAGCGGCGAAACCGCCTATACCAATATTGCCTTGAGCGCGCAGGCCTTTGACGAGACCGGCGCGGTGATCGCGGAAGGGGACGGGACGGCGGTCAATGCCTGCGGTGCAGGACTGCTGCTCGACTATGCTTTGCAGCCGGGACGCACTCAGAATTTCGTGATCCCGCTGGAAATGTACGAACAGGGCATTCCGATCGATCACACCGCCATTACGCCGTCAGGTGATCCGACTGATCCGCATCCGGCGATCACGCTCCCGGCAGGGATTGACGCGGTGCTGCCCGATCAAGAAGTGGCGTCGGTCGAATGGGTCAACGAGCATGTGCTGCGCTTCGGCGTGGGCTGCCGGACGAATCTCTTCAACACATGGGAGTGGTACTCCTACAATGTGCGCGGGGTGCAGCCGTTCCCAAATCCACATCCGCATGAAGCACTGGTGACGCCCGAACTGGCGGCGGCCCTTCGCATTGATGATCCATCGCATGCGATGCTGACCTTTTCGCCGGATGGCGATCGCCTCGTCTATCAGGATCGCATCAATGTCTTGATCACAGCCGGATTTAGCGGTGAAGCGGCGCGCACCCTGTATGTGCGGCTGAGCAACCGCACCCTTCAAGGGATCTACTGGCTGCCAGAAGAGCGCTTCCTCGCCTACTACTACGGCGGCTATGGCGATCCGGTTTACTACTTCACTGCCGACGCGGAATCCCGCGCCATCAGTCCTTTCTTAGATCGCAACCCACCGTCGATCACCACGCCCGGCGTTTCGCGCGATGGGCGGCGGATCGTCTTTAGCGGAGAGATGGAAAGCGGCGCGCTTGGCTATTCGCTGTATGTGGCGACGAACGGATTCGTGCAGCCGCTGTTCGAAGCCACGCCGCCCGGCAATAACTATCCCGGCGCGCTGCCGTTGGTTGATCCGGCGACGAATCTGGTCAACCGGGTGTATGTAGCGCTGGACATCGACGGCGAAGCCCACTTGCAATGCTTCAACCGTGACGAAAACACGCTGTACGACCTCGCGCCGCTGCCGCTGCGCTTGGCGGAAGATGAGCGCGCCCAGTGGTGGATCAGCCCGGATGATCAGCGGATTGCGCTGGCGGCGACCGGTGCGAATGGCGGGCTGTGGCTGATCGATTTAAACACGCTTCCACCCTGTGCCGCCCCGGTTGACGCCACCGCCGAACCAACCGCTGTACAATAGAAAGCGCAAGTCAAACGCGTCAAGTTCGGGAGAGTCAAGGATGAGCGAACTGCTGATTGGCGGCGAGGTGGCCGACCGGTTGGAAGCCATGGCAAAAAGCGAGCAGATCTCAGTAGAAGAACTCCTGATCCGCCTGATGAATGCTCGCACGGTGCTCCCCGTGATCACCGATGAGCAGCGACAAACCCAACTCGAAGCACGGCGGGCACTGGCAGGCGTTTTCAAAGACGATATGACCGATCTGTCGGTGACGATACGCGAAACCCTGCGCAAGCACTTTGAGGATACGGATGCCGATACTGGTTGATACCAATGCGCTGATCGCTTACTTGTACGACAAGGATGTCAATCACAAAGCAGCCGTCGCTCAAATGGAAAGTTTGAGTCAAGAGCAGCTTGTGATCCCAGCGCCGGTTCTGGTGGAATTGTTTTACCTGCTGGCTATTCGCATCAGTTACAAGCGCGCGGTGGAGGCGGATCGACTGCTGCGCCAAGGCTTTAGCGTTATTCCGATTGACACCGATGTCATGAAACGAATGTCAGTGATTATGACGCAGTACGTGTCGGCGGAATTTGATTACACCGATGCCGCAATCATGGCACTTGCCGAACGGCTCAATATCCGGCGAATCTTCACCTTCGACCGCCGTGACTTCTCCATTTTTCGCCCTACCCATGTGGACTTCCGCGAATTGATCCCATGAACTTGAGCAAACGTGACGAACGCATCGCAATCCTGTTGATCCTTGTGCTGGCGGCGGCACTGCGCATTCTGCCACTGGGCGTGAGTTCTTACGCGTGGGATGAGGCGCGCATCAGCTTTGATGCCCTACGCATCGCACGCGGCGGTATTTTTCTGTTCATGGGACAGCAGTCCTCGGTCGGGATTCCGTTTTTTCCGGCGAGCGTGTGGGCGTTTGTGCCGCCGTTCCAGCTTTCTGCCGATCCGTTGGTGGCGGTGGTGTATGTCGCGCTGTTGAATACGCTGATGGTGCTCGGCGTATGGTGGTTGGGCCGCCGTTGGACGCACACCGCCGGACTGATCGGCGCGCTGTTCCTTGCGGCCAACCCGTTCGCGGTGTTCTACGCGCGAAGCATTTGGCAGCCGAATCTGCTGGGGCCGCTGATGCTGGCATGGTTGATCGCCGCCTTTCAGGGTTCGCAGCCGACGCAGACCCGCGCCCGTTCGATCGGGATCGCCTTCGCGGTGCTGATCGGCGGATTGGGGATGCAGATTCACTTCGCGGGCGCGGCGATGATCCCGCTGACGCTGTACGCACTGATCCGCTTCAAATGGTGGAAAACACCGATCCCGGTTTTGATTGGGGCGGCGATTGCGCTATTGGCGGCGCTTCCGTACTTCTACGCGCTGTTGACCACCCCGGATGTGATCTCACAGGCGGGAACGGTGGCGAGCGGCGGGTTGACGATTGATTTCAGCGCGGCGCTGAGTGCGCTGCGATTGGCACTGGGCCATGATTGGGCGTATCTCGGCAGTGGGATCGACAGTCGGCTCAACAATGACGACTTCGTATTGTTCATGGAGCAGATGACCCTGATATTCGCCGCCGCGCTGCTGCTGATTGGCGCATGGGTGGTGATCAAACGGGCACGCCGGGGCGATCGACTCAGTGAGCTCACGCTGGCTGCGCTGGTCACCTCACCGCTGACATTCTTGATCCACACCTCGCCCGTGCTGCCCCATTATGAATTGGTGACGCTGCCCGCTTTTGGACTGATCGCCGGAGCCGGGATTGGCTTGTTCGGGTGGCGATTGTGGAAAATCGCCGTGCCGGGAATTGTTTTGGTGCTGGCGGCGATGTGGACGGTACAAGCGGCGCTGACGCTCGATCAAGCGAACCGCGTGCGTCCATTGAACTCGGCGCTGTCGAGCATCCTGCGCGAATCGCGCGACGCGGCAGCGGCAGCGAGAGAGGATGCCCTCGGCGCCCCGATCTTGTTCTATACCCATGGCGATGATCCGGTCGATCCGCAAGATGGCGAGGCGACAGTTTTCACCACGCTGCTATGGGAAGATCGAGGGGCGAGGGTGCTCAACGGGGATGTATTGCTGATCCTGCCGGACTCGCCTTCGCTGCAATTCTCGACACTGGCCCCGATTCAAGCATGGGAAGAATTGGAAGCCTCCGGGCTGACGAGCGAGGCGCACTCGTATCCGCGCCGTCTAGGAGCAGAACCGTTCGTCTCTACCTACGTAGATAACCGCGCCGTGCCGGATGCGTCATCGCTGGGCATGACGGCGCTTGAGACGCCAATCGCGCTGGATGATCACACTCAGCTTGAGGGATGGCGGGTGCGCTGGGTGGGCAGCCGCTGGCGTGTCTCGACACTGTGGCGGGTGACGGATACACTGCCGCACGAGGCGATCCAGCAGTTTCATCACCTCTACCGGGCGGGCGATGATGTAAATGCCGCTCCCTTTATGGGATCGGATACGCCGCTGAGCGTGCATACATGGCGCTTGGGGGATCAGGTGATCGTGATGGCGGATTTCTTCGAGGTGCCGCCGGGAGCAGGATATACACTGGCGGTGGGGCATTACCGGCTGGGCGACGGGGGACGTATCGCACGCGCTGATGGTCAAGGGGATCGGATTTTGATCGAAGGCGTGACGGTGGAAGCCCCACAGTGACGCAAATGGTAGTATGCGGAAGAATTTGGCTGTTTAATGTCAGAATATGTCAGCAGTGGTATGTAACTTTAGTTTCATAATAAAACCCCAGGTGAATTTGATTTGGCCTGAAAAACAGCGGGCGAGCCACCGGTTCGCCCGCAATGTATGGTATGTCAAACTATTGCGTACCAATTTCAATTGTATTCAATTAGTAGCATGTCTATTAGTGCTCCGATACAATTTGCCAATTGTTCACTCGATTGGGGGTAATTCCATGCAGCGTCACACGGACCGATCAATCCCGGCACTCTTCTGTTCCTCCTCCTATTCCTGCTGTTAGGGGCGTCTGCCGTAGTCGGGCAAGAGCAAGCAACTATAGAACCGATGGTTTTTCGTTCAGATACCTTTACACTGTATTTTCCTAGCCCCGGGCCTGTAAATATCAAAGGGTTTGTATTTTGAAGCGACAACCGTCAACGGGATAAACTTGCACCGAGAACTCGAATTCCTAGCTGGATTTCGTGGATTACCCTATGATCGTGATCGTCGACGCCAATCTGTTTCAACATGGTACGCACGGTGAGCGCACCGCTTCCATTGAACTGCCAAGCAATCACGACACTGACACAAACAATGGCGGATGCTGATATTTTTTGGTATGACCTGAGCGCTGGTACAGCTCGCACCGTGATTATTTATCTTGGTGAGTCACCGCAAATTTGTGCAGCGGGCGCATCCCAGTGTGACCTTAGTTTTCCTGCATTACCCCACCAACGCATACACCTACGGCAACGAATACCTCCACAGCAACGGCAATTCCCACGGAAACTCCTGCTTTATTCACCTACGCCAGCGATAATCACAGCAAATGCCCAGTGGACACCAGTCGAACAAGTTTTTGATGAGGTGACAATGGTGTTGGTGCCGGCGGGATGTTTTGAAATGGGATCAACAGCCGCATATGATGAGCAGCCGGTTAGCCAACAGTGCTTCGACGCATGTGCTCCCGATTGATAAAACGGAAGTAACACAATCAAGCAGTTTTCGATGTTTGACGGGGTAACTGAAAATCATAGCTAGTTTCACAGGCGCTCAGCGCCCGGTAGATCACATTACATGGTTTGAAGCGCGTGATTTCTGCGTCAATCAGCGTGGCATACGATTACCAACCGAAGCAGAATAAATATGCTGCGCGCGGACCTGACAACTTAATCTACCCATGGGGAACTGATTGGATGATCATAATGCCGTGTGGAGTGATAATTCAACGGTCAAACTGCAAACGTCGGCAGCACCATCAGGTATGTCATGGGTGGGGGCACAGGACATGAGCGGCAATGTGTGGGAGTGGGTGAATTCGTTAACATACGGGTTATCCGTACAACGCCAGCGATGGTCGTGAAATAGATACCGGGGATAGTACTGATGTTTTGCGTGTGCTGCGGGGTGGTTTCCGTGGAGCACCACAGATCTCGCAAGTTTTCGCGCTAATCCCGCTACGCGATCAACCCTGATGGCGGATATATCGACGATGGATTTCTCTGTCTACACAGGCAGCAAAATGCCAGTGACAAGAAAAGCCGATTCCTTTCAAGGAACCGGCTTCAATGACATGGCAAGGGCCTGATCTTTCTCAGATCAAACCCCACAAAGTTTGAAGCGGAACATCTAGCGCACGCGTGACCATGTACCGCTGTCGCCGCCGCTGAAGCGGAACACATAGCCACCGGGTGCATCGATATAGAACGGGCTGCTGAGGCTGACGCTGTTCTCAAACTGGATCGAACGGCTGCTGGTATCGATATTGCTGGTCGCCCAGCCGAGCGCGCTGTTCCAGCCGCCGATGGGCGCGAGCGTGTTATAGTAGAACCAATTGAACATCTGCTGCGGCATGTAGAAATTGGTGGGCGGCGTGTCGTTGCGGATCGTCGTGCCGTCCCAACTGTTCGCTGCACCCCCATAAGTGTTGTTCGTGGAGATTAGCCCGTAAATGCGGTTGATCGCCAAGCCGCTAACGGTGCCGTTGACGTACAGCATCACGCCGTATTGGAACGGCTGGTAAGCGCCTGTGACCACCGAGACCGCGGCGGCGGGGCAACCCGCGTTCGGCGGCGCAATCGAATCGCCGAAGAAGTATTGAATCGGGCAGTTGACTTGAATGGTGGCGTTGGTGCTGGTTTCCTGCCCGCCGCGATTGACGACGAGACGGAAGATCGCCGCGCGGCCCGCCGCTGAGGTTAGCACAACCGAGTATTGACCGACAACGGGCAGCGGTTGGAACACCTGTAAAATCTGCCCGGCCTGATTCAACTGCTCGATGCGTGCGAAATCGCCTTCGCCCTGCCATGTCAGGGTGATGGTTGAATTCGGCGGCACGACCATCACATTCGGCGTGAAGCTGAAGATATGCGGCAGCGCGGGTGTACTGGTCGGCGTGCTCGTCGGTGGAATCGGCGTCGGCGTATTGGTGATCGTCGGGGTGGCGCTCGGCGTAACCGTCGCGGTGGCTGTGTTGGTCGGCGTCAGCGTGATCGTCGGCGTATTGGTGATGGTGAAAGTCGCCGTCGGGGTAAACGTCGCGGTGGGCGTGCGCGTCGGCGTGTGAGTTTTCGTCACCGTCGATGTCGGCGTCTCGCTTGGCGTTTCGGTGGCCGTGCTGGTCGGCGTTTCGGTGATCGTCGGCGTTAACGTCGCCGTGAAGGTGGCCGTTACCGTGGCCGTATCGGTGAACGTCGGCGTAATGGACGGGGTAAACGTCAGCGTGATGGTGGGCAGTGATGCCAGTGTAGGAATCACAACGTCGGGGCGTTGGGGCTGGCAGCCCGCTGCCAGTATCAGCAGGAACAGCACCATGAGTATGGGTAGTTGGCGCATTCGTTCGGACATGAGTTCCCAATCCCTTCAACATCACGCCGTGCGGCGTTTTAGCCAGTGGATACTGTTGATCATACTCAGCGGAGCGGCGGGCTGCCAACAGGCAGAAGTCCTATCCGTTTCTGTCGAGATTTCTCCCACAAGCACGCCTCGTCCCGCGTTGATCATCGGGGAACCGACGCACACACCCAATCCAATCGCCGTGATCGCGCCGACGCTTGAGCCTCCTCCGACCGATGCTCCGACATTGGTTGTGCTGCCAACGGTACCCTATACAGCGATCCCGGCACTGATCCCCACTGATCCCCCCCTGCCAACTGCGGCGATCGTGCCGACCCTCTCGAACGAAGCGGTGCAAATCGGCAGTTCGGTCGAAGGGCGTCCGCTCACACTGCGGCGGTTTGGCACGGGCGAACGGATCATTTTGTTGATCGGTGCGATACACGGCGGCTATGAAGCGAACACCGCCGCGCTGATCGATGGTTTAGCCGCCCATTTTGAGGCGCTTCCGGGTGACATTCTCCCCGGCATCACGTTCGCGTTGATTCCGGCGGCGAACCCGGATGGATTGGCGCGCGGAACCGGGCTGAGCGCGCGTTTCAATGCCAACGGGGTCGATCTCAACCGCAACTGGTTGTGTGAATGGTCGTCAGAAGCGTACTGGCGTGATCAGCTCGTCAACCCCGGCGCGGCGGCGATGAGTGAGCCGGAAACACAGGCGCTTTCGGCATTGATCCTCGATCTGCATCCGGCGGTGGTACTGTTCTATCACAGCGCGGCAGGGGCAGTCTACGCGGGCAACTGTGAGGGGTCGGATCGCTCCTCAGCGATGTCGGCTGTGTACGGGACAGCAGCCGGCTACAGCTATGGCGCGGCGTTCAGCGCCTACCCGGTGACGGGCACGGCGTCGGGTTGGGTGGATGCGCTTGGCATCCCCTCGGCGGATGTCGAGCTGCTCAGCCACGATGACCCCGATATGGAACGCAATCTGCGGGCGCTGATGGCGCTGCAAACATGGGTGATCGGTCAGTCAGCGGGGTGAAGGTCAGCGATTCACTGCGGATGTGCGTGCAGAATTTCGCGCGCCGCCCGCTTGCCGCTGGCATAGGCCCCGTGAACGGTCGCCGCCCATGCATTCGGCGCGGTCGCTTCGCCCGCCCAGTACAACCGATTATCGATCGGCTGTGCCAGCGCAGCCCGCCAATGCGCCCCACCGACCGGCGCGACGCTGTAGCCGCCAAGTGTGAACGGATCGCTGCTCCAATCCATCAGGTGCATCGCAGAAGGGGTGAGTTCGGGTTGATTCAGTTCGCTGCGCAGACTATCAAGCGCCGCCGCCAACGCGCCATCCGGCCCCTTCGACAGCAGTTCGCGCGCCCAATCACCGGTCGCGAACCCCGTGACCACCTGTGTGTGCGTGTCCCGCCCAAACGACGGTGACCACCACATCGGCGGATTTTGAGCGCTGTAAAACGCGCCGATTCCATCAGGGAGCACCGGCATATCAAACCGGTAGATCAGTTTGATACCAACGCCCATAATCAAACCGTCGATCGCGTCTTGTTTGGCGGGCGGCAGCGCAGGCGCAAAGCGGATTTTCCCCGCTTTCAGGACGCCCAACGGCACCGCGATCACGACATTGTCGGCCTTGTAGCGATCGAGATGAACCGTCACAACCGTTACACCTTGATCATCCCATGCGATCTGGGTCACCATCGACTTCATGTGCAGATCGAGATCCTGCGCGACTTCGTCGATCAAAATGTCATAGCCATCAAGGAAGCGAAAATCGCCTTCTCCCGCCGTTCGATCACGCATATGCTCCAAGGCGGCGGTCGCGCTAATCTGTTCCGGTGCTTCGCATGCGGCATTCGCCCAACTGCGGCGCAAATAGCCAAGCTGCGCCTCACTGAAGCCGATGCGCGTCAGGTACCCGGCGATCGATTCATCGGGCTGTTCAACCGGAATATCGGGCAGTATCCATGTGCGCGTCACGTCGAAATCAGGGTAGAGCAGGCGCGCATCGCTCATGGTGCGCAGGGTACCATCCGCCAACCGCACCAGCGAGTCATCGGTTTTGCGCCAGTGGAGCAGACGCATCCCCTGTCGTTTGGCAGCGATCGCCGTGGGGACTCGATCCCCGTGAATGAACTCCGCGCCGAATTCGACCGGATACCCTGCGAAATCGCGATCTGTGAAAACCCGCCCGCCAATTCGCCCGGTCGCTTCCAGCACCGTCACCTGAACGCCCGCATCGTGTAGATCGCGTGCTGCGCTCAAGCCTGCCATCCCCGCGCCGATCACCAACGTTCGCATCGCTCACCTGTCCTGCTGTGCCGAAGCCTCTTTAGTTTCAGGATAGCCGTACACCGCGAAAGCTGTCAACGCAGGGTAGGAGTAAAAGCATAGGCGGCGCTATGACGTTCTTCTTACGGCATGCGAACCTGAACTTTCGTCCCCGCTTTGACGAGAATTTCCCCATTCGCATCGCCTTGAAGCTGCCAATCGGCACTGTTGATCAGCGCTACCCAGAAATCCCCGCGCACACGCAGCCCGCCCAGCCCGGTCGAAGCGGTCAGCGCTGCCAGCTTATCACGGCGAATTTCGGCAGCGCGGGTGATCAACTGGGCTTCGGTGATGCCGCCGACATTCACACCCAATTTCGACACCGCAGCCACGCCAAGCGCGCTTTCGGCGGTGCGCAGGAAGCTGGTTTCCGCGCCGTACAGCCCGTGATGGATCGAGGTATCAAAGACGAACGCCAGCCCTAACGGCGTGACGATTCCGCGCGGAAGCACGCTGTAATTCACCATTGGCGTCCAGAACTGGAGGGTAGCGAACTTGATCTGCGCGGCTTGCATGAGCGGATCGGCGGCGAGGCTGATCAGCAGGGCGCGGAAGGCCGCGTCATTGCGCAGCGACGGATCTTTCGCGCGCACCCGCATCATATACTGTGTGCGCAAGGTGTCGGCGTTTGTACCCGTGGGCGCGCTGTTCAGGTACAGATCCAGCAGCACTTCCAGATTACCGGAGGCCAAAGTCGCCTGAAAACGCCCATAGCTGACCACACCCGCATCGGTGTTATTGTAGGACGCATAGCTGCCACCTTCGAACGCGGCAGTGATGTTGTAGGCGGCTTTGCGAATGCGCTCCGCTTCATCGCTGACGGGCGGCGGTGTTACAGGCGGCGGTGTCACCGGGGGCGGCGCGGGAGGCGTGACCGGAGGTGGTGTTACAGGCGGAGCAGGCATGACACGCGGGATACGGTTCGCGGGCGTGATAGCGCCGACCACGCCGTAACCATACGCGCTGCAATTGCCGCTGATCTCCAGCAGATCATCGCGCACCCAACCTTCTTGGTTATTCGGCAGTCGCAGTTTGAACCACTGGTAAAGCCGCCCCTGAAAGCGGGTGTTTTGGGCATCGGGCTGCACGTCAAGCACGCGCATTCCAGAAAGGCCAATCGGAAGCTGTCCCATAATGGAAAAGGTAGTGCCGGGGCCGCTGCGGACATTCACCTGTCGAATGCCGGTTCCGCCGCGCGTCGCCGCTGTGCATATCCGTGTCGCCATGCCAAGCCTCCTTCGATGCGGGGATGTTTCGTGCGCGCCGGAGTATAACGCAGCGCGCGGCGGAAACTATTGTGCGACGCCCCTATCAAGACGTAGAATACGCCGCGTTTGTTAAAAGCGACCCGGTTGAATCCGGTGAGGCATGATGAAGAAATTGCTATTGGGTATGCTCATCGCTCTCCTGCTGGCGGCGTTCACAGGAACGCTGTTCACATCGACGGCGCCCACTCAGGCGCAAGATGCCATTTCGACCCCCGACCCGAACGCGGCGATTCTGACTGAGCCGCTGGCAACCCTGCCGTCTTCGATCAAGCTGACCGGGCTGCGTGAGGTCTACCAGCAGTTGAACCGCTGCTCGACAGCGGCGCTGACGATTTACCTTGGCTATTACGGCTTCACGGGCAGCTATGACAGCGTGATCAGCGCCGTGAATCCGAATATCGAAGACGTGGCGACCCGTATTGAAGAACTGCTGGCCTTCGCCGAAACACAAGGGCTGCGCGGCGTCATCCGCTACGGCGGCGATGTCGATATGCTGCGGCGGTTGGTCGCGAACGGCTTCCCGGTGCTGGTTGAAAATGTTTACTATGACGGCGTCACCGGGACGGCCTTCGGCGATTTCCTCAGCCACAACCGTGTGATCATTGGTTACGACGATGCGCTAGGAGTGCTGTATTCGTTCGACTCGCTGCTGGGCAACGGTGAAGACCACACCGGACGCCCAATTCCGTATCAGGATTATGATCCGCGCTGGCAGCCGTTCAACCGCGATTACATGGTGCTGTACCGCCCCGAACAGGAAGCACTCGTGCAGGCGGTGATGGGCGATCAGTGGGATTTGCAGACCAACCTTGAGCACACGCTTGCGTTGAATCAAGCTGAACTTGAAGGGCCGAACGCCAATTCGTATTCGCTGTTCAATTCGGCTGAAACGCTCACCCTGATGGGACGCTATGCCGAGGCCGCCGATATGTACGATCAGGCGCGCGGGCTGGGGCTGCCGTGGCGCATGTTCTGGTATCAGTACGGCGCGTTTGAGGCGTATTTGCAAGTGGGGCGTTACGACGATGTGCTAACGTTGGCCCGCAGCGTGCTCGACACCACACCGGGCGTCGAGGAGGTCTATTACTACGCGGGGCGCGCCTATGAAGCACAGGGCGACACCCAGCGCGCGATCGCGAATTATCAAGTCGCGCTGTTCCGCAACCAGTATTTCCACGAAGCGGCAGCAGCGCTCACCCGCGTGCAGGGGCTCAGCGGATCATAAGGACGAGGTCTGCCTCGTCCGGTGAAACACAAATAGGGGAGAAGGTCAGCGCTGGCCTCTCCCCATTCCCCCGCATGCGTACCCTAGAGAAAACCGGGTGCTCAATGAACATACGAGACAATACCGCCCGCTTTGAGGTCGTGCCCGGTCTGCCGGAGCACGTCGAAGGGGTGGTCGAAATGGAATTCAAGGCCTACGATTTCGGGGCCGGAGCCGCCGATGATCCCTATCCGCCGGATGTGATTCACGCTCAATACCTCGATAATCTGCGCGTGTTTCCCGAAGGGCAGTTGGTCGCGATCGACCGGCAAACCGGGCGCGTCGTCGGGCGCACCGCCTCGATGCGCTGCGACTTCGATCCCGAACACGATCGGCTGCACACGTGGGAAGAAGCGACCGGCGATGGCTGGCTGACGACTCATGTTCCGCTGGGCGCGTGGATGTATGGGGTTGATACCGCCGTGCATCCTGAATTTCAAGGCATGGGAATTGGCACGCTGTTGATGGATGCGCGCTTTGATGTGCTGCGCCGCCTGAACCTACGCGGCATGATCGCGGGCGGCATGATCATGGGTTATGCCGAGCTTGCCGCCCAGATGAGCGCCGAGCAGTACGTGGCTGAATTCGTCGCCGGGAAGCGCTTCGACAACAACCTCTCCAAGCAGATCAAAAAGGGTTTTCGCGTTCTCGGTGTGATCGCCAATTACACCTATGATCCGCGTGCGCTCAACTACGCGGCGGGGATTCTGTGGGAAAACCCGGCCTATGATCCGGCGGTTGGCCCGCTGCCGACCCATATTCTGCACCGCTGATTTCCCTTTCCAAGCCTCGCACAGACCTTCATCTTGACAAACGCCCACCCTGCGGCGTATCCTGAATCGCGTATTGATACCAAGTCTCAATACGCGATTTCTACTTTGCCCATCATCGGTGCCTTCTACGCCGCATACTCAACCGAAGGATTTTTGCTGCCCATGAAACGTCTGTTAGTGCTTCTCTTGTCCTTGTTCGTGCTGGTGCTTTCCCTGAATGGAAGCACTGCGCCTGCTGCCGCCCAGCCTTCCGCGATCACCGTGATCGCGACGAACACCATCCTTGCCGACGTGGCCCGCGTGGTCGCGGCAGACCTGATCAACGTCGACTCGCTGCTGCCCACGGATGCCGATCCGCATGCCTACCAGCCGACGGTCGAAGATGCGGCCCGACTCGCCAATGCCCAGATGATTCTGGCGGATGGCGCGGGGTATGAGCAGTTCCTCACCAACTTGATTCAATCGACAGGGAGCAATATCCCGGTCGTCCTCGCCTCGCGCAACGTCCAAATCCTGCGCGTGAGCAGTCACGATCCCAACAGCGGCGCATGGGAGCCGGAAGCGCTTGGTACGCTCGGCGACGGGTTGACCTGTGCGGGTGATCCCCCGCTGACGAGCAGTACCGACGCGACTGCCGAAGCCGCCGCGCCTTCAGCGGAATGTGATCCGCATGTGTGGATGAATCCGCTCAACGTGATCATGTGGGCGCAGAATATCGCCGATGCCTTCACCACCCTCGATCCCGATCACGAGCAGGTTTTCCGCCAGTACGCCGCCGACTATGCCGCCCAGCTTGAAGCGCTTGATCTCGAAATTCAGCAGACGATCGCCGAGGTGCCGCCGGAACGCCGCGTGTTGGTGACGACGCATGAATTCATGGCCTATTTTGCCGATCAGTACGGCTTCCAAATCGCCGGAACCGTGCTCCCCGGTGCATCGAGCGCCGCCGAATCTGACCCGCAGCGGCTGGCCGACCTGATCGCCTTCCTGCGCGATCAACATGTCCCGGCGGTGTTCGCGGAAGTGAGCGCCAATCCCGAAATGGCGCATTTAGTCGCCAGTGAGGCCGGGGTCACGCTGGTGACGACCTTGTACAGCGAAAGCCTGAGCGCGTATGATGGGGATGCGCCCACTTATATTGACCTGATGCGCACCAATGCCCGGACGATTGCCAATGCACTCCGCTAACCCGATCATCGAAGCCAATCATCTGACTATTCGCTATGACAGCGCCTACGCGGCGGCAGCAAATGGGACGCTCAATGCGTCCCAAACCAACGGGCGCGACCCGGATCGCGAACCCGCGCTCGAAGAGGTGACGGTTTCCCTGTTCCCCGGCGACCGTATCGCCTTGATCGGCCCGAACGGGGCGGGCAAATCGACCTTCATCAAGGCGGTGATGGGACTCGTCGCGCCGTCGTCCGGTTCGCTGCGCATCCATGCCGATCCGCTTCAGATTGGCTATGTGCCGCAGCAGGACGACGTAAAGTGGGATTTTCCCGTCACCGTGCGCGATGTCGTCATGATGGGGTGTGCGCGGCGGATCGGTTGGCTGCGCATGCCCACCCGATCGCATTGGGAGGTGGTCGATTCAGCGCTTGATCAGGTGGGCATGCGCGCTTACGGTCGCTCGCAGATCGGGGAATTGAGCGGCGGTCAGCGGCGGCGTGTGTTCATCGCGCGGGCACTGGCCCAAAACGCGAGTCTGCTCATCCTCGATGAACCCTTCAGCGGCGTCGATGCGCGGGCGCAGGCCGATTTAATGGCAGTGTTGGATCACCTACACGCGGACGGCATGACGATCCTGCTCAGCACGCATGATCTCGATCTGGCTTTCCGGCGCTTTGATAAGGTGATGGCCGTGCGCCGCCGTTTGATCGCTTACGGTACCCCCAGCGAAGTGTATACCGACGACGCGATGGCGCATCTCTACGGATCACGCGTGGTGACGTATCACCAAGACGGCCACCCGATGACGATGTATGTCGATAATCACCACTGCGACGACTGCTAAGGGTAAAACGCTTTGCTTCACAGTCGGTTTCAGACTATAATCATTTCATGTCAACATCCTAACGTTGGCAAGCGGGTTCCTTCGTGTGAAATTTCACTCTTCCGCCTATTTCATTCAACAACCGATATAAAATGGCCGCAGCTTCGACGCTCTCCGCACTTGTGAAAACCCCCACTGGCATTGCCGGATTCGATATGGTGACCGATGGAGGATTGCCCAAAGGAAGAACCACGCTTGTGTGCGGCGGCACCGGCTGTGGCAAAACCTTGTTTGGGATGGAATTCCTCGTACGCGGCATCACCCAATTTGACGAACCGGGCGTCTTCATTGCCTTTGAAGAGACGCAGGAAGAACTCATCCAGAATTTTTCTTCGCTTGGGTTCCAACTGGAGCGCTTGATCGAGCAGAACAAACTGACGATTGACTGCATTCAGATTGATCAGAGCCATGGCGATCAAACGGGCGATTACGACCTCGAGGCCCTTTTGATCCGCATCGATTACGCTATCAAAAAGGTACAGGCGAAGCGCGTTGTGCTGGACACAGTCGAAGTGTTGTTCGATGCCTTGGGCGATACGGATACGCTCCGTTCGGAACTGCGGCGCGTTTTTCGCTGGCTGAAAGAAAGAAACGTCACCGCCGTGATCACCGGGGAAAGCGGCGAAAACAGCCTGACCCGACGCGGCATTGAAGCTTATATTTCGGACTGTGTGATTCGCTTAGACCAACGCATTGATAACCGCATTGCGCGGCGCTGGCTGCGAATCATCAAGTATCGCGGGTCAAATCACGGCACCGACGAATACCCATTTCTCGTCGATGCTTCAGGGTTGTTTGTGATGCCCATCACGTCGGTGGGGCTGGAATACCCGGTTTCCGAGGAAACGGTTTCCAGCGGGGTCAAGCGTCTCGACACAATGTTGGGTGGTCACGGGTTCTTCCGCACCAGTACGATCCTCATTTCTGGCGCGAGCGGTACAGGCAAGACCAGCATGGCGGCACAGTTTGTCGATGCGGCTTGTCGTCGTGGGGAACGCTGTTTGTTCTTCTCGTTTGAGGAACCCTCTAGTCAAATCATCCGCAATGTGCGATCGGTCGGATGTGATTTGCAGCAGTGGGTCGATGCCGGACTGCTGCGCTTCAAGGCGACGCGACCGACGATGTACAGCCTCGAAATGCACCTGACCATCCTGTACCAGAGTATTGTGGAATTTGCCCCGCAAATCGTCGTGATGGATCCCGTAACGAACTTCGATGTCATCGGGAGTACAGCGGAAAGTCGTCTCCTTTTGACACGGATGATCGATTTCATTAAGACGCACGGCATCACCGCCTTGCTGACGAGCTTAACCCGTGGCGGCGATCCCGACGAGCAGACGCAAATTCATATTTCATCCATGATTGACACATGGATATTGATGAATAATCTCGAAGCGAACGGTGAACGCAACCGGACATTGTACATTCTCAAATCGCGCGGGATGGCGCATTCCAACCAAGTGTGCGAATTTGAAATCACCGCTCAAGGGATACAAATTCTTGATGCCTACACAGGCACTTCCGGCGTTTTGACCGGTTCCGCCCGCGTTGCACAAGAAGCGCACGAATCGGAACAGGAGTTAATCCGCAAGCAAAAGCTGGAGCTGCGGCGTATTCAATTGGGTGGACAGCGGACAATGCTCAAAGCCAAAATTGCCGCCCTTCAGACCCAATTAGAGGTTGAGGAAGCGGAAATGCGTCTGCTTGCGGATCAGGAAGCCCGCCGAAAAACGACTTCTGATTTCTATGCGGATACCCTTGCACAGCGGCGCGGTATGGGCGCGACCAAGACCCTGCATTCCGATGATTTGAGTGAGAATGTTGAACACCATGAGTGATGCTGAACCGCCTGCTGTACCAAGTGAAGATGTCTGGACGTTCCGTTTATATGTCGCCGGGCAAACCCCGCGATCTGTAGTGGCGTCGGCCAATCTCCGTAAGCTGTGCGATACCCATCTTGCAGGCGAAGTTTATGTGATACAAATTGTCGATTTGATCGACAATCCGCAATTGGCAGAACGGGATCAAATTATCGTGATTCCGACGCTGGTACGCTTATCCCCTCCCCCGGTAAGAAGAGTCTATGGGGATTTGTCGAACATCGAAAAAGTTTTGAGCGGGCTGCAAGTTCCAAATTGATGTGAGAAAAAACGATGATGCGCGATAACGAACTCCTTCACCCCCAACACTCAAGCTCAAAGTACGTTTTTACGCTGTACGTCGCAGGGCATAGTGCTCGCTCTCTTTGGATGATTTCATTCGTGCGGGGTCTCTTCGAAGCCCGTTTTCACGGGGATTACGATCTTCGGGTCGTCGATGTGTATCAGTACCCGCACGCCGCCGATGATGCGAATGTGATGGCGATTCCCACGCTGATCAAACATCAGCCGGTGCCAGCGTGCAAACAAGTGGGCTATTCCATAGACCTAGACTATTTCACTGCAAGCCTCTCATAGACATTTGTTGTAGTTACGGTGAGAACTGCTGTATGTCTATCTCTAAATCCTACGAGCAACTACTCGATGAAAACACAGCGCTTCAGGCCCGTTTGAAGGAAGCCGAAGATACGCTGGAGGCGGTTAGACGGGGTGAAGTCGATGCGTTCGTCCTCTCCACCGCGCAGGGGCATCAGGTCTATACGCTTCAAAGTGCCGATCAACCCTATCGACTGTTGATTGAGGACATGCAGCAAGGCGCGGTCACACTCTCCATCGAGGGCGTGATTCTGTATAGCAATCGCTTCTTCAGCGGGTTTTTAGGCTATTCGTCCACCGCAGACCTTGTTTCACATTGTATCGACGAGTATTTGGTCGCTTCCGAGCATGAGCGATTCCGGTGTTTTCTAGAACGGCTGCAAACCGAAACCGGGTTGGCAGAGGAATTTAAGTTTCAGGACTCTCAACAGCAGGTTATCCCCACCTACTTACTTGCCAATTCGATGGTCATCGACCAGATCCGGATCGTTTATCTGGTCGTCGTTGATCTTCGCCAGCGCAAGCAGCTTGAGCAGCAGGCCTTTGAGCTAGCGCTTGAAAAACAGCGCGCCAATTTGCTCACCGAGCTGATGCGTTATATATCGCACGATTTGCGGCACCCGCTGACCAACATTATCACCAGCATCTACATCATTCAGCACACGCAAGACGACCAGCGCAAATCTCAGAAGTTCGAGGAAATCGAGCATCAGGTTTTCTATCTAAGCCGTGACTTGGAGCAGCTTCAACAAATGCTGCGCTTGGACAGCATGACTGAGCTGTCTCTTGAAGAGGGGCGGCTCAATGATGCGATTCTCAATGTCGTTGAACAGCAGCGCACGGAAGCGCACCAACAAGGCATTGTGATTTCTGCCGAACTGCCTTCACATCCCATACAGGTGTGGTTTGATTCAACATTGATGCAAGAAGCGATCAGCGAACTGCTGACGAACGCCATTCGTTACACACCGTCAGGGGGAACGGTTCATATTCGCTGCGCTTTCGCAGAGGATGACCACTGCCTACTGGAAGTCACCAACAATGGTGACGGGATTCCGTCCGATAAACTGCCGCATGTCTTTGATCGGTTCTATAAAGTCGATGATGCACGCAGTCTCCATCGCGGTTTAGGACTGGGGTTATCGATGGTCAAACGGATTATCGAACTGCATCACGGGTGGATTGAGGCAGAAAGCACCCCCGGAGAAGTTACCCACGTTCGAATCACGCTGCCCCTTGCCCTAACAGACCAATAGCAGGGCAGCACCTGCTTCCCAAAACACTAGGTCAAAAGCTCCCCTTCGAAGAACAGCAAGTTTTTACGGAACGCCGCGTCATTTACAACTTGTCATCAAACCCTAACTTCCACCCAATAGAAGTTTCATGCATAATTCAATAGACACATGTTTTCTCAACTGCATATTTGATGCTGTGCGCAGGCATCCTGCTCCAAACATTGCGCTTACATTGAGGCTGTCTATGATCTCACGCTCCCGCCCTTTGGTAATTTTCGCCCTCGTGCTGACGCTTGCGGTTGGCATTTTTAGTTTCGTCGATACGCGCGCTGTCAGCGCCGCCCCCACCAATGACAATTTCGCCAATGCGATCACCATCAACCCGGCGGCACTGCCTTACACCCTCACGCTGGACAATACCGGCGCGACGGACGAGGTGAACGAGCGTTTGAGTCTTTGCAGCAGTACCGTTACAGGATCGCTGTGGTGGAACTTCACGCCGACCGTGAGCGGCAACTATCAGATCGACACGCTTGGCAGCGCTGTCCCCGCCGACGATACGGTACTCGATGTATTCACCGGGAACTCGGTGAGCGGTTTGTCGTACTTTTGGTGTAACGACGACACTAACACAGGCGGCCGTAATTCCAAACTTATACAGCCGCTGACGGCGGGTACGACCTACCGCATTCGCGTCGCTGAATTTGGGGGAACATTACACGCCGGTATGGTAACGCTGAATGTGCAGCGGATTATCATCGCGCCGAGCGGCGTCACGATCAGCGCCAACCCCAACACGACCCCTCTTGAGGGGCAATCAGTGACGCTAACCGCGAACACGACCGCCGGGACTGCACCGTTCACCTATAGCTGGTATCGCGGTACGGCAGGTGACACGACCAATCCCACCGGCGCGACTACGCAGGCAATCACCGTGGCACCGACGCCGAACGGCAATTACGATTACTGGGTGCGCGTCAGCAATACGAGCGGCAGTGCCGACAGCGCCACGACGACGCTCAACGTGCGCCCCGGCAATGACGATTTCGCCAGTGCCTATACCGTTGACCCGGCGGCGCTGCCCTACAGCCGCACGCAGAACAACCTCAACGGGACCACCGAAAGCGGTGAACCAACCGCCGTGTGCGCTGATCCTAACACCGGTCAATCGCTGTGGTGGAATTTCACGCCGACGGTGAGCGGCACCTACCGGCTCGAAACCTCTGGCAGTGACCTTAACCAGCCCGTCGATACCATGCTTAGCGTGTACACGGGGAATGCGGTCAACGCACTGGCGGAGGTCGCGTGTAATGACGACATCCAACTTCCCAACCGGAATTCTAGGCTCACACTGTCTCTGACAGCCGGCGTCGCCTATCGGATTCGCCTCAGCAACATCTATGCTGGGTTGGGCGGCTCCAATCCGGTAACACTGAGTGTCATCGCTGCGCCGGGCGGTGTCACTATCAGCGCCAATCCCAACACGACCCCCCTCGATGGGCAGTCGGTTGTCTTGACCGCCAATGTCACCACCGGGAGTGGACTGAGCTACCAGTGGTACCGCGGCGCAGCACCAAGCACCGCGACTCCGCTCGGCACAACACAGCAGATTACCGTCACGCCGACGCCCAACGGGAACTATCAGTATTGGGTGCGCGTCAGCAATGCGCTGGGCAGCGCGGACAGTACCACGACGACGCTCAACGTGCGCCCCGGCAACGACGATTTCGCCAGTGCCTACACGGTTGACCCGGCGGCGCTGCCCTACACGCGCACGCAAAACAGCACCAACGCGACAAACGAGACGGTCGAGCAAACCTCATTTGACTGTGGTGCTCCTTATTATTATCAAGGGAGTACAGGATCGCTGTGGTGGGACTTCACGCCGACGGCGAGCGGCACCTATCAGATCGACACCATCGGCAGCCAAGCCCCCGCGAATAACACCCGACTCAGCGTGTGGATTGGGAACGTGGTGAACGGGCTGTCGCTGATCGGGTGTGACGACAACAGCGGCGGCAACTCAATTCTAAGATCACGCTGACGCTGATGGCGGGCACCACCTATCGCATTCGCAGTGCTGACTGGGCATTGATCTTTGATGCCGGGAATGTTGTGCTGAACGTGCAGCGCATTCTGCCCGTGGTAAGCATCACCGCGCAGGATGCGGCGGCCAGCGAACTGCCGGACACCGGAACGTTCCGCATTTCGCGCACAGGCGACACGACCCTGCCGCTCGATGTCAGCTACACGGTCGGCGGGACAACGACGGCGGCGGATTACGTGGAAACGCTGACCGGTACGGCGACGATCCCCGCAGGCGCGGCATTCGTCGATGTGACGATCACGCCCGTCAACGATACCGAACTGGAGAGCGCGGAAACGGTCACGCTGACGCTGGCGGCGAACGCAAACTACACGATTGACAGCACCCCGCCAACCAAACAGCGACCCTCACGATTGACGATAACGAGCAGGCGTTCAGCATCACATCGGATACCCCCAGTGCTGCTGAGGGCAACAGCGGAGCCACTGAACGCACCTTCACGATCACACGAACGGGCGCGACAGGGAACGCGGGTACGATCGATTTCGCATTCGGTGGAACAGTGGATAGTGCGGATTATGGGGCTTGGAATATCACGACTGATCCGGCTTCTCTTTGTCGAGGAACGGGTCAACCCTGACGTTTGGTGCCGGCACGACCCACGCTGTGGTTCATGTCTGGGTGATAGGGGATAACACGGTCGAGCCGGATGAAACGTACACCTTGATCCTCTCCAATCCGACTGCCGCCAATAACGGCACGGCGGCGATCATCGGGACGAACCCGGCAGCAACGAGCATCATCAATGACGACTCGGCGGCGATCACCGTCACCGAGAGCGGCGGCAGCACCGATGTCACCGAAGGCGGCGCGACCGATACATTCACCGTCGTGCTTGGCAGCGCACCGACGAGCGATGTCACGATCGCGCTGACCGGAACGCAGGTGACGCCTGATCTGACTCCGCTGACGTTCACCACCGCAAACTGGAACACACCGCAAACAGTGACGGTCACAGCGATCGATGATGCGGTGCTGGAAAGCAGCCCGCACAGCGGATCGGTGGCATTCGCCGTGAACAGTGCGGATGCGATTTACAATGGGTTCGCCCTGTCTCCGGTGAGCGTGAATATCACCGATAACGAGCAGGCGTTCAGCATCACATCGAATACGCCGAGCGGTGCTGAGGGGAACAGCGGCACCACACAGCGCACCTTCACCATCACGCGGACAGGCGCGACGGGGAATGCCGGAACGGTCGATGTCTCGATTGCTGGAACGGTCGATGGAGCCGATTACGCGAATCCGCACGTCAGTGAACCGGCGATCAGCTACAGCGGCAGTACGATCAGTTTCCCGGCAGGTGAAGTAACCGCCACCTTCGTGATCGATGTCGTTGGCGATAACACCGTCGAGCCGGATGAAACGCTCACGCTGACGCTTCTCAACCCGACCGCTGCCAGCAGCGGCACGGCGGCGATCAATGGGACGAACCCGGCAGCAACGAGCATCATCAATGATGACTCGGCGGCGATCACCGTCACCGAAAGCGGCGGCAGCACCGATGTCACCGAAGGCGGCGCGACCGATACATTCACGGTCGTGCTCACCAGCCAGCCCACAAACGATGTCACGATCGCGCTGACCGGAACGCAGGTGACGCCCGATCTGACGCCGCTGACGTTCACCACCGCAAACTGGAATCAGGCGCAAACGGTGACGGTCACGGCCATCGATGATGCGGTCGCCGAAGGTGCACATACTGGTTCGGTGGCGTTCGCCGTGAGCAGTGCGGACGCGATTTACAACGGGTTCGCCCTGTCTCCGGTGAACGTAAATATCACCGACAACGACAGCGCTTCGGTGCAGATCGACACCAGCGCAGGACTAACGACAACGGAAGCGGGCGGCACAACGACGATCAACATCGTGCTCAACAGCCAGCCAACCGCCGATGTGACGGTCAGCCTGAGCAGCGCCAATCTCAATGAAGTGACAGTCAGCCCGGCGATCGTCTTCACGAGTGCGAATTGGAATCAACCTCAGGCGATGACGCTCACGGGCGTGGATGACACCCTAGATGACGGCGATACGCTCACCACCATCACCGTGAGCGTGTCCAGCAGCGATTCGAACTACCAGAATCCGTCATACGCGGCATTGGATGTGACCAATACCGACGACGATTCAGCGGGAATCAACGTCAGCCCGATCGTTCTCAACATGACGGAAACGAGCGCGCCGCAGAGTTACACCCTCAGCATTGCGACCACGCCGAGCGCGCCGTTCACGCTGGCGATCCTCTTTGACGCGACACAGGTCACGGTCAATGGAAGCAGTACCTCGCCTGTGCTGCTGACGTTCTCCAGCAGCGGGTCGGCGAACGTCACCGTCGATGCGCTCGACAACCCGGCGGTCAATAGCGACCGCATGACGACCATCGCCCACGTTATCAGCGCCAGCGGTGCCCCAGAATATCCGACGAGCCTGATCGTCGGCGGTGTAACCGTCAATATCGGTGATGCACCACCGCCGCCGCCGTCTCCAACGTGCGAGAGCGAGAACTTCGACGAGACCGGGGTCGTCCGCACCGGTATTCCGAACGCCATCGCTTACGCGATCAACTGCCGCGTGCTGTATTACAACGGCGCGGCGACTACGTGGTTGGGCGGCCCGCTCTATAGTGAAGCGAATCTGGGCATCGCCGGACTCCTTGATCTGGGGGTAGAGCAGGCGGTCGATATTTTCAGCCCGCCGGGACTGACCTATTTCAACGATGGGGCGGTCTTCTGCCTGCGCGGTGAAGGCACGCTGATCTGGCTGGCGGCGAGTGGTATCCCACGCCATGCGGAGATCATCGGCAGCTATACAGTGCCAGATTTCGCCGGATTCACCTGCGCGACGCTGTTCGAACCGGGAACGCTCATCTTGGTGAGCGAAAACCCGCTCGGCTGAACGAATAAATTCTCAAAAAAGACGGGGCATACGCTCCGTCTTTTTGATTCAAGTGGTATGATCGATCCGCTTGAAGTGAAGTCGAAAAGACATTTTATGGCCCATCAAAAGCTGCTTCTGACCTCCTCTGGCATCACCAACGACACCATACGGCAAACATTGACCAAGTTACTAGGCAAACCAATCGGTGAGTCCAGCGCCTTATTCATCCCCACGGCAATTTATGCCTATCCGGTTGGCATCGCTGAAGGCTGGCAGGTAATGAAAGCGCAGGGCGAGATGGGATGGAAAACACTGGGCGTGCTGGAGTTATCCGCGCTGCCCAGTTTGCCTAAAGCGCTGTGGCTTCCTCAACTTGAGCGCGCGGATGCGCTGATTGTCGGCGGTGGCAATAAATTCTACTTGAGCTATTGGATGGAACAGTCCGGGTTGTTCGACCTGCTGCCCGACCTTCTGAAGCAGGGCAAAACCTATGTGGGGATCAGCGCGGGAAGTATGATGCTGACGGCAGGGCTCTATTTTGACCACGCGCATTTCAGTAAAACGGGCATCTATCGGGATACCGAATACGACGAAGTGATGCCTTCCAGCGCCGGACGTGCGAAAACACTGGGGATCGTTGATTTTGTGATTCGCCCCCACATGGGTGCCGACTATTTCCGCCAAGCCACTTTCGAGCATGCGGAACAGTGGGCGATGAAGACCGAGAATCCGCTTTACGCGCTGGACGATCAAAGCGCAGTGACGGTGGTGGACGGAAGCGTTCATGTGGTTTCAGAGGGTCAATGGAAATTGTTCGATAAACAACCGCCCGGCGGTTGAGCCGTGCCAACTCAGCCCCCGCTGCGCCTGCATGCCTTGAGCGAAGCCCACCCAGAAAGAGGCGACTCCTTTGGAGACAAATCCTTTGCACAACCCAACCACATTCAGACACCTTGCTTCCGTCTTGCGAAACTTTCTGCGCGCCCTTGCCGTACCGTGGCATGCGGCGCGAAAACTTACCCTCCTATCAGCGGGGTTGATCCTGCTGAGCGCTTTGATGGCACCGCTGCAAATCTGGATCACCGCACGGGTGATCGATGGGGTTATTGCGATTGCGGGGCAGGATTCCCAGACGGCTGCGGATTGGCAGCGTTTACTCCTACCTTTAGCGCTGTTTATCGTGATCTGGATCGCTGGTCAGGTCGCCGGAGAACTCAATTCGGAGACGCGCGAGTTTTTAGTTGAGCGAGTAGCCGATTACAACCGGCGGGTGATCTTCGGCAAAGCGGCAACGCTTGATATTGCCTTCTTCGAAAGCCCCGGTTTCCATGATCTATTCACAACGGCCAAAGATGAGGCGGGTCGTATCCCCAAGTCTGATTTTTCAGTTCATACTGGCTAACCAAAGCCTCATCACAACGCTGAGTTTATTCGCGATCTTGGCACAGATCAGCCTATGGATTCCCATTATTCTGCTTCTGACGACGATTCCGTGGCTGTTCGCCGTCCTTCGCTTCACCCAACAAAAAGCCGACTTGTATGTGAGCAATATTCCCGAACAACGCATGATTAATTATCTGACTTGGCTGTTGGGTGAACGTGACCCGGTGAAAGAAATTCGTCTATTCCAAACGCATGACTATTTGATCGAGCGAATGCATCGGGCTCACCAGCAGTACTTCTCCAAGCTCCTCAAAATCGTAACGGCTCATGAGAAATGGCTGCTTGCGCTCACCGTGTTCATGGCGGTGGGGATCGTCTCTATGTGGATATATGCCGGGTTGCAAGCACTGGCAGGGGCCATCAGTTTGGGCAGTTTGGCGCTCGTCTTTCAGGCGATTGAGCGCAGTCGGGAAAGCCTATCTGAGATGGGGCGAACGGGAGGTTTTTTTGCCGAGAACACCGTGTATCTGCAAACCCTGTTCAAATTCTTGGATCTGTCGCCCAACGCGGTCGCCGGGGCGCTGGTGCGATCGCCGGAGGCAGTGGGGGTATCCGCGGATTTGAGCGGCCCGATCCGGTTCGATCAGGTCTCTTTTCGCTATCCCGGCAGCGACGAAGCCGTGTTAAGCGATATTTCGTTCACGCTTCAACCGGGCGAAACGGTCGCTTTGGTCGGAGAAAACGGGGCCGGGAAAACCACACTGGTGAAACTCCTTACCCGACTTTATGACCCGACCGAAGGGGCTATTACCATCGCGGGGCGCGATCTGCGGCAGGTCGATCCGCAGTGTTACTATCAGCAAATCGGGGTCATCTTCCAAGATTTCAGCCGTTATGACCTAACCGTTAAAGAAAATATCGGCTTTGGGAATTTGGCAGAACTCGACAACATGGCGCGCCTTCGTCAAGCGGCTGAAATGAGCGGTGCGGCAGCCCTGATCGAACAACTGCCGCATGGTTATGAGACGATGCTTGGGCGTGTCTTCTATGAAGAGGCCAAAGACTTATCGGGCGGCGAATGGCAGAAAATCGCTTTGTCGCGTGCTTTTATGCGCGATGTTCCGCTCCTGATCTTGGACGAACCGACTGCTGCGCTGGATGCGTTTGCCGAAAATGAGGTCTACAACCGTTTTACCGAACTGACGAAAGGGCGCACTACCGTCTTTGTCACCCACCGGCTGTCATCGGTGCGTATGGCACAGAAAATATTGGTGCTCAAAGCGGGGCGCTTGATCGAGATGGGGAGCCATGACGCGTTGATGGCACAAGGCGGTGAATATGCCAGCATGTTTAAGATCCAAGCCGAGCGCTATCAATCAAAGAGCGAATAGCGTCACAGCGCTCCCTCGCTGGAGTCCCCATTGTTGATAAATTGAAACAACTAAGAATGGGTTTAAACGTTTTTCTTTAACCGTTTGTAATAGCCAAAATTGTAAACGCCAGTTTACAATTACTCATTGCATCGGGGGGATGCAGTAGAAGGGGCGGCTGGTGTCATATCGATTGCGCACTTGGGTTATCCTGCTCGTGGTGCTAAGCACCTTTCTTATACTCATCAAACCGGCCACCTTAAGCACAACTGCGCAAGAGGTGCCGGACACAGAAACACCCACTGAACCGGCAACGGATACGCCAACGCTCACCCTTCCCCCATCCGATACGCCGACAGACACCGCCACCAACACCGCCACCTCCACTGCTACCAACACCGCCACCGACACACCAACCGAAACCTTCACCGCAACGGAAACCCCAACCGGAACGCCGACTGCCACAGCGAACCCGGCAACCACTACCGCAACTCAGACTTCCACGCCGACCGCAACGCCGACCGCAACCAGTACCGCAACTTCAACCGCAACCTTAACGGCAACCCCAACAGCGACAGTCCCTGTCTGCGCGTTCACCGTGCCCAGCGGCAGCACCAGCGGGTTAGTCAGCGCGATCAATGCCGCCAATGCCAACGGCCCCGGGCTTGATATCATCTGCATCACAGGACTGTATTCCGTCACAACGCTGGTCAACAGCACGGACGGCTTCCCGGTGATCACCAGCGCCATCGAAATCCGCGCGCAGACGGGAACCGCGACCCTCCAGCGGCCTTCCAGCGCGCCGGATCTGCGTTTCTTCACGGTTCAAGCGGGCGCATCCCTGACCTTACGCAATGTCATTCTGGATGGCGGCAGTTTGCGCAATGCCACCGCAGGCGCGATCAATAACTTGGGATCGCTCACCCTGATAAACGGCGCGGTCAATAACAACGTCGCCCGTTATGTCGGCGCGATCTATTCGAGCGGTCAGCTCAGCCTATCGAACACGTCAATGGCGAATAACACCGCCATCGAACAGATTGGCGCGATCCAAGTCGTGAGCGGCGGTCTGAGCATTACCGGCGGCACGTTCAGCGGCAACTATGCCCGCTCCGGCGTGATCCGCATCAGCGGCGCGACAACCTCGGCCAGCGTCAACGGGGCGACCTTCAGCGGCAACCAGACGAATGAAGATGGTTCCTCACTGTATCTGCTCGACAGCACGCTGCTGGTGTCGAACAGCACCTTTACGAACAACCGCTCGCGCTATGGCGCATCGCTGTATGTGGACAGCGGCACGGCCTCGGTGAGCTTCAGCACTTTCACGGGGAACCCGGCCAACAGCAGCATCGAACAGGGCGGCGCGATTTACAACTATCGCGGCACGGTCAATGTGGCCGACAGCCGGTTTGAAGGCAACTATGCCCGCTATGGCTCGGCGCTGTACACGCGGGGAAGCCTATCGGTCAGTCGCAGCGTGTTCAGCAGCAATCAAGCCCTTGAAGAAGGCGCGATTTACGTCGAAAACGGCAATCAGAGCCTTCTGTATGCCTACAACAATACGTTTGATCACAATACGGCCCGTTTCGGGGCGGCGATCTCGAACCGCGCGCGGATGACGGTGTCCGGCAATCTGTTTACCGCCAACCGCGTGACCGAACGCGGGGGCGCCATTTACCAGCAAGACGGAAACCCCGCCAACACGATCAATAACAACTGTATCGCCGGAAACATCGCCGTGAATGAGGCGAGCGGTGTGTACAGCCAAACCGGAAATTTGAACGCGACAAGCAACTGGTGGGGCGCAGCCAATGGCCCCGGCGGATCAGGCGGCGGCAGCGGCGACTCGATCAATAACAAGGTGAACTATCTGCCGTTCTTGAGCGCGAATCCCGGCACCTGCGGCGCGGCTCCCCTCACGCCGACACCGACCAGTACATTCACGGCAACGCGTACGGCTACCGCTACGGTAACCAATACGCCAACCCGCACCGCGACGGCCACGAACACGGCCACGAGCACGGTGACCAATACGGCGACCGCGACCCGTACTGCAACGAACACGGCGACCAACACAGCGACAAATACGCCAACAGCTACGCCGACCAGTACCCCAAGCGAAACCGCAACCTTCACCGCTACGCCAACGGAGACGGCTACCGCTACGGCTACCGAAACACCGACGGAAACACCGACTGCGACGGCTACCTCAACGGATACTGAGACTCCGACTGCGACAGTAACCGAAACGGCTACCGCTACGCCCACGGAGACGCCCACCGAAACGCCGACAGAGACAGCTACGGTTGAGACAACGCCGGAAACCACTCCAGAGACGACGCCTGAAACGACGCCTGAAACTACACCGGAGATCACGCCAGAGGTCACGCCGGAAATCACCGAGACGGTAACGCCGACGGAAACACCCACCGAGACGCCATCGCCGACGGCCACCCCGTTTGGCGCGACACTTTCGATCGAGAAGCAGGGGCCAGCAAGCGCGCCGATCGGCGATCTGACCTACACGTTGGTCGTGACGAACAGTGGCACGCTTGACACCACCAGTGTGATCGTGACCGATACGCTGCCGCAGGGATTGGTTTATGTCAGTTCGGCGTGGACGAATGGCGTGGCGACCGGGGTTTGCGTGTTGAACCCGATCGAAGTGCTGCCGCCGGAGCCGATAACGCCCACTGCGACCGTCGCCACTGACGCCACCGCCACCGCGACTCAGACAGCGTCGCTCGATCCGACCTTGGAAGCCACCGCCACCGAGACGCCGACCAACACCTCGACGCCGACCGAAACCCTAACTCCGACAGCGACCGCGATCCCGGTGGATCGTGTGGTGTGCGATCTAGGCGCTCTTCCGGCAGGCGCGTCTGCGACCATTCTGGTCACCGTACACGCGGATGTCTACGGCACCTACACCAACTCAGCCGCGCTTACCTATGTGATGCCCGCCGATGTCACCGAAGCCGATAACACCGACAGCGTAACGACCATCGTCGAACCGCAGCCGCCCGTGCTCGATCTCGACCCGGATAACACGGTGGGAGTCGCGCCCAATTACTTCTCAACCTTCACCGAAGGCAGCCTCTCGATCCCGCTCCAAGATGCCGATGTGCATATTACGGATGTGGACAGCACACAGTTGGTCGGGGCGGTCATCCGCCTAACGAACGGGCAGGACGGCGGCGCCGAGACCCTCAGCACCGACACGAGCGGCACGGCCATCACCGCCAGCTATGACAGCGGCACCGGAACGCTCACGCTCAGCGGCACCGACACCCTCGACAATTACACCAACGTCATCCGCAGTGTTCGCTATCTCGATACCTCCGAGAACCCGAACACCACCACCCGCCTGATCGACTATGTGCTGAATGATGGCGTGCGCACGAGTACCGTCGTCACGTCCAGCGTTCGCATACTGGCGATCAACGATACGTCAGTGCTCACCTTGGATGCCGACAACAGCGGCGGCAGCGCCCCGCACTATACGGCCAGTTTCACCGAAGCGGGCGGCGCGGTGCGGATTGTCGATACCGATGTGTTGATCAGCGATGTGGATAACACGACGCTGGCGCGCATCACCGCCCGCATCACCAACCCGCAGGACGGGGTGCGTGAAATCCTCCAAGCCGAGACGGGAACGACCGGGATCACGGCGCTGTACAGCAATGGTATCCTGACGCTGTCCGGCATCGCTCCCTTGAGTGATTATCAAGCCGTGTTGAGCACGCTTTCGTATGCGAGTCTTTCGCTCAACCCCGGCACGATCTCACGCACGATTGAAATCGTGGTCAACGATGGCAGCGGCGACAGCGCCCCGGTCACGGCCACGGTGACGATCACCGTCGCGAACAACCCGCCCGTCGTGAACCTCGACAGCACCCATCTGGGAGCATACAGCCCGAACTACCGTTCGACCTACCCGCAGGATTTCACACCGAATATTCCAACGGGCGTCGTTCAGGTGATCGATCCCGACAGCGCCTTACTGACCGGTGCCGTGATACGCCTGACCGCACCGGATGCGGATAACAGTGAAACCCTAACCGTATCCACCGGGGCAAGCGGCCTGCTGGCAAGTTATGCCAACGGCGTGCTAATGCTCACAGGGAGTGCTGCGCCGGACGTTTACGCGGCGGTGCTGAACACGCTGCGCTATACCGACAGCAATGCCGCGCTCAACACACCGAACAAATCGATTGAAGTCACCGTCAGCGATGGGCTAGCGGACAGCCTCCCGGTCATAGCGGAGGTACAGTTCAACGCGTTCGTGCCCGTGAGTCTGCCTTCCGGTTACACCTGCATCGACTTCCGGCATGGGCCGCAGGGCTGGATCGACACGTCCAGCAGCCCGACGATCGTTTGGGATAGCAACGGCATGTATGCGACCGGCGGTGTGATCCCGGTGTCGGCGGTGTTCGCGCTGCCCGCCCCGCGCTATGCCGTCGTCTTCATCAGCAATCAGAAAGCGCCGTTCACCGTCGCGCAGGGCGATGCACCGGACACGATGACGGCCTCGGTCGCCCGTGCTGATGATGGGACGTATCTCATCCTTGAGCCGTATGTCCAGCTTACGTGGGATACTCCCGGCAGCGGACTGCTCACCGATACCCTGATTTTCTACTACATGTGCTATCAGGCGCGCCCGGTACCGGATCTCACCCTCTCGCAGTTGGATACCACCGCGCTCACGATCGACTTCACGACGCTGCAAACCGGCGGAACGCTGTCGGTGACGGTGCAAAACAGCGTCGGCGGTGTGGTCACTACGCCGTTCTCCCTCATCTTCTACGAAGACCTCAACGCCAACCAAGCCTACGACGAGGGTACCGATCTGCTGTTAGGGCAGACCCGCCTGACCGGTTTGAATGCCGGGGAAACCCGCCGCATCACGGTCACCGCCAGCGGACAAATGCGTTTCGTGGGCGATCTGGTGTACGCCTTTGTCGATAGTGGCAGCGAAATCACCGAAACGGACGAGGGGAACAACCTCTTGTACGCACAGTGTAATTCGCCCACGCCTACCCCTTAAGTTTCGCGCCACCCGGCCCGCTGACTGCGAGCCGGGTGGCGTGTCGGTGTGCCCTTTGGTAGTCAATACGCCTGCATACAGGCTGTATGTACTCATTGAGAGATGGCAGGTTCTCATGACGAAATCGCTGAAATGGTGGTCACGGCTGGTCTCGGTGCTCATTGTGACGCTCTTGATGGTGACAATGACTTCATTCGCCAGCCCCAATATGCAGGTTGGCACATCGTATTACGTCTATTACGGAAGTTCGGTGGCGCTGAACGACGACGACCTCGCGAGCCCCTATCCGATCGAGGTGAACGTATCCGGCTTGAGCGGGTCGGTCACCGATCTCAATGTGATAGTGGACGGGTTGACCCACGCCAATCCGACCGATCTGGATATGCTGCTGGTCGCGCCGGATGGCGTGACCGCCGTGATGTTCATGTCCGATGTATGCGGCGTGGACGACCTGCTGCATGCCTCGATTTGGCTGGATCAACAGGCCGTTGAACCGATCGGAAACACCACCCCCTGTGTAGACCCCGTCGATTACGCTGCCGGTGCCTTCCTGCCCAATGATATGGAACCCGGCGAAACGATGCCCAGCCCTGCGCCTGCCGGGCCGTATGCAACCTCGCTCGACGCCTTCAACGGACTCGATCCGAACGGCACGTGGGCGTTCTACATCGTAGACGACGCTCCCATTGATGCGGGAAGCCTGAACGACATTGGCATCGTCATCGCCACCGATGGATTGGTTGAAACGGCGACGGCGACGACTGCGCCCACCGAGACCCCTTCGATTACGCCGACTGAAACGCTCACGCCCGCTTTCTACAATGGGTATCTCGACTACTGCGACAGCACGTATAACCGCCTGAATGCCGAGCTCCTGCCAGAGCCGGGCGGCGCGAATTTCTATTACGAATATGTCGATTTCGATGTGGAAGTGGACGGCGTTTACACGCTGACCATGACCGATCACGGCCAAGGCGACCCCTATTTCAATCTCTATCAATCGCCCTTTGACCCGCTGAACCCAACGCTCAACGCGGCTGCTGCCGACGATGACAGCGCCGGGAACAACAACCCGCAGATCACGACGTTCCTGTATGCGGGGATCCCTATACGATCGTCGTCACCGCCTGGCATCCCAGCTGAAATTCTTCAAGATTACACCGTGCAAATCACCGGGCCGGGAGCCATCACGCTCTACGATTATGAAACGGTGGATTACAATTACTGTAATTTCCCCCCCTCCACCAGTCAGGATGTGAACGGCAACAGCGACGCGCAGATCGTGGATGGGGATATCGCGAGTGCTTACCCGATCACGTTTGATGTTTACGGGTTGAGTGGATTGACCAGCGATGTCAACCTTTCATTTGACTCCGTCTATCACGCTGCCCATGATGATGTCGATATGCTGTTGGTGGCACCTGATGGGGTGACCGCCGTGCTGATCGTATCGGATACGTGCGCGACTGATTTTGGCTACCGTCCGTACTCGATCGATGATCAGGGCAGTGGGCCGATGCCGGAGGTGGCGGGCTGCGAAAACACCACCTATCTGCCCACCGACTATGATCAGGGCGATGGGGATATTTTCCCGTCTCCCGCTCCAGTTGGCCCGTATGCATCCGCGTTGAGCGCGTTCAACGGACTCGATCCAAACGGCACGTGGTCGCTGTACATCGTCGATGACAATGCCAATGGGATTGGCGGCTATCTCAATTACGCGCTCCTCCATCTTTCGACCAACGGCCTCGCCCCGACCATGACGCCGACCGAAGGCGTCACCAGCGGGCCAAGCCCAACCGTGACACCGACCGCCAGCAAAACACCGCCGGGAACCGCGACGCCGACCGCCACAGTCGGGCCGGTGACCCTCAACGTCGATCCTGATGATCCCGCCGGACTGCTGAATGCGGTCAATCAGGCCAACGCCAACTGCGCCTTTGCATCGCCGGTGACGATCGTCCTCGGCGGCGGCACCTACAGCTACACCGATGCCAACGGCGATCACTATGGCCCGCTGGCGCTGCCCACCATCACCTGCGCTGTCACGATTGTGGGTAACGGGGCGGTGATCGAGCGCACTTCTGGAGCGACGGGGCGTTTCCGCCTGTTCGGTGTGGATTACGATCCACTCGGCGGGCGCTATGGTGCGCTGACGCTGCAAAATCTCACGCTGCAAAATGCGCTGTTCAATTACCCGAACGCAGGCGGCGCGATCATCGTCACGGGTGCAACCCTGACCTTGCAGGGCGTGACGATGCAAAACAATGCCGTTGAGGGCGATGCTCAAGACGGCGGCGCGATCTTCAATTATTTCGGGCACGTCAACATTTTCGGCTCAACCTTCACCCATAACAGCGCGCCTGCACGTGGGGGTGCCTTCACCGTGACGGGTACGGGCAGCACCACGCACATCGAAAACAGCACGTTCGACAGCAATTCGACCGACGGGCAGGGCGGTGTTCTGTTTGCCAGCGGTTTTGCCACCGTCGAGGTCGTGAACAGCAGATTTACCACTAACCATGCGTCCGCCGAAGGCGGCGTCGCCTATGTGACTGACAATGCCACCGCCTCGATTAACAATGGCACTTTCACCGGGAACAGCAGCGAGACCAACGGCGGCGTCGCTTATGTGACCGACGCGGGCCAAATCAACGTGACCGGCAGTTCGTTCACCACGAACAGCAGTATGGGTGATGGCGGTGTGTTCTACGTGAACACCGGCTCCGTTCGCATGGAAAACAGCACGGCGACGGGCAACAGCGCGGCTCGCGGCGGTGTCGTAACGGCCCGTTGGAATGGCGCTGGCGGCAACTTCGATGACTTCGGTTCGACGCTGGAAGCCAACACCGCAGTTGATGGCGGCGCCATTTTCGTCGATGATGGCAACGTCCGCTTGCACGGCACCCTTCTCCGGTCGAACACAGCCTCGAATAACGGCGGCGCGGTCGCCAATGATGACGGCACGTTCATCAGCGACGATGCGACTCTGTTCACGCTCAACTCAGCACAGAACGGCGGCGCGGTTTACAATGTGCGCTCGGTCGTCACGACGATTTTCAACAGCCGCTTCGAGTCGAATACGGCAACCGTCACAGGCGGTGCTCTCTATTACAGCGCTGGAAACGGCATGTCGGTTTCTAGCTCCTGCATTGTCGGCAACAGTCCGGCTGCGGTTTATGTAGATACCGATAGCATCGACGCCAGCAATAACTGGTGGGGCGATCCGTCCGGCCCGGGTGGGGCAGCGGGTGGCTTGGGCGACACTATCAGCGCTAATGTGATCTTCGAACCGTTCCAGACGGATGATTTGAACTGCGGTCTCACACCGACGGCAACCCCAACCATCACGCCCAGCGAGACTCCGACGGATACGCCCACCATCACGCTAACCCCAACACCGACCGAAACCCTGACGCCGACGGAAACCCCAACCGAGACAGCGACCCCGACCGAGACGCCTACACCCACGGCGACGAATACGCCCATGCCGGTGTCGTATAGCATCCCGCCGAACGATGTTGCGCAGCTCATCAGTGTTATCACGCAGGCGAACGCGAACTGCACTACACAGTCGCCGGTCACGATCGATTTGCAGGGTGGGGTGTACAGCATTACCACACCTATGCAGACCGACTCCGGGTTGGTAGTGCGCTGCCCGATCACGATTAACGGGAATGGTTCGACGATCGAACGTGCAGCCAGCGCCGCGCGTTTCCGGGTCATCTCAGTGAGTCGTGATCCGAATCAAGGGGAGCGCGGTGAACTGACACTGAACGATCTCACCGTCCGAGGAGGAAACCCGAATGCCGATGGTGGCGGCGGGATCAATGTCTTCCTTGGCCGCTTGGTCCTAAATCACGTCGTCATTCGTGACAACACACTCAATTATTCCTCGAGCTTAACCATCGCGGGTGCCGGCATAGGCGAATTCTACGGCGAGATGGTGTTCGACGATGTACTGTTCGAGAACAACCAGAACAACGGGATCTCGCCGGTCACCACAGGCGGTGGTCTGCACATCGACGGTGGGTGGAACGGTTTCACCCATCAGATCAGCAATACCGTCTTCCGTAACAACCACACGAATGGTCAAGGTGGCGGTGTATCGCTTATCTGGGCGGGCGTCGTTCTGACCGATGTGGTCTTTGAGAACAATACCGCAGCCTATGGGGGCGCGATCTCACGCGAAGGCGGCGATGGTGCGGCTTTCCACCACGTTCGCGTCAGCAATAATCACGCAACCATTGCCGGTGGTGGTGCACACGGTTCGCACATTTTCATCGACTCGAATTCCACATTCGAGAACAACACGGCACCTAACGGCGGAGCCATCGCTGCGGGTGATTCGTCGATCCACGACACCTGCATCGTCGGTAACACGGCGACTTCCGTCATCACCGCCTACGGATTGTCGCTGGATGCGACGAACAACTGGTGGGGCGATGTGCTGGGGCCGAATCAAGGGTCTGCCGATACCGTCGATGCAGGTATCGCTTACACTCCCTTCCTCGATACCCTCCCGGTAGGCTGTGCCTTTGCTGCGACACCAACGCCGACCCCTACATCAACCGATACGCCCACCAATACTCCGACGGACACACCCACCGACACCCCGACCCCAACGGCGACCGACACGCCGACTCATACACCGACGGATACCCCCACCGACACCCCGACGAATACGCCGACGGATACCCCAACACCGACACCGACGGACACGCCGACGGATACGCCCACTCCGACCGCGACAGATACACCCACCGATACGCCAACGGCAACACCCACCGATACCCCGACCATCACACCGACACCGACGGCGACGGACACACCAACCGATACCCCCACGGCAACCGTGACGTTTACGCCCAGCGATACGCCGACATTTACGGCAACCTTCACCCTGACCTATACGCCATCGGCTACCTTCACGCCGACGGCGACGTTTACACCCACCGCCACGGTGGCGACGAATACGCCGACCAATACCCCGACCCTCACCCGAACGCCAACGCTGACATTGACGCCTACGCTCACACTGACACCGACCGCAACTTCGACGCCGGGGCCGGTGAGCGGCTTTACTTCGACCATCAGCTTTGACCGCAGTCGCGCTCCGGCAGATGGAGCCGCCGAAATTCAGGCGCTCGTCACCCTGCGCGATGCCAACGGCACCCCGAAACCGAATATCCCGGTGACGTTCGGCAGCAGCGGTGTCCCGGCCACCCTGCGCACCGATGGCAGCATCGCCACCAATGCGCAAGGTCAGATCAGTGTGTGGATCAGCAGTGCGACGATTGGTGCGGTGCGCCTCAATGTCACCGTGACCGATCCGCAGTCGGGTACGCCGCTTAACTTAACCGGTACGGTGCAGTTCGCGGGCGGTGACGCCTCGATTTCGGTCGTCGGTCTGCCCAACATCCTCGCCGGTCACACGCTGGTGTACGCGATCACGGTGCGCAATCAGGGCGCGCTGGCGCTGGAGAATATCGATGTCTTCGCCGGGGTGCCGCTGGGCCGCGCCGTCGTGGACAGTGCGACCGCCCCATCCGGTACCACCCTGACACGGCAGGGGATCAACTCAGCCGCATGGCAAATCCCTTCGCTCGCGATCGGTCAGGAATATAAGTTCCTGCTTTATGCGCGCTCCGCGCCCAACCTCGTCATCGGCACCAATGTCCGCCTTGACGCGACGATCGACGCGGGCGGCGACATCGACACGACAAACAACCACACCAATCTCAACACGACGATCGCGGTCGCATCGCCCGTGACCACGCCGACTCAGAATACGCGGCTGCAAGTGCAGTACAGCGCCAGCCCAAGTACCGCCAGTGTCGGCCAGACGGTCAACCTGACCGTGCAGGTCACCAACATCAGCAGCGAAACGCTCTACAATGTCGAAGGCTTCGCTGCCTTCCTCGATACGTTCGGCTATACCTACAGCGCGGTTTCGCGCCTGACGTTCAATTATCCCGATCCGTCCGCACCCTATCGCCTGCTGCCGAACCAATCGGCCACGGTGACGTTCCCGTATACCATTCCGCCGAATTACCCGGCGATTGGTGATGCGCTGCGCAACGTCTGGATCAACACAGTGGACGCCGATCCGTCGGACGGCGCAGTCGTCGCCAGTTATGATGGACTGCCCCTATCCGAACTCCCGATCCTCGGCCCCGGCCCACAGGTGCAGGTGATCGCGGATCGCACGTCCGGCTATGTCGACGATCATGTGATCTTCAGCGTGCGCGTGCTCAATCAAGCGGGTTACACCGATAACCTGACCAACCTTGTTGTCCGCGAACTGATCACCGGCACGCAGCTCGTCATCACGCCCGGCAGCATCGCGCCCGGCCAAACCGGCATCGCCACCTTCGACTATACGCTGCGCGACAGCAACCGCCCGCAGTTGAACGCCTTGTTCACCATCACCGGGCAGGGTGAAACGACCGGTGTGCCCTTCTCGACGACCGTCAGCCGCGCGGTGCTGGTCAGTAACCGCGTGCCGCCGCCGACACCCGGCCCGCAGTACATCGATCTGTCAGTGGCGCTCAACAATACGCCGCCGCTGGCGATCCCGAACCGCTCATTCGCGGTACCGTTTATCGTGCGCAACGGCGGGACGATCCTCAGCAACGCCATCACCGTGCGAACGACCCTGCCGCTGAACATCGAACCTGATACCGACATCGGCGGGCTGTGGGATCCGGTCACGCGTACCATCACTTGGAATCGCGCAGCACTTGGCCCGGGACTTTCCAGCTTGGTGACGCCGCATTTCCGCACCACTGCCGCCCCCGGCGATACGATCAACCTCACCTTCACCGTGAGCGCCGATGCAGGCGAAACCGCCCTCGGCGACAATGTGACCACCTTCAGCGTACCGGTACAGGTGGCCGTGCCCACGCGCGCCGAATTGGTGCCGGTCGGGCGCAATTACGTCATCGTCGATGGCCTTGACAGCATCCCGCTGCGCGCACGACTGCTCGACCAGTTGGGCGAACCGTACCCGGCAGGCATCGGGGCGGTGTACAGCAGCGTCTCCGGCGTACAGTTCGCCCCGTCCGCCGCGCTGCTCACCAACGCGGAAGGCGTGGCGCTGTTCAATTTCAGCGGCACGGAAGCCGGGCTGGCCGATGTCATCGTCGATTTCGGCAATGGCATCACTGCCGCCACCAGCGTGCAGCGCCGCCAAACGCCGCTTCAGGCGAGTACCGATCAACTCAACCTTGCGGTCGGCAGCAGTGGATCGCTCGATCTCACGCTGATCAATACGGCGCAAAGCGGCGACACCTTCACCTTCAATGTGACCGGTCTGCCGGGCTTCGATCCAAGCTGGATCGTCACCAACCCGTCGATGCTGCCGCTCAACGCCGGCCAATCGGATAATGCCCGCCTCACGCTCAGTATCCCGGCGGATCGCTGCGATGTGGCCGCCAGCTACCCGAATGTCCATATCAACGCCGTCAGCCCGACGCGCGGCGTGGTCGCCACCGTTGATGCAACCATCAATGTGACGGAAGGCGCGCCGTCGATCACACAGATCCTCCCTGCATCGGGCGCGCGGATCGGCTCCCCACAGGCGCTCATCAGTTGGCGCGTCAATGCGGCAGGCACCGGTCAGATCTGGGTGCGTCCGGTGACCGTCCCGGAATCCGCCTACCAGCCGTTTACGCTGGCGCAAAGCGCGCAGGACGCGACCTATTACAGCGTCAGCGTGCCGCTCGATCCGAATACCGATTATGAATGGTACGGCACCTTCACCACGCCCTGCGGCACGGTGACGAATATCGCCAACCATACCTTCGCACAGGTGCCAGCGATCGGTTTCGCACAGGCGGAATATGCCTACGAAATCGCCGATAACTTCGATGTTTCAACCGGCTATGACCTGATCAACAACGTTCCGAATGCCAATCTGGTCGTCGGGGTGACGAACTACGGTGCGATTCCGCTCAATGCGCAGATCAGCACCGAAGCAATCTACCCGGATCTGATCCTCGGTTTCACTGGGGCAGGCAGCGCCGATACCTATGTGACGATACAGCCCGGCCAAACGATCCCGATCCCGCTGCGCGTGTTCACACAGGGCACGCTGCAAGCCGATTACACACTGACGCTCAATCTCAGCAGCACGACTCTCAGCAGCACGACTGCGGACTTGACCGACAGCGCGCCGCTCCGCTTGCACATTCGCCAGCCGCTGTTCAATCTGCTGCTGCGCGATGCCCAAACCGATCCGCGCACGCTGGTGACGACGGCGACGCTGGTCAACAACGGCGACACGCTGACCGACTTGAACATGCAGATCATGGATGCGCGCAATTTGCCCGCCCCGTTCGTGATCCTTCCGGACATCCACGACACCTATCTGCAAGCCGGTGAGTCGATACAGGTGCAAATCCTGCCGCTCAACATCACCGACGACGAAAGCGCTGTGGTCGCCGAAGGCAGCTACAGCGTCCGCGCCATGTCGCGCAACCGCACGCTGATGGTGCCGGTGACGAATCCTTCGAACGTCACCTATGAACTCAGCCGCGTGTGCGGTGCACACAACGCCCCGCAGACGATCGCGGCGACCTGTATCGCGCTGCCCGGTGAAACGACCTTCACCAGCAGCGGCTGGTACTGCACCAACCGCCCGAATATCGATATTCCCATCCCGTGGACGCTGAATGCCGCCCAAGCCGAGTCGATCACGTCGATGACGGCGGGCATGCGCTTCACACCCGGCGGCGAAACCGTCTACAGCCACTCGACGCAGCTTTCGTTCAACAATACCTACATCGGCGGCGGCATCGTGCCGGATACCCAGTCGTTCGCCTTCAGTGTGCCTTCGGAATCGCTCGTCATTCCGTCGAACTACCAGACGCTCAACCTGCGCTCGCTGCACACCAATCAAGCGCACTATGTGGTCGGCACCAATGCGTTCCTGACGGTGCGCTATGGCGCATACCAGCAGACCGCCTGCTATTCGCCCGAAGAATTGGGGAACGCGACGGTCTTCCCGTGCGCATCGACGACGGGCGAGTGCCAAGCGGATCTGACCGCCGGGACGCTCACGGTCGTGCGCGATGGTGACGATCTGGTCGTGACGACCCGCGTGGGCAACGGTGGCACCGTCTACGCGGCGGCGGGCGTGAACGTCAGCTTCTATGCCGGTAACCCTGAGGATGGGGCCGACATTCTGACCACCATACAAACGACGCGCGCGCTCAACCCCGGCGAATACGAAGACCTCACCGTCCGCTTCCCGATTGAGACGACCTCGGCGCTGCCGCTCTACATCGTGGCCGATGACCGGGGCAACCTTCAGGGCAACTACGCCGAAAGCGACGAACGCAACAATATTTTCCGCACCCGCGCTTACTTCACGCCCGATCTAACCGTCAGCCGGGTCGATACCAGCGCCTTGATCGTTGATCCCAATACACTTTTGGCAGCGGGTCAGCTTTCCGCCGACATCGTCAGCCCGGTCACTGTCATCAGCCCGTTCGAGGTCACCTTCTTCGAAGACGCGAATGACAACGCGGCCTATGATGCGGGGTTGGATAACGTGATTGGCACGGCGAGTGTGACCTCGGTCACCCCCGGTGCCGTCACACGCGCTGTCGCTTCGATCAACGCCACCGCCCTGTTCCCAGATAACCTGATTTACGCACTGGTCGATTCGGCGGGTGTCATTGTCGAGACGAACGAAAGCAACAACCAGAGCCAATCGCTCTTGTGCCTGTTGGCGCAGGGCTGCACGACCGCCCAACCGGATCTGGCCGCGTCGTATCTGCGCCGGCAGGATACCGGCTCGGACGCCCAGATCACCGTCCGCATCGGTAATGGCGGCGGTGCGCCGACGACCGGACCGGTCAGCGTGTCCTTCTATACGGGTGATCCGGCATCGGGCGGTACGCTCATCAGCACCGCTGTGACGAGCGGCGCGCTCGGCGTGGGCGGCTATGCCGATGTGTCGGTCACTATTCCGCTGGCGGCGGATGCCAAACCGCTGTGGATCGTCGCCGATGATCAAGGCAACCCCGGCACACCGGGCATTGACAGCCAGTATGCCGAAAGCGACGAACTCAACAACCTGTATCAGACCAGCACCTATGTCACCGATGACCCGAACTATCCGCCCGTGGTCACGCTGGGTGGCAGTCTTGATCTGACGCAGCCGAACAACACGACCACCCTCACCCCGCTGATCACCGATGACGGGCTTCCGGGCGGAGTGCTCACCGGTCAGTGGAGTGTCGTCAGCGGTGCGGCCACTGAAGTCAGCTTTGGCACCCCCAACCTGATCAACACGCCGGTCACCTTCACTCAGACGATCCCCGGCACCTACACCTACACGCTGCGCCTGACCGTCAGCGATGGGCTGCTGGCAGGCAGCGGCGATGTCACCGTAACGTATACCGTCCCCCAGCCGCCGCAGATCCCGCAGCCAAATTTCACCAACGACTGCATCGCTTCGCCGCACTCGACGGATGGAAGTGTCGTCCGCCTCAACACGCCGACGGCTATCACGTTGGCGGCAGGCTATCACCTGACCAATGTGTCGGTCTTCTATTGGCTGGCCAACGATCCCTACAGCTACAGCGCGCTCGCTGAGCGGCTCAACCCGCCTGAAGGCGGCACACTGGCGACCTTCGATACTACCGTCCTTGCCAATGACACCTACGTGATTCAAGTCGTTGGGACGGATGCCGCCACGAACGCGACGGTTTCGTGCGGGACGGGTGTCAGCGTCTACGGCGAAAACAAGCTGGGCCGCGTCGTCATTGAAACGACCGATCTGACGGTGCCGGTCGTTGGACTGCCGATCACGATTGGCCGCCGCTACGACAGTTTGGAGCGTTCGTATGTCGGTGATTTCGGCAACGGCTGGACGCTCACGATCGGTGCGGGGCGAGTCACCACCGACAGCGCGAACAATGTCACGATCACGCTGCCCAACGGGACCCGCCGCACCTTCTACTTCGCCCCCAACGGGCTGTTAGGGCCGTTCGGAACGCCCAACTACCTCGCGGAACCCGGTGAATACGGCAAACTCACGGCCAACGGCTGCGGCTTGATCGCCAACAGCGGCGGCCAGTGGTTCTGCTTCCCCGGCAACCGTTATGGCCAAAGCGTCAGCCAATATACCTATGACGATCCCTATGGGCGCCAGTTCGTCTATCAAGGCGGTTCGCTGGTCAGCATCCGTGACTTGAACGGCAATGTCCTGTCAATCACCCGCAGCGGCATCTTGAGCAGCACCGGTCTGCATGTCGATTTTGTGCGCGACAGCGCCGGACGCATCACCCAGATCACCGATCCCTCTGGCGCAGCCTACGGTTATGTCTACAGCGGCGGCGATCTGGTGGCGGTGACACTACCCGATACCAGCACCCCGGTGCAGTACACCTACAACACGGATCATTACCTGACCCAAGCGTTTGATCCGCGTGGCAACCGTGCCGCGCAGATGTCGTACTACACCGAGGGGCCGAATCGCGGTCGTCTGCAAAGCGTGCTCGATGCCGTCGGTAATCTGACCAGCTATGACTACGATCTCGCGCAGAATTTGACCGTTCAGCACAACCCGGATGGCGGCACACAGTCCACCTATGCGGATGCGAATGGGAACACCCTACACATCATTGATCCGCTGGGGCAGGATACCTTCTTCACCTATGACGGGAGCAACAACCAGCTCACCCGTACCAACGGCGAAGGCGAGATCACGCACTTCAGCTATGATGCGCGCGGTAACCGCACCAGCGTAACCTTACCGGGCGATACCACGCCGCTGGTGGGGGTCGATTACAACGCAGTTGGGGGGCCGACACGCTTGGTCGACGCGCTGGGGGTTGTCCGCAACATTGCCTATGATCCGGACAGCTTCATGCCTGTCAGCGCCAGCGATGCGCTTGGCACGATTGGCGGCTATACGTGGAACGCACAGGGCAGCCCGCTCACCCGTACCAACGGCAATGGTGATACGACGACCTATACGTATGATGCCTATGGCAATGTGCTGACCGAAACGCTCAACGGCGTGAGGACGCGCAATACGTATGACAGCATGGGCCGCCGTCTCTCGATGACGACGAACGACGGCACCGCCGATGCAGTCACGACCACCTTCGACTACGATCGACTGGGCCGCCAGACGCGCGCAACAGTCGGTGCAGGCACCCCCGGTGCGCAAATCACGACCTACAGCTACGATGCCAACGGCAACCAGATCCGCGTGACCGATCCGCTGAATCAAGCGACGGCTTACGAATATGATGCCGCTAACCGCCTCATCGCCGAGCGCCACTATGATGCAGTCGGCAATCTGGTCAGCGAAACACACTCCACCTACGATTTCCGAGGCAATGTGGTGATGAGCACCGATCCAACCGGGATCGTGACGCACAATTTCTATGATCAGACCGGCCAGATTACCAGTGTAATCAGCGCAGAGGGGACGGCGCGCTGCATACCTTCTACGAATACGATCGTGCCGGACGCCGGACGGCGGTCATCGATCCGATCGGCATCCGCTCGACCTATGAATACGATGATAATGGCCGTGTGACCCGCATGGTCGCGGCGGCGGGCACGCCTGATGAAACCGTGTCGGTTTCGCAGTATGACGCGATTGGTCAGCGCTCTTACAAACAGCCGCCTTCGGCACCGCGAAGCTGCCACGAGCCGCTACATCTATGATTCGCGTGGCCGCGTGATCAGCACCACCAATCGGAAGACGGTACGGTCGACCCAGAGCTTTGATGGCGCCGGACGCGCGATCCGCTCTGCGGTGGATGAAGCGGGCCGGGTGATTGTAACCAGCTATGACGCCAGGCGGGCGGCAAACGGCGAGCACCAACGCTTTTGGCTGGCGCAGCCCGCGACGACCCTGTACCAATATGCGGTGAACAGCAGTCGTTGAGTACGACGACCGATCCACGCGGAACCGTAACCCGACAGGTCTACGACTCTTTGGGCCGCATCAGTCAACTGATCATGGCGGATGGCCGTCCGGAAACCGCGACGGCAGCCTACGGGTATGATGCGCTCAACCGGCAGACGACCGTCACACCGCGCCGAACAGTGTCGGCACCGGCACGACCACGACGACTTACGATGCGCTCGGTCGCGCCGTGCGAACGGACTATCCCGATGGGACGTTTACCGCAACACCTATGATGCTGCTGGGCGCATCTAACCGAAACCGATCAGGACGCGTCACACGGTATGAGTACGACGACGCCAAACGCCTGATTCGGGTGACCCGCGCGGATGGGACACCGGACGCCAGCGCCACCTGCTATGAGTACGATCTGCTGGGACGGCAGACACGCGTCATGGAAGGGTGCAATAACCCAACCGATGCGCTGATCACCGCCTACAGCTATGATACGCTCGGACGCATGATCAGTACGCGCGCTGTAGATGCAGGCGGCGGCACGATCAGCGAAACCCGCTACTCCTACGATGCGCTCGGTCAGCAGCTCGCCAGATCGTCGCCTATGGAACACCCGAACAGGCCGAAACCCGCTACGAATACGACCTGATGGGACGGCTGGCGCGGACGATACCCGGATGGCACCTACCAGCACCGACTACGATCCCACCGGACTCCCGCGCTTCGAAACAGATGAGGCAAATCGCATCACCGAACGGCGCTATGACAATGCCGGACGCCTGAACTACATTAGCGATCCGAGTGGGCGCGACGACGCAGTACATTGTACGACCTCGTCGGCAATGTAACTGCTGATCGACCCGAACAGCCACCCGATCTGGCCGACTACGACGCGCTCAACCGCCCGGCGCGCAAGCAGTATGCCGACGGGACGTTCCAGGCAAATGCGCTACGATGCCGCCGGAAACGTGATTGAGCATCAATTGGCCGACGGGCAGATCAACCGCTACAGCTACGATGCGATGAACCGTCAGATCGGCGAGACTATCAGCCTTGATGGTCAGATCAACACTACCACCTACGTCGAGCGGTCGGCGGTCAACCGTCACCGATGCACGCGGCCAGACAACCTACAACTACGATAACCTTGACCGGCTGACGCGGATCCATGCGGCCCGTGGTCGCTCGGTCAACTACACCTACGACGTGGTTGGCCAGCGCCGCTCGATCGTGAGCGCGAGATCCGGCCAACGCGACGGTCTACACGGCCAGCTACGCCTATGACTGATGCCGGTCGTCTATCAACCGTCACCGATGCGAACGGCGGCACGACCAGCTATTTCTATGATGCCCGCAGCCGGGTGACCCGCCAAAACCAGCCGAACGGCGTCTACGCGGTGTATGGCTACGATGGTCGCGACCGGGTGACCAGCATCGATTACATCCTGCCGCAGCCCGATGTCGTCATCTTCGGCGACCTTCCAGTGCACCTACGACTTGGTTGGCAACAAGACAACCGGTTATGAACGTGCTGGCCGATGAATCAGATCTGCGCTGGACGTATGACGCGAGCAACCGCCTGACCAGCGAAACCCGCACCGATGGTGCCCATAACCCGGTCTACCAGACGCGCTACACCTATGAAACGCCGCCGACAACCGGCTGACCATGAATGCCGATGGCCGCGTCACCACCTACAGCTACAACAGCGTCGATGAGCTAACGAACGTCAACCTCAACGGCGCGAGCGTCACTTACACCTATGATCTGCGGGGTAACCGCACCGGCATGACCGATGGTGGAGCGACGAATGTTACCTATGCCTATGACGCGCTTGATCGGCTGACGCAGGTCAACGGTGGGGCGACAACGGCGACGTTTAGCTACGATGCCGATGGCCGCCGCGTGAACAGCAGTATCAATGGTGTAATCCGGCAGTACGTGTGGGATGAAGGCTCAACCTACGGGGATGTGCTGCTTGAGCTGGACGGAAACGGAACTCCTGTAAGCTTGGCTATACACTGGCTGGAGATCGTGTCGTTTCACAGACTAACGGCGGTGGCTATTTCGTACAGGATGCGCTGGGCAACACCCGTGCTTTGACGGATAGCAGCGGCAGCATTACAGATACTTTCAACTTTGATGCCTTCGGTAGTTTACTCGGAACTCATGCAGGCGGCACCGCGACAAATTATCTGTTTGCCGGTCAGCAGTACGATGGCGCTACCGGACTGGCATACTCGATGCGCGCCCGTTACTATGATCCAAGTGCAGGGCGGTTCTTGAGCCGGGATACGTGGCCTGTCAATTACGCAGATCCGCTGGAACTCAATCCGGTATGCTTACGCAATTGCCAATCCGGCAAATAATATCCGATGCTTCAGGTAACTCAATCTTGGGAGGATATGGGCTTCAACTACAGCAAGCCTACAACAGTTCTCGATGGTTACGGATTGCCGTTGGGGCATTCACTGGTGCAGTTATCGGTGGTTTAGTATCAGGCTTACTATCGCTCGGATATCTATCAGGCGCTCATTAAGAGGTGATTGCGGTCTTGATGGTCAGATATGGGCATATCATACACCACGAGACGAATTTCTAATCACGTCGGTAATGCTAGGTGCATTGGCAGGTGCATTGTCTGGTGCTGCAACCGCAAGCGGCCCTGAGGTAAGATTTTTGCGGTTGGAATATATCGGCGGCATACTATGGACTAAGGGCGCAACCTTGGGTCCTTACAAACGTTGCTGGCGATGACCTAAAACTCTTCACTTCTGACGATGAGGCAAATGTATCTGTAACACATGCACAACTCGTATCTGAGTGTAACAGCCATAATTGGCAGTGCATATAGTTAATTAAGCAGGGGTTAACAGAAAGACAACTGATTCAGATGCAGATTCGTCAACAGCAGATCGAGTTTCGATCGCGCTACATATAATCGGGCACAGCAGTTACCGAGGCGCACTTGATCCAGATACAGCTGGTCGTGTTACCATGGGAGCAGGTACCGCTCAAAAAACCCGATGGAACCCTTGTTAGATTGATCAGTAGCAGCGAGCGAAGAGCAAGTGGTGATTTCTATGCGCGACCGAAGTTCGTCCGCTCTCTTAATGACCCGCAGGATAATTTAGTTGGATTCAGGGTGAACCCGGTTACGCTGAGGATATACATTGCGATTTTGCGACAAGGAATGGATGGAGGTTGTTTGGTGTCGCTGCTGGTAGGCCCATTTGCTCAGGGGATGTGTCAGTAGTGTTCAGGGTGCAGGTGGTTACCTCATGGGAGCACTAAAAGGCGTGCCGGGTTCTGGGTTTATTCCTTGGTTACCATTCTCATTCAATGTGATATGGTATTGGACATCACATTGAATGAGATCGTTAGATGATCTGGGCATTGTTCATAGGAAAGAAATATGACGACAAAACAGCAGCAACGCTTTGCGGAATTACAAGCAGAAATAAATCAACTATCCCCGGATATTCGTCGAAGGTTTTGCCATTAACTGTAACCAGTCATTACACTTTCTTGTGAAGTGGGCACAGTACGAGTCTTGGGATGATGTAAACCTGTTCATCAAGGCGCTTCAAGTAGCCGAAGAAAAATCATAAAATAACGACCAAGATACAAAACAAATATCTGATTACATGACTGATATTAGAAAATACCTGATACTGAAGACTATGAAATATCTCACCTTCAGGTGCTTTCGATGCAATTTTGAGCGTATTAAACAGTCTTCGGTGCGCACCTTAGGAAAGCTCTTCAGAAACTGCGTTTGCCGCTGCAAAGGCCACAATCATTAGCATGACATTTCGATCTGAAACTTTTAGGGATGTATTCTTCCATTGGTAGGTGATATTTCTGAACAAGATTTAGCAATTGAGGCAATCCAGAATTTGAGCGTCAAATTGAATATATATCTCATATTTAATGATATTTAATATTTGCAATTTTTACCATCCTAGCCACGTTATTGCGCAATGACACATGGAGTTTATTCTATGCGACAAGCTGGCCAAATCACTTACAATGACCGCTGGATCCTAACGCCCGCTCGCAAATTGGCCATCGCTCGCTTGGCTGAATTGGGCGTTGACATCTCTTCTAGCGCCGACCAAGCAAACTTTGTGTTGATGATTCCCTTTGACCTCCCCGCCCCGGACTATGTGGAAATCGGGTATTTAATGGCTCAGTTGGGCGATGAGAATTTCCCCGTGGATTATTTTTATCTGTCTTTCAACATCGCATCAAACGTCATTCCGCCAAAACCTAAAAGCGGACTGCCAGTGGAATTTGCCGACAGTTATCCGCATGCTATGAAGTTTCGGGTGAACCCAAGCCGCACCTAGATCCTGATCACAGCACACGCACAGCCGTCGTGACCACGCGCTCTACATACGAGTTCGACAAGAAATCATAACTGCCGCACGTGATCAGGGTCAGCCGGTCGTCCGGCGTGGAATACAGGGCGCTGATGTCGGTCGGGGGGGTGGTATGGGTTTCGAGGACACGATAGGTGCGAATGGGCGTGTTCGCGGAATCCACGATATAAATCAGCGCTCCCGCGGTCAGCGTCGATAACCCAGCGAAAGGCCCCGGTGAACCGTCAGCAAGTTCGACATGCCCGATGATGACCATGTTGCCGGGTGCATCCAGCCACGCCGTGCGCCGCAGATGTCCGGCATGGGTTCCAAGCAAGTGAACATCCCAGCTCCCCGCATCCTCGACGAACGGCACATGGAGAATCGGCGCGTCTATCGCAGCCGCGGGGATGAGCAGTTGATAGGATTGGGGGCGTTCAACCGGCTGCGCCGCCACAGACGATGGCGCAGCGGTTGAGGTGGGCGTCACCACCACTTCAGAAGATGGGGCAGGCGTGCCAAGCCGAGCATCGCGCGAAAAAAACAGGATCCCCGCGAACAATCCCAACACGATCGCGAGCACTATCCCAAATGAACCGCCTGAACGCCGCCCCATCATACCGTCCACTATGCGCTGCGGCGCATCTTCACCACAATAAGTCCGATCACCAGTACTGCGCCGATCAGCGCCAGCGGCGGCACCAACGGTGTTTCACCCGTTGCAGGCAGTTGATCGACGATAGTCGTCGTCACCGATTTCGTTTCCGGGGCGATGGCGGTGCCGCGCAAAGCAGCCGTCACCGTGAGCGAACTGCCTGTGAGGGTCGTTGGAACGGGACCGTGCAGCGTCAGCACTGCCGATTGTCCCGCATTCAGCGTCCCAATTGTCCAAGTAAGCGCAGTCGTGCCAGATTGAACGCGTTTGGCGACGAACGGAACCTGTCCGATTCCGGCGATCTGCCCGATGCTTGGCGTGGTGCTCAAGTTCACCGCCGCATCGAAGCTCAACGCCACCACAAGGCCGTTCAGCGGCGCACCGGTCGTATTGGTCACCGTCACCGTCCACGTGAGGGTATCCCTGCGTCCGGCGATCGTCGTCGCGGTCGTCAAGTTCAGCAGACTGGTGGGTGCGGAAACCGGACGGTGAATGCCGGGCACCTGACGGACAATCTGCGCGAGATCGATGATCGGCCTGCCGGTGCTGTCAAACACGGTGATTAAACTGGTCAGCACGCTTGTCCGCCCGCCGTTCACGACCAGAATCCGACCGTCAGGATAGAGGATCGTGGTCGCATCGACATCCACCAGCACGATCGTTCCGTCATTCAAGGTGAACGTGGTCGGCGCGATCGGCGCACTGGCACCGCCCGCATCGCTGTCGTTGTCGTTGACTGTCACGGTGTGCGGCACCGACAACCCGTTGTAATTGGCATCCGTGCTGCTGGTCGTGTGCGTGATCACACAGGTATGCTGCGCTTCGATCGTCGTGTCATCGACCGCCAGCACCGTCACCACAGCGGACGGAGTGCCCGCATTGAGGATCAGGGTCGTGCTGCTGGTGACCGTACACTGCGCATCCGATGTGAGCGTAACGTTCACATCACCGGTCGGCGCGGTATTTAGCGACACTGTATAAGCAGCGGGGCTGCCGCCTTCGGTGACCGTCGCTGCCGTGAAGGACAATCCGGGGGTGTCGTTGTCGGCAATTTCCGCATTGAGCGTCCCCGGCAGCCCAATCCCCACTCCATCGAGTATCCCTGCCGCACCATTGTAATTCGCATCAGCACTGGAACTCGCGCCGAGCGTAATCGTGCATGGGTGGGGTGTGGCTTCAGCCGTCGCGTCATCGATCGCACTCACCGTGATGATTTGCGCGCTGTTCCAGTTGAGCGAGGTAAAAGTCAGCGTGACGGGGGTAGACGCACCGCTGGCGTTCAGTTCGCACTGCGCATCGGGTGTCAAGGTGAGGGTGACATCGGCAGTGGGCGCTGTGTTGAGGACGACGGTGAACGTGTCGGTGATACCGCTTTCGCTCACCTGCGTACTGCCCGCCGACTGTGTGAAATGGACTCCCGCAATGTCGTTGTCGGTGATGCTCACCGTCACTTCGTTCGAATTCGCGCCGCTGCCGCCGTTGAAAGCCGCGCCGAGGCCGTTGTACAGCGGATCCGTACTGCCCACCGACACGGTGAGCGTATCGGTGTGCGTCAGCGCTTCTTGGACGCTGTCATCAAGCGCGCCAAGCGTGACGGTCACCGGGCCAATGTCACCCGCCGCGAGGGTGAGCGAGGGCAAGCTGCTGACGATCGTCGCGCCGTTCGGCGCACCGTTTGTCAAGACCAGTCCAATCGTCACCGGGGCAGTCGGCGCCGTGCCAAGCGTGATCGTAAATGAGCCGGTCGCGCCGCTTTCGCTCACATTGACGGTATTCGTGCTCAGGTAAACACCCGGCGTATCGTCGTCTTGGTTTGTCGCCGTGACTGTTTGATCGGGAAGGGGATCATAGCCATCGTCCGAGAGCGGATCATCGACGGCGACCGTCACCACCACCGGCTGATCACCATCGTCGAGCAGGTCATCCACGCCGCGCACTGTGACCGTCTGCGGCGTTGACCAGTTCACGCTGGTAAAGGTGAGCGGGGTTGAACCCGCTTCGATCGTCACTTCGCCCGTGTTGGCGCTCGTGACATTGATCACCACATCAGAAAGAGGCTGCGAATTTAGCACGACGGTAAACGTGTCAGTCGTGCCCGATTCCTGCGTCGTGGTTGTCCCGCCCGATTCCGCGATCGTTACGCCTGCGGTGTCGTCATCCGTGATGGTGCCAACCCCCGTATCATCGCTGATCGCCGCCGCCCCGTTCGTGACCACCAAGCTGCTCAAAATCACGTTGAAGGTTTCATTCCCTTCGTCGATCCGGTCACCGTTGAGGGGAACACTGATCGTCTGGGTGAGTGATCCGCCCGCCGCAAACGTGAGCGTGCCGCTGGTCGTCGCATAATCGGAACCCGCCGCTGCGGTGCCGCCGCCAGTTGCATAATCGACCGTGAAGTCACCGAGGTTATTCGTACGCGTCACCGTAAAGTTCAGGTTTTGGGTGCCTGTGTCGCCTTCGGTCAGTGTCACATCGTCGATGGAGACCGCAGCATTGGGGTTATCAGGGGTTGTGATATCCAGCAGCCAGTTATCGAGACTGCCGCCATCCCCCGCGAGATCGTCGTTCACGGTCAGCGTCCAAACCCCATTGGGGTCTTCACCCACAAAGGCCCCCATCGCCCCTTCCGGTATCAGCGCGGGCTGAACCACCAAATTGAAAAAGATCGCCTCCGAGACGGGGGTGGATGCCGAGTCATCCCACACCGTGCCATTGAACACATTATCGTTGCCCGCTCCATTATCGGTGGTGAGTGTCACCACCGTTCCGGAGGGGGACGTTAACGTGATATCCAAATCGTCCGGAAAGGTGTGCCGGATGAAGGTGGTGAGGTTGACATCCAGAATATACGGCTGTAACCCCGCTACGGTGATGGTATCGGTGATCACCGTGGGGAATAAGGGAATCGCGATCGGCACATTTGAGCTGGAAACAGTCGCGACCGTTTGAGGCGGTACCGAATTGAGCGTTGTGATCGTCAGCGACCAGTTATCGAGACTGCCGCCATCTCCCGCGAGATCATCGCTCACCGTCAGCGTCCAAACACCATTGGGGTTTTCGCCAATAAAGGCACCCATCGCCCCTTCCGGGATCAGTGTTGGCTGAACCACCAAATTGGCAAAGGCGGCGCTGATGACCGGGGTGGCAGCCGAGTCATCCCACACCGTCCCATTGAACACATTATCGTTGCCCGCCCCGTTATCCGTCGTGATCATGACCACCGTTCCGGAAGGGGAGGTCAGCGTAATATCCAAATCGTCTGGAAACGTGTGGGGAATGAAGGTCGTCAAATCGACATCCAGAAGATAGGGATCCAACCCCGCCACCGTGATGGTATCGGTGATCACCGCGGGGACTAAGGGAATCGTGATCGGCACAGTCGAACTGGAGAGCGTTGTCGTCGTCTTTGTATAGCCTACTGGCGCTGTACTGGGCGCGGATGCCCAAACGGGGATGGCAAATAGCAAGGCGAAAAGGATGAGACCTGCAAGGCGAGTCTTTGGCAATTTGGGCCCTTGTGTTGACCTAGGTGTTAAAGTTGGAAATGCATAAACTGATGACGCCTGACGGGTATTATGCAGAAGGCGGTCTTTTCCCGCAAATCCCGCTTATTTCCGGAGCCAAAAGGTCACAGCCTGTCTCTAAAATGCTAGGTGCGCCCGCGCCAATCGAGACGGGTGCTGACCAGCAGGAGCAGCGCCACACTGATCCCAGCCAGAACCAGCAAATCCACCCCCAGCGGAATCCGATCAGAGACGCCAAGCACCGTTTGACGCAGCGCCGAAGCGGCGTAAGTGGTGGGCGAAAACAGGCTGGTCGTCAGGATGATGTCCGGCAGCCGATCGGCGGGAATCAGCACCGGCCCTAACCCGAACAATACCAGCGTCGCCAGCAGGCTAAGACTGTTGACCTGATCGGGCGTGCGCACGATCAATGCGATCATCGCCCCCAAACCCGCCAACGCCGCGCTGATCAGCACCACCACCGGCACCACCAGCGGGCTGATCACCAACGGGATACCGAGAATCAATGCGCCCAGCAGCAGCGTCACCACCACAGATGGCAGCGCCAGCAGGAGAAAGGCCAGCAGCGTCGCCAGCACGAACAAGGCGCGGTTGATCGGCAGGGTGGCGAAGTAATCAAGCGTGCCGTTGGTGCGCATAAAGCTGAAATGCCCGCTGATTTTGCTCAACCCATCCAGCAGCAGCGCCAAAACCATGTTCCCGGTCAGGATGTAGCCCAAATCCTGCCGTTCTGCGAACAAGCCGAGCACCAAAATCAGAAAGATGGGCGAGAGGATGCTGAAGACGATGGTGCCCGTCCATGACCAGCGCCAGTTCGTCAGTTGAATCAACAGCAGATCGAAGAGCTGCACCCAAGCGGGTTGTTTGGTCATCATGAAAGGTTCTGGCTCACCATCGCTAAATACAGATCTTCAAGGGTAGGGGTGCTCAAGCGGAAATCTTCGAGTCCGGGGGCGGCTTGCAGTGCCGCGAGGATCACCGCTGCTTCATGGGGATCGATCAACAGCAGCCAGTGTCCCGGTGCGACCTCACGCGGCACGCCCGCAGAAGCAGGCAGCACAGGCGGCACGTCCGGCTGAAAGATGACCTCCAAACGCAAGCGATCGCCGAGCTGCTTTTTGAGGATGCCCGGACGCCCGACCACGTTTAACTTTCCGGCTTTCATGATGCCAACGCGCTGAATAACCTTTTCGGCCTCAAGGACGTTGTGCGTGACGAGGATGATCGTCGTGGCGTCCTGCTGGTTGACCTGACGCAGCAGATCCCAAACCTGCACGCGCACCTGCGGCGCGAGATCGTTGGTCGGCTCGTCGAGGATCAGGACGGGCGGACGGGCGGCCAGCGTCGCCCCCAACAGCACCAGCCGCCGCTGACCGCCGCTCAAATTGAGGATGGGCTTGCTGCGAATGGAGTCCAGACTCAACTGGCCGATCAGCGTATCGCGAATCGCCCGCGAGTCGGCACGCGATCTGCCGCGCAGATGGGCTGTGAAGTACAACGCTTCGCTGACCGTCAGGTTATTGAGCGCGAGACTGCTCTGCGGCATGTAGCCGATCTGCCGTGCCGCGTAATCCTGCTGATCATCAATGGGTTTCCCGAACAAGCGGACAATGCCGCTGGTGGGTTTGAGCAAGTTAGCCATCTGGCGTACCAGCGTGGTTTTTCCGGCTCCGTTATCGCCCAGCAGCCCAAAAAACTCCCCCTGCTCGACGGTCAAGGAAACATCGTCGTTGGCCGGGTGCGGCTGCTTGGGGTAACGCTTGGTTAAGTGCTCGATTTCGTAAACAAGCGGCAAAGTGATCACTCATCAAGAGGAGGTAGAGATATTTCCTCATTGTGCCAGAGTTTCAGGTTGTGCAGCGTTTACAAATCTTAACAATCAAGGGAAAGCCCTTACGCGTCTACGGGAAGTTTTGCCTGTACGATAGAGTTTACTGATACTCTATAATCCGATGGCTCACTGTGCCCCCATTCAATGTGATCACTGCCCATCAGATCGCTCAACTGGATCCTGTATGTTGGGACGCGCTTAACGGTGATCAGCCTTTTAGCAGCTACCGCTGGCATCAGTTTGGCGAACACGTCCTTCATGAGGATACCCCCTGCTATATCGTGCTCATGCGCGATGGGCAGCCCGCTGCACGCGCGACCTTCTGGATCACGCGCCGTGAAGTGCTGCCAACGGACATGATACGCTGGCCGGGGGTGGCCGGTGCGTTTTTTCGGCGCTGGCCGTTGATGCCCTGCCGTGCGCCGCTGACCCCTGCCTCTAGTTTGATCCTGCCAGCAGACAAATCGCTGCATCCAACCGCGTTGGAAACCCTCAGCGAAACGGCGCGCAGCATCGCGCGCCAACACCACGTGTCTTTCCTCTTCTTCGATTATCTTGAAGCACCGCTGACCGGTCTGCGCGGGTACGGCAGCCTTGACATGGCCGAACCCGGCACCGAACTTGCCATCCAGTGGGCCGATTTCGACAGCTATTTGAGCAGCCTGAAAAAGTCGGCCTATAAAGATTACCGCCGTCACGCAAACCGCGCGGCGGATCTCGGCATCAGCATGACTGTGCTGCCGCTGAACGCGGAAACCGTCGTGCCGGATGTCGAGCAGGCCATCCGCCTGATTCAAAATGTCGATCGCGCTCACAACTCCCCCTCGCATCCGTATATGCGCCGCGCGTTGGAGCAAGCCCATCACGGGACGACGAGTTTCATCGCCGCCCGCATCGGCGATCGGTTGGTCGGCTGCGGACTCATGCTCCGCGATGGCGATCACGCCATGCTTTCGCTGCTGGGACTGGATTACGACGTGGAATACGTCTATTTCCAGTTGTTTTATGCCGCCGTTCGCACCGCCATCGAAACGGGTGTCAAGGTGCTGTGGGGTGGCAGCGGTGCTTACGAGTACAAAGAACGGTTCGGTTTTCAAAAGCAGCACAAAACGACCGTCACTTTCACAGCCAGCAACCGGCTCGTTGGGAACGTCATGCAAACGCTGCTCAGCCGTTGAGGAAGGACATAGGTCGATGGTTTGGACACCGATTCGGCAGCTATGGGCCGAAAAACGTTGGTACCGGCGCGCGCTGATCGCGGCAGGCGTCTTCGCGCTGCTGCGTCTGCTGTTGCAGTTTTTGCTGGTGACCGGCGCGTTCGCGCCTGCGGAGATGACGGGAGAAAACTTCCTCCCCGACGATCTGCGCATTTACCTTGATGCTTCACGCGGCATTCAAACGCAGCAGCCGCTTTATCCCCCCCTTCCGCTGGAGCGGATGGAGTTCTACCAATACGCGCCTTCGTTCGCGCTGGCGTTTGCGCCGTTTACAGCGCTCCCGGCGATGGTGAATGCCATTCTGCACACGCTGCTGCACCTCCTCTTCTATGGGCTGCTCTATGGGGTGTGGGCGCACATTTTCACCGCGCAGGGGATGGAAAGCGCGCTGCGCACTCAGGCGAGGCTGCTGCCTATCTGGCTGCTGTTCGCCCCATTTTGGAGCGATCTCAGCTACCTGAATGTGTATATCTTGATGGCGCTGCTGTCGTCGCTGCTCATTCACACGGTGCTGACGCAGAAGTTAGCCGGGTCGGTCGTCTTGCTGACCGTCATTTTACAGATCAAGCCGCAGTGGGCGTTCGCCGCCGTGATCCCGCTCGTGATCGGGCAGTATCGCTTTTTCTTTCGCCTCGTTGGGTTAGCAGCGGGTTTGTATGCGGTTTGTACAGCGGTTACTGTGATACTGGTCGGTATCCCCTACGGGCTGGAGCAGTATTCCGTGTATTTGAATTTGCTGGTGGGCATTGGCGGCAATTATCCATGGCGCACGCCAGATTTTCCGTTTCTTGGATACAACCACTCGATCGCGCAGATCGTCGTGTATTGGCTCGGCGCGTCTGCTGAATCGCTGCGGCTTGCGCTTGTGATCAAGGGGTTGATCGTGCTGCCGCTGGCGCTGTTCGGGCTGCGATCGCTCGTACACCCGGTCAAAACCGCTGACGGCGTGACGAAACTCGCACTGGCGTTCGCGCTCTATGCGGCTGCATTCATCTGGCTGGATGTCGTCTGGGAATTGAGCCTGAGTATCGCCGTGTTCACGTTCCTGTTGGCGACTGCGCAGCGCGGATGGGTGCGCACGTTGGTGTGGATCGCCTTCCTGCCTTACGCGCTGGTCGATGCGATTCAGGTCATCTCGTATGTGATTTTTGGCGACAGCATTCTCGCTCCCGGCCCGTATATCCTGCTCGATCCGAGCATTTATCTCCCCTTGACCATGATCACGGCGGTCGTGTTCTATGCGGTACTCACCGCGCGGTTGTGGGGAGTTCCTAGCTGGCAACAACATAAGGACATAGCACGTGGATCTGAACACCTTTCTCAAACTACCCACTGAATCGATCGCCCAAATCGTGCGAGAGAGCGGGCCGAAAGTCTGCGCCTTTCCCGTCAATGGGACGCGGCGATGGTTGATGCTGGAATCCGACACGTTGAGCGACTACATCGACGGCGTGGCGGGGCCGCATGTCGCCGTGTATCGCCTGCTGTTCGATCACGGTGTGCATACCGTGCTGGCCCCCGTATATGGGCCGGATTTGTTCGAGCGCGGCGACGACTACACCAAAATGACGACGCACGGGTTGGCCTACACGGCGCAGAACCGTCACTTCCTCAACCTGTATGAGGAATGCAACCTGCGCGTCGGGTTTTACGGCGATTACGAACGCTACTTCAAAGGAACTCAGTACGAATATCTGCTGGGGCTGTTCGATGAAGTGAAGGCGCGCACCGCGCACCATAACGGCGGTCAAATTCTGTTCGGCATTTGCGCCAACGACCCAACCGACACGATCGCCGCGCTGACGATCGACCATTTCAAGGCACATGGGGAAGCGCCCAGCAAAAATACGCTGATCGAGCGCTACTACGGGATGCCCGTCTCTCCGCTCAATTTCTATATCGGGTTCGACAAGTTCACCTTCTTCGATACGCCGCTGGTGACGACCGGCAATGAAGACCTGTATTTCACCATCAGCCCCTCGCTGTATCTGAATTCGTCGCAGCTCCGCGCCATTCTCTTCGATCACCTGTTCACGCGGCGCATGGAAGAGAGCGACTACGGCGACATCACAGCCGAGGAAATAGAAGCGCTGCGGTCGTTCTATCAAGCCCATCGTGAAACAACCTTCGGGGTCGGTGTGCGCCACGGGCGTTTCTGGTATCCGGCATCCGCTGCACCACTGACCGATATGAGTTAATGAGGAGAGAAGCATGGAATATCGTAAGGAAATCCTGCGGCTGCTCGATGATATTGGCACCAGTGAAGTCTTGAACTCGGCCTATGATACGGCGTGGGTCGCCCGCCTAGCCCCACGGGGTGAAGCGGTGGGGCGGCACGCGCTGGAATGGCTGCGCAAGAATCAGCTTGCCGATGGCACATGGGGAGCGGAACTTCCGCGCTACTATCACGATCGGCTCGTCTGTACCCTCGCGGCGGCGATTGCACTGGTCGTCAATGATGACCCGCAGGATGCGGATCGCATTCAACGGGCGAAATTTGCCCTAGAGACGGTGATCGAAGACTTACGCGGCGAAATGACGATTGAAACCGTTGGTTTCGAGCTGTTCGTACCCACGCTCTTCCATGAAGCCGAACGGCTGGGCATCGTCCAGAAAAAAGATTATACCGAAATGCCGATGCTCAAAGCTGTGCGCGAACGCAAGCTGTCGCGCCTGCCGGGGGGTGTCGTCAACCGCCATGTGACGCTGGCGTTTTCCGCCGAAATGGCGGGAACCGATGAGATCGGCCTATTGGATGTCGCCCGCTTACAGGAAGCGAACGGATCGGTTGGAAACAGCCCGGCTGCAACGGCCTATTATCTGCTGCACGTCCGGCCTGATGATCAAGCGGCATTGAATTATCTGTACCGGGTGGCGCGGCCCGATGGCGGCGTACCGTTCCTCACACCGTTCGACATTTTCGAACCGCTGTGGGTGTTGTGGAATGTCGCCCTGTTATGCGATATGGATGACGAACTCATCGCCGCCTGTCAGCGGCACCTTGATCATATTGAGAAGAACTGGACGCCCGGTAAAGGGATCGGCCATGCGGAAGGGTACATGCTAAAAGACGGCGATGATACGGGCGTGGCCTACGATATTCTGCGCCGCTTCGGTCGTTCGCTTGATCTTGAGACGGTGTTGACGTTCGAAGAGCGTGAGTACTTCCGCTGTTATGCACTGGAAGCCAACCCGTCGATCTGCACCAATATCCACATTCTTCAAGCGCTGCGCAATGCAGGTGTCCCATCTAATGATCCCTCTGTTCAGAAGATCAAGACATTCCTGCACAGTACGGCTTTCTGGTTCGATAAATGGCATGTCTCCCCGTACTATGCCACTTCCCACGCGGTGATCGCGGCGGCGGGCTATCTGGATGGCCTCGTCGAAGATGCGGTCAACTGGATGATCGATACCCAGAATGAGGATGGCTCATGGGGCTATTTTATGCCAACGGCTGAAGAAACGGCTTACGCGCTGCAAGCGCTGGTCGTTTGGCACCGCAACGGGCATGAAGTGCCGCCTGAAATCTTGGCGCGCGGCGCGGCATGGCTGGAAAGCCGGGTCGATGCGCCAAATCCGCCGCTTTATATCGGCAAATGTCTTTATCTTCCAGTCTTGATCGTACGGGCAACGATCCTAAGCGCTTTGGCTCTGGTTACTGAAATTCTGAATGAGAAAGCCACATGCTGAAAACTCTGTCGCGTACCCTGATTGATGTTCATCAAGTGACTAACCCGGATGATGAACGCCGACGCCGCCTGCTGAATATTCTGCTGGTCGGTCTGATGGTGGTGGCCGGGGTGGTCATCTTACTGACCTTGATCGCGAGTTTGACCGGGAACGCCGGAAGCCCGGACGAAGTATCGCTGCTGTATTTCGGCGGCGGCGCGGCGTTCATGGGTGCCTTGCTCATCTACGCGGTCAATCGTTACGGAAACGGGACGCTGGCGGCGGTGCTTTTGCTGCTGCTGCTCACGTCGATTGTGGTGTTCGCCGATACCCCCATGGAAGTGGTGGCGGGGCGCACGCTGTTTCTCTTCGTGCTGCCCATCAGTATCGCCAGCGTGCTGCTGCGCCCGGCGGCAAGCTTTATCTTCTGGGGATTGGCCTCGGTGTTGATCACGGTCATCAGCATTTCGATCAACATTGTGCCGAATACAACCGCTATCGGCGGCTTCTTCATGGTGGCGCTGGTGTCATGGCTAACCGCTGATACGCTGGAACGCGCGCTGCGCGATCTGTACGCCATCAACCGTGAACTCGATCAGCGCGTCGCCCAACGCACGGAAGCGCTGCAGCAGTCGCTCACCCGCGAACAGGCGGAAGCCAGCAAGAACCAAGCGATTTTGCAGGACATCGCTGATGGCGTGATCGTATTTGACCAGCGCGGCAAGGCGATCGTCGCCAACCCGTCCGTCACTCAGCTTCTCAACCGCTCGGCGCAAGCGATCCTCGATAAGGATATTCGCAGCCTGATGTCCGGCGAAGTAAATCCTGAAGCACAGGAAAAGCTGGTCAGTCAAATGAACGGAAGCAGCGCGCCTACGGCAAACGCACAGACGCCAAGCGTGCGTATCCCGTGGGGCGAAAAGACCCTCTCCGTGAGTGTGGCGCAGGTGCGGACGACGCCCGATACCACGATTGGGCATGTCATGGTCTACCGCGATGTGACGCACGAAGCCGAACTTGCCCGCATGAAGGACGCCTTCTTGTCGATGGCTTCGCACGAACTGCGCACGCCGCTGAACGCGATCCTCGGCTATGCCGACATGCTGCAAGAAGGCGTGCTAGGTGATGTCAACACGCAGCAGCGCGAAAAACTGGGACGCGTCAGCGTGAATGCGACCCGCATGTTGGATTTGGTCAACAATCTGCTTGACCAAGCACAGATGGAAGCCGGACGGCTCACGATCCACAAGCAGCCCATGAGCATTAAAACGCTCATTGACGAAGTAAAGGCGATGACCGAAATCCTCGCCAAGGAAAAGAAGTTGGAATACTCCACTGAAATCGCGGCGGATGTGCCGGAGCAGGTCATCAGCGACCCGCAGCGCGTCCATCAAATTGTGATGAACCTCGTCGGGAACGCGCTCAAATTCACCAGTCAAGGCTATGTGCGGCTAAAGGTCTATCGCCCGGATACCGGGCATTGGGCGGTCGATGTCGAAGACAGCGGGCCGGGGATTGCCAAAGAAGCGCAGGAGTACATCTTCGAGGCGTTCCGGCAGGTACATGATCCGACCACACGCAGCAGTTCCGGCAGCGGCTTAGGTTTGTCGATTGTGAAGCAGCTCTCTCATCTGCTCGGTGGCGATGTTTCCGTAAAAAGTACGAAAGGGCAGGGCAGCACCTTCACCCTGACGCTGCCGCTCACCCCGCTAGAGGAGAAAAAGCCATCATGACGCAAACGAAAAAACTGGCGCTCGTGATCGAAGATGACTTCGACGCGGCGGAAATTTTCTCGACCGCGCTGGAAGTTCAGAATATGGAGTGCGAAATCATCCGTTCCGGCGATCTAGCGATGGAACGGATTCAGCAGGTGGTGCCCCATCTCATCATCCTCGATCTCCACCTGCCAAACGTTGATGGCACGCAAATTATCGAGGCGATCCGCGCGGATAAACGGCTGAAGTCGGTCTTGGTCATCGTCGCCACCGCAGACCCGCGCATGGCCGAAACGATCGAGCCGATCGCGGATTTGGTGCTGCTGAAGCCCACGTCTTTTCGCCAAGTACGGGATCTTTCACAGCGGCTGCTGCGCAGACTGCGACCGGAGTCCGATACGCCGCACGACAATGGCGCGGCCTCAGATAACAATCCTGTAAAGGACTAAGCAGAGCATCCCTTCACAGTTGCGCTCACGAAAACCCGCCGATCCAGCGGGTTTTCTTTTAACAAAATACATGTGCTACAGCCCATGCCTTAACATTTACCCCCCAGTTTTCCCATTCGCCATCCCTCCGTTCGCTTAAATCGCTTGACTATGTTTTAACATTCTCTTAAAATTGATTTAACAAACGGAAGTAGGGGGAGGGGTAATGGAAACATTCAGTGTTTTGACGATACTCATCCTAACATTCGCTTTCGGGTACTTGAATGGACGAAGCAGTGCCGGAAGTATTCTTGCCACGGTTGTGACCTCAAGGGCCTTAAAACCTGCCCCTGCGCTGTTCCTGACGGTTCTGTGTTTAAGTCTTGGCCCGTTCGCGTTTGGGATGGCAGTCTCTGGCTCGATCAGTGTGAATCTCGTTCGCTGGTATGCGGTAACCGCGCCAGTGATGATCGCGGCGCTGGCGGGCGCGGTTGGGTGGATTGGTTTCGCCACCGCTTTTCGGATTCCGTGCAGTTCGACACAAGCATTTATTGGCAGTCTGGTCGGCGCGGTGTGGGCAGGCTATGGCGCGCAGGCGATCATTGGCGACGGGGTTGTTAAATCGCTGGCAGCTCTTTTTTTGTCCCCACTGCTCGGCATCCTAACCGGTTACTTGATGGTCAAACTCTCGTATCGCGTCAGCGTCGCCGCCACCCCGCGCATCAACCGCTGGTTCAAAGGCGCGCAGGTGCCGCTGAGTCTGCTGGTCGCGCTGTCGTTCGGCTCGAACGATGGGCACAAGCTGATGGGTATCCTCGCACTGGGGATTGCCGCCACCAGCGGCAGCGAGTTTTCGATCCCCTATTGGGCTGCCGCTTTCAGCGCGGTTTCGATGGCGATGGGCACGCTGATCGGCAGTCAGCGCATCAGCCAAAAATTGGGGCGCCAGTTGTGCAGCGTGCAGCCGATTCACGGATTCGGTGCGCAAACCGCTTCGGGGATCGTGCTGCTGGGCGCATCACTGCTCGGCAGTCCGGTCAGCGGGTCGCAGGTGATCGCATCGGCGATCGTCGGTGCGGGCAGCGCGGAGCGACTGCGCCATGTTCGATGGGGAGAATTCCGGGGTATTTTGCAGACATGGCTGCTGACACTGCCGTTCTCCGCATTGGTGGGGGCACTGGTGTATCTAGTGGTCAGCAGGTTTATCGGATGAAAATGACGTTCCCGTTTAAGTGGACGAAAACGCGCAAACCCGATCCTTTTCTCGCGGCGCTGAATGAACAGACCGAACTGTTGATGAAGGGATCGCACGCCGTTATCGCTTACATGGATGCCCCTAGTAAAGAAAACGCGCGGCGGGTCTACACGATCGAACTGCAAGCGGATGAAGTGCGCCGTTTGTTGATCGTTCAGCTAAAACGGGCTTTTATCACCCCCATCGACCGGGAAGATTTGTTCGGGTTGTCTCGCGCCATCGACGATGTGCTGGATTATCTGCTTTCGCTGACGCGCGAAATGCATGTCCTGAAGGTGCTTCCCAATTCCCATTTGCACGACATGGCAAAACTCCTCGTTCAGTGTACCGATGAGCTGCACCTTGCGGTTCAGCATATGGAATACCAGCCTGATGTGGCGATTCAGCACACGATTCGCGTGCGCCAGCTCGAAAACCGCATGGATTCGCTGTATGTGACAGCGCTCACCCATCTTTACCAGCATGTCGATAACGCGGAAGCCATCATCAATGTGCTGAAACTTCGCGAGATTTACCGTCACATGATCCACGCCGCCAACAGCGCCGAGCAAGCCGCGAACCTGATCAACGATGTGCTGGTGAAATTTCAATAGTGTTGTGGGAATACACCAAAATTATGAAAAGAATTTAGGTTAAATGTCAGATCATCCATTTAACAATTTCTTAACTGAAAAGTGTTATGTTTTGCAGTCGCCACTCAGTTACACGTCTAGTTGCGACGTGCTTACCGAAAAGGAAAAACTGGCCCATGCGAACTCGTTTTGTCGTCACACTCCTTCTTAGCCTTATGTTATGCCTGCTGGCCGTCAATTTCGTGTCAGCGCAATCCGGCGATCTAGGTAGTGAGTCCAATCCGATTCAAGTTTATTTCGTCCCGTCCGTAGAAGCCCAGACCATCACGACCGGTGGTGAAGTCATGGCACAGGCCCTGCAAGATGCCACGGGTCTGCATTTCGAAGTGTTCGTGCCAACCTCCTATGCAGCAACCGTTGAAGCCATGTGTGCCGCCCCGTCGGCCTCGATGGGCTTCATCCCCGCCGCCGGCTACGTGATCGCCAACAACCGCTGCGGTGTGCAGGTGGAAGCCGCCGCCGTGCGTCGTGGTTGGAACGTTTACTGGGCCGCGTACATTGTGCGCCGCGACAGTGACATTTACACCTTTGGCGACCTCGCCGGGCGTTCATGGGCGTACCCGGATGCAGGCTCGACCTCTGGTTTCATCGTCCCGTCGGTTGAACTTCAGGCCGCAGGCATTGAACCCGGTGATCGCATCGAAGCGGGTGGTCACAACCAAGTCGTTCAGGCCGTCTACAGCGGTGAAGCCGACTTCGGTACGACCTTCTTCAGCCCGCCGGTTGTCCCCGGTGCCCCGTGGGCGATTGGCGACCTGCCCGAACCCTACGATCTGACGGTTGACGAATCGCGCATTGGCGAAGATGGCAACCTGTATGTCGGTGACATTCGCATCCTCGATGCGCGCGCCAACATTCGTGACACCGCGCCGGATGTGGTCGATCAGGTTCGTATCCTGCGCCTGAGCGAACCGATCCCGAATGACACCCTGAGCTTTGGCCCGGACTTCCCGCCGGAACTCAAGGCACAGATCATGGATGCACTGTATGCCTTCTCCCAAACCGAAGCATGGGGCACCTCGATCGGCAGCGAAGATTTCTACGGGTGGAGCGGTTTGTCCCCCATCACCGATGCCGACTATGATCCGGTTCGTCTGCGCTTCGAAATTCTGGGCCTGACCGAAGCGGATGTATTCGGCGGCTGATCGGTAAGCGTCCTGCGAAGATCTCAGCGGGTAGGGGGGCAGCCCTCTACCCGCATTGTTTGTTTCAGAGGCATGATGCTCATTATCGAGAACCTCACCAAAGTTTACGAAAACGGATTTGTCGCCCTCAAGAACATCAATCTCACCATCCCAGACGGACAGTTTATCTCCATCATCGGCCTCAGCGGTTCCGGTAAATCGACGTTGCTGCGCTGCATCAACCGGCTGATCGACCCGACCGAAGGGCGAATCCTCTGGAACGGGCTGGACATTACCGCCGCTGGCGATGACGAACTCCGCCAGATCCGCCGACGCATTGGCATGATTTTTCAGCAGTTCAACTTGGTCAAGCGATCCAGCGTGCTGACGAATGTGATGTCCGGGCGCTTGGGCTACATCAACCCGATGCTCAGCTTGGTCAACTACTTCCCCAAAAGCGAAAAAGAGCGCGCGTTCGCCGCGTTGGAGCGTGTCGGCATTGCCGAAAAAGCCTACAACCGTGCCAGCGCGTTAAGCGGTGGTCAGCAGCAGCGCGTCGGAATCGCCCGGACGCTGATGCAAAATCCCGAAATGATCCTTGCCGATGAACCCGTCGCCAGCCTTGATCCGGCAACGTCGCATTCGGTGATGAAATATCTCCAGCTCCTCAACAAAGAGGATGGGTTGACAGTGTTATGCAGTTTGCATTTCCTCAGCCTTGCGCGGGCGTATGCCGATCGCGTGATTGCGCTGAAAGATGGTGTGCTCGAATTCGACGGGCTGCCCGGTGAAATTGACAACGACCGCTTCAAGAAAATTTACGGCGAAGACGCCGTCGAAGTAGAAATCCACTAGAAGGAGTCGGGCAATGAATCAACGCTCTGAGCCTGCCCGGTCAAAGCCCGCGTTACGGCGACTCATCCTCTTGTTGGTCGCCGCCGTGATTTTGATCATCTTCGCTTATGGCTGGCAGGTCACCGATATTGATTTCACCGTGACACAGCAGCCGCAGCGACAGGAAAATGTCGCCAGCGCCTTGAGCGAACTCCTGTCTCCCAACGTTTTCGAGCGCGATTACACCATCCAGAACACCACCACGACGTTCTTGATGACCTGCAGCGATGGATTTACCGCCCCAACCACCGAAGCAACGCCGGATCAGCCGTATATCGAGATCACCCCGGCCTGCGGTCAAAGCGGCGATACCGTCACCGTTCACGGCTACAATTTCTATCCCGATTCGCTGGCGCGCATCAACTGGATCGCCACCGATGGCGAACGCCGTATTCGACAGGTCAATAACGCGGGCGAAGACAATTTCATCACCAACGGTGACGGCACCTTTAACGTAGAAATCGAAGTGCCGCGCATTCGCGGATCGTCAGGCGAAACCCACAGCATCGAAGCACAGGGACGTTTTCCAAGCGGGCCGACGCGCTTTAGCGAAACCACCGGACTCGTCGCGGAAAAGATGGTCGAGACGATTTTCCTCGCGCTGATCGCGACGGCGATTTCGATCGTTCCCTCCGCCATTCTCAGCTTTTTCGCCGCGCATAACCTGATGCGCCCGGTGCGGATTCCGTTAGGGAATTTGCTGGTGGCGTTCATTCTGTTCCCCGTCGGCTACTGGATCGGCACGGCGCTGTTGAGCATCTTTGCGTCGTTCGCGCTCAACCTAAGCAGCGGCAGTGTTGGATTGTCCGCCGCTGGAGTCGTCGTCCTATTCGGCGCGGTCGCTTCCAGTCAGCGGATCAAAATTCCGACGCCCGCCCAGTCGATTCCCCGTTCCGTTTTGATGACGGTGGTGGTGGTCGTGGTGGCTGTCCTCGTGATCGGCTTGCTCGGCGGTATCGCCCTGCTGATCGATCACGTGCAAGCGGACGGGATCATCGGGAATATCACCTCGTTTATCGGCTCGTTGGGTGAACTCATTCAACTGCTGCTCGCGCCCACCTGCGGAATTATCGGCGCGTTCGGTTTGGCATCGATCGGGAGCACCATTGCCCGCCCGGTGCTGCGTCAGCTCTCGATCCCGGCGGCGCATGGATTGGGCGCGGTGATGGGAATGCTTTCCGGGGCGATTCTGCTTGGCATCGTGGCCTCAATCGGAATGTCGGCGGCGTGGCTTGGTCTGCTCGTCCCGGTGACGATGGCGGCCTTGGCATCGCCTTTGCTGCCGCAGCTTTACCGCCGCTTTGTCTCAAATCCGCTGCGCCCGGTCGGCGGACAGAAAGCACTGCTGACTGTGCTTTCAATCGTCGGCGCGGTAGCGGCGTTCGTGATCACCTTTAATGTGTTGGGTATGTCGCAAGCACTGATCGAAGGGGTGCTGCCGCCGCCTGATGCCGCCCTCTCGTTCGCTGGTCTTAACATTTCCGCCTATATGCTCAAGGCGATGGTGATCGGCGCGATACTGGCGGGAATCACCGGGGGCTTGCAGGGAACCCGCGCGAATTTCGGGATTGGCAGCGTGCTCTACAACGTCACCCGCACCATCCTGAACACACTGCGCTCCATCGAACCGCTGATCATGGGCATCGTCTTCGTGATCTGGGTCGGGATCGGGCCGTTCGCCGGGGTGTTGGCGCTCGCGCTGCACTCGATCGCGTCGCTTGGTAAGCTGTACTCGGAACAAATCGAAACCATCGACAGCGGCCCGATCGAAGCGCTGCAAAGCACGGGCGCAAACCGTCTGCAAACGATCATGTATGCTGTTGTGCCGCAGATTGTCCCCTCGTATATCGCCTTTACCATGTACCGATGGGACATCAACGTGCGTATGTCTACCATCATCGGTTTCGTGGGCGGCGGCGGGATCGGCTTCCTGCTTCAGCAGCAGATCAACCTGCTCCGCTACCGGGATGCCGGGGTTGCCGTGCTGGCGATTGCGATCGTGGTCTCCATCCTCGACTACGCCAGCGCCGCTATTCGTGAGCGCTACATCTGAACGGGAATACCGTTTAATCGTGAAACAAACAGCGCCTTTTCACACAGTGGATCGGCGCTGTTTGTTTATACGGGATGGGGACATATGAACACTATCCTTCTCGAAGGCCGTCGAGTAAACCTGCGCGACTGGCAGCTTGATGATCTCGACTCGTACGCGCATTGGCTTCAACCGGGTCACCGCTGGCAGGAGCTTGATGGGCCGTATTATGGACACCCCAGCGCCGAGGAGATCCCCGGTATCCTCGATAACATCCGAACACGCATCCTTGACGGCCATTTTACCGATCCGCGCGCCCGCTGCATCGTGGCAGATGCAGCGGATAACCACTTGATCGGACAGGTATCGCGCTACTGGATCAGCGAAGAAACCAACTGGATCGCCGCAGGCATCGTACTTTACGACCCTGATCTGTGGGGACATGGCCTTGGCTTTGAAGCGCTTGGCTTGTGGACAGACTACCTGTTTCGGAGTTTGCCCCAAATCGTGCGGCTTGATCTGCAAACATGGTCAGGCAACACGGGGATGATGAAGCTGGCCGCGAAACTTGGCTATTCGCTGGAAGGCCGGTTTCGGAAGGCGCGGATCGTCGCCGGTGCCTACTATGATGCACTCGGCTATGGGATACTGCGCGAGGAATGGCAGGCGCAGTATCCACAAGGCTTTGAGCGGCGCCCTACTGGAAGGTGAGCACTGCATTCGCTTCGCTGCTGAGTTCGACCGGATCGCCCAAGCGTTTTGCCGCGCCGAATCGCACCGGGATCGAGGCTCCTGCGGGCACAAACACCGGAATGCGATCGAGCGGCACCTCAACCGTGATAGGGGTGCCACCTGTGTAAGCCGTCCCCGTCCACAGATCGTGCCATGTCCCCGGCGGCAGTTGAATCGCCGTCTGTGTAACGCCCGGATCGGTGATGGGGTACACCAGCAGCGATCGCCCGAAGAAATAAGCGGTATCAGGGGCGGTGGGGATCGTCCAGCGGGCAGCGCGCATCATCGGTTCGCCGGTTGCGGCGCTGTGCTGCGCTTCCTGCCACAGGTACGGCATCAAGTTATGGCGCACACGGGTGAAAAACCGGAACGTCGGAATGACGCGATCATCCCCGGTGCGCGCTTGAATATTCCACGGCGTGCGATCGTTGCGCGGCAGCCGGTGCGCGTTGTATTCGGAATGGTACTGGTAGATGGGGCAGAACGCCGCCATCGCCGTCGCGCGCAGATACAGTTCCGCCGAGGGGATTTCGCCGCTGAATCCGCCGATGTCCCAGCCCCAGAACGAAATCCCGGAAGCGGCGGCGGACAGCCCCGCCAAAATCGAATGGCGGTAAGCATCCCATGTCGAGTTTTCATCGCCCGCCCAATGGGCAGGGCTGGTCTGCGATCCGGTAAACCCGGCGCGGCTGAACGTCAGCGCGTCGCCGTTCCGGTGCTGGTTGGCAAAATCATAATACGCCTGCGTGTACAGGCGTGGATATTCATTCCAAACGTCTTTGCCGGTGCGGCCATCCGCGAACACGACCTGCGTGCTCCACAAATGCTCGCCGCCGTCGGTTTTGAAGCCATCCACACCTAAATCATCCAGCAGATAGGCGCGTTTGTTCAGCCACCACGCGCGGGCATCGGGATTGGTCACATCCCACAGCCAGCCGCCGCGAAACCAGAATGGGCGAATGCGGTGCAGCGATCCATCGGGATCGTGTATCCCGTAGCCCTGCTGCGAAAAATAAGCCCGGTCGGCGTCGTGCTGGGCGTGCGGCTGATCGTGGAGCTTCATCGCCGGGATTTGCCACAGAATCAGCTTAATATCGCGGGCGTGCAGGCCGTCGATCATCGCCTTCGGGTTCGGCCATTTACCGTCCGTAGGATAGGTGAAATCCCCGTAGCGGAACGGTTGATCGCCGGGTTTGGGCGCGTACTGCGCATCATTCCAAATATAAAACGTCGCTTCGTCGCTCCACGCTTCAATCACGACGACTGACGCGGGAATGTCATGTTCCATCGTAGACGCGACTTCCTGTTCCACGCGCGCCTGTGAATTCCATTCGTTGCTGCTCATCCACAGGCCGAACGTCCACAGCGGCGGCAGTACCGGCTTGCCGGTTAAATCAGTGAATTGGCGGAGGATTGCCAGCGGGTCAGTCCCCGTGAACCACGACAGCTCCAGCGATTGTTCGTCGCTCAAATCGGCTTCGAGTACCCATTCATTCGGGGAGGTGGCGCACAGATCGAACTGCATCCAGCGCGAACTTTTCACCCATACGCCGTAGCCCGCCGATGACAGCAGGAAGGGCACCGGCATATAGGCACGTTTACCCTGTGATTTGTACTGCTCATACACACGCACGTCGAGGATTTCGCCGCGCTGATTGAGGGCGTTGTAGCGTTCCCCCAGCCCGAAAAAGGCTTCGTTTGGCTGTGCTTCAAAGGTGATACGCACACGGCGCGCCTGTTTACCATCCGTCAGCCACTCGATGCGGCGGATCATCCCATCCGGCAGTGCAGACGCATCATGCGCACGTTTGTCGGCACTCACCGGGTAGCTGACTTTCATGTAGGTGTTGTCAAAACTGAATTCGCCGCCTGTCCCCCACGCTTCCCCGGTCAGGGAATAAGCGCCATAGGGGATACCATCCGCTTCGAGCGTATACACGAGCGTGGAACCGTGCGGCGGTGCGATCAGCGCGGCATTCCAAACATCCTGTTCAACCCGGACGATTCGTTCCAAAAATTCCGCGCCGACGCCGTGTTCGCGTTCCTGCTGCCAGTTGGGGAGCATTGCCGCGTCGATAGGCGGTTGTTCCACACCATCGATCGTACAGCGCACACGTACTTGTTTCACCTGCCCCGGTGGCCGCGTGACAATGCCTACGGTAAACGCTTGTCCGGCCAGCGGTTCGCGCGGAACGCGTTCCTCAGGAAGCTGCTCATACGGATGTTCTTGCCCAAACGGCGTATGGATCACATCGGTCACGGGGTTATCCTATGGAGTTGAAAAGATGAGGATTAGGGGTGCAGCCGCACCAACTTAAGGATTTGTCTTTCAATGCTCGTTCTCATGGGCACTTATCCCCGCGAACTCCGTTCGCGCCCAAAGCATCGTGGGGTGAGGGCAAAACAAGCATCTTTGGGCTTAACTTGGGGCGTTCAATCGAACGCCCCGACGAAAGAAGCGATGTTTTACTACGGGGCGATCAGCGAGTCGATCAACGCCTTCGCCTGATCCAGTGCGTCCTGCGCGGTCAGCGTGCCATCGGCTACCTGCAGGATCAGCGCGTTGACGCCGTCCTGAAGTTCATTCTGGCGCTCAATCACGGGCGGCGTCACCGGGTTTTCCAGTGCTTGGAACACGGCGGCGCGGTTGGCGGGCGGCGTCTGCGACAGGTAGCTTTCGAAGTAAGCGGGCTGATTCAGCGCCGGGAGTTCCCACGCCGAATTCACGCGGACGGTCGCGGCGGTTTCGCTGCTGGCGAGGAACTGTGCCCACGCGGCTGCGGCTTCCGGCTGATCGGTGGTCGCGCTGACGGCGACGCCGTTGGCGAAGAAGTGATTCGCGTGCTGGTTGATCATCGGTTCGACCTGCACGTCCCAATTGAACGGCGCTTCGGCGAATGCACCGAACATCCAAATGCCGGTGACGATCATGCCGAGCTTGCCACTGTTGAACAGATCGCTGTCGCTCACACCGGACATTTCGGCGGCATCGGGCATCAGGTCGTCGGTGATCATGCTGACCATCAGGTTGAGCGTATCGACACACGCCTGCGAATTGATGGTCGATTCGGTCATGTCGGCATTGAAGAACTGGCATTCACCGTTCTGCGCGGCCTTCTTATAGAATTCCCAGAACTGTACGGGCGAGTAAATGCCCCACGTATCCGAACCGAGCGCGCGGATCGCCGTCGCGGCGGCGCGGGCATCTTCCCACGTCCAGTCGGCGGTCGGGTAGGCGACACCGGCTTGATCGAACAGATCGGCATTGTAGAACAGCAGCACGGTCGAGAACGTTTCCGGCAGGGCCAACTGCACGCTGTCATACTGGAAGGCTTCCAGCGCACGCGGATAGAACGGCGCATCGGTGCTCAAATAGCTGGACAGATCGAGCAGCGTATCATTCGCGGCATAGGTGACGAAGTTCTCATAGTTGAGCTCGAACACATCCGGCGCATCGCCGCCCACCACATCGGCCTGAAGCAGGGTGAAATAGTCGGCAAACGGGGCGGTTTCCACTTCAACCGTTACGCCGGGATTGGCTTCTTGGAAAGCCTGCACGATCGTGTCGAGGTCTTCCAAATGATCTGGGGCAGCCGAGAACGTGAAATAACGAATGGTCGTATCCTGTGCCAGCGCGGGCATCACGCCGATTGCCAAAAGCAGCAGTGCGACTAAACAGAATTTGCGTAACATGGTCTAGTTTTCTCCTTCGATAAACGCAACGGTGTTGCGAGTGCAACCAACCTAACCTTTGATCCCGCTCGATACGATACCGCGCACAAACCATTTCTGCGCCAACAGGTACACGATCAGGATGGGCAGCACGGTGATCACCGCGCCAGCCATGACCATATTCCACTGCGTCAGCGCGCGCGGCCCCGCTTGCAGGGTCGCCAAGGCGACCGGCAGGGTCATCACATCTTCGCGGCGGGCGACAAACAGGGGGAAGAGATAGCCGTTCCACGAGGCCATAAAGCTGAGCACGACCAGCGTTGCTACAGCCGGCCAATTGAGCGGCAGCACGATCCGCCAGAAGATCACCAGCGGATTCGCCCCATCGACGAAGGCCGCTTCTTCGAAATCCTTCGGCAGCCCCAAGAACGATTGGCGCAGCAGGAATGTCCCGAACGCGCTGAACAATCCCGGCACGATCAGCGCCGCATAGGTGTTCATCCATCCCAATTGGCGGATGAGAATGAATTGAGGGAGCACCAGCACCACCGACGGAATCATCATGGTGGCGAGGTAGAGCGTGAAGACGAGATTACGCCCGCGCCATTGCAGCCGCGAGAAGGCATAAGCCGCCATCGCCGAGATCAGGATTTGCCCAACGGTCGTGCAGATGGCGACGAATAGGCTGTTGAACATCAGGCGCGGCAGATTCATCAGCTCGGCCAGCCCGGTATAGCTCTCAAACGTGAGCGGGTTCGGGATCAAACGCGGCGGCGTCTCCAGAATGAACTGGTGCGCTTTCAGCGAGGTGCTGAGCATCCACGCGAACGGCAGCACCATCAGCGCCACCAGCAGCACCATGATGGCATACAGGAATACGCGACCAGCGGCGATCGGGCGGCGCGCGGATTTACTCGGATTCATAGTACACCCATCGCTTTTGCAGCCGGAACTGCACGAACGTGATCGCGAAGATCATCACGAACAGAATCCACGAGGTGGCGGAGGCGTAGCCCATTTTGCTGTAGCGGAATGCGTTGGCGACGATATTGGTCACCAGCACATCAACCTGACGTTCGGCGGCGCTGTTTGCCATCGGCATCAGCCACACTTGATCGAACACTTGAAACGAGTTGATCAGCAGGATGATGGCGACAAAGAACATCGTCGGCGTGAGCAGGGGCAGGGTGATCCCGAAAAACTGCTGCCGTCCGGTCGCGCCGTCGATTTTGGCGGCTTCGTACAGCGTTTCATCGATCGCCTGTAATCCACCGAGGTACATCACGGCGATATAGCCGAGGTCTTTCCACACGCTCGTGATCACGATGGCGATGATGGCCGCACGCGGATCGAACAGCCACGGCGGCGCATTGATGCCAAGTGCGCTCAACGTGGGATTGATCAGCCCATACTGCGGGTTGAAGATCCATTTCCAGATGAGCGAGACGACGACCCACGACGCGACAACCGGTAAAAATGTCGCCGTGCGGACGATCAGCACGCCGCGCAGTTTTTGATTCAGCAGCACCGCTAATCCCAAGGCCAGCACGAACACGGCGGGGATATACAGGGCAATAAAGCTGAGCGTGTAGCTGAGCGCGTTCCAGAACGACGGATCGTTGAACAACTGCTGAAAATTGCGCAGTCCCACCCATTCAGGCGGCGACAGCAAATTCCAATCCTGAAAAGCCAGCACGAACGACGACAGGATGGGTATCAAGATAAAGATCGACAGCCCGATCAGGCTGGGGGCGAGGAAAAACACCACCCATTTCCATTTGTGAATCCCGGTCTGCCAGCTCATCTTACTTCATCCAATGAAAAAACCTGTCTAAAAAAGCGAACCATGCTAGTTGTTGCCCGCTTCCACCAAAGGTGATTCGAACAGCTTACCGATCACGAGGCTGGCCGCACCGCGCGCCCATGCCTGATCGTCGCTCTTTTCGATCAGAATTTGCACATCATCCAACAGCCCGTTAAAGACATGGGCTTTCAGCGCCTTCATCATCGGGCCAATGCGATAATCGCCCGCCACGATCCCTTCGCCGTTGATGATCAGCAGCGAGGGGCACAGCATGTTGATCACGGTTGATAAGCCAATGCCGAGAATTTCGCCACTGCGTGCCAGCGCCGATTGCGCCAAGGTATCCCCGGCGTCCGCCAGCGCGATCACGTCTTCCAGCGTGCGCGGCGCGTCCTGTGTCGAGCGGGACTGCCGCACAAACGCGATCACCGCCGGATCAGCGGCGAACGCTTCCAAACAACCACGCTTGCCACAGGTGCAGATCGGCCCGGCTGGGTCGAAGGTGATGTGACCGAGTTCGCCCATCCCCCCTTTCGCCCCCTGATAAAGCTGGTGATTGATCACCAACCCCATCCCGATGCCGCGCCCAATCGTGACGACGACAAAGTTTTCAATGTGCCTCCCCGCGCCGAAAAGCTGTTCGCTCAGGGTCAGCGTATTCACGTCATTTTCGATATACACGGGAAGGTGAAGGCGTACGCGCATCAAATCTGCCAGCGGAACATCCGTCCAGCCCAAATACGGCGAATAGTGGACGATCCCGCTTTGCGGATAGGTGATCCCGGCAAGGCCAACGCCCACACCCATCAGCTTAGAGGCGTTGATCCCCGATTGGCGGACGGTTTCTTCAACCGCACCCGCCAGCGCCGACGCGATATGAGTCGGTTCTTGATCGGTGGGCATGGGCAGTTCGTAGTAGTGCAGCACCTTGGCTTCCAAGTCGGTCAGGGCGCACACAATCCGGCGCTCCATAACTTTCAGCCCCACCGCGCAGCCCGCATCCGGGTTCAAGCGCAGCAGCGTTTGCCGCCGGCCACCGGTATAGTCGCCTTCGCCGCTTTCCAGCAGCCATGCTTCATTGAGAAGTTCATTGGTGATCTGCGAAACCGCGCCCACGCTAAGCCGCGAAATTTCGGTGATCTGCGTGCGTGACAGCGCGCCATGCCGCCGGATCGTATTCAGGATCAGGTTCCGGTTAATGGCTTTGATGAGGTCTTTACTGCCGCGAACGAAGGTGCTCATTCAGCTTTTTTCACTCAATGAAGTAAGTTACCTCCACTATACGTCGGCTTGGAATTTCTGTCAATAGAAATGATGTTTCTCAGAATCGCTGCGACGAACACACCCAAATGCAAACCCTCACAACCGTTTTTGCACGCGCCCCTTCCCGAATTCGGGAAGGAGAAGGCTCGCGAAGCGAGATGGGGATTAGGTGATTCGTAAACAGCTTACCTCAAATCGCTTCTGTGATCTCCGTGTCCTGTGTAGTTTTATCTTTCGTTGTTTATTGGCTGGCGATCTGAAGGAAGGTGATGATAAAGATCGCGTAGACGATCCCGCCGCCTGCACCGAGAAGATTGGCAAGGCCAGCAAGGTTTTCGCCGCCCCATGCCCGAACGAAGAAGTTCAAGGCCAGCAGCAGCCAGCATAGACTGTGGAACCAGCGGGCAATCACGAATTGCACCCCTGTGGCGGCGTTTACTTTGTCCGCAGCGGGGACAAAAAACACAAATACGGCGGCGATCGCCAGTGAAAGTCCGCCCCAAATCCACCAAGGCACGTTCAAGAAGCCGGAATTCATCGTCTCAACCCTCTTTGTGTGTCCGATGCTGATCGCCAGTATACCGCCGTCAAAATCACGCATAAAGCAGATGAGGTTTCTCTAATTTGCACAACGCGGCGGCGCAGATTTGATCTACACTGGTGAAGCAAACCAACCATTTCACCACTCATGGGAGTTCTCTTGACCACCGGAAATTTGCATGTCCCCGATGCCCTCAATGTCCGCAGCTTGCACGGATTTTCAAACGCACACGGGCTTGAAATACATTCCAATGCTTTTTACCGCGCCGACAGCCTGCACCGCTTGACCGCAGAAGGCCAGCGCGCGCTGATCGACGCGGGAGTGACGACCATCATCGATCTGCGCTCCGCCTCCGAAATCGCTACCGCCGCTTATACGCTCATCGATCCACTGGCGTCCGGTTGGTGCCACATTCCCTTGATGGCGCTTAGCAGCGACGATCCCGGTACGCCCGCCCCCGTCCCGGATAGTTTGGAAACGCTCTACCGCTTTTTCATCGATGACTGCCAGCCCGCCTTTCGCCAAATTTTCGCCGCCATTGCCGATGCGCGCCCCGGCGCGGTGCTGTTTCACTGTACGGCAGGCAAAGATCGAACGGGCATGGTCGCCGCGCTGCTGCTCTCGCTGGTTGGGGTCGATGACGAGACGATCGCCGACGATTACAGCCTCAGCGCCGCCAACATCACGCCGATCGTTGAAGTTATGCGCGAACAGTTTCGCCAAGCCGGAGTATTGTTTGCCACCTTTGACGATTTGATGGGAAGCAGCCGGGAAACCATGCTGGAGACGCTGGCGTATTTGCGCGAACACTATGGCGATGCAGCGGGCTATCTGCGCCACATTGGGATCACACCGGAGCAGATCGATCGCATCACAGCGCGTCTGCTCCCTGCGGCTTAGAATCAAACAGCGCCTAGCGGGTAGGCGCTGCTCGTGCGTTTTTTAAGGAGATGGAGCGCTTACGCGGTCGCTATCGCTGCCAGCGCATTCTGGACGAGGATGTATTTGGCGTGCGTCCACAGGAGCGGGTTGGCGATTTCCCCACGCTGTTTGACCCATCCTGCATAGAACGACGGATCGAGCATGGCATCGTTGACCTGTTCGGGGAGATTGCCCTGCGCATCGGCATGCGCTTCCGCCCAAGCGACGATTTCGCGGGCGCGTGCTGTATCGCCCACCTGCGTCTTATACCACGCCAGCCATAAGCCCAGCAGCACCCACGCGCCGCCGCCATAATAGGTGTCTTTGCGGTGGCGGTGAACGCCGTGTCCTTCCGCCATCAGATCGCGCTCGATCCGGGCGACCGTGCGTTTCATCAGCGGATCATCCGGCTTGAGCAGTCCATCATCGGGCAGCGCCGCCAGCAGCAGATTCGTATCGACTTCATCGACGCCGACCGATTTCGCCAGTTCGCCGCCGGGGGTTAGACCGTGTTCAAGGATGAAAGCCTTGATTTCGGCGCGGGTGGCTTCAGTATTCAGCGTCGGAATCAACCGCTGCGCCGCGCCCAAGCCCGCATAGATCGCCGCCAATGTGCTGATGTGGACATCGCTGCCCAGTTCCTCCCAGCAGTCATAGCAGGGGGTACGCCACACCGCCGACAGGTAGCGCACGGTCAAATCGATCGCGTTTTCCCACAGCACCGGCAGCGGGTGAGCACGGCACACCTCGACATATTTCGCCACCGCCCAAATCCACAAACCGGGGCCGTCAAGCTGAAATTCGGGCCAATCGTCCGGCCCGGCTTCGCCAATATCCCGATAGCGGGCGTTGAGCGTGTCGGCGATCACCAGCGGTTCGCCGCGTTTCGCCCGCTCAATCGTGCGTTCGAGGGCGTCGGTGCGCTCGTTGATGCGCAGCGCGCACCAGTGATGAAAACGGGTGACGCTGTCCCACTGCGCGGCGATCCCGCTGGGATGCTGCATGGGATTCACCATCCCGTCGATCGTCAGCGCATAGGCGATGAAAGCGCCATCGCGGAACCATGAAAACTGATAATCTGGCATCACCGGGCAGGCAAGGTAACCGCCCTCGGCCTGCTGATGGTCGAGGATCACGCGCTGACTAACAGCGTGCAGCCCCTCTTTGGGGATCGGAGAACGATTAGCGGCCATTGGCATACTCCACGACGATCATGCTCCACAGATTCAAGCTTGGAAGGGTGAATTGCAGCATACCACCTTCCACTGCGTAAGCAAGGGCGGTCGAACCCATCGTCGTTTCGTCGTCCGGCGAGGCAAACCACACCGCCGATACCGGGCGCGTCACCGGAAGTTGAACGCTGATATTCGTGAACGGCGTCGGGGCCACCGTCGTTGGCGCGTTCCAGTCCGTCCCATCGACGCCGACGAAATTCACCAAGCTGATCGTTTCAAAACTGCTGCCCGTGCGGAGGATCGGCACGACGCGGTTACGAGAGGTTATGCCGTGCGTGCGAATCTCGCCCAGATCGATGTCGGATTGACGTGCATAATCGGCGGCGGTGGTGGTCGTCGAAAGCACGTTCTCGTAGCGCACCTGAAAATCGTAGTAGCGGCGGAAACTGTCCAACGGCGCCCCGTGCAGGCGACCGAAACGCGGGAAATACGGATCGGCCAGCATCGAATTCAGTTCACCTGTTTCCAGATGGGTACCGCCGCTGGCAAGAATCACCGAGTTGGCAAGCTGCCAGTTGAGCGTGCGATCCGGCGGGATGTAGGCCGCCAAAATGACGGGCTTGCCGCTGCCTGCTTCTTCCGCGTGGGTGATGATGCGGTTGAGATCGAGATAATCGGTATACGGCGACCACACTTCGATATAGGCGGCGTCCTGCTGCGCGGGTGCCACGGCATCGATCGGCCAGTTGCCCACACAGTTGAACAGCGTCACGCCCGCGTCGCCGCGCCGCTCATCGACGATCGCCGCCGCTTGATCGATGAACTGCGGCATCACCACCGCGAGATCGACATAATTCCCGGCGCTGTCGAAGCCGGTTTTGGGTGCGCCATATTGATCGATATGAATGCCGTCGAACGCGGTTTCGTCGAGCACATCGGCGTATTCGGCCATTAAATGCTGGTTCCACGGTGAGCCGGGGGTCGCATCCATGATGCCAATCAGGTTATCACCGAACAAGTACGGCTCGCCCGCCGCGTTGAACATGCCCCAATCTTCGTGCTGGCGGAAAAACGCCATCGACGCGCCGTAAATCGCGGTGTAGGGCATGGCGGCGATCTTGTACTGATGGATCAGGTCGATCAGCCGGCGAACGGTCGCCATCGACTGCGGACGGCCCAAGCCATCTTCAAACCGGTCGTTTTCCGGCACCAAGTCTTCCCACCGGTACTGCCAGTCATAGAACTGAATGCCGTTGATGTGATGCTCCAGCAGCCATTCGGCGGTTTCGTCATCGGTGCCGCCGATGCGTGCCGGGCTGAAATCGCTGAAAAAGCCGTAGCGCGGCGCATCGATCCAGCGGGCCAGCACGTCGAAGGCCGACGACCGCGCCACGACCACCGCGCCCGCCTCATCGGTGATGGTGACGTTCAGGCCATAGCCGCGCGGCGCATCCGGCGGCGGTGTCCATTCCAGTACCGCTTGACCCTCTGCCAGCGGCGCTTCCAGCGTGGTGATCAGCGTATTCAAATACATCACCTGCGCTTGAACGTGCGACCCTGCACTGGCGCGCACCGTGATATGAACGGTATCCCCCGGCTGATAAAATCCCTGATCCGGCAAAATAACGACTGTTGGTGCATCTCCGGCGAACACAGCGCCCCCTTGAAAACAAACAAGCCAAAAGAGAAATAATCCAAACGTTGCCCGCAAGCGGCTCATCATCCACGCACTCCCCCGCTGGTAATCCCCTGAATGAAATACCGCTGGAAGATCACGAACAGCAGCACGGTCGGGATCACGGCAGTGAGGGAACCGGCGAACACCAAACCCCAATCGCTGGCATGCTGTCCCCGGAAATTAGCGATCGCGATCGGCAGGGTGCGCAGGGTTTCATCGGTGAGGAAGTTGAGCGCCAACAGATATTCGTCCCACGCGCCCAAGAAGCTGAACACCGCCACCGTGCTGATCGCCGGGGCGGCGAGCGGCATCATCACGCGCCAGAAGATCGTGAACGGGCTCGCGCCGTCGATGATGGCGGATTCTTCGATTTCACGCGGCAGGCTTTCCAAGAATCCGCGCAAGAGGAAGGTATTGAAGGCCAGCGGCCCCGCGCTGTAGACCAGCACCAGACCGGGCAGACTGTTCATGAGGCCGAGCGTTTTCGCCAAGATGAACTGCGGAATCAGCAGTACGACGCCGGGGATCATGATCATGATGAGCAGCAGGGCGAAGATGATCCGCTTGCCGCGAAATTCAAAACGGGCGAAGCTGTACGCCATCATCGAGGCCAGCAGCGTGACCAGCAGCGAGGTAGCGACGGCAACCCCGGCGCTGTTCAGCAGTGCCCGTGCGAAGTTACGGCTGTTGAAGGCCGTGACGAAGTTTTCGAGCGTTGGGTTTTCGGGAATGAAGCGCGGCGGGTATTCCTGCACATAGGCGTTGCTCTTGAACGCCGTCGAGATCATATACATCAGCGGGGCAATGGCGATGATCACTCCCGCCAGCAGCACGATCACGATGATCGCGTTGAAAAAGCGCTGTTGACTGCGTGAGGCTGCGATCATGATCAATACTCCACTTCTGCCGTACCACGACCGAACAACCACCGCTGAGCGACGCTGACCAGCACGATCACGATGGCGAGGATGTAACTCAGCGCCGCGCCATAGCCGAAGTGCAGGTTGCCGAAGGCTTGATCGAACATGTAAGTGAGGGCGACTTCGGTGCGGTGCAGCGGCCCACCGCCCGTGATGAGCAGCACTGAAATAAAGACTTGAAACCCGCCGATCATGAGTGCGACGAACACGAAGAAGATCGTACGGCGAATGAGCGGCAGTGTCATATAACGCAGGCGTGCCCATTCACCCGCGCCGTCGATGGCGGCGGCTTCGTACAGTTCCGGTGGGATGCCCTGAAGCGCGGCGAGGAAGATCACCATCGCCCACCCCATCCCTTTCCAGATGCCCAGCGAGTAAATAGCGATCCACGCGGTATCGCTCTGCGCCATCCACGAGACGGGCTCGGCGATCAGGCCAAGTTTCACCAGCACAAAGTTAATGAGGCCGGAATTGCCGGGGCTGAACAGATAAATGAAGAGGAAACTGACGACCACCCACGAGGTTACGACCGGGATGTAATAAACCGTCCGAAAAAAGCGTTTTCCAATAATGACGCGGTTGACCAGAAACGCCAGCGCCAGCCCGACGATCATCTGCCCGGCGACGGTGACGACGGCATAACCGGCGGTATTTTTCATCGCCAGCCAGAAAGTCCGGTCGGTCAGCACATTCTGGTAATTTTGCAGGCCGACGAACTCGCTCACCTGATTCGGCATGATGCGCCAATCGAAAAAACTGATGTAAAGCTGGTACAGCAGCGGATACACCGTCCATACCAAATACAGCGCCAGCCCCGGAATCAGAAACAGATACGGCACATACCAGCGATAGTACGGTTTCCCACGCCCTTGTGTGCGGTTCTTGGCCAGTGGAGTACTCATGTTTGACCCGACTCCTCGTTCAATGGGAGAGACAGGGTGGTTTACCCTATGTACAGAGTAAACCACCTTGAATAACTAGGGGAGGGGAGCGCTAAGGGGCCAACAGCGCGTCGATTTCCTCGGCGGCAGCGTCCATCGCTTCTTGAGCGGACATTTCACCGCGCAGCGCGAGCTGTGCCGCATCGCTCAACACCGTCTCGATCTCATTGTAACGAGGATGCGGGGTGCGGGCGCGGGCGGTCTGGAGCTGTTCCAAGAAGATTCCGTAGTACGGGTGATTGGTGAAGTATTCGTTCTGGAGCAGGCCGCTCAACACGGTGAGCTGACCGACTGCCGACATGGCGAGCTGATATTCATCGCTCTGCGTGAAGCGCAGGAATTCCATCGCTTCTTCGGGGTGGGCACTGTTGGCGCTCAGGACGATATTTTCGCCGCCGACCACCGAAATGTGACCGCCATCGCCTGCGGGCATCAGCGCCGCGCCGATTTCGAAATCGGGGTACTGCGATTCCGCCGTCGGGTACAGCCACGGGCCTTCCAGCATCGAGGCGATGGTGCCGCCGAAGTAGCCGCCCCATGTATCGATACCGCTGCCAATGTAGCCGTCAGAGAAGCAGCCATTCGCAATCATGTCGTGCAGGAATTGGATCGCCGCGACGGTCTTTTCGCCGTTCACGTAACCGGTCGAGGTCGTCATCGCTTCGTCGGTGATGTCGCCGCCAAAGCTCCAAATCCACGGGAGCAGGTTCCAGCCAGAGGTGCCGCCATCGCTGAAGACAAAGCTGCCTTCGGGCAGGGTGCCGCACAGCGCTGCGAGTTCGTCGATCGTTTCGGGTGGGGTGGCGACGACCTGCGGGTTATAGATGAACACGCGGGTGTTCGTATCCAGCGGCAAACCATAGTAGCTGCCGTTGTAAGCGTTGGTGGACAGCGGGCCGGGGAATACCTTGTCGGCATATTCTTGGAAGTCGGGCATCTGTTCGCTCAGGTTCATGATGATACCCTGCGCGGCAAATTCCGGCGACCAAATGATGTCCAGACGAACCAAATCCGGGCTTTCACCGCCCGCCGCCGACGTAAGCAGCGCCTGACGGAAGCCATCATACGGATACGGTACCGATTCGACATGGATATTCGGGTGAGCCGCTTCGAACGATGGGATCAATGTGTCGGTGAGAGTCTGATTTTCGGGCGAAACCTCGTTGTAGGTATGCCAGAAGGTAATCGTGACCTGATCCTGAGCATGGGTGATGGGAACGACCGCGAGCAGCATCAGCGCCGCAAGGAGAAGGATTTTTGTTTTCATGACTCACTCCTAAAAATACAGTACCAACCTCAAATTCACCTGCGCAGGGCACAGGCACTGCCTTGATTGTTTGTATATCTGTTCGCTGCTAAACGCCTCCTTTTGAACCGTTTCAAATCTGCGGCCAAAAAAATTAACGCGGTGATCCGGTCGACTGCCGCACCTGAAGGATGGGCTTGAACATGATCCCGCCGGGAATAGGTTTCGCTGTGCGGCTGACGCGTGACATCAGCAGCTTGAACAACATTTTTCCGATCTCGTGAAACGGCTGGCTGATCGTGGTCAGCGGGGGGTGGCTGTAGTGCGCCAAGGGAATATCGTCAAACCCCACGACCGAAACATCCTTGCCGACGACCAGCCCGCGCGCCTGAATGGCACGCATGGCCCCGAAGGCCATCCGGTCATTGCTGCAAATGATCCCGGTGGGCGGGTTGGACGAGTCAAGCAGTTCGTGGGTGCCGCGCTGCCCGGATTTCTCGCTGAAATCGCCTTCAAAAATGAGCGCCGGATCGATGCGCAGATTGGCGTCATTCATCCCTTTGACGAAGCCGTTCCAGCGCACATGGGTCAGGTGCTGTTCACGCGGGGGGCCTAGATAGCCGATGCGCTCGTGTCCCAGCTCCGCGAGATGCTGCACCGCCATTTCCACGCCTGCCGCACCGTCGAGGTCGATCCATTGATCGCCTTCGTCCGGTTGCAGCCGCCCGAACACCACAAACGGGAATTCCTGCTCCTGCAAATAGGCGATGCGCGGATCGTTTTCGCGCAGCGCGTGCAGAATGAACCCATCGACCTGACGGCTGGACACCAAGCGGCGGTACAACGCCATTTCGCGCTCCCCCACCGGAATTGTCCATAACGTGAAGCCGATGCTCTTATCGACGGCAGCGCTGGTCACACCATCGACTAAATCGAGCGTCGTCGGGTCGCTTTCGATGCGATTGTTCTGGGGGCGCAGTTCGGTGCGGATCA
>JAXLWG010000083.1:0-1595 GCA_046328615.1 Anaerolineae bacterium | reverse complement strand
ATGGCAAGTATCAAGATTCCCACGCCGCTGCGCCCTTTCACGGCGGAACAATCCCAAGTGACGGTGAGCGGCGCAACGATTGGTGAGGCGCTGCGCGATCTGGTCACGCAGTATCCCGATTTGAAAACGCATCTGTTCAACGGGGATCAGCTTCGCAATTTCGTGAATGTGTATTTGGGCGAAGAAGATATTCGCTTTTTGGATGGGTTGGATACCGAGATCGAAACGGACACCAACCTGCGCATCATCCCTAGCATCGCGGGCGGTCGTTAACCCTTAGTTCTGGAGCCGGATTGCCATGTCACAAGACACCCTGTCACCACGCAAGGTCGATCACACCGGGCTAAAAGTTGGGCAGGCGATCACCATTCTGCTGCTCATCATCGCATTTATCCTCAGTTCGTGGGTGCTGGTCGCGCTGGTTGCGATCTCGCAGTTTCTTGGCGCGCTGAACGTTCCATTCGCGCCGTACCGCTTGATCTACCAGCGGATTTTGCTCCCCACCAAGCGAGTGACTCCGAATATCATCACCGATAACCCGGAACCGCACCGCTTCGCGCTGCTGGTCGGCGCGCTGTTCAACACGGCGGGGACGCTGGCGCTGCTGTCCGGCGCGAGTCTCATCGGCTGGACGCTGGTGTGGATCGTGATCGCGCTGGCAAACCTGAACTACTGGCTGAACTTCTGCGCGGGATGCTGGATGTACTACCTGCTCAACCGCGCCAAAGTGCCGGGTTTCACCGTTTCGCGCATCGAAAGCGCATCGTAGCGGCGAGTGACTGAGGTCAAAGGAAACCACGATGATTGAGCGTTTGATCCTCGCGATCGTGCTGTTGGCATTAGGCGTGATCGCGTATAAACTGCACCTGCGACGGCAGCTTCGCCGGACGACCGAAATGGTCGCCGCGGTTGATCCGGTTTTGGGCGATGCGCGTCGCGGAACGTCCGTGATTGTGTATTTCACCACGCCGATGTGTATGCCGTGTCGCACCGTGCAGCAGCCCGCGCTCAATCGTTTGCAGCAGGAACTTGGCGAAGAACTGCAAGTCATCCGCATCGACGCGACCGAGCGACCGGAAGATGCCGACCGGTGGGGCGTATTGACCGCCCCCACAACGTTCGTGATCGATGCGAAGGGGATCACCCGCGCCGTGAATCACGGAGTCGCAGATTATCAACTGCTGAAGCGTCAATTAAGTGTCATGCCGGATGGCGCGCTTGCGTCATAATGTGCATTAAAAGGCACATACATCAGAACGAAGGATGGGTATGAAACCGCTGATTCAAGAATTGGGTGAGCTGAGTAACGACGAGATCCGGCGCTATGGTCGCCATGTGATCATGCCGGAAATGGGCGTTGAGGGGCAGCGGCGGTTGAAGGCCTCCAGTGTGCTGCTCATCGGAACGGGCGGCCTCGGCAGTCCGCTGGCGCTGTATTTGGCGGCAGCAGGTGTAGGACGGATCGGACTTGTCGATTACGATGTGGTGGACGATACGAATTTGCAGCGTCAGGTCGTCCACGGGCAAAGCACAATCGGGATGCTGAAGGTCGAAAGCGCGAAGAAGCGCCTGCTCGATCTGAATCCGTCGGTGCA
>JAXLWG010000082.1:0-1678 GCA_046328615.1 Anaerolineae bacterium | reverse complement strand
GGTCGCTGGCTGGCACGCCGCAAGGGCGATGTGAAATCCTCGCTTGCTACAGGCGAAGTCAAGACTGCCGCCAACATCGACTAATCCTCGCAGCTTACACTATGCAGCGGGGCGCTCGGAGTTAGAAGCGCCCCGCTTTGTATTGGTACCGCTGACGACATCCGATGAACCTAAGCGCGCCTTGGCTCCTGAAGCCTCGTGTATAATGAGGCGGTTCATCTGGTTTGCCGCCGCTGGTCTGCAAAGCGGCGATGAAAGGTTACTTCGCCTATGCCTGCCCGCGACCTGCGCGGCTTTTTGGTCGCTCTTGATGCTGAAGGCGATCTCGCCCGAATACGCCTCCCTGTGAACCCAAACGGCGAAATTGGGGCGGTCGCTGCCCGTGCTGCCGATCTGCCACCGGCGCAGCGGCACGCTCTGCTGTTCGATCAAGTCAGCGGAGAAGGGGGAACGCCGTCCCCGTTCCGAGTCGCTGCCAACCTTTACGCGACACATGATCGAATGGCCTTGGCGCTGAATGCGACCAGCCTTGACGATATTCGCAGCCGGTTTGCCCGCTTGTTTGACTTCAACTTTCCGCGTGGTTCGATGGGAATGATGACGCGCTTGGCGGATTTCATCGATCTGGCGCGCAGTTTAGGCACAAGCACGGGCATGGTGCGTCCTCCCCCTGTGCAAAAAATTGTTCACCGCGAGACGGTGAATGCGCTGCTCCTCCCCGCGATTCGGGTATCAATGCGTGAAACACATCCCTCGCTGACGGCGGCACTGTTGATCGTCAAGGATGCGAACGGCATGTCTCACCTTCGATCGGTGCGCGCCGCCGTGCTCGATTCGCACACCCTAGCGGTGCAGCTTGATCCAGCGCTGTCTGGTGATTGGACGGCATCGGAGGCTCGCCCTGTGGCGCTGGCCTTAGGGGCCGATCCGGCCCTATTATGGAGTGCTGCTGTGCCGCTGCCTGAAGGGTTTGATCGGGGGTTGTTGGCGGCGTGGCTGCGCGGAAAAGCGGTGCCGATGGCCAGTGCGCTTTCCCAACCGCTCGAAATCCCCGCCGAGGCCGAAGTGGTTATCGAAGGGGCGCTGACGGGCGAACTTGCCCCGGTGGAATGGCTAGACGATCAGGGTGTGCTGCGTGCTGAAACACTGGCCTGTCTGCATATCACGGCGGTGACTCATCGTGAACGGGCGATCGTTCCGATCCGCTTGCCGGGAAGCCGCGATGCCTATTGGATGCGCCGTGCGGCAGAGCGCCTGTTTGGGCCTATTCTCAAAACGGTGCTGCCCGATGTGATCGATGTGCATCATGTAGACGAAACGCTGATCATCGCGCGGGTGGGTGCCCGTGCGGATCGGCATAAAGTAGTATATGGCTTGTGGGGAATCGTTGCGGACTGCCGCCGTGTCGTCATCGTGCCGTCGGACGTTGATCCGTTCGATGCGCAGGCGGTGATCGACGCGCTGTTGAACGGGATCGACGTGATCGCTGTAGACGATCGGTTTGCCCTCCTTGCCAGCGAAGAGAAATCCTCCACGCCGGGCTTCGAAGCGGATACCGCACTGGCGGAGCGGCTCACCCAGCTCGTCGGTGTGAACTGGACACTCTACGGTGGGCGCATGGCGATTGTCGGGACAGAAGCAGAGGCATTCGAGCGAATTGCCTTCGACGTGCGCTCGG
>JAXLWG010000081.1:0-1692 GCA_046328615.1 Anaerolineae bacterium | reverse complement strand
TCACACCATCAATGCGGATCGTCGCGCCTTCAATCGGCGTTCCGTCGCTGTTGCGAAGGGCAACCCGCATCGTCGTCTGCCCGACCGCAATCGGGAAGGGATTGGAACTCAATTCCAACACCACTTGATTTGGATTATTTTGCTGCCGGTAGATCAAGAACGCACCGCCGACGATCACTGCGATGAGCACTACAATGATCAGTGCTGCGGCCCATACTTTTGTCACTTTATTTGTCTTCATAGGCCATTCTCCCGCCTATATTATACTGGAACGGCATGTTCGACCGTCCGCCAAATGGCGTATATAAACACGATAAACATCACTTTTTGAGGCGAAAGGAACTTTTTTTCATAAGGGGTTGTCTTATTCAATGAAGCGGTTGGTTCCGGCAGTTTCGGAACTGCTGCCGCGTAAAACAGTGTGGTACAATGCAGCGCGCATTTTTAGGGTGGTTGACGACTTGATGACGACAGACCTCGGCATTGTCATTTTGAACTGGAACACGCGCGATCTGCTGCGAAAGTGTCTGCAAACGGTGCAGGCCAGCACAGGAAACTGCACGATGCGCGTGGTGGTGGTAGATAATGCCTCAACCGATGGCAGCGCCGATATGGTCGCCAGTGAGTTTCCGTCGATCCTCCTGATCCGCAACACCGAAAATATCGGCTACCCGGCAGGCAATAATGTCGGGCTGCAAGCCCTCGGTTATCGCGGCGCGGGCGATGTAGACGCGGATGCACCGCGCTATGCCCTTCTCCTGAACCCGGATACGGAAGTTCCACCAGACGGCCTGTGCGCGATGGTGGACTGGATGGACAACCGGCCTGACATCGGCGCGGCGGGCTGCAAGCTGGTGCTCCCTGATGGGTCATTGGACAAAGCTTGTCGCCGTGGCTTCCCTACCCCGCTCGTTAGCTTATACCATTTCTCTGGCTTATCGAAGCTGTTCCCAAACAGCCCGCGCTTCGCACGCTATACTATGTCCTATCTTGATCCCGACCAAGAGGCTGAAGTCGATTCGGTGGTTGGGGCTTACATGCAAATACGGCGTGACGCTATCCGGCAGGTAGGCCTGCTGGACGACACGTTTTTCATGTACGGAGAAGACATCGACTGGGCATTCCGTATTAAAGAGGCAGGATGGAAAATCGTTTATCACCCGCAGGTGGTCGTCAAGCACGTCAAAAGAGCCGCAAGTCGACAGAGCAAACGCGCACAGTTCGAATTCTGGCGAGCGATGCTCATTTTCTACCGGAAACATTACCGGTCGACGACACCGATACTGCTGCACCTGATCATCCTAACGGGACTGCTGATCAAGGGGGGACGGAATCTGTGGCCGGAAGTCCGCAACCCATCCACCTTGACGCACGCCGCAAACGTCAGGGCTTGATCGCCGCCAAACGGGCGCGCCGTTCACACCGTGTCAAAACGGCGATGGGCGCGCTGCTGGTCGGTATCGATGCGTTTATGCTCATCGCGGCCTTCGCGCTGGGCTATTACGCGCGCGAATCCCTGCCGTTTTTCCAGATTCCCAACAGCCAACCGCCGCTGATTCAGTATATTCCGACCATGATCCTGCATGCGGCGCTGATCATGGCGATCTTTTATCTATCCCGTTTTTATCACATGCGCCGCGCCATCAGCCGCATTGACCACGCCCGCAATTTGGTCGGCGCGGTGACGATTGG
>JAXLWG010000080.1:0-2426 GCA_046328615.1 Anaerolineae bacterium | reverse complement strand
GGGTGCCAATCACCGCGACGAGCACATCGCAGCCGCTCACGGCACGCTCGATCGTCTCGACAAAATCATCGCCCCCGTCGATGCTGGCGACATCCATAAATAGGGCATCGCCGCCGAACTTGCTCACCAGATGATCGTAGATGCGCCCCGCCGCCATGCCGCTGTCATCCCGGCGGTAGCTGATGAAGATGCGTGTCATGATGTCGTTTGTCCCGGTTGTGTCGATGTACTGCCGCACCTCCATTATACCCGGTGTCCGCCGTTCACGTGGATGACCTGCCCGGTGATCCAGCGGGCTTGTTCCGAACACAAAAAGACGATTACATCGGCGATGTCCTCCGCGTATCCGATCCGGCGCAGCGGCGTGACACCGGCGGCGTCGGCTTGCATGTGCGGGGTCATCCAACCGGTTTGGGTTGGCCCCGGCGATACGGCATTGATGGTGATGCCGAACTGCCCTAATTCGACGGCGGCGGCGCGGGTATACGATTCGAGCGCGTGTTTGCTCGCCCCGTAAGCGATTTCGCTGGGGAAGGCGGGCGATCCATCGGTGGAGAGGTTGACGATTCGCCCCCACGAGGCTCCGCGATTGACATGGCGCCGCGCAAACTCGACCATGATCAGCGCCGGGGTGCGGGCATTGATGGCGAAATGGGCGTCATGGCTGGCGGCGGTCAGGGTGGGGACGCTTCCGCCGAGCCATTCGACCGAATGGGTGTTCACCAGCGTATTGGCAGACGGAAGAAACGTATCGGCGGTTGAATGGGCAGCATTGTTGATCACGATGTCCACCGAACCGAGCGCGGCTTCGATGTGATCGAACAGCGGGGCAATCGCGGCGGGATCGGTCAGGTCAAGTTCCGCTGCGGCGGCCCGCCCACCGCTTGCATGAATGGACTCGACGATGCTTTCGGCGCTCAACGAGCTGTGATAGGCGTAGGTGTGCGCGCCACCTTTCGCTTCCTCAGCCGATGCAGGCGGATCGACCGGTGTGCCGCGTTTGTAAGTGAGAAACACAGCGGTTCCCTGTGCGGCGAGTGCCCGCGCCACCGCCGCACCGATTCCGCGCGGGTTATTCGCCCCGGTGATGAGTGCGACTTTTCCTTGTAAACGAGGGTCAATCATAGAAGTTTGTCCTTCGTGAGCCGTTCTGAACAGACGGATCATACGATAGGGTGGCGGCGGCGCGCAACCTGAAGGCGGTGTGCTGCGTAGAAGGGTATTGGAGAGAGAGTAAGGAGACACGTCGAATGAAAACTTTCGCCGAACTCGAATCGTTGGATATGAATTGGGTCAAGTCGCGGACGGGGATGTTCCAGCCCGCCTCGTTTCAACTCCTTGATCACAACCAACAGGTGTTGGCAACCATTACCCGATCGGGTTGGGGTGGGGTCGCTACGGTGGATGCCCCCGGCAACCGGTGGACGTTTCAACGCAAAACGCGCTGGCTCAAATCGTTCATTCGCATCACTTCGGTGGGGACGGGTGAAGAGCCTGCCGAATGTGAGCGACACGGCAATTCCAGCATTTTGACCTATCCCGATGGGCAGACGTTCCGCTGGAAGCCTGTGAGCTGGCTCAGCGGCAGCAAATGGGTATGGACAGACGCGGACGGCAGCCCGATTTTAGGGATCGAACTGCGCGGCTTCTGGCAAACACGCGGCGAAGTCCACATTGACCCCGAAATGGATGTGCAAAAAGCGCCGCCGCTGCTGCTGTTCCTTGGTTGGTATCTGATCCTGCTGCATCAGGACGAGGCCGCCGCCACGGCTGCGACCATCGCCAGCACCACCAGCGCCTCTTTCACATAAGTTCGCGGTTGGACGCACCATCGAAGCGGAGGGAATAGCCATGAAAACCTTTGCCGAACTCGAATCGCTGGATATGAAGTGGGTCAAGATTCGCACCGGGATGTTTATGCCAGTCACTTTCCAATTGGTCGATCGTCAGCAGCAGGTATTGGCAACGCTCACTCGCTCCGGCTGGACGGGGATTGCGACCGTCGATGCTCCCGGCAACCGCTGGACGATGGAGCGCAAAACGCGCTTGTTCAAGCCCAGTTTCATTCGTATCACGTCCGTGGGCACCGGGGAAGAACCCGCTGATTACGCCGTACACGGCCAAGGGGGAATTCTCACCTATCCTGATGGGCGTGAGTACCATTGGAAATCAGCGAGCCGGTTTGCGGGTACGAAATGGGTGTGGACGGATTCACAGGGGAACCCGGTACTGGGAATCGAACTGCGCGGCGCTTGGCAGACACGCGGCGAAGTCCATGTTGATCCGGAGATGGACGTGCAAAAAGCGCCGCCCCTGCTGCTGTTCCTTGGTTGGTACTTGATCCTGCTGTATCAGGATGACAGCGCTGCGGTTGTGGCGACCATCGCCGCAGTGGGGTAATTTGCGAACGCTCTTAGGGACGCACG
>JAXLWG010000008.1:0-150744 GCA_046328615.1 Anaerolineae bacterium | reverse complement strand
TTCCCCGGTGATGGGGTGATAGTATTCGTACATGTCGCGGTGCTGATTGAGCAGATCGAGCGTGCGGGTGCGCAGTTCGTCCGCAATGGCGTGCTGCCCGATGTGCTTAAGCGCCTCGATAAACAAGAAGTTGATGTTCACCCATGTGGGGCCGCGCCACATCTGCTGCGGGTCAAACTGCGGATCGTCGACGGCGACGGTGGGAAGCGGGTAACGCGTCCAGAACTCGTCCGGATTCATTAAATGGTCAAGCAGGCGCGAGGTGACTTCAAACGGGTTGGTGTCGATCCACAGCGGAATCAGCGAGAACGGCGTTTTCACGCGCACCCGTTCACCGTTGTAGAGCGCTGTAAACAGCCCGCTTTCTTCATCCCATAGATATTTCAGCATAGCAGCGGCAATCACATCAGCCTGTTCGTTAAAACGTCGCGCCTGCGCATCCAAACCGATCACATCGGCAATGCGGGCTAAGCTGCGCGCTTGCAGCCAAAGATAGGTATTGAGATCGGGCGCGGTGACGGGCATGCCCTGATCCCAGAGTGGGTTATCATCCAACCCGGAAGAGTATGGGTGGCGATAGACGCAGAGTCCGGGCGCATCAGTCGAGGCGTTTTCGGTAAACCACCATTTATGCCAGCGGGTGAGCGGCTCGAACACTTCTTCGAGACAATCGCGATGGCCGGAAACATGATAGAGTTTGAGCGCTGTCCAAGCGACGAGCGGCGGTTTGGTGACATCGGCATCCACCGGTTCTTGCAGATGGGTGACCAAGCCTTCATCATGGATGGCATCGGGGATCATGCCGTTCGGCTGCTGATGATCGAGCAGAATGCGAATTTGATCTTCAGCAAGGCGGGTATCGACATTGCGATAGGCGATGGCGTGGAAGAATTGATCCCAATGCCAAACGCCGACATAATGCACTTTTGAGGGGGCCATCGCCTCACGCGTGAAATAAAAACGCGGGCTAAGCAGCCCTGCGCGCATTACCCACCACGCATAAAGGTACTGTTCGCGGTATTCATCCAAGACTGGCGGGACACTGGCAAACCAATCCGACCAGCGCGCGTGAGCCTCCGCAAGAATAATATCTGGATCAGGTATAGCGCGGATGAACCCTAGGCGCGGCGTGATGTTGATCAGCAGTACGTCATCTTCCTGCGCTTCCAGCTTCAAAGTGACCTGCTGAAGCTTGTCGCCAGTAGTATCCAGCATGTTTTCGAGAAAGTGCGCATTGGTCGTATACGCGACGGAACGCACCCCGTGAAGCACGCCCCCGCGGCGATCGATCGCGCCGCTGTCGCACAACGCGTTGAAGTGGATACCAAAAACTCCGGCGGGTAGGCGGATCATGAGGGTTTCGGTATCTTGAAAGGCCAAGGTGAAGGTGCCGCTGGGCGTGTGTAGATCGACACGATCCGGCCAAGTATCCGCGGTCAGCGGCATGGGCTGGCCAGATTGATCAAAAAACGTCAGCGCGTCGATGATGGGTACGCGCTGGCGATAATGCCCTAGGATTTTTTCCTGCTTCACCCAGCGTTCGGCAAGACGGATGTAGAGTGTATCGTCGCGACGAAACACCAACAGCCTTGAACCACGCTCGGAAAAAGGGATGTTATGCAGATCAATTCGATTATGGAGCGCATCCATCGAGGTGGCCAGCGTCATCAGACTCATATCGCTTTCCCTGCTTGCCAAATTCGCCCCCGTATTCTACGCTTTTCCATGCACGGTCAATAGTGACAAGGTATACGATTTATGTCCAGTGGCGGTCTTAGCGGCGCCCAAAATGAGGCTGCGCCCGTTGCCATCCCATTTGAGGAAGAATTGGCGGGTTTGATTAGCGCGATGCTGGCAATGACGGCCCCGCCTTCGGCAGACATGCTGAGCCGCCATGTGTTGTGCGCGGCATCGCTGGCGTTGGCAGCGACCGATCAAGCGGTTATCGATCAGGATGCGCTGATGGCGGCATTCCCTAACAGCGCCCCACCCGCCGTGATCGCAGGCATTCAAGCAATGCTCGATATGCGGCGGCAAAGCTCTGCGTTCGAGGCTGGTTCCAGCCATTTTCTACATACTGACGAACCCATTGTGAGGGTTGAACGATTTGCATTGAACGGCGATGAGCGGGCGATGATCATCCACAATTGGAGTGCTGCCCGCACTGCGTTCACCCTCCCCGCCGGGCGATGGAATCATCTGGACTGTGCGTGCCCGGTCGCGCCGGACGAGTATCCCATACTGGAACCGTTCGAGGTGGTCTGGATGGTCGAACGCTGATCGATATAATCTAGCGATGCGAACCCGACTCATTTTCTGCGTCTGTCTTCTGCTCAATGGAATCATGGGCTGTACCACTGAAGCAAGTACACCGCTGCCCGTTTTCGATCCTATCGAAGCCACCGCCACGGCAACACTCACGCCGACGGTAACGGCGCTCGTGTTACCATCGCTCGGCCCTACATTGTCGCGCGCGCTCAGCGCTTCGATTTCCCCTTCCGGCGAAGCACTCGCGGTGCCAATGGCTACACTGGGGATGGATACCGCGCCCACCCCAATTGCGCCCGGTGATACGGGAGCGATGGAACGGCGGCTGCGAAATACGCCGATTTTGTATCAAATGACGACATCCAGTGTGCGCACCATCTTCGAGAACGGGCGGCTGATGGGCAACCGCGCGGATGTCTTCACGGTGATCGGGGATAGCAACAGCAGCAACGGCGACTTCATGTATCCGCTGGGGTTAGATCAGCCGGGAATTTGCGAGTATGGCGATACATACGCGTATTTGCAGGACACCACGCACTATTTCAGCACCGTCATGGATGGCACCGCGCATAATTCATTCACGCATGACAGCCAAACCGCCGATCGCGGTTTCAACACGGAATCGATTTTCGATCCGTTCTGGGCATCGGATGAGGTGTGCGCGGCAGATGAATCGCCGCTGATGTGCGAATACCGGACGACGCGCCCCGCCGCCGCCGTGATTATGCTGGGCGGAATCGATGTGAACTCGCTGGATGCGGAACGCTATGGTGCCAATATGCGCGCGATCGTCGAAATGTCGATTCGCAATGGCGTAGTACCCATTTTGACGACTTTCGTAGTGCTGCCCGACCGGGATGTGTATCCCCTTTCACTGGAATTCAATATGGCACTGCTCGACATTGCCGAACGCTACCAGATCCCGGTGATCAATTTGTGGGCGGCGGCACAAGCGCTCCCTGATATGGGAATCGGGCCGGATCACACGCATTTGAAGGCGCATGTGGGAAGTTTCTGCGATTTTACAGGGGCGGAGCAAGAATACGGCGGCACCCTGCGCAATTTGCTGACACTGGAAGCGCTCGATATGCTGCGGCGGGATGTGTTTGAGGAGGAATGATCGCTGAAGGGCGTTCGGTTGAACGCCCCCTAACTTTTAGCGCTTTCTCGCGGATGCTGCGGGGCCGAGTGGCTAGGCGCGGGATGGCATGCCGGGGTGACCGGGATTGAAGTGCTTGAGGATGACGAGCGGTTCGGTGGGGCTGAGGTTGGTGATGCGCACCCCGGAAACTGCCGCATCATAGCTGACGAAAAATTCGTCATCGGTGAGCTGGCCAAAGCGGATCAGCGTGGGGGATGAAATGGGGTGTACGCCTAAACGCCCATACCCTTGAATGCAGATCAGGCCATAGGCTGCCGGTTCGGTGATGGTCACCGTGCGACCGGGATCCACCGTGAGTTCCTTGGCGCTGAACCATTTCGCGCCATAGACGATCCAATTTTCCGAATAACCGGCGTCGCGCATCGCCGTTACATCCCCTGCCGGGCGGGGTGCCGTGAAGTGCTGGGCGACAAAATCGGGATCGACATTGCTTTCCCAATCGAGGAGCGAGAGCAGGTAGTCGTAATCCTGTTTCTTGTCCGGGGGCACGTCCTTGACGCAGTTCTCCCACGGGACCACTTGAAAATCCGCGATGAGTGACTGCCACATCGAGAACACATCGCTGGCGCGCTGCGGCTCGTAGGTGCAGAGGGTACCCGGCGCGTGCAAAATCCCCGGCGGCACATCCCAGCCGGTGTTGAGCTGAAGGCGCTGCGCGCTCGATAGACCGAGGATGTGGTTATCGCCTTCGTTCCAACGCTTCAAGCAATCGATCACCTGATCCTTGGTGGTGCCGGGATTCAAACCGAAGAAGGTGTAGGGGAACGTCCCCAATGAGGCGTTGTACTGGGCGGGATAGTAGTAGGCTTCAGGTTTGCCAAGGCGACCGATGTCGGCGGCTTTTTCATCGCTGTGATGCAGGTGATGGGGCAGCGGATACAGGTTGTCGAAGAATTTGGCATACATGACCCAACCGCCGTACATGTCCATCGCGGCCTTGCCCAGCAGTGACTCCCCAGCTAACCCGATAGCATCGCGAAGGGTGACTTTTTGATCGCCGTGTACGATATAGCTCAGACCTTCGTCAGCGGGGGTACCGGGGCCATTATCGGCGGCAATGGTGGAGGCGAACCAGCGTTCATCGATGCCGCCGCGATGCGCACCCAAGGCGTAGAGGTCATCCGGGTGCAGGCGAAGTCGGCGGCCCGGCACACAAAAGGCGCGCGGTACCCAGTTCGGCGCGAGGCGCACAATCCCACTGCCCTCATCAAGGGCCTGCGCTGCCGCTGCAATTTTGGCTTTGTCGTCCATTCGTAAAATCCTTTTTGATCGCCTATGTGAAAGAAACGCGTTTAACTTTTCGAAGCATGGGGAATCTTATCGTTGGCGGTGGGTGTGCGCTACAGGCCGCGCGGCGCGGAATCAAAAAGACGAGCCGAAGCCCGTCCTTTGATGATGCGGTATACGCGGATTATAAGCCGGACGATTTGGCTTTCTCTGCCGTCCAGCCGCGATCCTCTTCCTGCGCGGTCGTTTGCAGCGTCGGGCGTTCGAACACCGCATAGACACACAGGCTCAGGTAAGCGAGCGCAAAAGCGCTCAAGCCGAAGCCAATGACGTTGAGAAAGCCCGCGCGGGCCACAAAAACCATCGCCAACACGCCGGGAAGAGCGGTGCACAGCAAAATCGAGGCGAGTGCATGGAAAATCTGCGCGGGCAAACCGCCGCGCACTTTGACATGGCGATTTGAGACGAGCGAGACATATAAACCGAGCGGGATGCCGATCACGAGCGCGATCACGAGCGCGGTTAGCACGTTATCCATAGCCAATCCACTTTCTGCGGCAGGGTCGGGAGTCGAAACCCGCCGAAAAATCCGCTTTTAGAATAGGGAGTAGATGAACGGCGATGTCGCCGGGTTGCTGCCCAGAATGATCAGCACGGCGGCGAGCACAAGGACGATGATCATCGGGATGATCCAATAGAGCTTGCGCCGCCACAAATACTGAAACAGTTCTCCCAGAATGCCCATGCGGGCAAAAATGTCTTTCATCGCAAGTCACGTCCTTTACTAGGGTTTGTGAACCACACAGGTTCCCAGCACCAGAATGTCGATGTCACTGTTATTGAAGGTGTTCCACGCATCACGCGGAGACGACACGATCGGCTCGCCGCGCAGGTTGAATGACGTGTTCAGCAGCACGGGCACCCCGGTAATCTGCCCGAAACGTTCGATCACCCCATAGTAGCGCGGATTGATCTCGCGCTCGATGGTCTGTAAACGCCCGGTGCCCATATGACAAACGGCTTGCAGTTGATCCTGCTTCTCCGGTTTGATGGGCGCAACCATGAGCATATAGCGCGGGGCTTCGTGTTCCTGTACGCCGGGATAATCGAAATATTCGGCGGCGCGGTCACGCAAGATGACGGGCGCGAACGGGCGGAATGGCTCGCGGAACTTGATCTTGCTGTTCACGACTTCTTTCATGGCTTCGGAGCGCGGATCGGCAATGATGCTGCGGCTGCCCAGTGCGCGCGGCCCCCACTCGAAGCGGCCTTGGAAGAAGCCGACGATCTTCTCGCGGGTGATGTTTTCCGCCAGCATGTCGAGCATTTCACTGTCACGTCCGGCATAGTCGGTGTATTTCGCACCTTTGCCATCCAAGAACGCGTGAATATCGGCATCGCTGTATTCTTCACCCCAATAGGCGTGCGGCATCACCCACTTACGGGGCTTGTTCAGCACAAGATGATGCGCCCACAGCGCCGCACCCAACGCACCACCGTCATCACCGGCAGCGGGCTGGATATAGATTTCTTCAAACGGGGTTTCGGCCAGCAGTCGATAATTGGCTTTGGTGTTCAACGCGACGCCGCCCGCCATGACAAGCTTCTTCATGCCCGTCTTTTCGTAGAGATGGTTGCAGATTTTGATCAGCGCATCTTCGGTGACGCGCTGAATGCTGGCGGCAATATCGGCATAGTGCTGGTTGAGATCCATCGCGGCTTTTTCGCCCGCCCGCTCCGGATTGGTCGCCATCGTAAAGAAATCGGATTCAGCGGGGCGCGGCGAGCCGAACAGATCGACGAATTTCTGGTTGTAGGTGTTTTCGGTCGAATAGTGGTAGCTGAAATAATCCATGTTCAGGCGGAAACTGCCATCCGCGTCCTGCTTGAACAGCTTCTCCACTTTATCGACATAGCGCGGCGTGCCATAGGGTGCCATGCCCATGACCTTGTATTCGCCGTTGTTGACACGAAAACCGAGATAGGCGGTGAAGGCAGAATAGAGCAGGCCGATCGAGTGCGGGAAGCGCTGTTCCTCGAACAAGTTGAGTTCGTTCTTACCCCCCGGCGCGTCGCCTTCCCATGTGCTGCGGGCAACACCGAGGGTGGTCGTCGTCCACTCCCCGACGCCATCGACTGTGAGAACCGCAGCTTCGCGGAACGGGCTGGCGAAAAAGGCGCTGGCGGCATGGCTCATGTGATGATCGGCAAACAGCACGCGGTCATAGCGCACGCCGACTTCTTTCTGGATGATGTTTTTGACCCAAAGTTTTTCCTTGAGCCAGTTGGTCATGGCGTCACGCCACACATCGCCGGAGCGCGGGAAGGTGTTGAGGGTGGTCAGGAGGATGCGCTCGAATTTGACGAGCGACTTTTCGTAGAAAACGGTGTATTCGAGATCGGCCCCCGTGATCCCCGCCTGCCGCAAGCAAAACTCGATGGCGTGTTTGGGGAAACTGTTGTCATGCTTCTTGCGGGTGAAGCGTTCTTCCATCGCCGCTGCGACCAGTTCACCATCTTTGAGGAGCGCCGCCGCTGAGTCGTGATAAAAACAGGCAATACCAAGTATGTACATGTTATCCCTGACGCATGGCAGCGTCGAGTTCGTTTTCAACGGGTGGGCGATCCATCCATTTAGGCTGCATATTCGCCCCTTTGCGGTGCAGCGGATCGCTAAGCAGCGTTGAGAGGAGGCCAAATGGCACAAGGATTGTGAAATAAAGGAGAAGAGAGACTAACCGACCTTGAATATCACCGACGATTGACGTGATGACCTTCAGGCGATCCCATGCAATCAGAGGGATAGATTGTGGTTTCAAGCAATTGTCCTCAATGTTTTCGCGCCAGATTTTAGGATACCGTATTCATCTGATCAAGATGTGAAAAACTGATCATAAAGTACCCGCCCCGCGCTTTGTTGAATTCAACCAGCGCACACGAGGCACGGATACTCCATTATTTGGGGCGGCTTACGAACGAAAATGTAGACGCCGCAGAATCATCTCTCCATGCTTCAATTTCTGCGGCGTGTTCGCTCTCACCTGTCAAAGACAATCACAAGGCGGCAGTGATCGTCCGTGTCGATCAATCTCCTACGAAGCGCTTAAGCGATGAATGGAGCCTTTGTAATCGACCATATACAGTTCACCCGCTTCATCCTGCCCAAACGCGCTAATGGTCGCGCCCGTTCGCTGGAACAACCCGGCCTGCCAATAGCCGTTGCTATTGCGCCACAAATTCCAGACGACGCCATTGCAATAATCACCGAAGAAGTAAACGCCATAGGCGGCGGGGAGGGCCGCACCCCGATAGACATAGCCGCCGGTCACCGAACAGCCTTCGCTGTGTGAGTAAACGATGGCTGGCATGGTGTAATCATCGCGATTAGCGGTATCGGTACGGGGCAAACGCCCTTCGAAGAGGTTCCACGCGAAATTCATACCCGCGCCGGTACCCGCGGGCACCACGTCGATTTCTTCCCACAGCCACTCGCCCACATCGGCGATGTAGATGTCCCCCGTCGCACGATCAAAGCTGAAGCGCCACGGGTTGCGGAACCCCATCATGTAGACTTCGGGGGCGAAAGCCGGGTCAGAAGCGAAAGGGTTATCAGGAGGGGCGACGTACGTTTCGGCATTTACATCAATACGGAGGATTTTACCGAGCAGCGCGTTAGGCGACTGGGCATTGTTGAACGGATCGCCCTGACTGCCGCCATCACCGAGCGAGATGTACAAATAGCCATCCGGGCCGAAGGCCATATCGCCGCCGTTGTGGTTCTCAAACGGCTGATCGACTGTAAGGAGGGTCACGGCGCTGGCTGGATCGGCAACATTGGGGTTATCGGCGCTGACCGTATAGCGAACGATCATCGTATCGCCGTTGACATCGGTGTAGTTGACGAAGAATTGACCATTGGCTGCATAATTGGGATGGAACGCCACCCCAAGCAAACCTTGTTCGGTGTAACCGCCCAGCGAAACAACCTGTGGGAGGAGTGTCGAAATATCGAGGAAGGGATCGGTAGGTAGGGAGCCATCCGGCCCGATGATCCAGATCATGCCGCCCTGTTCCCAAACGAAAAGGCGACCACTTCCATCCGGTGCATAGGTGAGACCAACGGGGCTATCGAAGCCATCCGCGACAAGCGTCCACTGATATGCAGAGGGATCCAGTACACTAGGAAGCGGGGAAATGACAGGCGGGGCGGGGACAGGAATGGGTGTTTCCTGCGCAAAAACAGGCATGGCGATCGCGAAAATCAGCATCGCCCACAATCCCCAACGCAGCTGCTTGACCCGAATGGACTTAACCAACAGCATGGCAGACATCATCGTACTCACTTGTTTGGTAAAAATCCCGTGAATTTTACCACAAGCGCTTACATGCCTGCCGCAATAACCGCCGTTGGAGCCGGAATAACCGATGGATCGACGACCGGTATCTGCGAAAGATCTCCACTGATGACACCGAGAAATGCCGCGACCCAAACCCCTTGCCCACCCGCATTGACCTGCACCCAACTTGCATCCGCAAGGCGCCCTATGATGATGGCGCGCGTGTTGGGGGAAAGCTGCCCCACAATTTGGCCGGACTCCGTGTCGGGCAGCGTACGCAGCCGCGCATGCTCTAAAGCGGTAAAGACCGCCGCCGTAGAAGAAGAGGCGACAGATTGCATGGTCATTGAGGAAACCGAGAGGGCAGTATTCGCAGGGAGGGAAGCGATCTGCGGCTCCGCCACACCCGTTCGCGCCTGCAAATTGAGCGACTGCGCCGGACTCAGCGGTTCGATCAAGATGACGGGCATCCCGCCATTTGGGATCACACTCGGATCGGTTGGTGGGAGGCGATCAACCGGAGCAGGCGGAAGATCGAGGGCATAATCGCCGCTTGGCGACGGCATGATCGATTGCACGCCGTCGAGGGTGTAGAGGGTCGCAGAAGTGCCAAAAGCCGGGAGATTCAGCGTACGGGAGTGCGTGGAGAGATTCCACGCGATGACCATCCGCTCATCGGTAGCGGGGCGGCTGAAGGTGATCGTCACGATTCCGCGCACGCTGGTGGTATCGATGACGCCGCGCGGGCTAAACGGGACTTCACCGAATATATCGGCGGCGCGGCGATAGGCTGCCGCAACCGGGCGGGCAGTATCCGGCTGCTGGTGCTGTGCGAAACAAACAGCGTTGGCCGGATTGGTGTAAATGCCAAAGGCATCGCCGTAGCAGGCGTGACCTTCGGTGCAGAGTGCCGGATCATCAGGCGGGAAATCCGTACCGGGGGATTGATTGCCGCAGTCGTCATAAAGCTGAAATAGAAACACGACCTGCGCGCCCTCGGCATAGGCCCATGCAGCACTTTGAATGAAATACGCGGCGGCTTCCTCTGCGGTGAGGTAATCACGGCGGCGGGCTGGCGTATCGGTAAGCCATGTCGCACCGGGATAATCATCCCAAACCGGCGCTCCGCTCTCGTTGAGCCAAATGGGGCGCATGATGTTGTATTCGATCATGGTTTGGCGAACGTAGAGTGTCAGCCATCCACTGCGCCATGCGTCGGTGTAGCTGTGAACGGCCACCGCGTCAAAATACCAGTTGTAGGTTTCGCGGGCGGGATCGCGTTCAATGATATGCAAAACTTCGGCTAACCAGTTGTGTTGTGTGGGATACAGCAGCCCACCCACCATCACCGTCGCGTCGGGATCGACGGAATGGGCAACCAAATAGGCGACTTGCAGCATTCGGGCATAGGCGTTCACACCACCGCGCCAAAACGCGGTGTAGTCCGGCTCATTCCAAACTTCCCAAACACGGACACCGCGCCCCTCGGCCCAGCCTTGCTCGGCGGCGAGCCTTCCCTCCGGCTTGTAGCGTTCGACCGCCGCTTGCACAAAGACCGCAAACGGATGATTCGGATTGACGGTTTTTCCAAGCGCAGGCTGATCGGTCCCATCGGCAAAAATGGGTTCATTCAGGGCCGCAATCGAATTTCCATCGGTATGAAAGTCAGGAATCCCCAACAGCACAACATCAATATTTAGGCCGACCCTCATTTCACTGGAAACGACCGCATCGTAAGCAGACCAGTCGAACTGCGACACCCCGGCGGCGGGCGGTTGGGTTTCGACGCGATTCCAGTAGAGTGCCCATCGATCCCAGCCTGCCCCTAAGGTCAGCGCGTGCGCGTATCGCGTGTCGTGATCGGGAATATCGATCCCGCTGACATGGTTAATGCCCATGCGAAGTGAGCGTGTAAAAGGGGAACTGGCAAGGGCGGCTTCTGATGCCGTGCCTGCCGAAGAGAGGGCGGGCGGCACTGGCGCATATGCCGCATGGCTGCTGCCGGATGTGCTCACCGTGTCTTGGGCCAATACAAAACGAACACCCCGCAACAGCGCGATTGCGAGCACAACAGTTACGATGATCCAAAGACGACGATGCTGCTTCATTGTTTTAACGACGGTACTATAAAGACGATTCAAAAAGGGCGACCCACTTGGATCGCCCTATCTTAACACCGTACTGTTGTGCTTAAAAATTCAGATTTGGTTGGATTATTCGCCCGGTACGTAGCTATGTTCAGCACGTTCAGCGGTAGCGGGGCAGCCCGTCCACGTGACGACATAAATCTTGCCATCCTGACGGCTGGGGCCGTAGTTGACCTGAAATTCACCAGTGGTGAGACGATAGAGCGCCACTTCGTAATAGCTATCGATTTCGGTGTTCACTTCGGGGGTATCGCCCACGGCTGCGATTTCAGCAGAGGTCGCACGGAACGCGCGGTGGAAGTCATTCCCATTGATGAGATAGACATCGATGTAGCAGACACCACTGGAATTGGTGCGGGTGTAGACGGCGTATTCATCGATCCCCTGACAATTGATGCGCGAATCCTGCGGGCAGTTACAGGGATTGCACGCCATCACCGGCTGGGACGGCTGCGCCAGCAGATACACAACTGAGAGAAGCGGAATGGCAAGCGCCAAGGCAGCGCTGATCAAGCGGCGTGAGAATCGGTTCAACATGATATCCTTTTATGTGTGAATGGTGACTCATCAATCGTTGGACATTATAGCTGATTGACCCTGACGTACAACCTACGAATGGCATACAATCGCCGCGCAACGGTGAACGTGTAAAGTGATCATGCGCAAAACAAACTTCGTTTATGGGGCTGCCCTGCTGTTTTACGGCGGGCTGGCCTTCCTTGTGCTCTATCCCATCCTGTTCACAACCGGGGTGAAAGTCGCCGGGTTTGATTTTTTCAACTACAACTGGAATTTTTGGTGGATACGGCATGTCTTTACGACACCGGGCTTGAACGTCTACCAGAATGATTTTGTGTTTTACCCCTTGATGAACAATTTTGGATATCACGCGCTGACGGCGTTCTGGTATCCGCTGTGGGCGGTGGTAGAGCCGCTGTTCGGCACACTGACGGCGGTCAACGTGATCATTTTTACGGGCTGCGTGCTGAACGGCTTTCTGTTATTCGCGTGGATGCGCAGTGAAGGCGTGCATCCGGCGCTGGCGTTGATCGGAGGGGCGGCGCTGCAAGTGCTGCCCATCAGCCGGTATTTTTACTACAACACCCACCTCAATTTGATGGATTGGTGGTGGCTGCCCGCCCTGCTGCTGCTGTGGAAACAGCTCGTCCGCTTCGCAGAAGCACGGCAGATCGTGCAAGCTGTCGTCTGGGCGGCGATCTTCGGAGCTGCGATCTGGGGATTAGGCTTGACCGATCTTCAGTTTCCGATTTTTGCTGCCGCTTTCTTGATCCCTTATGGGTTATGGACGCTGTGGCGATCGCCGGGGCGATTTGCGCTCATGGTGTACGGCGTGATCGCCGTGGTGGTGGGGGTGGGTTTGCTGTGGTTCGCCGGGCCGCTGCCGTATATGGTACGGTTCAGCGGCACGTTGGCTCCCGGCCCGGCTGAACAGCGCCCCGGTGTGCCGTTTCCGCTTGGATTCTTCAGCATGAGCGATCAGTGGTGGATGTGGGATCATCCTTCGTTGGGCGCATTTGTCACCACAGCCCTGTTGATCACGCTGGTGGCATGGGTGCTGATCAAACCCACGCGGAAAATGTTAGCGGCCTCGCGTATAAACACTCCGCCGCTCTTCTGGCTGCTGGTGGCAATCCCCCCATTTTTGCTCTCGTTGGGCGCCGATTTGCATATCGGCGATGTGACAATCCCGCTGCCGTTCCGAGCGCTGCACGCGATCACAAACGGGATGTTCCGCATGCCGTGGCGCATGGCTCCGATCTACGTGATCGCGGCGATGCTGGTCTGTGGGATGGTGTGGACGGCGCGGCTTCACAAGGTAACGCTGACCACTCACCGAAAAGCGCGGATCGCCTTCGGATTCAGCGCCGTGTTTCTTGTGCTTGCGATCAGTGTGCGGCTGTTTGAAGGCGCGCCGCTGCTTGATGCACCGACCGTCTATACGGCGTATCAAGCGATGGGCGCTGAACGCGGCGGCGATTATGACCGGTATATGGTGCTGGAAGTGCCGCCGGGCGTGGGGACGGGTGAAGTGCTGCTCGGCGATGAGCGAGCGATTCAACTTCAATGGTACGGGATGACGCATGAAAAGCGCGGAATCAACGGGTTTGTGTCGCGATCACCGCTCGATCCGCTGTGGGATATTTACACGGTCGATCCGCTGTGGGCATGGCTTGGCGAGCGCGCACCGCTCGATGAAGCGCGGGTGGAATCGCTGCTGCGCGAGCGTGTGTTCGACTATCCAATCGGCTACATGGTGATTCACACGACTCTGCTGGGTGCTGATCCGAATACGCTGCCGACCATGCTCGGCTTCTTCAACCGGCTGGACGATGTGTTATGTCCGCCGTTCACCGAGCAGGACATCATCGTGTACCGGACGCGCTGGCACCCGGACGGCTGCGCGCCGCGCGTCCCGACAAGCGGTGAAACGAACGTCAGTGTTGGCAGTTATGCCCTTGATATTGGCGGCGATGATAACGCGATCATCGGCGAGGGGTGGAGCTGGCGAGAGCAAATTTTCGACCTGACCTCCCGATGGATGGGCCGCGAAGCAACCATTTATGTAGATTTGTCTCCGAACGCGATGTATGCGCTGCATGTCAGCGCGCAGGCCTTTCACGAAAACCGCACGATTACGGTTCGCGTGAACGGGCAAGCGGTCGGTGATCCGGTCACGGTCGCGCCAGATGCATTTCAGACCTTCAGTTTCCTTGTGTCGAGCGATTTGCTCGGAAATGGGGAACATGTGGCGATCACACTGGAAGCCGATGACACGATCACGCCGAGCGAAATCGGTCAAGGGGATGACACTCGACCCCTTTCGATCATGGTGGATGAGGTGCTGCTTCAGTCACCGAGCGATTGACCGCTTAGCCCACTCGATGAAACGGGGCATCCCGTCTTCAAAGGGAACGGCGGGCGACCAATTAAGGAGCGCACGGGCGCGGGTGATGTCGGCAGCGCTGGCGCGCATGTCCCCCGGTTGGGCAGGATGGTGAATCACGGGATAGGTGTCACGCGTATGACCGAAATGGGCCAACGTGAGATCGCAGAGGCGGTTGACGCTCTGCTGCACACCTGTCCCCAAATTGATGACCTGTCCATACGATGCCGAATTGTCGAGCGCGCTCACCCATGCACGGGCAACATCGCTCACATGGACGAAATCACGGGACTGTTCGCCGTCACTGTGGATATTGATTGGCTCGCCGCGTAAAACATTGCCGGTGAAAATCGCAAACACGCCCTGATAGGAATTATTCAAGCTTTGGCGTTCGCCGTAAACGTTGAACATGCGGAACGAAGTCACTTGCAGCGGCGCGGCAAGATCGGCGCGGGCGGCGGTGGTGTGAACGTAACGTTCGGCGGCGTATTTGGTGATGGCGTAATACGACACGGGATTCGGCGCGGTCGTTTCCGGTGTGGGAACGGGTGCGCCGTTACCGTAAATGGTCATGGAGCTGGCGAACAGCAGGCGCGGCATACGATGGGCAATGCAGGCTTGCAAGATGTTCAGCGTACCGACGGTGTTGACGTTGAGATCAGCCGTAGGATCGAGAAAAGAGAGACGGATTGAGGCCTGCCCCGCGATGTGCATGACGGCATCCACACCGAGCGCGAAGGCCGCCGCCACATCATCCGGCTGACGGACATCCCCTTGAAGGAACATCACCCCCGGCGGAATATTCGCCTGTGAACCTGTGCTGAGATTGTCGAGCACGATCGGCGTGTGGCCTTCCGCGATCAAGCGTTCGCAGATGTGCCCGCCAATAAACCCGGCTCCCCCGGTGACGAGAACGCGCTTCCCTGTGCTCAACTGGCACCCCCGGTCACATCGGGCGCGGGCTGTGGACGTTCATCCCAAGGGACAAAGACTTCACCTTCGGCGCGGCGGGTATCCTGCTTCACCAACAGCCATTCAAACCAGACGGTGAGGAGCGTATAGAGATAACGGCTGCCCTGTTCCTTGAGCTTGAGGGCCGAAACCCCGTGTGTGCGGTTGCGCCAGCTAATCGGCACAACGCCGTAGCTGTAACCGCGCACAATCGCCTTGAGCGGCAGTTCGATCGTCAGGTTGAAGTGCGGAGAGAGAAACGGGCGGCAGCCTTCGATCACATCGGCGCGGTAGCCTTTGAAGGCATTGGTCGTGTCGTTGAAGCGAAACCCGAACATCATCTTGATGACGGCATTGGCGATGCGGTTGATCACCAGCTTGAAGCGCGGATAGTCGTAGACTTTGGAGCCGCGCATAAAGCGCGATCCGAAGGCGCAGTCGGCCTTATCACGCAGAATGTCGTAGTATTTCACCACATCGGCGGGATCGTCGGAGGCATCGGCCATATAGATGACGACCGCATCGCCGCTGAAGTGATTCAAGCCCATTGTGATCGCCCGCCCGAACCCGTTGCGTCCTTCGTTGCGCACGACGCGCACACGGGGATCTTCGGCGGCAACGGCACGCACTCGATCGCCGGTTCCATCACGGCTGCCATCATCAATGACAAGAATTTCGAAATTCGCGATGTTGGCTTGATCGAGGTGGGTGCGCAGCCCGTTGAGGGTCGCGCCGATGTTTTCGGCTTCGTTGCGCGCGGGGATCACAATGGACAGCTTCATGCGAACAGCCTCTCTTTCCACCCGGCGGCGATCTCTTCGAAAATATCGTCGAGACTGCGTGTGATATCCCAACCGGGGAGTGCAGTGCGCATCAGCGATAGATCGGAGATGTAGCAGATATGATCGCCCGCACGCGCTTGATCGACATATTTGGAGCGCATCTTTTTACCGGTGAGCTGTTCGGCACGATCGAAGGCTTCAAGGATCGAGACTGTATTGCCACGCCCACCGCCGAGGTTGAACACCGCTCCGCTGGAGGGGTTGGCGTAGAAGATTTCGATGGCGCGGGCGACATCGTAGGCGTGGATGTTATCGCGCACCTGCTTGCCCTTATAGCCAAAGATGGTGTATTCGCGTTCTTCGACGTTGCAGCGAATGAGGTAGCTGAGGAAGCCATGCAGCTCGACACCGCTGTGATTCGGCCCCGTCAAGCAGCCGCCGCGCAAGCAGGCGGTTTTCATGCCAAAATAGCGCCCGTATTCCTGCACCATCACATCGGCGGCTACTTTGGACGCGCCGAAAATGCTGTGCTTCGATTGATCAATTGAAAAGGTTTCGGGGATGCCATCGGCAAAAGCCGGATCGGCATAATCCCAACGGGTTTCGAGTTCGACGAGCGGGATGGTATTCGGGCGGTCGCCGTAGACTTTGTTGGTGCTCATGTGCACGAATACGGCGTCCGGCGCGCCCTGCCGGGTGGCTTCGAGCAAATTCATGGTGCCGACGGCATTGGTATCGAAATCATCGAAGGGGCGCGATGCAGCCAAATCATGACTGGGCTGCGCGGCGGTATGCACGATCATATCCGGGCGGAGATCGCGCACGACGGCGGCAACCCCGGCACGGTCACGGATATCGAGTTCGATGTGTTTGAAATGACGACAAGCAGTTTCCAAACGGTGCTGATTCCAACGGGTATCGCCTTTTTCCCCGAAGAAATCACGGCGCATGTTGTTATCAATGCCATACACCGTCCATCCGAGCGCATCGAAGTGGGAGACGACTTCTGAACCAATGAGACCGCTTGATCCGGTCACGATCAACGTATTCAACGAGGTTCCTTCTTTCGAGCATTGAACGCATAACGTTAATCCATTCAGAGAGGATCTTCAATATAGGAGTTCGAAAGGCGGACTTGTTACAATGGTAGGCGAAAGTTGTTTTTTGTGTGTTCATGTACGTGGCGATGATTCGCGGCAGATCGCGAACGCGCTAACAGGACAATTTTATGAGACGTATGCTGCTGCATCAGGTTCAACTGCTGCTTACCGGACTCAGTCTCGTCGTGCTGACCGCCTGTTCCGGCGATGCTGACAGTTCCGACGGCAATCCTGCCGCCACTGATCCAACCCAACCCCCTGCCACCACCATTCCCGCCACACAGACTCCCGAATCGACGACCCTCACCGAAAACACGGCGTGGACTCCTGTGATGGAAACGGTCAACGGACTCGATATGATGGTAGTGCCCGCCGGGTGCTTTACGATGGGATCGACCGAAGGCCGCCGGAATGAACGGCCTGAACAAGAAATCTGCTTCGATGCCCCATTCAGGATTGGGCGAACGGAAGTCACAAACGCGCAATATGGATCGGCAGGAAATGGCCAAGGGGATAACCGACCACGCGAAAATCTCACATGGTTTGAGGCGCGCGATTTTTGTGTGAGCAAAGGTCTGCGACTGCCGACCGAAGCCGAATGGGAATACGCGGCACGTGGGCCGAGTGACCTGCACTATCCGTGGGGCAATGAAATGTCGACGGCGAGTTTGGTGTTCGATCAGAATTCGAGCGGACAAACGGCGGATGTCGGCAGCCGACCGCAGGGGGCATCATGGGTCGGCGCGGTGGATATGGCCGGGAATGTGTTCGAATGGGTGAACAGTATTTACGCGCCGTACCCCTATCAAGCGGATGATGGGCGTGAGAACCCCGACGATACGACCTCGCGGCGCGTATTCCGGGGTGGCATTCACAGCTATATTGACTTCGCGGCGAGTATGCATATGCGGTTCAGTATGGCACCGGATGGGCGCGATTGGTTCGTAGGATTCCGCTGCGCAGGCTAAGCAAGTTTTGGATACGAGAAAAGGCGGATGCATGGGAAAAATCTCCGGGGTTTTGTGGGCGGCAGCGGTGATCGGCGCATCGATTTTCGCCTATAACGCGCAACCGGTGTGGGGGGATCATCCGCTGTTGGTTCCGGCGCTGATCGCCATGTGGCTTATCACGCTGGCAACGTTGGCACCTATCGAAGGGGCAGCGGCGCTTCGGAAAGCGATCGCCGCCCCTGTTCATGCGCTAAGGCGCACACCGATCGCCTACTGGTTGGTGATTCTGGTCTACATGACCGGGACGATCGGGGTGTGGTTGGTTCAGTTTCAGCCGACGAATGGCCGCGCCTTACAACCGTTCGAATTCGCTTATCTGCTGATGACGTTTTGGGGCTGGCTGTACCTGATCCAATACGACGGAAGTCGAGAAGAAGCGATCGCCAGCGGGCGAAAACTGGCGAAAAATCCGCTCACAGGGGTGATGATCACGCTGACCACAGTGCTGCTGCTGTTCGGTATGGCAGAAGCGTATCTGCGCGTGTTCTACATCACGACGGATGCGTACACGTTCACGGCGATGAACTATTGGTGGTACCAGAACTTCTACTACCCCAGTTTCAACTCGCTGGGATTCCGCGATCATGAGCCGATGCCCGATGCACCGCACCGGATCGCAGTGGTAGGCGATTCGTTCGTGGTGGGACAGGGAATCAACAACCTTGACGATACGTTTTCGCAGTTGATCGAACGCGGGCTGAATGACGGCACCGATGTAAACGTCGTCGCGCAGACGGGCTGGGATACGGATGTGGAGGAATACAACCTCAACCTGTACCCCTACCGACCGGATACCGTGATTCTGTCGTATTACTTGAATGACATCGACTATCTGCTGACGGCCCCCGATCAAAGCCCGGATCGCAATTTTCAGTTCCCTGAACAGGGTTTTACCTCGTGGTTTGTGCTGAATTTCTTCGTGCCGAACTACGTGTACTACAACCTGCTGCAATTCACGTCGTCGCAGCGCAATTCGGGGTTCATTGACGATTTGGTGAGCGCCCATTTGAACCCGGACATCTGGGATCGACAGGCGCAGCAGTTGGACAGCTTTGTCGCATGGACAGAACGGAATCATGCGCGGTTGATCGCGCTGGTGTGGCCGAACCCGGCAGGAATCGATTTATCGCAGCCCGCCGTCGATGTGGTGGTGAACTACTTCACGGAAAAAGGGATTGATGTGGTGAATATGTCGGAACCGCTGAGGGGTCACCCGGTCACCAGCTTGATCGTCAATAACTTCGATACGCATCCCGGTGTGCTGTCTCACCGATTAGCGGCGGATGCGCTGCTGGCCGTTCTACGCGGCGAATAGCCGAGAGATCCGATTTACCATGACAAAACCCATTCTCTATCCTCACCATGTCGCCACGATCGAAAAGCTGACGGCTCATTTTCAAGCTGATCCCACCGTATTGGCGTTGATCATCGGCGGCTCACTGGCGAAAGGTTGGGGAAGTGAATCGTCGGATGTCGATTTCATGCTCGTCGTCACCGATGAGGAGTACGCGCGCCGCCTGCAAACCTTCGATCTGCTGTATTTTTCGCGTGATTTCAGCGATTATGAGGGCGGCTATGTGGATGGCAAAATCATCGATATGGCTTATCTCCATGACGTTTTGGATCACGGGAGCGAGCCGACACGGGCAGCCTTCCTAAACGCAATCGTGCAGTTTTCGCGGATCGACGGGCTGGAGAGGCTGATCGCCAACATTATCGAATACCCGGAAGCTGATCGCGAAGAAAAGATGCGCTCGTTTTACAGTCAAGTGCTGCTCGGTACATGGTATGTGGGTGAGGCCGTCAAGCGCAATAACCCGTATCTGCTGGCGCGCACGACTGCCGATTTGACGCTGTTCGGTGGGCGGCTGATCCTTGCGTATAACCGACTGCTCTACCCGTACCACAAATGGCTGCTGCGCCAGCTCGAAAATGCGACTGACAAACCAGAAGGGTTTATGGATCTGACGCTGGCCGTCCTCAACCAACCGGGGAATGAGTCGGCGCAGGCGTACTGCGAGGCGATCGTCCAGTACCGCGACTGGGGCGTTTCATTCCCCGAAGCCGTCCAGTATTTTACCCGCGACCGGGAGTGGAATTGGCGCGGGCAGAAGCCGCCGATTCACGATTGGTAAAGAGTGAACGATTTAACGCAAAGGCGCAAAGAGGCTAAGGCGCAAAGAAAGAATGCTCCTCCTTGCGTCTTAGATCCTTGGCGGCTTTGCGTTGACTCTTTTTTGCTTGCTTATCCCTACAAAAGAACGCAGAGCGTGAACGAAAGCCCTGCGTTCCTTACGCTGTGTTTCACGTTTCGCTGACGGTGCGGGTGAAGCGGTACGCCAGCAAAATTGGGATCAGTGTGACGGAGATGACGAAGATCGCGGCGACATTGGTCACCGGACGATCGCGCGGGCGGGTGAGCTGGCTGAAAATCCAGATCGGCAGTGTTTCCTGCTGACCCGCGGTAAAGGTCGTGACGATAATCTCATCGAAGGAAAGCGCGAAGGCCAAAAATGCCCCGGCCATGAGCGCCGTTGCGATATTTGGAAACACGACATAGCGGAACGTTTCCAGCGGTGAGGCTCCTAAATCCATCGAGGCTTCGATCTGCGAGTGCTGCATACGGCGCATGCGCGCGACGACATTGTTGTAGACCGTGACCATGCAGAAAGTCGCGTGGCCGATGATGATCGTCCACGTGCTGAAACCCAGATCGAGAATGCCAATCGCGGAACGCAGTGCAATCCCGGTGACGATGCCCGGCAGCGCGATCGGCAAAATGACGAACAGCGAAATAGCATCCTTGCCGAAGAAGTTGGTGCGATACAGCGCCGCCGCAATGAGCGTACCGAGGATGATCGCCGTGAAGGTGGCCGCGAACGCCACTTGAAGCGATAGCCCTAGCGCCTGCCAGAAATCGGTGCGGTTCATCAGCGCGCCGAACCAATTGAGGGTGAGACCGGGCGGCGGGAAACGGAACGACGCTTCTTCGGTGGTGAAAGCGTAGAGCAGAATCACCAGCACCGGGAAGTTGAGAAACCACGCGACCAAGGCGGTCGAAAGCTTAAGACCGATCCCGGCACGGTGAATATCACGCCGAGGACGGCGAACCGCTGCATCAGAGCGCATCGAACGCCCCCAATCTACGTGCAATCAGCAGATACACGCCCATGATCACGATCGGTACGGCGGTAAAAGCCGCCGCCAGCGGCAAGTTGCCCGCTGTCCCTTGATACAACTGCACCGCCGAACCAATGAAGCGGCTCGAATTGCCGATCACGCTGGGAATGATGTAATCGCCCAAGGTGAGCGAAAACGTGAAGATCGACCCCGCGACGACACCGGGAAAAGCGAGCGGCAGAATCACATGGCGGAAGGTGTAACCGGGGCGCGCACCCAGATCAGCGGAGGCTTCGGTGAGAGATTTAGGCACCCGTTCCAACGCCGCATTGATCGGCAAAATCATGTACGGGAGCCAGATGTAGACAAATACAATGAACATGCCGAGATAGCTGAACGAAAGCGACGGGCCGCCGATTACGGGGAGGCCTAAGACCCAGTTCAAAACGCCATCAAGCCTGAGGGTGCTGGCCGTCCACGTGAGGATCCCCTCGTTGGCGAGAATCAACTTCCACGCATAAACGCGCACCAGATAGCTCGACCACAGGGGGAGCATCACGCCGAGATACAGCAATCCCTTGGTGCGACCGGTGGCGAAGCGCGCCATGTAGTACGCCAACGGAAAGGCGATCAACGCCGCGGCAATGGTCACAGAGGCGGCCATGAGGAAGGTGCGCGCCACAATATCGAAGTTGGCCGGGCTGAACAATTCGCGGTAGCTGGTGGTGCTGAAAATCGGCAGCACGCGCCCGGTGAAGTCGTCGATTGAATAGAAACTTTGGGCGACGAGCGCTCCCAGTGAACCGAGATAGAAGATGAGGAGCCACGCCATCGGCAGCAGCAAGAGAAGCAGCAGCGTGACGATGGGGCGAGCATAGAGAAAATTCACAGCGCGGCGCATGATGGTTAGGCTTCCTCAAGCGCAGCAGACGACTCGACGACCTGCGTACACGCACGGGGCCAGATCACGGTGACGCGGCTGTCGCGCGGCATGACCGACTGCGCGGCATAGGCACCTACGTTCTGCTCGACGGTCGTGATCGTACTGCCAGAATCGAGGGCGACGATATAACGAGTCGCCATGCCGAGATAGACCACATCCTGCACGGTTCCATCTGCTGAGTAGGAATCGGTCGGAACGGGTGTTCCTCGATCGCAAACGCGCATTTTCTCCGGGCGGATGACCACCGTTTGCGCGGTTCCGGTGATGCGCTTCGCTTCTTCCCCTTCAAGGAAATTCGAGGTGCCGACGAACCCGGCGACAAAGCGAGTGCGCGGATGCTCGTATAAATCGGATGGGGTGCCGACCTGCTCGATTTTGCCGTGGTTGAACACCGCGATCCGGTCGCTCATCGTCATGGCTTCTTCTTGATCGTGCGTGACGAAGATGAAGGTGATGCCGACTTGATGCTGAATGGCCTTCAGTTCGATCTGCATTTCCTGACGGAGTTTGAGATCGAGCGCACCAAGAGGTTCATCGAGGAGCAGCACTTTCGGTTGGTTGATGAGCGCACGGGCCAGCGCGACTCGCTGGCGCTGACCGCCGGAGAGCTGCGACGGTTTACGAGCGCCGAAACCGGGTAAGCGCACCATCTCAAGCATCGCTTCGACACGCCGCCGCCGCTCGTCCTTCGGCACCTTTTTGATCATCAACCCATAGCCGATGTTGTCGGCAATGGTCATGTGCGGAAAGAGTGCGTAATCTTGAAAGACGGTGTTCACATCGCGTTCGTAGGGCGGCACCCCGGCGACAGGCACCCCATTGAGGATGATTTCGCCCGATGTTGGCTGTTCAAACCCGGCGATTAAGCGCAGACAGGTGGTTTTGCCCGACCCCGAAGGGCCGAGCATCGAGAAGAACTCCCCGTCATCAATGTCGAGATCGACCGAATCGAGGGCTTTTACGTCGCCAAAATACCTGCTTAAGCCTGCCAGTCGGACGGCAGTCCCGCGCGCGCTCATGACTGTTTCACCATCACGTGTTTGACAATCCGGTAATCATTCAGGGCTTCAGTGGATAAGTCCTTGCCGAAACCGGACTGCTTGAAACCGCCGTGCGGGGTTTCACTGGTCAGCGGGATGTGATCGTTGATCCAAACAGTGCCGAATTCAAGTTCACGGGCGATGCGCATGGCACGCCCAATGTCACGCGTCCAAACGCTGGCCGCCAAGCCGTAGAGCACGTCATTGCCATGATGGATGGCTTCGGCTTCATCTTTGAAGGTGCTGATGGTCAGTACCGGGCCGAACACCTCATTCTGAATGATCTCAGATTTTTGATCGACATCGGTGATGACGGTGGGTTCGAAGAAGTAGCCGCGATCCATCCCCGCGGGCACCGCTCCCCCGGTCACGATGCGGGCACCGTAGCCCTTAGCACGTTCGACAAACCCCTGCACGCGTTCGCGCTGACGAGCGGAAATGAGCGGCCCCATCTGTACGCCGTCATCGAAGGGCTGGCCGATTTTGACACCGCGCATGCCTTCGACAATCGCTTCGAGGGCTTCGCTGGCTTTGCTTTCGTGCACATAAACACGGGTCGCGGCGGTGCAATCCTGCCCGGTATTGAACGTGGAAGCGAGTGTTGCAGCGGCAGCAACGTTTTCAAGGTTGGTATCGTCAAAAACGATGAAAGGTGCTTTGCCGCCGAGTTCGAGGTGGACGCGCTTGAGCGTATCGGCAGCGGTACGCATAATCTGCTTGCCTGTGCCCGTCGATCCGGTGATGCTGACCATACGCACATCGGGGTGTTCGACCAAAAGCTGCCCGGTCTGGTTGCCACCTGTGACCACGTTCAGAACTCCGGGCGGAATTCCAGCTTCGGCACAGAGTTCGGCAAGCATAAGCGTCGTGATGGGTGTGCCGGGTGCAGGCTTGAGGATGATGGTGCAGCCCGCAGCAAGCGCGGGGCAGATCTTCCAAATCGCCATCATGACGGGATAGTTCCAAGGCGCGATCTGCGCGACAACGCCGACCGGTTCGCTGCGGTAGATGGAGGTGAAACCGCGCGCATATTCGCCCGCGTTGTGCCCATCATGTATCACGCGCGGCGGCGGCGAAGAAACGAATGTTATCGACGGTGAACGGCATATCGCGCCGAGGAGCTGGTGTAGGCATACGGCTTGCCGGTATTTTCCGATTCGGCGCGCGATGTCTTCCTTGTCATGATCAGACAATTCGGCCAAGCGCCAAAGGGCAAGGGAGCGTTCCGAGGGGGTCAAATGCGACCAACGACCATCGTAGAAGGCGGTACGGGCCGCTTGTACCGCACGATCTACGTCTGCGGCGCTGGCATCGACCACTTCCGCGATGATCTCACCGGTCGCAGGGTTCTCGATTTGCATCATCGAGCCGCCGCGCGAATTCGCCCATTCGCCGTTAAGTCAAAGTTTGTACGTTTTCATGATCGGTCGTCTTTCCGTTCGGTGGGGAACAGCAGATAGAGGGGTGGGTAAGGGCGGATCTGAGATCCACCCCTACGATCAAAACAATTGGACTCTTTAGCGACCGCCAAGAACGGCGATGTAGTCATTCGCCCAACGGCGGTACGGCACGCAAATATCGCCACGACCATCACCACAGGTCGTGGTCGGCGTGCGCCAGAAGCTAATCTGATCGAAGCTGTCGAAGCCGTTGATTTGGCAGCCCGTTTCACCAAGCAGCTCGTTGCCTTCGCAGGCCGCCGGGACAGACGGCACACTGCCAAACCACGCGGCCAGATCGCCTTGCAGCTTGGGCTGGAGCGAGTGTTCAAGCCACAGGTAAGCGCAGTTCGGGTGCTGCGATTCGGAGTGCATCATGGTGGTGTCTGCCCAACCGGTCGCGCCTTCTTCAGGGATCACGCTGTCGATGGGCTGACCAGCGGCCTTGAGCAGGTTGACTTGGAACGGCCATGAGCTCGACGCGACAATGCCTTCATTGGTGAAGTCATCGATTTGGATGAAGGCATCGTGCCAATAACGGGCAACGAGTTCGCGCTGCTGACGAAGCAGATCGAGCGCCGCTGAATACTGCGTTTCATCGAGCGAATAGGGATCGGTGATGCCGAGATCCGGGTTGTGTGCTTTCAAGTAGAGCGCCGCATCAGCGATGTAGATGGGGCCATCATATGCCTGCACGCGGCCACGGTTGGATTGACCATCCGCGAGAGTCTGTTCTTCAAAAACAACATTCCAGCTCGTCGGGGCAACACCGCCGAAGGCTTCGGTATTGTATGCCAGCACATTCGCGCCCCACTGGTAAGGAACGCCGTAGTGTTCGGGCGTACCATCGCCGTCGGTATCAACTGTGTGCCAAGGCGCGCTCTGGAGGCGTTCGTCTACGGTGTTCCAACTGGGAATCAGGTCGGTATTGATGGGCTGCACACGTCCCCCTGCAATCAAGCGGAGGCTGGCATCACCCGAGGCGGTTACGAGATCAAAATTGCCCTCATTCATGAGGGTCACCATTTCATCTGAGGTGGCCGCCACCTGAACCGAGACCATGCAGCCCGTTTCTGCTTCAAATTGGGTCACCCAGTCATAGTTCGGGTCGGTTTCGCCACGTTCGATATACCCCGCCCACGCGACGATGCTCAATGCGCCTTCGCCTTCACCCACAGCGGTCATAGGCGACATTGTTTGAGCCTGTGCGAACCCAACAGTCAGTGCTGTTAGGAGCAGCGCAGCCAATAGTTTCTTCATAAAGCTATCCTCTTATGTACAAAGTGACCACTTTCGCAGCGCCGTTAACAAGTACTGAGAATGTGACAACCATCACGGGCAAAACATGATGTTCTTTCATCGACTTTTCATCCCCCGGCTGGCTCATGACGGAATCGGCCATTGATCAGTTCCGGCTGCGGTCACGGATTGCTACGATGAAATTCAAGTGGTGTATCCCGAATAGGAGTTGAATCATGCCGTGGTCAGAGAAAAACTTCCCCACGTCGATGAAGAACCTCGATCCGAAAGTCCGTGCGAAGGCGATTGAAATCGCCAATGCGATTCTTGAAGACGACCGGACGCAAGACGAGGGCCGCGCCATCGCCATCGCTACCGCCAAGGCTGAAGAATGGGTGAAGGATCACCCAAACGAAGATTCGCATCACGATACCAGCAAGCGTAAATCGTCATCGTGAGGCTCACCGCATAAGCGGCCCTCTAAAATCGAAGGAGAGCACGTGCGTTTTCAGGGTAAAGTCGCATTGATTACGGGGGCCGGTTCGGGTATTGGGGCTGCTGCCGCCAAACAATTCGCCGCTGAAGGCGCAAAAGTCGCCGCGCTGGGCCATTCTCCCGAAAATGTTGGAGAAATCGCCGAGCAAATTCGCGGTGCGGGCGGTGAGGTGATCGAAATCGTGGCGAACATCGCCCAAGCGGATCAAATGCAGCGGGCGATCGACCAGATTATGAATACATGGGGGCGACTCGATATCGTATTCGCCAACGCGGGCATCAATGGCGTGTGGGCACCATTAGAAGATTTGCAGCCTGAGGATTGGGACAAAACCCTAGAAACCAATCTGAAAGGGACTTTCCTCACGGTGAAATATGCAGTTCCCGCACTGAAAGTACGCGGCGGTGCCGTGATCATCACGTCGTCGGTGAATGGTACGCGAATCTTCAGCAATACCGGTGCTACTGCCTATTCCTGCTCAAAAGCGGGGCAAGTGGCGTTTGCAAAAATGACGGCGCTTGAGCTTGCAAAGCATCACATTCGAGTCAATGTCGTATGCCCCGGCGCAATTGAGACGCAGATTGACGAAAGCACCGAAAAGCGCAATGTGGAGCGAGAAAAAGAACCGGTCGAATATCCAGAGGGGGAAATTCCGCTGACGGATGGACAGCCCGGCAGTGCCGATCAGGTCGCGAGTCTGGTGCTGTTTCTCGCCTCCGATGACGCTAGTCATATCTCAGGCACCGAGATGGATTGATGGCGCGCAATCGCTGCTGCAAGGATATGACTGCGTTCACCGGTTCGTGAGCCGATCAAACGAGGTCTCCGATGGGAGACCTCGTTTATTGAAAGAGGCTTGGTTTACTGCTGCAGGTGAAGTCGACTTTGACCGTGTAGATGGTCGTACCGGGAACTTTCAACGCTGGTTTGGGGATCGCGAATGTCGATGCCAAACACGGGCCATATCCCTAATTCAACCTGTCTGAAGATGGTGTAATTGCCATCGAGGGCGATGACCAGGCCAGCGTGATGAAAAACTGGCTGCCATTCGTATCCGGGCCGGCATTCGCCACTAACCGCCAATACCGCCGAAGGTCAGGTCGTTATCAGTTTCATTGACGAACTCATAACCAGACCTGGAGGTCCGGTTCCAGTCAGATCACCGCCCTGCACGACAAAATCTTCGATCACCCGATGGAATGTGGTCTGATCGAAGAAGTGGTGCTGGGCAAGGTAAATGAAGCTGTTTGCGGTAATGGGCGCATAAAAGCTTCGTACAGATCGACAGGAAATTACCGGCTGCGGTGCGAAGACTGCGCCATAATCAAACGCAATATCACATCACTGTTCAGGGGCGGTATTGAAGCGGGTGAGTTCAAGATGCTGTTTCGGCATCAGCGCCGCAAGGCGGCGAGGTCAGCGGCATCGCCGATAACCGGATCAACGACATGAGTCCAGCATATCAGCGGGGTGATGGTCGGTAATCGCCTTCACCCGCATCGCCGTAGCTGCCGGCTTCAACAATCAGCGAACTCCCGCCAGGGATCACGATACCTTGTTAAACCAGAAGATGAATTCCCTGTTCCACATCATCGTTCTGGACGGCAGACTTTCCTCGCCTGCGCGCGGTAAATGCGCAGGCCAGTATCGAAACCACCAGCTCATCAGCGCAATGTTGAAAACTGCTGTTCCGATACCTCAAGCGTATAGCGATCGCGGGCACCGTGTTGGCGAGCGTACCGATACCGGCGAATTCCAGCGATGCTGCGCCGACTTCATGCAGCACAGCGGTGCAACCTGGTTGGTAGGCCCTCGCCCGTATCATCATAGGTGCGGCTTATTGATAGGCGTCACCGCATGAACAGACAAGCCTTCGACCGCCGAGAACAGCGTCCGTCTCCACGATCGTCGTTTTCAGCGAAAGTTCCGCTTCACCTGCGTGATAGACACGCAGATAGGTAATCATATCGCCGACCATAGGGAAAAACCGGTGTGCCTCCTGCGTGACGGTGAGGGTGTATTGATCGCATTGCCTGCCGCCAGCGTGCCGCTTACCGTCTCTTTGGGCGCAGAAGTTCACCCTGATCATTGAGCACCGCCAAAATCTGCGCCATGACTCCATTCGGACGCAGGGGCAGCAAGTAACAAACCGAGCAGGGTAATCCTAAACACAAGTCCAAACCGCTTCATTCCCAAAAACCTCCCTAAATCGCAGGCGCGACACCATTATACGCAGATTAGATTTGTCAAAGCTCCTACGTAATCCATGAAGGTATAACCACGATGCAGACACCCCAACAGATTGCAACTCACTTGACAACCCGCGCCAACTCATGCTGCTTTAATGGCGAGACGTGAAGCGCTCCCAGACTTCTCAGAGAGCGTTCCCAGATGATCACTACTTAAGGTTTTAGGATGAATCTGGAAGATATTGCCGCGAAAAGTGGGTAACCACCGTTCCACCGTTATCGTGGCTCAACAATGAAAAGTATGTAAGTGAAGCGGTGAAAACAGTACAGGTGATTGAGCAGGAGCATTTCCATTGGCCAACGGCGACAACGCCAACGCGGCGATCCAACATTATCAGTACGGCCATCCCACAAAGCATTAACGTGTTCTTTGGCGACAACTCGTATATCATGTTGATGCGAAGGTCGCGGAAACGGTGAATCGTCTGAATTATGCGATGCTGCTGTGGTTGGCCGACGCGCAAGAACTGCGTGACTCGTTTGCCAACCGCGTGGTTAGGCACCGCCAATCGGACGGCGTTATCATCACGTCTGTCATCGATACCGATCCCTTATTCAGCTACCTCGTCCAGCATAACCGCCTTTTTGTCATGGTGGAGACCCCACCACGCTATGCTGATCGTGTCAATTACGTAACCGTCAACAATGAAGCTGCTGCCGAAGAGGTCGTTCAACATCTGGTTGAAATTGGGCGGCGGCGAATTGCTACCGTTACCGGCCTTTTGACGATGCAGGACGCGGTTGATCGCCTAACGGGATACAAAAACGGTCTTCAGCGTGCAGGACTGCCCGTTGATCCAGCTTTGATCATTTACGGGGGCTTTCATCATGATGAAGGCTACAAAGGCATGAAGCAACTGCTTCAACTTGACCCCATTCCCGATGCCGTTTTTGCCGGGGGTGACACGATTGCTACCGGGGTGATTCAGGCCATCCGCGAAGCTGGCCTGCGCGTGCCCGAAGATGTGGCGGTCGTTGGCTTCGACGATCTCGATGTTGCCGTGCGTGCGAACCTGACCACGGTGTGTCACTCCGTCCAAACTGTTGGTTCTACTGCTGCTCAACTCTTGATTGATCTCATAGAGGGGCGGCTTGAACATCCTCAGCGTATTGTCCTTCCTACTCGATTGACCATTCGTGGTTCGACAGTAGGCGTATAGCAAAGGAGCTGGAGCCCGAATACTGGATCGCATACCGAGTCATTTCATCATTTCGCTGGCAGTAACGCTACAGAATTACTAGCTGCAAAAGGAAGTTAGGATGACCAAGAAATCGCTTTTCACGCTCCTCGTCGTGGCACTGGTGTTGGGCGCCCTCGTCGTCGCCCCGGTCGCCGCGCAAAGCCCCGTAGTTGTTCAGTGGTTCGTCGGTCTCGGTACCGGTACGCAGCCTGAGCAGATTGAAGTCCAGAACGCCGTCGTTCAGGAATTCAACGACACGCATGACAACATCCAGCTCGAAATCATCCTCGCGGCGAACAACCAGACTGCTCCCGACACGCTGAGCACGCTGATCGCCGGTGGTACCCCTCCGGACATCGTCGGCCCCGTCGGTTTCAGCGGCGCCAACCTGTTCGCCGGTCAGTGGCTCGATCTGCAGCCGCTCGTGGATGCCGCAGGTTACGACCTGAGCCAGTATGAACCGAACCTCGTTGGTCTGTATCAGACGAGCGAAGGCCTCGTGGGTATTCCGTTCGCGGTGTTCCCGTCGGTTCTGTTCTTCAACAAAGACCTGTTCGATGAAGCAGGACTGGAATATCCCCCGAGCGAATTCGGTGCAGCGTATGTGATGCCCGATGGCACGGAAGCGGAATGGAACTGGGATACTCTGGCGAGCATCGCCCAGATTCTGACGGTTGACAGCAATGGTAACGACGCGACGAGCGCCGATTTCGACCCGAACGCCGTCGAGCAGTTCGGTTACAACAACCAGTGGGGCACGCTGCGCAAGGACATGTCGACGTTCGGCGGCGCGACCTTCTGGGATCCCGAAACCAACCAAGTCACCATTCCTGAAAACTGGCGCGCTCAGCTTCAGTGGACATGGGACGGCGTTTGGACGAACCACTTCATCCCCACCGCGACGTATGATGCCAGCCAGCTGTTTACGCCCTCGGCGTTCGCTTCGGGCCGCGTTGCAATGGCTGACGTGCCGCTGTGGTACACCTGCTGCGTCGGCGATATGACTGCCGCGTGGGATCTCGCTGTGGTTCCGTCGTACAACGGCACGCCCTATGCGCCGACCGACGCTGACACCTTCCGTATTCTGGCCTCGACCGATAGCCCGAACGAAGCCTTCGAAGTTCTGACGTGGCTGCAGTCGGGTGACATCGCTGGTCGTCTGCTGTTCACCTACGGTGGTTTCCCCGCCGCTCCGGATCTGCAGGAAGCCGCTCTCGCCGCCCGTCAGGAAGCCTTCCCGTCGGTCGAAAATTGGAGCGTCGTCGTTCCCAGCCTTGCCTACGCAGTTGCCCAGAACCACGAAACGTGGAACCCCGGCTTCGCGCAGACTCAGCAGCGCTTCAACGACCTGCGCACCCTGATCTATGGTGACACGGGCGCGACGATTGACCTGAACGCGGAAATCGACCGTCTGCAGAGCGATTTGCAGGCGATCATTGACGCGGAATCGGCCAGCTAAACGCAGCATTTCGTGTAATTAAGTTGTGTGGGTGTCCCCTTTACGGAGGGGACGCCCATTCTGGGGACGCCCATTCCGGGGGCAGCGCCTTCTGGGTAGTACCCCACCTTTGAAACGCCTCATTCATAAAAAAGTGTTATGTTAGGAACCGATCTGTTTTTGTGAATACATACATGATCGATGGATAACCGGTTTAGAAAGGTGGTCAAGGGTGGCAGCCACAAATGATGCGCTGAATGTACCCAGCAGCACAAGCCAGAATGTTCCAAAAGGGCGCACTATCGCCCAACAGCAGCGGCTTTGGGGGTGGATCTTCCTCTCCCCGTGGATCTTCGGTTTTCTGGCGTTTACGCTGTTCCCGATGATCGCGTCGTTGGTCTTCAGTTTCACCGATTTCCAGATTGGCCAAGATATTCGTTTTATCGGGCTGGATAACTGGAAAAACCTTTTTGTTGATCCGTTAACCCGTGATTCTCTTTTCATCACGTTCCGATTCGCGTTGTTCTCCCTGCCGATTGCGATTGGTCTGCCGCTGTTGCTAGCGAGCATCCTCAATTCGAAAGCTGTGTTCGGGAAACCGCTGCTGCGTGTGTTGTTCTACATGCCGTATATGGTTCCAGCCATTTCGAGTATTTTCATCTGGCAGAGCTTCCTCAACGGGCAAACTGGGTGGCTGAACCGCGTGCTTCGCATCGTCGGCTTCACCGATCCGCCGAACTGGCTGTTTGATCCCAGCGTCATTGTGTGGGGGCTGATCCTGCTTGGCTTGTGGGGTGTCGGCAATGCGATGTTGACGATGCTGGCCTCGATGCAGGGCGTCCCGACTGAGCTGTATGAAGCGGCGGAAGTAGACGGCGCAAATCCGTTTGTCCGTTGGTTCCGCATCACACTGCCGATGATTTCGCCGGTGATCCTGTATAACTTCGTACTGACCGTCATCGGGCTGATGCAGTACTTCTTGCCCGCGTATGTGCTTTCGAGTACCACACGTTCGAACCCGGAAACGAACTTCTTCAACCTCAATCTGTACCGGACAGCATTCCAGTACGGCAAGATGGGGTTCGCGTCTGCACAAGCATGGTTTATCTTCCTAATCGCGCTGGTACTGACGCTGGTCATCTTCGGGACTTCCAACCGGTGGGTTTATTATTCAGGTAGCGACAAATAAACATGGCGACTCTAACCCGTCCCTCGAACTCGACATCTCAAGCGGTGAATACTTCCCCGTTTTTCGGTCGCCAACTGCGCGGTTTCACCATCAAAGCACTCGTGACGTTGTTCACCTGTACGCTGCTGTTCGTGTATCTGCTGCCCTTGGGCAACATGATGCTGACCTCGATTTCCACCCGCGAACAGCTCTCGCAGGATGCGAGCGATCAGGTCATCCCTACTGCGCCGGTGAATTTCACCTATGAGGGTGAAGAATACCCCGTCTACAATGTGCCCATGCCGGATGGGACGACCCAGCAGTTAGCACTTGTGGACAAACACCGCAGCGACAGTGATTTTGTCGATCCGGCAAACCCTGATGCAGGGCTGATCAACTGGGAAGGCAGTTGGCGCACGCTGACGCCAGTGCGCTCCTTTGCGCCGGCATTCGAAAACTTCGGGATTGCGTGGGAACAGATTGAATTTCCGAAGGTCTTTGCCAACACGCTGATCATCGCGTTCGTAGGCATGATCGGAACGCTGCTTTCGTGCATTTGCGTCGCGTACGCGTTCGCACGCTTCCCCATTCCCGGCAAGAACATCATGTTCATCATCCTAATCGGCACGATCATTCTGCCCCAGCAGGTGACGCTGATCCCGACCTATGCGTTCTTCTCTAGGATCGGATGGACGAACACGATGCTGCCGCTCATCGTGCCGCATTTCTTCGCCAACGCGTATAACGTGTTCCTGCTGCGCCAATACTTCTTGACGCTGCCGAAGGAATTGGACGAAGCGGCCATGATTGACGGTGCGGGGCCGTTCAAGGTGCTGACGAGCGTGATCATTCCGCAGTCGTGGCCGGCGATCATCGCCGTCGGCGTGTTCCACTTCGTGTGGGCATGGAACGACTTCTTCGGCCCGTTGATTTACCTCATCGGCGCGGAAGATTTGCAGCCCATTTCGGTCGCCGTGCAGCGCTTCAACTTCGCTTACGGCCCGCATCCTGAGCTGATTCAGGCGACTTCGATGATGGCGCTGGTGCTGCCGTTGATCATCTTCTTCCTTGCTCAGCGTGTGTTCATGCGTGGTGTGGTTATCACCGGCGTGGAAAAATAGCTCCCTGAGCACGCTCTGCGGGTCTAAATCATTCAGAAATACTCAAGGGCGTTCAGTTGAACGCCCTTGTTCTATCCTCTGTTCGTGATCACACAGCAAGGAGTGTTTGTTTAAATGCGTAAGTTCCGGGTCTTTTTATTGATGCTTTTTGTACTGGTCGTAGCACTGTCTGCGTCTGCACTGGCATTGCGAGCCCAAGACGCATCGTTATTGGTCAATGCGGCGGATATGCAGGGCGAGATCAGTCCGTATGTGTATGGGAGCAATTACGGCCCTTGGAATTTGATCCCGGTCGCTATGCAGCCGCTGGCCGCTGAATCGGGACTCACCCATTTTCGCTTTCCGGGAGGCAATTACGGCGATCAGTTCCCCGCATCCCATTTGAATATCGATCTTTTTATGATGCAAGCGCGGTCATGGGGCATTGAACCGAGCATCAGCGTGCGGATGGAAGGCGGTACGCCTGAGCAAGCGGCGGAAGTCGTCAACTATGTTAACGTGGTCAAGGGTTATAACGTCCGTCAGTGGAGCATTGGCAACGAACCCGATCTGTTCGACGGTTACACGGTTGAGCGTTACAACGAGGAATGGCGCGCGTTCGCAGACGCGATGGAGGCAGTTGACCCATCGATCGTGTTGATTGGCCCCGATGTAAGTCAGTTTCCTTCGACCATCGAAGGGAATGAATATCTGAACGTGCGCCGCGAATGGGTGCGCTCCTTCCTTGAAGTCAATGGCGATCGGGTCGATATTGTGTCGGTTCACCGCTATCCATTCCCGACGAGCAACAGCGCCCCGCCCACGACGATTGCCGATCTGCGTAACGAAGCGCCGAACTGGGATACGCTGGTCGAAAATCTGCGTACCGTGATTCAGGATACGGTTGGACACGAAATGCCTATGGCGATCACGGAAGCCAACTCCAATTGGACGAATGTGATCGGCGGGGAGGCGTCGCCTGATACGCTGCCGGGTGCGATTTGGTGGGCGGATGTGCTGGGGCGGCTGATCCGTCAGCGGTTGACGATCGTGGATCATTTCGCGTTCTTCAGCTCTGGCGATATAGGTGGAGGCATGGGGCTGATTGGGCGATCTGGTGCGCGCCCCGTCTACTATGTATACCAACTGTACCAGCAGTTTGGCACGGAGTTGATCGCGAGTGCTTCGACCGATCCCGATGTGTCGATCACGGCGGCGCTGCGCGATGATGGTGCGCTCACCGTGATGATCGTCAATCGTGCGGAAGAGGCGCGTACACTTCCACTTGAGATCGCCAGCTTTACAGCATCAGGTGAGGCGACGGCTTGGCGGCTGGACAGCGAGCACAATGGCGAGGAGATCGGGACGGTGGCCCTGTCCGAAGCGCTTGAACTCCCGGCGCTCTCGGCGACGCTGTATGTGATTCCGGGCTAAATTGAATTTCGCCCCCACATGATTGGTCAATGGTGTGGGGGCGAAATAGTTGGATTACGGGTCAGCGAATGTGCCGTACTGATGCGTTTGTTCATGCGGGCAGCCGAATTCGTGCGCTGCCCGCTGAGAAAACGAGGGATTAAGGTGCTGTCGTCGGGGCGGCTTCGGTTTGATCGGCAGCCGTCGGCGCATCAAGCGCCCCGGAAAGATTAGTGAGCGACTGCTGAAGCGACTGCGAATCGACCTGAACGGGCGGCTGCGGTGCAGCGCTCCCTTCTGAAAGCATGATCGCCACAAAAACCACAAGCGCTAACCACAACGCAATCAGTGGGAACAGCAGCCAACGGGGCACACTGTCGTCCATCCGTGCGGGTGCGTTCGAGTCGGGGAGCGATGAATGATCCGTCATGAAAAACATCCTATCCTTTGCGAAACCAACGATACTACGCCGCCGGGTCACTTGATGCCGCTGGCAGCGAAGCTTTCGATAAAACGCCGTTGAAACAGTATAAACAGTATCACAAGCGGCGCGATGACCATGATCGTCCCGGCCAGAAGCTGTCCATACTGCGCGCCTACTTCGCTTGTTGAGTAGAGCTTATTCAGGCCAACCGTCAGCGGGCGCACTTCTTCAGTGCGGGTGATGATAAACGGCCACAGGAACTCATTCCAGTGGGTGCTGATAGACACGAGCGAAAAGGCAACATAGGCCGGAATGCTCAATGGAATGTACACCCGCCACAGAATTTGTGGCAAATTTGCCCCGTCAATCCGTGCGGCTTCTTCGAGTTCGCGCGGGACTTCACGGAATGTTTGGCGCAGCAGCAGCACGCCAAACGCAGATCCCCAATAGGGCAGCATCAACGCCCAGCGCGTATCAAATAGACCCAATTCCCGAATCGTCGAGAAGTTTTGCACAAGCAGCACCGCAGTGGGGATCATAATTTGCAGCAGCAAGATATACAGTAAAACCTGCCGCCCGAAGAATTTCATCCGGGCGAACGCATATCCTGTGAGAGTAATCGTGACGAGCTGCACCGCCAGTGTCCCGCCTACAAAAATGACACTGGTGACGGCATGCCACGCCCAAGGCGCAACACTCAGCGCCGCTTGGTAATTTTCAAGGGTGATTCGGCTGCCAAAGAAGATGTTGCCATTGGAAACCGGTTCAGACTGCGGGCGGAAGCTCATCAATACCGCGAAGATCAAGGGAAGCAGCCAGATAACCGACACGAAAGCGGTGAGCAGCGTCGTACGAATTTGGGGCCGATTAGTCATCTTCACGACCTCGCTCAAACAAGACAAAATTCGTCACCGTGAACACCAGCAGAATCAGGACAAGGATAACCGTCATCGCATTAACATAGCCCCAATTACGCCGTTCCGGGATCGTCTGGAAGATGTAGTAGAGTAACAAATTGCCGCGATTGCCCGGGTTTCCCAAGCCCATGACTTGAAGCTGTTCGACCGTTTGAAAAGCGAACGTAAACGCGATCACCAGAATAAACAAGGTCGTGCGACGCAGCAGCGGGAAAGTGAGAAACCGGAACTGCTGCCAAGGGCTTGCGCCATCGAGTGAGGCGGCTTCGTAAAAATCACGCGGGATATTTTGCAGGCCTGCAAGATAAAAGATCATGAAATAGCCGGCTTGCTTCCAAACATTGACGACAATCACCGACCAGAGAATGAGATTGGGATCGCCCAACCAATTCGCGCCGCGCCCTCCAAAGGAACGGATCACGCTGTTGATCAAACCGACGCTGTCGGAAAACAGGAACGCCCATATGCTTGCCGCGCCGATCAAGGGCAGCAGCGACGGGTAAAACAGGCTAAAACGCCACAAGGCTTGAAAACGAATTTTTTGATTCAACAAGAGTGCAAAACACAGTGCAAGCGGCACACTCAAAACAACCGTCGCGATTGCGAACTGGAGTGTTTGCCCAATAATCTGCACGAAGGGTGCGCCGATAAAGTGATCCGGGTTGAATAAATCGATGTAGTTCTGCAACCCCACATATACAGGCGGATCAGCGGCGATACGAGCGGGGCGATATAAGCTGTCGATCACAGAGTTGACCGCCGGATACAGCGTGAAAATGCCGATCAGGATCAGTGTCGGCGCGACCATCAGATATGGAAGCAGGATGCGAAAAAGCGGCGTGCGGCGATGCCGCGCGTCAATACGCTGATTGGTCAAAGGAATCACATCCATGCGACTGCTCGCCATTGGCTCAACGGTCATAATCAGGGTGAGACATGAAAAAGGCGTACCCAATCACTGGATACGCCCTCATCCTGCAAGATTGTATGTCGATTATTCGAGACCGACAATACGTTACTGATATTCGGCCAGCAGCGCGTCGATCTGTTCCTGCGCCGATGCCATCGCTGCTGCCGCATCCGTCTCCGCACCGGAGATCACACCGCTCAGCGCCGCATTGATGATGTTCTGGGTATCGATCGCACGGTAGGAGGTGAATTCGGCGGCAGCGTACTGAAGCTGATCACGCGCAGTGATGTACTGCGGATGATCCTGCGCCAGCGACATCAGCGGGTCGAGTTCCCATGCGCTTTGACGCGCAGCAATGTAACCGGTCGCTGCACCCCAATTCGATTGGACTTCGGGGGATGCAAGGTACTGCACCCACTGCCACGCCGCATCGAGTTCTTCAGGCGAACGTTCTTGCCCTGCGGGGTTGAAAATGTACATATTTCCGCCGCCGGTAGGAACCCCATAGCCAGTCCCTTCGTCGTTCGGCAGCCCTGCCGGAATGAAGGCCGCTCCCACGTCGAAGGTGGCGTTGGTGAGGATATTGGTCATGCTGCCGGTCGTGTGGAAAATCATCGCGGCCTGACCGTTCAGGAACGCGGGCACGGTATCGCCCCACACACTGCCACCCAACGGGCCAACAGCATAGGTAGTGCCGAGTTCGGTCGCGAACGTGAGCGCGTCGATCACCTGCGGGTCATTCAAGTAGACGATGTTCGGCGTTTCACCGGTGATGTTGCGGCCATTGCCGATGGCAAACACTTGGAACATCCAAATCGGGAAGCCACCCGCATAGGGAACCAACAATCCCCAGCGTTCGCCGTTGGGGAGCGTGAGCGCCTGCGCCATCTGGAGCAGTTCATCACGATTCACCGGCGGCGCATCGAAGCCCGCTTCACGGAGCATGTCGGCATTGTAGTACATGATCGGCGTGCTGCGCTGGAACGGAACCGACCAAATGGTGCCTGTTTCATCTTTAGAATTGACAAGGAGGGACGGGAAGAAATCATCCACGAAAGCAGCCGAGTCATCCATCGTATCGATGAACTGCTGCGCCGGAACCACCATACCTTCTTCGATAAAGCTGTAGAGATCGGTCGTCAGCATGACGGCGACATCGGGGCCTGCCCCACCGCCGCCAATTTCAGTGGTGATGGTGTCACGCGTCTGTGTATATGACCCTGTGTAAACAGGATTGATCGTGATGTCGGGGTGCAGTTCATGGAATGCGTCCGCATACCCTTGGATAATCTGGTTGACTGGGGCATCGACCGCCGTGGGGTAATAGAAATCAACCACAAGACCATCCTGCGCCATCACACCCATACTGGTGAGAAGCAGCAGTGCCATCAAGACCATCAGTTTGCGCATATCGGTTGTCTCCAAAAGTGAGTTACGCGACGTAGGATAGTGACGAGCGCGTTAAGAATAAAGGGTGGCTCCGTTAAGCCCCGTGCTTCGGCATGCCGAGATCCTTTTCAACACACCCCGACTTTTGACTCACGTCTGACGACGCTGTATGGTGATAGGAATTGTACCTGATCAATGCGGCTGACCAAACAACTCGATTTTTTGTTATCGTAGGATTTTTTCTATGAGCCAGCGTACCGATAGGCTGCGGGAAGGCGATTTATTATGGGCACCCTCCAAGGCGGTGATTGAACAAGCGAATATTACGCGCTACATGCACTGGTTGGCTGATCACGATGGACTGACTTTCACCCACTACGCTGATTTATGGCGGTGGTCAGTTGACCAACCAGAGCGCTTCTGGGAGAGCTTATTCGACTTTTTTGGGCTGCGTACCTCGCAGCGGTGGACAACACCCCTCTCGAGCCGGGTGATGCCGGGTGCCGACTGGTTCCCCGGCGCGCGGCTGAATTATGCAGAGAACATCTTCGCGCAAGCGACTACTGAACGCCCCGCGTTGATCTATGCTGAGGAGGATCACCCGGTTGAAGAAATGTCTTGGGAGGATTCCGCGACCAAGTGCGGCGGGCGGCAGGTGCGCTGAAACGGTTAGGTGTGCAGCACGGCGACCGCGTGGCGGCCTATCTGCCGAATATCCCCGAAGCCGTGATCGCGATGCTGGCGTGCGCCAGTCTCGGCGCGGTCTGGTCAAGCTGTTCGCCGGATTTTGGGGCGCGCGGCGTACTTGACCGGTTTACACAGATTCAGCCCAAGGTGCTCATCGCTGTGAGCGGCTATGCGTATGGCGGTAAGCGGTTCGACCGCCGCGACGTGCTGCGCGATCTGCAAGCCAACCTACCCAGCCTCACTCATACCTGATCCTCCCGTTCGGGGGATTTCACAATCAACCTGCCAAATTCAAGCCTATGGGAAGAAGCGCTTGCGCAGGTCGATGAGACAGCGGCGGGCGAGACGCTCGCTTTCGAGCAGGTGCCATTCGATCATCCGCTGTGGATTTTGTACTCGTCAGGGACAACCGGGCTGCCCAAGCCCATCGTGCAGGGGCATGGCGGAATTCTGCTGGAACACGCGAAGGCAACGATTTTCCACAATGACTTGAAACTGGGGGATCGTTCTTCTGGTACACCAGCACCGGCTGGATGATGTGGAACTATGTGATCGGGAGTTTGCTATCCGGTGCATCGATTATTCTGTACAACGGCAGCCCCGGTTACCCGACCCTAGATCGGTTGTTTGAGCTGGCCGAGCAGACCGGGATGACCTATTTCGGCACGTCCGCTGCATTCGTTGCGGCTTGTATCAAAGCGGGCATTCACCCCAACCAGCAGCGACCTATCGCGCATTCGCGGCGTGGGATCGACCGGATCACCGCTGAGCATCGACGGGTTCGCGTGGATTTACGACAACATTAACCGGGTGCTGGCACTCGAATCGCTGAGCGGTGGCACCGATCTGTGTACGGCCTTCGTCGGCGGGGTGCGGATTCAGCCGATCTACGCCGGGGAGCTGCAAGGAGCCAGTTTGGGTGCAAGCGTTTATGCATTTGACGATGCAGGCCGTCCCGTGATCGATGAGGTTGGGGAACTGGTGATCACGCAGCCGATGCCGTCGATGCCGCTGTACTTCTGGGGTGACGAGCAAATGGAGCGCTACCGCGCCAGCTATTTCGACATGTATCCGGGTATTTGGCGACACGGCGATTGGATCAAGATCAATGCACGCGGCGGCTGTGTGATCTATGGGCGATCAGACTCGACGATCAACCGGCAGGGTATCCGCATGGGTACGGCGGAGATTTACCGCGTGGTGGATCCTTCCCCGAGGTGCTGGACAGCCTGATCATCGACTTGGAACTGCTGGGGCGAGGTCGCGGCTGCTGCTGTTCGTGGTGATGAAGGAAGGCCACACGCTCAGCGATGAACTGAAACACGCCATCCAGCAGCGCATCCGGGCGGAGATTTCGCCACGCCACGCCCCCGACGAAATCATCCCATTCCGGCGGTGCCCTATACCCTGAGCGGCAAGAAGATGGAAGTGCCGACCGCAAAATCCTTTTAGGATGGATGTGGAGCAGTCTGTAAAGTGGGGGCGATGCGGAACCCGGAATCGCTGAACTTCTTCATCCAGTACGCCAAAAGTCAGCGGGATACCGCGTTAGCAGAGGGGACGCGCGTCAAATGCGTCCCCGTAACCTGCTGGATTCCTGCGGCACGCAGCGCGTTGTATACCCGTTCCGGCGTGAAGGGATGCGGTTGATCTGCACCCCGGTCGCATCGTAAATGGCATTCCGAAGGGCGGGCGCAACGCCATCTTTCGGGATTTCAGCGACCGCTTTCGCGCCGAACGGCCCGGTCGGTTCCAGCGTTTGTACCAAAATCACATCGAGATCGGGCATTTCGTCGGCACGATAAATCTTATACGGTCCCAACTGGGTTGAGCATGCGCCCATCGTCATCGTAGACCATCTCTTCGCAGTGCCCATAGCCGAGCGCCTGCGTCATGCCGCCTTCGACCTGCCCACTGGCGGTGATGGGGTTGATAGCCACGCCGCAATCGACCGCCATCACTAAGCGCTTCACCGTGACCTGTCCGGTTTCAATATCGACTTCGACTTCGGCAAACTGACCCGCGAACGGTGGCGGCGAATCTGGCGAGACGAATGAGGCTGTCGCCATAATTTGCCGCTGATCATGCTGGTGCAGGGAATGAAGCGCGATCGCCCCATCGTGACCGAACGGCCATCCGGCGCAAAGGCCTTCCGATCACGAAGCACAATGCCGCTCCAATCAGCCAGTTTGAGCATGAATGCCGCGCGCTCTTTGATCTGCTCAGCAACCTGTTCGGCGGCGCGTTTGACCGCCGTACCCGAAATATAGGTCGTGCTGGAGGCGTAGGCCCCGGTGTCGAACGGCGTCATGTCGGTATCCGACGAGTAAACGACCACATCTTCGAGCGGTACGCCAAGGACTTCGGCGGCGATCTGGGCCAACACGGTATCCGATCCCGTGCCGAGATCGGTCGCACCCACGAGCAAATTGAAGGAGCCGTCGTCATTGATTTTGAGGCTGGCACCGCCCATGTCGAGTCCCGGAATGGCGGTGCCGTGCATACACATGGCAAAGCCAAGTCCACGCCGAATGTGCGGACGTTCAGGATCGATACGCCACTGCGGATCGCCGCGCCGCCGCCAATCGATCGTCTGCATCCCTTGCAGCACACACTGTTCAAGCCACTTGAGCGGATAATGGGTGCAGGGCCGGGTTCAGATCGCCTTCGCCCAAAGTAGGGCGCAATGTTGAGCGGATCGCCCACGTTGACCCAATTCATACGCTTGAAGGCGATAGGATCGATGATGGACTGCGAGGCAATGTCTTCCATATGCGCTTCGAGGGCGAACAAGGCCTGCGGCGCACCGTAGCCGCGATACGCACCGGGGACGGGGATATTGGTGTAGACGACTTTGCAATCAAAGCGTTTATTCGGGCAGTTATAGGAGCTGAGGCCGCGCAGACCGGTCACGGTCTGAACCGTCAAGCCGTGGGTGGCATAAGCGCCCGTGTTGCCGATGACGGTCATTTCCTGCGCGATCAGTTTGCCTTCACGGGTAACGCCCGTCTTAAACTTGATCGTCTGCGGGTGACGCGACCGGCTCGACATGAATTCCTGTGCACGCGTCAGTTCAAGGCGCACCGGGCGACCGCTGGCGATGACCAGATGGCCGACGATGTCCTCAATCAGCATTTCCTGTTTGGCACCGAACCCACCCCCAATGCGCGGCTTAATCACCCGAATGCGCCGAACGGGTAAACCGAGCAGCGGCGCGACCATGCGGCGGACATGGAACGGCACCTGCGTCGAGGTGCGGAGGATCAAGCGTTCGTCCGGATCCCAGTAGCCAATGCAGATGTGCGGCTCGATAGGCACCTGCTGCACCTGATGGACATAGAATTCCTGCTCAAAAATATGGTCGGCCTGCTTGAAACCCGCTTCGACATCGCCCACTTGCGCGTGAATATGATGCGAGATGTTGTGAGCGGCATCATATGCCCCTACCATGTCCGGTTCGTCATGGATGATGGGCGCACCTTCGCGAAGGGCTTCGTTTTCGTCGAAGACGGCGGGCAGCACTTCGTAGGTCACTTTGATGCGCTTGATGGCTTCGTCAGCAATTTCTTGCGATTCGGCGGCGACAGCAGCCACGCGATCACCGACATGACGCACTTTGTTATCGAAGCTGACCTGATCATGCGGTTTGGGGTTCGGATAGGTTTGTCCGCCCGACGCATAGCGGACACGGGCGATGTTTTTGTAGTGGATCACGGCATGCACGCCGGGGAGCGCACGGGCTTCACTGTCGTCTATGTCGAGAATGCGCGCATGGGCGTGCGGTGAGGTAAGCAGTGCTGCATACAGCATCCCACGCAGTTCGATGTCATCGACGAAGGCGGGATTACCCTTGGCGAGTTTCAGTGCATCGACCTTGATTTCGGGCTTGCCAACGACCGACGTTTCCGGGATTTCGGGCGAAAACAGGAATTTCGGCAGACGGCGTGTGAGCGTCGGCGCTGTACCACCGTCGCCACTGCTGCCGGTCAACCCGCCGTCACCCTCTCGATAATCAAACCGATCATCTTCGGGCGGGCTGATGGGGGTGAGCACATTGACATCGACTTCAGATGGCGGTTCGCCACGCATCACCGCAGCGGCTTCCAAAATCGCCAGTACGGGTTTCAGATAACCGGTTTCACGGTCGAGGATGCCGGAAATGGCATCGCGGATCTGCGCCTCGGTCGGATTCGGATTGTTGGCGATTAAGGCTTTGGCGGCGAGGATCATAGCAGGGGTGGAATACCCGGACTGAATCGCCCCCATACGCACGAACGCGTCTTGAATGGGGTGAAGCTGCGTGCCTTTCGACATGCCTTCGATCGTCTCGATCGTGTGGCCGTCTGCCGCCGCCGCGAGCATCACATCAGCGGTCATAAGCACACCATCGAACAGGATGGCCGCCGCGCCGGTTTCGCCTGTATCGCTGCCAAAACGCACACTGAAATACCCTTCGCGGCGCAGGACGCGCATCAGCGTTTCATGCGGCTGGCAAGCGATTATTTTGTGCTGTCCGTTAATGGTTAGGTTGATTTGTAGGGTCATGTTATTCCGCCACTCCAAGCTGCGCCAACACACGCCGCGTCAACACCGCCGCCATGTCTTTGCGATAGGCCGCGCTGCCGCGAAAATCGGACGGCGGCGTTAGGGAATCAAGCGACATAGGATCGCTCATTACGGGGAGCGACGCCACGCCAGTCAAAACGAGCGCGATCGCGCCGTTCGGCTGATGGTAGGCGACCGCCCCCACGATCGGCTGATCGGCTGGTGTGCGGGCCACATGTGCCGTTTCCAATCGTCCGACAAGCGGAACCGTCACCGAAACGATAATGCCTTCTATCCCTTCTAGGAAAGAACCGATGGAAACCGTTGTTTCCCCGCCTTTCCACACGACGGTCACCTGCACCTGTGTCGCGATCAGCGCTGCCAGCAGCAGACTTTCCGAATCAAGATGGGTGAGCAGATGACCCAAGGTGCGCATATGGCGGAAGGTGCTCGGCCCCGCTTGCTGAGCGAGCGTTCTCAGCCACGATGGGAGGGTTTCGGCCTCGACAATGGTTTGTAAGGGTGTGAGCGCACCGATGACTGCCGTTTCATCCCCTACTGTGATCGGGTTCAGACTGATGGCCTGCAAATCAACGACTTCGTCGGTGTCTTCGGTTACCTGTGCGTCATAACCATACAAGACAGCGGTCTTGATGCCGGGGCGCGCCGTTAAGTCGAGCGCTTCTTGCAGTGTTTTCACACGATGATAGGCTTTTATCATAAAACTTTATCCTGAGCGTCGTTCGTTCACTGCCGTAATTCTGCCACGTTATCGCGCGGCGACCCAATGAAGGTAAAACCAAGTCGTTCCACGCGTCTAGATATGAGTGAGCGCTCGGCAGGAGGTGAGCACTCACTTAGGAAATCTTGCTATCGTCCGATCTTCGTTGTATATCACGACGAGGCATCGTTGCAAACGATGTCCGCGCACTCCAGCCGATTTTGAAGTAAGGGAAAAGGTAATGAGACGAATCAGCACCGTACTTCTGATGATGATCCTTCTTGCGCTCAGTTTGAGCAGTGGTCTCGCCCTCCAAGCACAAGATCAACCCGCTATCACCATATGGACGAAGTTCAACTCTGATAATCCACAAAACGTGCAGGATGAATGGATGCAGAGCATCCTTGGCACGTACAGCGCCGATACCGGTAACAGTGCGACCAATGTATTCCAGCCGTACGATCAAATCAACAGCCTGCTGAATTTGGCGGTGCAGGCGGGCGGTGATGTGCCGGATCTGTCGTATGTCGATGGGCAGTATCTCGGTTTCTATGACTATAACGGCACGCTTACCGACCTGACCGAATGGGCACAGGCGCAGTCGTGGTATGACGATGTAAGCCCAGCGGCGTTCGCGGCCTGCACCACCCCGGATGGACGTATCCTGTGCATTCCAAGCTCAACGCCCGGCACGCTCACGTACTACTGGACGGAGTATTTCCCGGATGGCTACCCGACGACGGCGGAAGGACTTCTGGACGCGGGCGAACGGCTGCACTCACAGGGTGTGTATGCGGTGACGTTTCACGGCATTGAAGTGTTCGGGTTGGAAGTCAGTTATTCCAGCTTGATCCACTCGGCAGGTGCGGCGATTAGCGATGCCGAAGGCCGTGCAGCATGGGCAAACCCCGAAATGGTGCGCGTGATCGATTACGTGCGCAGCTTGTTCGCGAATGAGTACGCGCCGCAGATCGCGCTGGCGGGCGGTTTCGACTATGAGAACGCCTTTAAGGATCACACGGCTGCATCGCTGCTGGCGGGCACATGGTCATATGTGTTCCTTTTCCCGGTGACGGCCCCGGATGGCACGGTCTACGACATGGGCGATGCTTCGGTGCTGACCGCCGCCGAAGAAGGGCGACTGGGCTTTGCACCGCCATTGGCATTCGAGGATGGCGGCGATCCGATGGTCAATGTGTATGCGACGGGCTGGGGCATCCCGGTCGGAAGCCCGAATGAGGAAGCGGCGAAAGCGTTCATCAATTATACGATGCAGACGCAGCTCAATGCTGATTTCGCGGTGTCTTACGGCGCACTCCCGGCGATGTTGTCGGCACAAGCTGATCCACGTTTCAGCACCCCGTACTGGCAGACAATCGCAGAATATCAGAATGCCTACGGCGCACCCGTACCGTTCCTGATCGACTACAACCGGGGGATGGCGGCGCTGGCGGATGTGTTCGCTCGCACGCTGGCCGATCCGAACCTCGATGCCATGCAAGCCCTGCAAGACGCGCAGGACAACTACAACAACTCGCTCCAGTAGCCGCGCGGTTTCACGATTTCGCCGGGGGATGTCGTCTAACCACATTCCCCGGTTTCATTTATCGCACCCCGCCTGAAGGGAGTCTCGATGTCGGCATCACACACGAGGGTGCAAGCGGGAGTCGACTCCGCGCAGCGGCCCCGTTTCAACTTAGGTCGTCTGGTTCCGTTCTGGCTGCTGCTCCCCAGTTTGATCATGTTGGGGATTTTTCAGCTTTACCCGACACTATACACGGTGTACATCAGCCTGAACCGGCTGCGCGCAGGCCAGTTTATCCCGGTGGGATTGAACAACTACACACGCCTGCTCAACGACGGGGTGTTCTGGGACAGCATGAGCAAGTCGGTCGTGTTCGTCTTCTTCACGGTGACGATTACGATCGGCGTAGGGATGCTGGTCGCGAGTCTGCTCAACCAGCGCTCAAAGCTGAACACGGTGTATCTGATGCTGATCTTCGTGCCGTGGGTGGTGTCGGACGTGGTGGTGGGGACGATTTTTCGCTGGCTGTTCCAGCAGGATTATGGGCTGGTGCAGATGTGGATCAGCCCGCTGACCGGTGATACCGCGCTGTACGGCACGCCGAATGGGGCGATGCTCATCGTGATCGTAGCAACGGTATGGCGATCACTGCCGTTCATCGCTCTGCTGCTGCTAGGCGCGCTGCAAAACGTTCCCAAGGATGTGATCGAAAGCGCGGCGCTCGACGGCGCGGGGCGAATCAACCTGTTTCTACGGATCATTTTTCCGCTGATCAGCCCCACGTTCGTGATCGGTGTCATTTTGAGCACGATCGGCAGCTTGAACTCGGTCGGGGTGATCCTCACGCTGACGGGCAGCAACCCGGCGACGCAAACGGCCAGTGTGTATTTGTATGAGAACGGCTGGCAGTTCGGTGATTTCGGGCTGGGGGCGGCGACATCGGTGGTGCTGTTCGCGATCAATTTGGTGCTAACGCTGGCGTATCTGCGGCTGCGGCGGAGTGAATGACGATGGTACGTTCAAAATCGCAACGACGGCTGGATAGTTTTTTCACCAATGCCATCCTGATCGCCGTGTGTATCGTGTCGGTGTTTCCGGTAGCCTATGCCGTGAGCACCTCGTTTAAGTCGCGCGGGGACGTGCTGAGTGCGCCACCCTATTTCTTCCCGCGCGATCTTTCGACCGATGGCTATACGCAGATCTTTCGCAGCGACCTATTTCAGTATCACTTGCCGAACACAATCATCAATTCCAGCCTGTTAGCGGCGCTGATTGTGGTGTTGGGGATGCTGGCGGCCTATGCATTTTCGCGCTACCGGTTCAAGGGAAGCGGCGCGCTGCAACTGCTGATCCTCGGCTTGATCATGATTCCGTCGCTGACGAATCTGGTGGCATGGTACCGGATGGGCAGCCAATTCGGGCTGCTGAATACGCATTCGTACATGGTGATCCTGTACGTAGCGACCGGGCTACCCTTCGGTATCTTCGTGTTAAAGGCATCGATTGACGCGATTCCGATCGAAGTCGAAGAATCGGCGCGGATTGATGGCTGCGGTCCGCTTCAGGTGATCCGCTATGTGGTCGTACCGCTGGCGCTGCCGGGGCTGGTCACCACGTTTCTGATGCAGTTCGTGTTCTACTGGAACGAATTTCTGATCGCAGTGACGATGCTGTCGCGCAACGAATCGAAAACCGCGACGATCGGCCTGCTTGACTTTCAACGCTCGTTTGAGCAGGCGTATCATGTGTGGATGGCGGGATCGGTGATCATCATCGCGCCCGTGTTGATCACTTTCTATCTGCTGCGCAGGCAGTTCTTCCGCGCCATGTTGAGCGGCGCGGTCAAGGGGTAGACGCGGGCATGGCAGTACTCGGCGGGCGATGATCGCGAAGCCAGCGCAGATACGCGATGATGTCGAGCAAATCAGTATCCGTCCAGTCAGGGCGACCGCCGCTCGGCGGCATGGCGACGCCGGTCACATTATCGGGGTGATCGGAAGCGCGCCCGGTACGAATGAAGGCGAGCAGATCGGCATCCGAGGCGTACAGCACCAGCGGCGAGGTGACAAGCGGCAGACCGAGACTCGGCACGCCTTCGCCTAAGATGCCGTGACAACCCGCGCACGTTTCCAGAAAATGCTGGCGCCCTACTTCGAGATCGCCCCGCCCCGCCGTCACCGTCGATTCCGGGACGGGTGTCGCGGTTACGTCGGGTGTGCTGGTTACCGCGATGGGTGTGCTTGCCCCTCCATCGCCAACGCCGGGCTGAAATAGGTGATCTGGTGAGAGAAATTCAGCACCGCTGATCACGTAGATTTCGCCCGCATTGAGCACTTCATTGTTCGGGCCGTCGCCGCCCATCGCATTCGGTTCAATATCGACCACCCCATCGCCGTTCACGTCGCCCACCGCCAGCGCATAGGGCATCATGTCGTTGGCTTCGCCGCCAATGATGAAGCGCAGGCGCAGATCAGCGGGCGGGGCGAAGACTTCGATTACCCCATCATTGTTGGGAAGCCCACCCGGTTCCCCGAAGAGAATTGCCATCATGCCGGCGTTGTGACGGACATGTCCATCATAGCCGGTTGGATCATAATCGGGCGCGCCATAAAACAGATCGTCAATGCCGTCGCGGTCAAGATCGGCGGCGCGCAAGGTGTCGCCCGCCTTGCTATCCGGCTGATCGGGATAGATCACGACGGTGCGCCCCGGTTCCGGTGAGGCAAGATCGAACATCTGGCCTTCCATCGGCGCGCGTGAATAGATCACCCACGCTTCGCCCGCTTCGTCAAGGTTTCCCTCTGGCCCATCACCGACGAGGGTTCCGATAATGAGATCGAGCTGTCCATCACCGTCGAGATCGCCCGCCGCGAGTTCTTCGCCGAGCAGATCGTTCGGGCGGCGTCCATAGATGACGCTGATGGTGTTATCGATCGGACGCCCCTCGGAATCGATGTGCGCCGCAAGGTCGATGGTCTGCCCACGCAGATCGGTGTTTCCGAAGACGATGAACGTTTCACCGCTGTTGTAGCGCTGATTGCCGGGGCCATCGCCTCCGCCGAAGGAGATGCCGCCAATACCACTGGAAGCGCGCCAAAGCGCCGCGCTCACCACCGCATCATCGAACCCATCGCCGTTGAAATCGTCACCCCAGACGGTCGATCCCATCAAATCGTCGTAATCCGCGCCGATAATGCGCGTGGCATCGGCGGGCGGCTGACGTAAATCGATCACCTGATCGTAGGACGCGATCATGTCCGCTGCGCCGTAGATGATCCAGACTTCCCCCGCGTTGATGCGGTGATCGCCCTCCCCATCGGCCTGATTCGCGCCGATCAATAGATCTTGGAACCCATCCCCATCAAAATCACCCCCTTCGACCCATAAGCCCAAGCGATCGTCGGCGGATGCGCCGTAAATCACCATCATGTCGCCGGGCAGTTCGCGCAGATCAATGTCGCCATGCTGAGCGAAATCGCGCCCGCCAAACAAGACATAAGCCGCGCCTGCGTTGGAGCGATCGGCGCGAGGGCCGTCGCTGTTCTGCGCGCTAAAAAGCAGATCGTCCAACCCATCACCGTTAAAATCCGCCGTGTAGGTTTCCGAACCGGCCATATCCCCGGAAAACGCGCCGTAGATGGTAAAACCGCCTTGGCTGGTGCCGAGATCATCCGCCGTGATTTGCCCGCCGATGGCGCACAAATTCATGAGGATACGGATGTGCCCGCCGCTGCCGCGCCATTCGCCGTTGACCGGATGCGTCGCGTTCTGCCCGGTGATCGCCAGATCGCCGCAGCCATTGCCATCAAAATCGGCAATTTCGAGCGGTTTTCCCGTTACCGAACTGCTGGCGGGCGCATCGTAGAAGGTGAACTGACCGACCTGAGTGGTTTCGTGCAGATCCCATGGTGTGCCGCCCGTCGGTGCGGAATCGGACTGCGCCTGTGCAGAGATCAGTAGCGCGGATGCCGCGATCAGCACCGTTAAAAGTCGTCGCACGAAAGAAAGAGCTGCCATCGTTCACCTGCGGTATGGTCGGTTAAAGCGATAAAAGAAACGCGATCAAGTCGTCTAACTGCTGCGGGGATAAACTGCCCGCGATATCGTGTACCGGATCGCCGCGCGAGAAAAGCTCCGGTAGGCTGCGCGCGATCCCGTCATGAAGGTAAGGGGCCGTCGCCCACAGGCCGCGCAGCGAGGGGGTATCGAACGTCACGACAGTTTCCATCGAAAAAGCCGCACCAGTCAAATTATGGGTGCGCTGATCGGTATACAGCGGCGGTGTATGGCAGCCACATCCCGGCGATCCGCTCATGAACAACTGCATCCCACGCTGCGCCGACTCGCTCAAGCTGCCATCAGCGAACCGATAGGGACTCGGCCACGGTTCCAGCGATGCAACATACGCAGCAAGGGCATCCAGATCCGCCGAACGCCCTGCATCGAGTGCCGGTGTCGTCGGATCAAAGTCGCCTGCAATTAAACCATCCCCAAGCATGACGCTGCGGATCTGGTCTTCGATCGTGTCGTGGAGCTCGGCCATGTCGCCCGCCCAATTGAACGGCGGCAGTAGATTGGAACCGCCGAGCGCGGGGGTATTGCGCGCACCGCTGCGAAAATTGATCCATGAGCGCCCGTCCGCGCCGCCTTCAAAATGGCAGGTCGCACAGCTCACCGCGCCATCACTCAGGCGTGGATCAGAGGCGCGGTAAAACAGAGTCTTTCCGCGCAGCAGGATCGGATCAAGCGGGATGGTCGTCACCGGGATCGTCGAAGTCACGGAATTAGTCAGCGGATCGAGCACAGAAACGGTTCCGTCGAGTGCGTTCAACACATAAAGTGCCGATTCAGTCGCCCACACGCCCAAGGGCGCAGTCCCTACCGGAATACGCGCGATCAATTGTGACGTGCGCGGATCGAGCACCATCAGGGCATCGCTGCCTTGCAGCGTCACATAAAGCTGGTTTCCATCGGGCGAAAAGGCGGCATCGGAGGGCAGGTTGGCAGGCTCATCGAAAGTAGAGAGCGTCAAGCGTGCGCTGCGTTCGCCGGTCATATGAGTCACATCGAGCACGGACACGACCGGAAACCAGTCTTGCATGAATTGGAGCGAAATGAGGGCTAATCCGGTGCGCGTTTGCGGAATATAGGCGTGCAGCCCATCGGGAGATGGAATGATGGTGCGTGCGAGTTCGCCATCCGTATCAACATTGAGCGACCCAACGACGAAGGGAGTGCGCTCGACATTCAAGACGGTGACGGTTCCGGTATAGAAATGGGTGATGAGCAGCCAGCTTCCACTGAGGGCTAACCCGGCGGGCGCATCTGGGACGGTGACGCGGTGAAGTACTTCCCCGGTTTCGGCATCAAGGATGGCGATCGAATCATCGGCAAAGCAGCTCACGAAAGCGCGCCGTTCATTCGCGACCACGCCAAAGGGAATGTGACAGACGGATTCGATCAGATGGGCTTGCTGGTTGGTTAGATCAACGACGCTGAGCGCGTTTCGATCCCATAGGGTGACGAATGCCATCGGACTGCTGGGGCGTACGGCCACGGTGCGCGGGCTGCCGCCGAGGGGGATTTCGGCTTCAAACCAGTTTGAAGTCGTATTCACCAGCGAAATACTATCGCTGTCGGGGTTGACGACGATCAGCCGATTTCCCTGCACAGCAAGCGGCTTGCTCGATTGACTGCCGATCAGCGGCGGAAGCGACGGGAGCGGCTGCGAGGTGGCGACGGGAGTCAGGACAAGTGCCACCGGGGTTATGTAGGGCGGCGCGGAAGGCGGATTCGTCGAGCGGGGCATAACCGTCGGCACGGATACACTGCATCCGACTAAAAAACCGATCAAAAGGCAGAAAAATAGCAGGCGTTTCATGGCAAAACGATCGTTTCCTGCACCATCGGTTGATCGGGCGTATCCCATCCCTTTTGCACCATCAGGTCAATGAACGCGCGGCGTAGAATCAAACGGGCGGAGAGGGTGATGTCACCCTGTGCGGACGTGGTATCGAATATGTACGTGGACGTGTCCGTTTCCAGCGCGGCGATGCGATTATCACTGATGAGGCGGGTCGGGCGCCAATAGGCGGCAGTGGGCATTTCCCCTGTATAGGAATCGGCAAGGATTTTGGCGTACAACACTCCGGGCAATCCTGCGAAATAGCCAAGCGCGGGATCGCCAACACCGCCCCACTCCGGGATCGTCGGGCCATCAAGGAGGGGAAGCAGGGCACCGTTCGAGTCGTGCGCTTCAACGAGCAAAATCATGTTACGCAGCGGATTGTCCGTGGGAAGATCGTGCCCCGCTCCCGTATTGGTCACCTGCACGGAAACGCGCACAGTTGCACCTTCGCGCGAGCCGCTGAGGGCGAGTGACGCGGCATTCGCCAAAAGTGTCGAATCGGCGGCACCGGGCATGCGATGGCTGAAGATCGTCGCAGGGTCACGGACGGGCACATACTGCGGCACGTCAGGCGGAAGATCGACAAAGGTGGTGGCTCCTCGGTGCGGCATATGGCAATCCTGACAGGTCTGCCCGGTTTCGGGATTGCTGTACGGGCTGGCAAGCCACTCGCCAAAGCTGTTGTACACGCTCACACCCCAAAACGATCCACTGTAGGCAGGCAGCGCAAAATGCGCTTTGGTTTTGCAGGGAAGGTAAACATCATCGCCGGGGGTATCGTCATAGGGGCCGAAGAAAATCTGCTCTCCTTCGGCGGGGCGGGTAAACACCAACGACTGCACGCCCGGTAAGCCCTGGCAACGGCTGACCATCCGCCGCCAATCGTACGCCGGTCATTTTGTGGCAGAAATCACAGGTAACACCTTCACGACCCGATCCGCTGGCAGTATTCGGATCGGCATTATAGCCCTGTTCGAGGGCGAGGACAGGCACATGACAGGTGGCACACGATCCAGCGGAATCAGGAAAATCGAGGCGAAAACCAGCGCCTACCCCTGCCTGTCCCAGTGAGGGCGCGACCGGAACTTCGATGCCGGCGGCGGCATCAAACTGGTAGAGGGTACGTTCACCGCGCACACCGTCGATTGTGGTGCCGTTGTAGAGCGACAGAAAACGTGGATTCAGCGCCGATTGCGAGTGCGCATCCGCCAACCATTCTTCGACGGGCAGCAGGGAGTCCGACTCCAAGACGCTCAAACGCGCCGAGTGGCAGCGGGCGCACGCAAAGTCGGCTTCTCGATCAAGGACGGGACTGATGAACGCATAGTCAGGGTTATCGTCCGTCATGTGAGGTCTAAGCGTTAAGGCCAGCGGCTCCAGGGGAAGTCCTGCTGCGACTGCGATGAAATACCCCGGTGCAAAAGCGGTCACATGGATAGGCGCTGTGAACAACGGAACGCTGAGGGTAAAACGCCCCTGATCATCCGTGAGGGTATCATTCGCGGTTCCCTGAATGCGCACCGATGCCCCGGCAACCGGTGATCCGTTGGCCATCACCACACCGGACAGCGTCGTGCGGCTCTGATAGACGGTCAACGCCACCGCAAGCAGGATCAAGCACGCGCCGAGCAGCGCAAACACGCTTTTGGGATCGCGCCCTTTGAGCGGATTGAACATAGGCATCATCCGAGCCGTTTCACTGTGGCATCATGCCTGCACCACGATGCGCAGTGCTGGATCGCGCGTGAGCTGATCGCCGAGCGTTTGCGGGAGTCCCAGTCCACCGGGAATCACCTCGATCGCATCCGGTCGCCCGCCGTGTATTCGATCATAGGCAAGATTGATGTGCGTCAGCGAGTCGGCGGCGGCTAAGTCGTCAACAGTGGGGAGTTCTTGATAACCCGCGATTTCATCGCCCCATGTAACCCGCACAAACCACCAGTTCAGCCCGTTCGATTGATCGGGATAGGGGTCTTGCGCCAGCACATCGGCGGGGATCTGCCGCCGCGCCCACATCAGCGTGAGCAGCGCGATTTGATCGTGACTGACCACATCGGTAGACGCGATGATCAGCGGGTGGGACAGCGGCAGCGCATACCCGGCATCGGGGCCGTACGTCGTGAGCGCACGATCGGCCAAGGTCAAGGTGAAGCGCATTTTATCGCGAAGCTGCGGAACGATGTTGAGTTCGGCAATTTTTTCGTGAAATGTCGCGCCATCACGGTGCAGCACCATGCGGCTGTGATCGCTGATCCAACCGACAGCATTTTTCAAACCGAGGGATGCCCCGGCCAGCACATGTTTACCCAAGCGCGGCAGATTGACGATGTGATCGACCCGATCGAGGATTTCAGCGACTTGCAGCCCGTCGCCCCAGTGATGAGTCCCCGATACCACACCGGGAACATACGCCGTCTCAAAAGGAATTTCTTCAAAACAGTGGATGACCGCGCCCGCTGCTTCCGCCGCCGCAAGCAGTCCATTATCGCGCATATTGTCGCGCGTCGATCCCATCGTGTGATCGGCAAGGTGGTGGACGAACTGCGCACCGCTCATGTCACCCACATAGATCGTGCCCGCGCCTGCTGCTTGCAGGGAGCGGATCACGCCCTCTAAAACATCCGGTGAGGTCACCGACGGCGGCGCTAAGTTGGAATTGCTGGCGACTTTGACGAACACCGAATCGCCGGGGTGCAGCCACGCAAAATCGGTGACAGCGGCCACAGCGGATTGGACAGCTTCGGTTGGCGTTGTATCGGTAGGGTTAAAGGTGTGCAGATGTACCTGTGGTCAGATCCCGGCAGATGCACTCTCGTGCACAGAGGGAGCAACCGGCAGCACGGGCAGCATCAAGGAAGCGAGTGAAGACCCCGCGACTTTGAGAAATCGACGGCGGGATAAAGCGGTTGGCATCACAAACAAACTTTCTGCGACATAATACGGTGTTTCACAAAATCGTGTGAACCCTCCCCATGATAGCGCGTCTATGCAGTCTGCCTAGTGACCATCATCACAAACGCGCTATGCTTGGCGATCATCGCAGCACAGTGAGGGTTGGATAAGCACACTTCATGGCCGTTAAACACCGGCGTTATACCCGGTTTGGGGAATACGATACCTATTTCGAGAATGCATGGGTCAGCCAGAATCCGTATATCACTGCGCCGCCGGTCGTGCTGCCGCTGCCGTCTCTCGATGCCGTCAAAGGGCTGCTCCCTGATCCGTTCTGGGAAGGACATGAAAGCGTCATCGCCTGCTACTGGAAAGTATGGGAACTGGCGTTCCGTCATCTGGGCAACCCCACCGAAGCCAACGAATTCGCCGCGCCGTACATTGACACAGCGTTTTGGGCTCCGGCGATTTTCATGTGGGATACCAGTTTCATCATGATGTTCACGCGCTATGGGCGGCGCGCTTTCCCGTTTCAATTGACTCTTGATACCTTTTACGCCAAGCAGCATCCCGACGGTTTCATTTCACGGCAAATCCGCTACACGGATGGCGAAGACACTTTCTTTCGTTTCGATCCGGTCAGCACAGGGCCGAATTTGCTGCCGTGGGCGGAATGGGAATACTTCCGCGATGCGGGCGATAAAGATCGTTTGGCGCGGGTGTTCCCGGCGCTGATGGCGTATCACCAATGGCTGCGGCGCTACCGCACATGGCAGGACGGAAGCTATTGGACGACCGGTTGGGGCTGCGGCATGGATAATCAACCGCGTGTCCCCGGCACCACTGATGCAGAATTATGGATGGAACACGCGCATCAGGTTTGGCTGGATGCTTGTTTGCAGCAGATTTTATCCGCACGGCTGCTCACGCAGATGGCGGATGTGCTGGGGAAAAGCGGCGCGTGCGAAGATATGCAAGCGGAAGCCGATGCACTCACCAAGTATGTCAACCAGTTCATGTGGGACGATCAAAACGCGTTCTACTACGATCTGGATCGCCACCGCAACCGCCTGAAGGTGAAATCGATCGGGGCGTATTGGGCACTGCTGGCGAAAACGCTGTCACCAGAGCAAGCCGCGCGATTCGTAGCACACCTCAGCGATCCGGCAGAATTCAATCGCCCGCACCGGATTCCGTCGCTGTCTGCCGATGATCCCGCTTATGACCCGAACGGCGGCTACTGGCGCGGCGGCGTGTGGGATCCCACCAACACAATGGTGCTGCGCGGCCTGGATGAATACGGTTTTGACGCGCTTGCGCACGAAATTGGACTGAATCATGTGCTGAACGTAGCGCAGGTGTTCGCGAAGACCGGCACGGTATGGGAGAATTACGGGGCGGACAACGCGCCTAATCCCGGCAACCAAGCGAAAGATAATTTCGTCGGTTGGGGCGGCGTTGGCCCGGTGGCAATTTTTCTCGAATCAGTGCTGGGGCTGCGATCGAATGTACCAGAAAACACATTGACGTGGACTATCCTGCTGACCGATGATCATGGCGTGCGGCGCTACCCCTTTGGGGAAGATGGTTGGGTGGATGTGCACTGCGCACGCCGCCAATCGGCAGAGGAGCGCCCACAAATCACCCTCAAGAGTTCGGTTCCGCTTACCCTACTCGTCCGCTGGCAAGGCGGCGAAGCACGTTATTCAGTGAAAGGCTAATCTGTTTCTATGGCACGTCTCAAAATTGCTTATATCGGCGGAGGCAGCACACGCGGCCCCGGCACGGTGGCCTCGTTTATTCATCAGGGTGAAAATTTCGACGGCTCGGAAATTGTCCTGATCGATTTCGACACGGATAGGATGAACGTCATCAAGACGATGGCGGACAAAATGAGCCGCGATCGCGGTGTGGACATTCGCATCAGCTATACCACCAACCGGCGCGAAGGGCTGACCGACTGCGACGCGGTGCTGACCAGCTATCGCCCCGGTGGGTTTGAAGCGCGGCACCTCGACGAGTGCATTCCGCTCAAGCACGGCGTAGTGGGACAGGAAACACAAGGCCCCGGCGGATTTTTCATGGCACTGCGGTCGATCCACGTAATGCAGGGCATCCTTGAGGATATGCAGCAGGTGTGCCCGAAGGCGCGCGTGTTCAACTACACGAACCCGATCAACATCATCAGCGAAGCCGTGACCCATCACAGCGATATTCCGATCCTGTCGTTCTGCGAAGGGCCGTACTACTTCCCGGCGGTGATCGCCGAAGCAGCAGGGCTGGATCCCAGCAAACTCGATGCAGTGATGGTCGGGTTGAATCACGGTTGCTGGAGTGTGCGTCACCTGTACGAAGGACAGGACGTGATGCCGCTGCTGCGCGAAGCGTATGCCAAGCAGGTGCGTGAAGGAGCCAAAAGCCGCTATCACTTCCGCCTGCTGAAGCTGGCGGTGATGATGGAAAGCCTTCCCGCGGACTACTTCCAGTATTACTACTTCAAGGACGAGGAATTCGAGTACCACTTGAATAAACCGACCACGCGCGCACAGGATATCATGGCGATGGTGCCGGGTTACTGGCAGCACTACCGTGAACAAGCGGCTGCCGAGCATCCGGAGCTTGATCCGGCACGTTCACGCGGCGGCATCAACGAACTGGAACTCGCGATCGATGCGATGGACGCCATTTACAACGACCGCAAAGAGATTCTTCCCGTCAATATGCCGAATCGCGGCGTGCTGCCCGATTTCCCCGATGATCGCGTGGTGGAGATGCGTGGATATTTCGACAAGCATGGTGCCGTTGGCTTGGCGGATGGCAAACTGCCGCCGCAGACGCTTGCGCTGGTCAAAGCACTGAGCGAATACCAGTATTTGACCGCCGAAGCCGCATGGTGCGGGCGGCGTGTGGACGGGATTCGCGCGTTAGCCAGCAATCCGCTCGTGCTGTCGCTCGATAAAGCTGAAGCCCTGTACGATGAGATGGCGGCGGCTCACAAAGACTACCTACCAGAACGCCTGCTCACCTAAAAAGGATCGACGATGGACTGCATTGTCGGAGTAGATGGCGGCAATACCAAGACGGTCGCGTTTGTGGTGGGGTTGGATGGCCGCATCCTTGGCATGGGACGCGGCGGCAACAGCGATCCGTATGCCAACCCCAGCGCAGACGATGCGATCAACGTGATCAGATCGGCGGTGCAGCAAGCGCTCGATCAAGCGGGCTGTAGCCGCCCGGAGATCATTTCCGGCGGCTACAGCCTCGCCGGGCCGATTGGCAGGAAGACTACGACGAATTGAAGGCCGGCCTTGTGAAGCGCGGCTTGGGGAAGACCATCACGGTCTATAACGATGCGATCGGCGCACTGCGGGCTGGATCACCGGACGGGACGGGAGTCGTGATCGCCTGCGGGACAGGCGCTGCAATGGGTGCCCGCAATCATCGCGGTGAATTCTGGCATACGAGCTACTGGCAGGATTCGTTAGGGGGGCGAGAAATCGGTTATTCAGCGATTCGCGCAGTGCGACACGCCGATATCGGCATCGAACCCCCAACAACGCTCACAGCGAGTATCCTTGCCTTTTTTGGAAAGGAGTCGGTCGCGGAAGTGCTGCGCTTGTTTACCCTGCGCCCCCAGCATCCGCCGTCCGATATTCAGGTGAGCAAACTGGCCCCGTTCGTGCTGACCGAAGCCGAAAATGGCGATCCCGTCGCCCACCACTTGATCGAGGATCATGGGGTGCGGCTGGCCGAGTACGCCCTCGCCGCAGCTCGAAAGGTGGATATTGAGCAAACCTCATTTCCTCTGATCCTCAACGGCGGGATTTTCCGGCATCCGGGGACACTCCTCACCGACACGATCCTGAAACGGATGCGGGCCACTTCGCCCAATGTCACCGTGTATCGCAGTACGTTTGAGCCAGTCGTGGGAGCGGTTATGCTGGGCTATGAAGCGATTGGCATGCCGATCACGACCGCACTCGCGGACTCCATGCGCGCATCGATGCCGCCAAGAGAATTCTTCCATACCTAACCGATCCAGCAGTTCACTACGGGGATAAGTCACATGCAATGGTGAGATTTATCCCCGTTTGGATTTTTTCACAAGATGGTTATGCATATAACGGGAAGTGTGGTGTAAGTTGGTTATAGGTAAGCTTGCACCGCTGTTCATCAAAGCCAACTATGTCTGAAATCCTCAACAGCCTCGTGAATAACCTCGTCCTCCTGCTCGCTGCAATGTATATATTTTCGCTGGTTAGCATCCGGCTGAAACTGACAGGGCGCACCGCGCAGATTGTCAATGGAATTCTCTTTGGCTGCTTTGGAATTTTGTGCATGTCACGCCCCTTCCGCATCGTGGAGGGCGTTCAGCTAGATGGTAAAGGCGTGACCGTCGCCGTGTCCGGTGCTGAATACGGGTGGATTGGTGCCATTGTTTCGGCCATCATCGTGACGGTGTACCGGCTTTACCAAGGCGGTGCCGGGGTTACAGCGGGCTTGTTCAGTATTTGGGTGAATGCGTTGATCGGGTATGTCGTTCACAGGTGGATTCGCCGCCGAACACAGCCGATGAATCTCTATACATTAAGCGTGGTCTATGCCCTGCTTGGGCTGGCTAGCACGTTGGCTTCGGTCATCGCCTTTCATTTTCTGCCAACAGCAGCCCGCGATGCCATGCTCAACACTGCGACGATTCCCGCCCTAATCCTGTACCCACTCACTTCGGTGATGTTGGCACTATCGCTTTACGATCAGGATCAAAACCGACGTACCCGTGAAAGCCTTGGATCGGAACGCGCGCTGCTGCGTACGTTGATCGACAATGTACCGGACTATATCTTCGCCAAAGATCGCGATCTGCGGTTTATTGCCACCAACACTGCTCACGCTGAAGCCGCACATGCCGTGAATACGGATGCCTTGATCGGCAAGACCGCACGGGATTTCTGGCCGCCGGAGCTTGCTGCCCAGTATGAACAGGATGACCGCGCGATTCTCGGCGGGAAAGTTGTCATCAACGAGGAGCGGCAATCCCTCAGCAAAGATGGGAAGCCGATTTCGGTTGCGACCACCAAGGTGCCTGTGCGCGATAAACGTGGAAACATTATCGGGGTGATCGGCATCAGCCGGGACATTAGCGCGCAAAAGGTGAAAGAAATGCAGGAGCGTGAGTTGGAAGTCTCGCGCCAGCACACCAATTTGCTGCAAAGTTTCATTCAGAATATCTCCCACGATTTCCGCACACCGCTCAGTTTGATTTCGACGAATGTATTTCTCGCGCAGCGCGAAGCAGACAGCGATCAGCGCGAAAGCCGCCTGAATAAAATTGAGGATCAGGTCAATCATTTGACGAAGCTGCTGAACGATATTGAGGAGATCATCCGTTTAGATACCGATCAAGTCGCGATGCAGCTCATGCCAGAACATATCGGGGAACTAGTTCAGAATGCGGCGCGTGCCTGCGAAACGCTGGCTAGTGAGCATGATCAATCGCTGATCATTGACATCGACAACAGCCCCCTAGAAACCCTTGCCGACGCTCATTATTTGCAATCTGCGATTCGCCAGCTGATCGTGAATGCGATTACTTTTAGCCCGAATCACGGCACCGTTTCGATCAAAGTGTACCGGGAGCCATCGAACATTGTGATTCGGATTCAGGATACTGGGCAAGGTATCGCAGAGCAGGATCAACCCCATATCTTCAAGCGAATGTATCGCGGTGATAAAGCACGATCGATTTCAACGGGTGGCAGCGGATTGGGGCTGCCAATCGTACAGAAGATTGTGGAAGGGCATCAAGGCGTTATCATGTTTCAAAGTAAAATTGCACAGGGCAGCACGTTTGATATTCGGCTCCCTGCCCCCTCCGTATCCTAATCGTAGGGTAAACAGCGGATTCACACGACTTTATACGGAAAATATCCATAAGTACCCACAAATGTGGGCTGATTGCCTCCCTCCATTACACCCCGTACGTCCCATGTCATAGGTTGAAGAGATTTTTACACTTCCTCCATAGGTCATACAGGCCTGTCACCGTTTTGGGTGCTGCTTGCGAAAGGGATTCATTTTCCCGCGCGCAGGCAGCACCCTTTGAGTTGGGGGAAGTAAGAGCGACCGTGACTGACAGCCTCATCCGACGTATTATCGAACGAGATGAATCCGCACTTTCCGAGCTGTATACGGCCTTCGGCGCGCGCGTATTCGGCGTGGCACTGCATGTGCTCCAAGACCCCAAATTGGCAGAAGAAGTCACTCAGGACACTTTCCTGAAGATCTGGGCGAACGCCCATAAGTGGATGGTGGAGCGCGGGTCTGTTAGTGCATGGGTGCTGACGATTGCCCGCTACACCGCGATCGATCTGCTGCGGCGGGAACGACATCAAGCGGTCAACGGCGAACAAACCGCATTGGAACCGCTTGACGAAATGCTGATCACCGTTGAACACAGTGAAATGACCTTCGCTAAGCAAAATGCAGACATGCTGAAAGCATTAATTTGCCAACTACCGGGGGAGCAGATCGAAGCGATTGAACTTGCCTTTTTCAAGGGCATGACGCACAGCGAAATCGCTGATCATCTACGGGAACCCCTAGGGACGATCAAGAGTCGGATACGCAACGGGCTAAAGACGCTGAAAGGGATGTGGATCGCGGAGAATATGTGACATGAATCGCCTCAATTTTGGTGAAGTTGGGGCGAATTTACATCTAAAAGCTGGGCTTCTTGCGAATATACACATACTCAACCATATGCTGTTCAGCCGCGTATAGGGCTGAATGGCTGCCCATTTTGCAGGGAACAGTTCTTAACCTATGAGCGATAAAAATTTGGTCGAATATTCCCAGCCAGTTTTGTCTCAGGAAATTTGCCCCAAACTCCATGATTTACTGCCAGCCTATGCTGTGGGGGCATTGGAGCCAGATGAGGCCGCATGGGTTCTTGCCCACCTTGAGAGATGCCCCAACGCGATGACAGAACTCCTTCAGTATGTTACCGCTTCAAATCGTTTCTTGGAGATCATCCCACCTGTGACACCTCCTCCCGGTTTACACGAACGCATCATGGAGGCGGTACGGCAGCAACGCAAGTAGAGGCATTTTCTAGTTTATCTGAGGAGATAGCAAATACGCATGGCAGATTCTCTGCGACGGCACGCATCACAACCCGTTCTCATCCGTGAAACCGCACGCCCGATCCCTACACGGGTCGTTGCAACGCGCGCCAATGCGCGGAGTTTGCTGCCCGGGTTGTGTCTGCTCGATAGCTTTGCCTTGCTGATCGTCGTATTGGCGGGCATCACCAGTCGTAACGGAATGGACAATGCACCTACCCTGCTGTGGATTGGGCTGCTTCTCATTTTTGTGCCAACCGCACTCCGCCTTCTCTCGCGGTCAGCAGGGCGCGGTGAGCGCATTGGGCTGGTGGTGCTGCTGGGCATGGCGCTTTACATGGTAAAAGTGCTGCACAGCCCGAACGACTTCACCTTCCATGATGAATTTTTACATTGGCAAACCGTCAACAATATTCTGCGCGATCAGCAGTTATTCACGACCAACCCAATTTTGCCCGTGAGTACGCTGTACCCCGGTATGGAAGTCATCACCAGTGCGTTTGCCCAATTGAGCGGGCTGTCTGTGGTCGAGTCCGGGACGATCCTGCTCGGGCTCACGTCGGTTTCATGCTGGCCATGTTTCTGTTCTATGAGCGAATCGGAGCATCGGCACGGGATCGCCGGGTTGGCGACCATGCTCTATACGGCGAATTCCAATTTTCTCTACTTCGATGCTCAATTTTTCTTATGAGACGTTGGCACTTCCGGTCGCCATGACGATCTTTACCTCGCCAGTCTGCTTCCGACATCCGCAAGCCGCGCTCATTCGTGTTTCTATTCGTGCTGATCTTGCCCTGATTTTTTCTGCTCACCATCACGCATCACTTGACGACCTATGTGCTCTCCGGTTTCCTGTTCGTATGGACGATCACGACACTGGTATTGCGCTGGCGCCTTAAGCCGCTGGCTGCCGCTGGCACTGCTCACGATCATCAGCTTTGTATCGGTGGCCGGCTGGTCGGCAAAAATCGGAACTGACTATTGGTTATCTCGCCCCTGTCTTTCGCAGTGATTGGGTGAAATCGCAGCAATCGCTTTCGGCCAAGACTCAGGTCGGGAGCTTTTCCAGAGTGCAGCGGGGCGTGTCTGCACCGGTATGGGAACGGTATATCGGCTTTGGGGCGGTGGCATTCATTCTATTTGGGCTGCTCATCGGCGGCATTGAGATTGTACGTATGCTGCGCGCCAGCCGACGGTACGATACCAATCCACGTAAGCGGACGTTACCGGCGGGGATGAACCCGGCAGCACTCGCGTTCGCTTTGATCGCACTCCTTTACCCCATTATGCAGTTGTTTCGACTGACGACGAGCGGTAAACGCCAACCGTTCTTCAGAGTTCCTGTTCTGGGCGATTTCGTTTGTGCTGGCGGCGGGTGTACTGGCGATGGAACGCCCGGTTCGCGCCCCCGTACTGGCTGAGGGCTTCGCCGTGTGGGCAGCGGTCATCTTCGTTGGTGGTGCGGTGAGCGGTTGGCTGCCTACTTTGCGCCTGCCTGCGCCGTATATCGGTATCTGCTGACTCGCGATCGATTGAGCCGCAGGGGGTGCAGGCCGCCGAATGGGCCGACGATCATCTTCCGTCGGATAGCCGTGTTAGCGCCGACCGGATTAACACCCTGCTGATGAGTGTGTACGGCAATCAGCGCATGATCACCCACCTTGCCGACGATATTTATCTGGCCTCTGTGTTCACCGCGCCCCATTTTGGCCCCACCGAAGCGGGGCTGATTTCCCGCGCAGATGCCGATTTTCTCGTCGTTGATCAGCGGCTTTCAACCGCGCTTCCGTTGGTAGGGGTTTACTTCGAGGCTGGGGAACCGGGAGGGCGCTTGTATACGGAACCGGTTGCCTTGGATGCGCTGCGTAAGTTCGATACCGTCGGCGGAATCAGCCGCATTTTCGACAGCGGGAGCATTCTCATCTATGACGTGAGAGGAATACGGATGCATGATGCGCCATAAAGGCCGAGATCTATTCATCGCATTGTTCGCCACCATCGTGGTGCTGCTGCTGACCGGTTCCAGCGGCTTGCCGCGCACAGCAGCGGCCCTGCTCCTTGTCTATTTTCTGCCGGGTTGGTCGATGCTGGCGGCGTGGCTCCCTGATTCGCTCGATAAGCCGCTTACGCGTTTGCTGTTTTCAGTCTTTCTGAGTACCGCCATGACGGCGATCGGTGGGCTGATCCTGAACACTACAGCCAATGGTCTTCAGGCCTCGGCATGGACGCGTTGGCTCGGTTCGGTCACCCTTTTAAATCTCAGCATCGCCTTCGTGCGCCTCGTCTTGTACCCACGCACTATTCGCGCGATACCGCTGGTGGCTCCGCTGCGGGTTGATGGGTTCAGGGGTGTTTTTGCGCTGGGCATGTGGGTTGTCGTCGGGACAGCGGCCTTGTTCGTGACAGCAGGCGCGTTAACCCTCGCACGAGCCAGCGCGCAGAACACACCGACTGAGGGCTTCACGCAGCTTTGGGCACTGCCGACCGATACGCTTCATCAGATCAGCGTAGGCGTACAAAATGAAGAAGGGCATCCTGTCTCCTACCAATTGGCGATCAGCCGTTATCCGCTAAGTGGGCCATTCGCGATCACCCTCAACGATGGCGAAAGCTGGGAGACGACCGTCAATTTGGTTCCTATCGCCAATACACCGATTGAGATCACCCTCTACCGACTCGATCAGCCGGGTATCCCGTATCGCAGCGTTCAAGTGTGGCTGCCCCGCTGATTACCGTCGAGACGATCGTCCAAAATCCATCCAATTGCCGATACCGTGCGAACTATAGGTGTGTAGAGTCGCATGAATAGAGCGTGGATGGCTGGTTCCTTACTCGATACCCAACTCGCAAAATCGCCGCGCGTCGCGCAGATCCTTGAGCATCTGCGCACGCCGCTGTACCGTAACGGCTATGCGCTGATCGTCAGCACAGGCATTACGTCGCTGCTTGGTTTGCTCTATTGGGCCGTCGCCGCCCGGTTGTATACGCCGGAAAACGTCGGTCTGAATTCGAGCGCAATTTCAATCATGATCTTTTTATCCGGCATCGCGCAGATCAACCTGCAAGAAACGATGATCCGGTTCATTCCGCAGTCAGGCACGCGAACGCTTCGGTTGATCGCATCGGCCTATGGCATGGTGATTCTGCTGTCAGCGATTGTGGCGCTGGTGTTTTGCGCCGGAATTCCGCTGTGGGCACCTTCCCTAAGCTTTCTGGTCGCTTCCCCGGCGCTGATCGGTTGGTTTACAGCAGCACTGATCCTCTGGGGCGTGTTCGTCATCGAAGACAGCGTGCTGATCGGACTCCGTCAAACGCTGTGGGTTCCGCTCGAAAACGCCGTATTTTCTGTGCTGAAAATTGGACTGCTGGTGCTGATCGCCGGTTCGTTCACGGAAACAGGGATTTTCATCTCGTGGACAGTTTCGGTCTTGGTCGTGATCATCCCTATCAATCTGCTGATCTTCAAGCGACTCATCCCACGCCACATCGCGCAAACTGCCCCACGGCCACAGCAAGAGACGATTCCGCTGCGACAGTTATGGCGGTATATCGCCGGAAACTACGCCGCCGCCCTGCTGTCGAGCATGTCGAGTGCCCTGCTGCCGATCGTCATTACCCAGACGGCGGGCGCAGAGGCTAATGCCCATTTCTATCTCGCATGGATCATCGCAGGAGCACTGCAAATCGTCACCGCGAACATGGCGACCTCGCTGACCGTCGAGGCGGCGTCTGATCAAGCAAATGTGCATCTTTACCAACGGCGTGCGTTGATCGGAATCGCACGGCTCGTCATTCCCATGACCGTGGCTGTGTTCCTCTCCGCTCCGTTGATCCTCGATCTGCTGGGGGAATCGTACGCAGACGAAGGATCGCTTCTGCTGCGGCTGCTGGCACTGGCGGCGCTTCCGAATATCTACAACATGGTACGAGCGGCACTGGCCCGCATTCGCGGCAGCATGGGCACCGTGATCGGTATTTACGGATCGAATGCCATCATGGTGCTGGGGTTGAGTATTCTGCTGATGCCGCACATTGGCATTACCGGCGTTGGGCTTGCATGGATGATCAGCCAAACGCTCATCGCGGCGGTGCTGCTGTTCCAATCCGTCTTCAAACGGCGCGTCATCCGCGCATCCAATCCGAAGGAAAGGCTTTCATGAACGACCAGCAGCACTCGAACACTCCGTCGTTGGACACCTTTGTTTGTGTACACTCGCGCGATGTAGGCTATCTCCTTGAGGCGGTTCTGCGATCGTATGATGCCCACTTCATGCCCAAAGGGCGGCTGATCCTCATCACCAATGATGCACCGCATCTGCGCGCCTTTCTCAACCGCACAGGCGTTGGGCAGGGGGCAATTGTGACCTCTGACGACGAATGGCTGTCTGAGCGCGAAATGGCGCTGCCGGGATGGTTCTGCCAGCAAATTATCAAGCTGCGGTCGTACAAATTCTGCCAGACAGACAATTTCTGCAACCTCGGTGCCGATACGATCCTGCTTCAACCGATCTACACAAGCGATTTGATGGATGGCGATTTCCCGATCCTGTACTACACGCGTCACCGACTGCCGAACGCGCATTTTCGCTATGAGCAAGAGCGCATCCAGCATATTGCCCGTATTCTGCGAGTCGATCCGATCAACGCACGCCGCTATGTCGATTTCATCAACGATCTATTCTGCTTCAACCGCACCGCGCTGATCGGCTTAAACGATCTGCTCCGCGAACGCTACGGTGAAGAACCGTACGTGACTCTGTTAGAAGGGATGCAGGATTCGGGGCAGAACCGTAACAAATTCGGGGAATGGACACTCTACAGCGTCTACCTACTCGACTGCTTGCAGCGGCATGTTACGCTGCGCAATACACGCCCCACCTTCCTGCATCAAGTTCACAGTAAGCTCGCGCTGCGTCTTTACCCCTTCAACACCAAGGTCGCGCACTTCGTGGGAAAAGACTTCGATGTCGAGTACATCGAGCAGCAGATTGCCCATCGCGTCCCCGTTCACCGCGCATAATTGCAGCGGGATCGGGTGTTCTACGCCTGTCCGACGTTCATAAGGTTCGTTTCAAAATGCGTATTCAATCATGGTTGGTAGGCGCCGCGCTTACCGCCTTCCTGCTCCTTTTGCCTGCTGCCCATTCAATCAGTGCCGATTCTTCACTTCGGCAGGAGCAAAACCCACCAGCACCAACACCCGGTTTCACCGTGCGGAACTCGACCATCTACGATCCGAATGGCCGCGAATTCGTGGCGAACGGTGTCAATGTCAACGGGTTCAATTGGGTATGGCAGCGAAGCACGGTCGGGGATGTGGATCTGATCGTAGACTGCTGGAATTTCAACCTGATCCGGGTCAATTCATTTCTGTTCACGGGGCAAATTCAGTATCCCCAGTTCACCGATAACAACGACCTCGACGCGATCATCAGCACCTACACCAGCCGGGGAATCGTCGTCGTGCTGGAAGCCCATGACCGCATCGGATCGTACTATCAGGGTGCGGATCTCGACGTTTTGGTGAATTGGTTCACCGATTTGGCTGCCCGCTACCGCGATAATCCGTATGTTTGGTTCGACGTGATGAATGAGCCCGGTGGGCGCGATGGAATCGACCGTGATCAATGGGTCAATATGCATGGGCGCGTCATTGAGGCGATTCGCGGCACAGGCGCGCAAAATATCATCATCGTTGAAGGGGCGTACGGTGGGCAGGATTCGCCGGATGACAGCGCCATTTTGCGTTACGCTTCCGACATCCTGAATTACAACGGGCAGCAGTACGAGAATATCGTCTTCAGCATTCACCCCTATGACTTGTGGGCTGGCGGATCGGGAATTCTGAGCAGTTTCCTCGATCACGCCCGCGCCCAAGAACTCACCATCCTTATCGGCGAATACGCGATCTATACCGATCAAGATACGCGCCGAGCCACCGAAGCTGTGTTCGGCTCCGTTTTGGAGCGTGAAATTGGGCGGGTGGTTTGGCATTGGGACGGCAGCGACTATAACAAACTGACTGAAAACACGACCCGAGGCGGCGGTTGGGAAATCAACGACTGTGTGAATCCAACCAATCTGAGCTGGTTGGGTCAGCAGGTCTGGGCCGCCAATCACTAAACCAAGGCGGCGGCACGGGATTTCGATCCCCTGCCGCCTTCATGGAACACGTTCTATACAGATTTCAGTCTTGTTAATTTTTCCTCACAAATCACATGTTGGAAAATGCATCCAAGCCCCCCGGTACCTACGAACTATGTCTATCTGAAGTTTTCGCCGCCGATCGACTTGAAGGAGCAACGAAAACGGTTCAAACAACCAGAAGTGAGAGATAAGCACCCATGAGTACCCACCACCTTCACATGAGGACACTCCCGGAAACGCCGGTTTACCTGAACGGCGATAAAGACGAGACACTCCCTGAAAATCCGTCTAAAACCGCGCCCAAGTATCCTCGTGTTAGTGTTGTCATTCCGACGCTGAATGAAGCGAAAAATTTGCAGTATGTCCTGCCGTTCATGCCCGATTGGGTGCATGAAGTCATCATCGTAGACGGCAATTCGACCGACGATACGATTGAAGTCGCCCGTGCCACCTATCCGCATGTGGTCGTGGTCGAAGAAACCCGCAGGGGCAAGGGGGCCGCGCTGCAAGCAGGTTTTAAGGCAGCAACCGGCGAAGTCATCGCCATGCTGGATGCAGACGGATCGATGAATCCACAGGAGCTGTCGCGCTACATCGGGTCGCTCGTCTCCGGTGCTGATTATGTGAAGGGATCGCGCTTCATTCAGGGCGGCGGTACTTCGGACATGACCACTTTCCGCGCTCTGGGCAATTGGGGGCTGACGACCCTCGTGCGGCTGTTGTTCGGCGGCAAGTATACCGACCTGTGCTACGGCTACAATGCCTTCTGGTCACGCGTGCTCGTCCCGCTCGACATTGAAAGCGATGGGTTTGAAGTCGAAACGCTGATGAACATCCGGGCACTGCGGGCAGGCTTGACGATTGTCGAAATCCCCAGCTATGAAAGCGACCGCATTTTTGGCACCAGTAATCTACGTGCCATCCGTGACGGTTGGCGTGTGCTGAAAGTGATCCTCCGTGAACGTTTTTCGGCACCGAAAAATCGTGTGGCGACGCATTGGTCATGGCGTGTAAGGCACCCCGGTGCGGCTTATCTGAATGACAATGCATCAACCGAGGTCTAGCTTCCATGACGATAGGGCAACCGACAGCTATCCCCGTTTCTGAGCCATCCTTGACACCGCACATCGCGGTCATTCTGTGCGCCTATACTGAAGAGCGATGGGCGGACTTAATGGCGGCGATCGAGTCGCTGAGGGCACAGACCCGTCTACCGGATGAGATCGTCCTCGTCATCGATCACAATGCCGCGCTGCTGGAAAAGGCACGGGCGCTTGGCAGTATGAACGGCGGACAATCACCGCTCACGGTGATCGAAAATCACGAAGCAAAAGGACTATCCGGTGCCCGCAACAGCGGAATCGCAGCCACGCAGGCTGATTTGATAGGTTTTCTCGATGATGACGCCGCCGCTGCACCGGATTGGCTGGAACGAATGCTGCATGCGCTCGATGCGCATCCCCGGGCGCTTGGCGTGAGTGGGTGGGTTGTCCCACAATGGGCGGGACGTGCACCCCGCTGGCTGCCAGAAGAATTCCTACTGGGTGGTCGGGTGTACACATCGTGGGCAGCCGACAACGACTGCCGAGGTGCGCAATTTGATCGGGGCGAGTATGTTGATCTGCCGAAGCGTGTTCGAGCAGGTGGGCGGGTTTCGCAGCGAAATTGGGCGGATCGGGGCGATCCCGCTGGGCTGCGAGGAAACGGAACTGTGTATCCGTGCCCGCCAGCAGATTCTGAAGTCCACATTTCTGATCGCGCCGGATGCGCGGGTTTTCTTATCATGTACCGGCTAAGCGAACGCTCGGGCGTTACTTCCGATCACGCTGCTATGCGGAAGGGGTTTCGAAGGCAGTTGTGTCCGGCTTCGTCGGTGCGGGTGATGCGCTGTCCAGTGAACGCGCTTATACGATCAAAAACGCTGCCCCTGGGCGTGCTGCGCGGACTACAGGACACCCTAACGGGGCGCGACCGGATGGGAATCGTGCGATCGGCGGCCATCCTCATGGGGCTTGGGCTTACGGCGATTGGTTACCTGCGTGGCAAAACTTCAGGCATAAAACCCTGCTCACACAGCAGGCAATCGTCCGCTCAAAATCTTGATGGTGAGCGCGCGTTATTACCCGTTCACAGGTGGCACCGAAACCCATGTCTATGAAGTCGCGCGCCGTCTGGCTGCTGATGGGCAATCGGTCACGATCTTGACCACCGACCCCGAAGGCACACTCCCGCATCAAGAAACGGCTGCCGGGGTGCAGATCTGCCGCGTCCGCGCTTATCCGCGCCAGCGCGATTATTACTTCGCGCCGGGAATCCTCCCCACGGTCATACGGGGCGGCTGGGATGTGGTACACATTCAGGGGTATCACACCTTCGTCGCACCGCTGGCAATGTTGGCGGCGTGGATCTCCCGCACACCCTACGTCGTGACGTTTCACAGCGGTGGGCATTCTTCGGCGGCGCGTAACCGGATGCGCAGTTTTCAGCGACGACTGCTCAGCCCGCTGCTGAAACACGCCGATCAGTTGATCGGTGTATCGGAGTTTGAGGCTGACTTTTTCGCACAGTCGCTCGGTATCGATCGGTCTCGGTTTATCGTCGTCCCCAATGGGTCGCACCTACCGCCGCTTGAGGAGCCGATCACGCCGGATGAGGAACCGTTGATCGTCTCATCGGGACGGCTGGAACGCTACAAAGGTCACCATCATGTGATCGCCGCGCTCGCAGAGCTTCTCAAGATACGGCCTGACGTTCGCCTTCGCATCGTTGGCACCGGCCCGTATGAGCCTGAACTGCAAACGCTGATCGATACGCTGGGTGTGCGCGATCACGTCGAAATCGGGGCGATCCCATCGGGCTGACCGGCTGGCCATGTCGCGACTGCTGGCGCGTGCCTCGCTGGTCGTGCTGTTCAGCGAATATGAAGCTCACCCGGTGGCCGTGATGGAAGCACTGTCGCTTCGACGTCCCGTGCTGGTCGCGGATACTTCCCGGGCCGCGTGAACTGGCGCAAAAAGGGTTGGTGAGCGCACTTCCGCTTGACAGCACCCACAGCAAATCGCCGCCGCCATGATCCAGCAGATCAACAGGCCGATGATCCCCGATGCGGTCGCGCTGCCTACATGGGAAACCTGCGCCGCACGGCTGCTACAAGTGTACCAACAGGTCGTGCCCAGCAGTTCCAGCCCCAACCCAGTTAGCGTCGCAGCGGGCGCTGTCAGTCCTTCACGTTAGCCCGATTCAGACGAACATGCCAACAGGTGGAAATGTCATGTCAGAAACTGCTGTGTCGTCTGCCGCCTTGCGAGCGGACTCACCGCATATGACCCTAAAAACGATGCTGCGCTACATTCGCGCGGACTTGTCACGCTACCGGGTCACCGAGAAACGATCTTATCTCGCCATTGCCGTAATGTGCCCCGGCGCGATTGCCGGGGTTTACTACCGTCTTGGTTACTGGCTGTGGAATTATCAGGGATGGGCCGCTCCCTTAATGGCGCTGCTGCGTCCCGTCTATATCATGTTCAAGCGGGTGATCGAAATCTATTCAGGGATCTCGCTCTCTACCCGTGCGCAGATCGGGCCGGGGCTGTACATCAATCATTTCGGATCGATCTTTGTGGGCGCAGTGGTGATGGGTGCAAACTGCAACATCTCGCATGAAGTCACCCTTGGTGTTGCAGGGCGTGGCGACAAAAAGGGGCTGCCCACCCTTGGAAACCGTGTGTATCTTGGCGCCGGAGCCAAAGTGATTGGCAAAATTCACCTCGGTGATGATGTGGCTGTTGGAGCGAATGCCGTCGTCACCCATTCCCTGCCGGATCGTGCGGTCGCGGTCGGCATTCCGGCGCGCGCCGTGTCTTATGATGGCAGTTTCGATTTTGTCATCTATGACGGCATGGAAAATGACCCTCATCGACTTGCCAGCCTGCGTCATGTCACACGTGTGACCTCCCCAGACGAAGCGCCTGTCCCAATCCCGTAGTAAACTGCATTTAGGAAAACAGACACAAAGGATTCGTCTGGATAGACACCGGGACGCAGCTATGAACTTCGTCTTTGACTCACGACCTTCCGACTCGCCGTTCGTCGAACAAGTCTGGCGCACGCAAAGCGAGGGTGGAGGGTCGTTTGTTTCCGTGGCCGAAAGCCGCTGGGGGATGGTAATCACCCGGCAGAAAAACGGCCTCTATTTCACCATTCGGGGGCCGGAAACGAAAGCCAGCATTGCCCCCGTCCCAGAAGACGCAGAGTTTTTTGGCGTGATCTTCCAATTGGGGACGTACATGCCGCTGCTGCCTGCCCACCAACTGATCAATAACGGTATCGATTTTCCTAACACTGATGGGCGAAGCGCATCCGGGCAGCATTTCTGGTTAGCTGGGAGTGCATGGCAGTTTCCCACCTTTGAAAACGTGGATACGTTTCTTGCACGGTTGGCCCACGATGGGCTGATCGCCAAAGAGCCGGTCGTCCATGCGGCGCTGAACGGTCACCTGCGCGAAAGTTCGCTTCGCTCGGTACAGCGGCGGTTCGTGCGCACCACCGGATTAACGCAAAAAGCCATCCAGCAGATCGAACGGGCGAAACAGGCAACCGCACTGCTGGAGCAAGGGGTATCGATCCTCGATACCGTCGCCGCGCTCGGTTACTTTGACCAAGCCCATATGACCCATGCGCTGAAACGCTTGATCGGCAAGACTCCCGCACAAATCCTCCGTAAGGCACCCGTGACCGAGTTCTGACACATAAGGAGCAGCAAAGCTTATGCGTAAACTCATCGCTTCCCTGTTCGTGAGCATTGATGGTTACCTTGTCGCCCCCAATGAAGATATGACGTGGGTGACCCAGAACTTCAACGACGAAATGGGCCAGTATGCCGGAAGTCTTCAGCAATCGATGGGCGCGATCCTGTTGGGGCGCGTCACGTATGAAATCATGACGAATGCATGGCCGAATTGGGGGGATGACGTGCCCGGCGCAAAAGAAATGAATCGCGTCCCCAAGCATGTCGTCTCGCGCACCCTGAAAGCGGCCTCGTGGGGCAAATACGAGAATGCCCACGTCATCAGAGAAGAGGTTGAGAAAGAAATCGACGCGCTGAAAAAGCAGCCCGGCGGTGATATTGTCATCTACGGCAGTGGAAAACTGGTCTCGTCGCTCACCAATCAAGGATTGATAGACGAGTATCATCTGCTCGTACATCCGGTGATCTTGGGAGGCGGCAAACTGCTGTTCGATGATGTCACGCGACGGGTACCCCTAGAGCTAGTGAGATCGCAGTCGTTCAAGAACGGCGTGGTAGTGTCGTATTACACGCCGCACAAAGGATAAGTGACTCAAGCAGGATTGGACTCAAAAAGGCGGCATATCTGATGCCGCCTTGAGCTAACGAGTGATTCACGCTATGGGTTAGCGCATCTTATCGGAGCGATTCGCCGCCGTTTCGTTGATGTTGCCTTCTGCCAGCGCGCTCAAACGCGAGTCGGTCTGTTCTTCTTCAGACAGCGTTTGCTGAAGGAGCGTCACCGCCTCACTTTCGCCGAGAAGCTGTGCATAGGCCACCGCTGTGCCATAGCCGGAAATTTCGTAGTGCTCCACCTTCTGCGCCGCGCCGATCAACGCTGCGTCCATCACTTCGGACGCTGCATTTTCTTCCATGATTTCCGAGCCTTCGGCCAGCAGACCTTCCATGCCCTTGCATTTCTTCCCCCGGCTTTTGTGTCCCATCCGTTCAAGGATGCGCTCTAACCGATCGACCTGCTGGTTCGTCTGCTGAAGATGGGTTTCAAACGCCTGTTTCAGGCTGGGATTGGTCGCCGCATCCGCCATTTTCGGCAGCGCCTTGGTGATTTGTGTTTCGGCGCTGTGTAGGTCTTGCAAATTCTCGATCAAAAGATCGCGCAGAGAATTGAGTTTCATCTTCGCCTCGTTTCTTCCTATGGAAAACATCATGAGCCATCACGGCTCAATGTGTCCCAAAAAGGCGCTCAAGAAACCCTAAACGAAGAATCCGCGCGCTTTTGGGATTTTTTTAGTGACCTTGTGATACGGTCACATTGGACGTAAAGGGCAAGGAGATCTACGCCTACGATGGGCAATCAACCCTCCACTCAAACACGCGCTCCATTCAGAAGAAGCGCGATCAATATAGGACGAAAAGAGCGCCGTCTGTGCATCAGCACCGGGCTGAGCCTTGCCATCAGTGCATGGCGAACAGGCAGCATGCGCGGCACATTCATGATGATCCTCGCGCTCGATCTGCTCGTGCGCGGCATCACGGGCTATTCATGGCTCTACCGCCGATTGGGGATCAATACCGCCCGTGGCGAACGGAGCTTCAACGCGGTCGTACCCCATCAACAGGGCAATCGCATTGAGGGGCGTATTCGCATTGATCGCCCGGTGCAAGAAGTGTATGCCTACTGGCGCAGTCTGGAAAATCTCCCCCAGTTCCTCAGCTTTGTCGGGCAAATTGAGGTTTATGACGAAACCCACTCTAAGTGGACGGCGCAGCTTCCCGCCGGAATTGGCCTCAGTTGGGACACCGAGATCCTCACCGATGAGGAAAACCAGCGCATTGCATGGCAATCGGCACCAAATGCCGCCTTTTCCAATGCGGGTGCCGTGAATTTCACCCCCACACCGGATGGCAGTGGAACCGATCTCACGCTCAAGATCGAGTACACACCGCCCGCCGGAGCGATTGGTTCACTGCTCACTTCGCTGTTTGAATCCGACCCGAACCGGCAAATCGGCGATGATTTGCAGCGCTTGAAAGAAACGCTTGAAATGGAGACGCGCCCCTTTGATACCTACACCGTCAGCCAGATGAATCACGGCTACGACGAGGGCTATGAAACGGGCCTTGAACCCAATTATGAACCCGGTCAGCCGCGTGAAGAACGGTATGATGACGACTACTCATTGGGGGGGAGTCCCACGGATCGCGCCTAGAGCGCCGTGAATCACCACCTACAGCTCCGCAGAGGCCATTTCACCCATGAAACTGGATGGAGAGGGTTTAGTCCTATTGGCTCAATTCTGGTGTTTCCAGAGGTTCCTATAGGACTTTTTTAGCACCTCGGCAGTATGGTTCTGCTACTTATCGAACGAAACAGCAAACGCGTTTTGAAGTGTTTCGCAGCGAGTGGGAGAACCCGGTGAACGATTTAATCTGCATCAGCCATCTGCGATGGGATTTTGTGTGGCAGCGCCCGCAGCATTTGTTATCACGTTTGGCAGTGCGCCACCGCATTCTGTTCGTCGAAGAGCCGATTGCGAGCACTGAGGCAACCGAACCCCGTTTGGAAGTCACTATCCGGCCTCTTTCAAATGGCGCGGAGGTCTCCGTCGTCCGTTTGATCCAGCCGGTTGAAGCGGAACGCTGGATTGGGCATGGCGATCCGCTCACGCAGCAGACCTACACGCTCATGCTTAATGCCTATTTGAAGGCGCACGGGTTCGATCACCCGATGCTGTGGCTGTATACACCGATGGCGAGCGATTTCGTCAGCGCGATTCCCTACAGCCTGTTGATCGTCGATGTGATGGATCAGCTTTCAGCCTTCAAAGGAGCGCCGCGCGAATTGGCACGCAACGAAGCGATGCTGCTCCCTGTCACGGATGTCATTTTCACGGGCGGCATGAGCCTGTACCGCGACAAAGTGTTGTTCAATGCGCATACCTACTGCTTCCCCAGCGGGGTCGAAACTAAGCATTTTGCCCGCGCCATGCAGCGCGAAAGTTTCCGTAAGCCTGCGCCATTGGATGCGATGCAGGGGCCAATCCTTGGCTATTTCGGCGTGATTGACGAGCGCATGGACTTAGAACTCATCCGCACGATCGCCGAGCGGCATCCCGATTGGAACCTTGTGCTGCTTGGCCCGGTCGTGAAGATCGATCCGGCAGAGCTGCCACATGCACCCAACATCCATTACCCCGGCATGAAAACCTATGAAGAGCTGCCCGCCTATCTTGCCTATTTCGATGTGGCGTTGATCCCATTTGCGCTGACCGACTCGACGCGCTACTTGAGCCCGACCAAAACACTCGAATACATGGCGGCGCACAAACCGATTGTTTCGACGGCGATTGACGATGTGCGCGAACTGTATGGTGATGTCGTCCGCATTGGCGACACCCATGATGAGTTCATCACGCATATCGAAGCGGCTTTGGCTGAAAACCCCCAGAGCAAGCGCAGCAGTGATCGATGGGCGCGCGAACTCAGCTTGCTTGATGAAAACAGTTGGGATCGCATCGCCCAGCGCATGACCGCCATCCTTGAAACGCGGTTAGCGCAGATTGAGCGGCGCAGCCGCGTCACCCCGAAGGCCACAGCGACAAAAGTGAGTTAAGCCTATGGAACCGAAAATCGTCATTTTGGGGGCAGGCCCAACCGGTCTCGGCGCGGGCTACCGCCTGCAAGAACTCGGCTATCGCAATTGGATGATTTACGACCGCAATCCGTATGTCGGTGGGCTGGCGACAAGTTTCGTGGACAGCGCCGGATTCACCTACGACATCGGGGGGCATGTGATGTTTTCTCACTACCCCTACTTCGATGCGCTGGTCGATAAACTGCTGGGCGACCAGTACACCGAAATCATGCGTGAAGCATGGGTGTGGATCATGGATCGGTTCGTGCCATACCCGTTCCAGAACAATATTCGGCATTTACCGCCGGATGTAGTGCTGGAATGCGTCCTTGGGTTGATTGAAGCGCACAAAGACCCGGATAAATTCCGGCAGGCGACCAACTTCAGTGACATGATCGACGCGCAGTTTGGCAAAGGGATCGCCGAAGTATTCATGAAGCCCTACAACTTCAAAGTGTGGGCACATCCCGTCAGCCACATGAGCACCGATTGGCTTGGCGAGCGCGTTGCTTTGCCGAATTTGCAGCAGATTCTCACCAACGTGATCCTCGGTCAAGATTCAGTGTCGTGGGGGCCAAACAATAAGTTTAAGTATCCACTGTACGGCGGGACGGGCGGCTTATACACGCCGTTTATGCGCTATGTTGGCGATCATGTACAGTTGAACAAGAATGCCATCGCCATCGATGCGGAAGCAAAACAGATCACCTTCAGCGATGGTGAGGTGGTCGAATACGACTGGCTGCTCTCCACCATGCCACTCGACCTGTTGATTGGGCGGATGGGCAGCAATGTCCCGCAAGAAGTGACTGAGCAGACCCATCATCTACACCACTCCAGCGGCTTGATCGTTGGTGTGGGGGTGCAAAAGCAGGTCGATACCAGCAAGTGCTGGATGTACTTCCCAGAGCCGAGTTCACCGTTCTACCGCGTGACCTACCTGAATAACTACTCGCCCTTCATCACGCCAAGCGAAGATTATCACCTGCTGCTGACCGAAACGAGCAGCAGCCCGCACAAACCGGAAGACAAAACCACCATCATCGACCGCGTGATCGATGGGCTGATCAATGTGAAGCTGTTGAGCGAAGCCGATCGATCGCTCATCGCCAGCAGCTACTTGATCGATGTGGATTACAGCTATCCGGTGCCAACGGTCGATCGTAACCATGCGCTTGGGACGATCCAGCCCTATTTGATGTCCAAAGACATCTACAGCCGGGGGCGCTTTGGCGCATGGGAGTACGAAATCGGCAATATGGATCACTCGGTTATGCAGGGCGTAGAGATGGTCAACTACTGGCTCAACAACGAGGCTGAACAAACATGGAAAAACTTCGAGCCTGCCGCACAGCCCATCACGGTCGATACTGCGGATGATGCTTTCTACGCGACACCGGGGCATGGATGGGTGCGTGCGACGGAAGTTCCTTCCGATGAATCAATGCAGCCCTCTATAGAAACAGTAGATACGCTGCTTGACGCGGCGGACTAAAACCTGAATGAAGGGACGTGAGGCCTCAAGTCCCACCTCTGTAAGCAAAGCGTGAGGATGCGATTTGACGCAGACATCCTTGTTCAACTCCTTCTTCATGGGCGGGTTTGAGTGTTCCAGCCATGTACTTTCCAGCGGTCGGCGGCTGGATATGTTGGCAGCAACCCTTCACGATCGATATGTGCTGCACGATTACGAACGCCTGCGCGCGCACGACATTCATACCGCCCGTACCGGCCTCCGCTGGCACCTCATCGAACGGCGCACGGGAACCTATGATTGGTCAAGTGTGCTGCCGATGATTCAGGCATCTCGGACGACCGGTATGCAGCTTATCTGGGATCTGCTGCACTACGGGTACCCCGAAGATCTCGATATTTTCAGCGTCGCCTTCGTCACGCGTTTTGAACGGCTGGCACACGCCTTCGCGCGCCTCCTTCGGCAGGAAACCGATGCTGTGCCTTTCATCTCGCCTGTCAATGAAATCTCGTTTTTCGCGTGGGCGGGCGGCGACGAAGCGATTTTGAACCCTTACGCCAGCGGGCGGAGTTTCGAACTCAAACTACAGCTTGTGCGCGCCGCGATCGCCGCCATTGAAGCCTTCTGGTCGGTTAGCCCGCAAACGCGGATTGTTCATACCGATCCGGTCGTTCATATTCTGCCCGATCCGACCCTAATGCACCTCGCCGCCGAAGCGGAGGGCTATCGGACAGCCCAGTATCAAGGCTGGGATCTGCTCAGCGGACGGCTGCGTCCGGAAATTGGCGGCGATCCGCGCTACCTTGACATTCTGGGGCTGAACTTCTACTCGAACAACGAATGGTATTACAAGGGCGACACCATTCTGCGCAGCGATCCGAATTACAAACCGTTTCGCTGCATCGCCGCCGATGTCTACGAACGCTATGGTCGTCCCTTGTTCGTCGCGGAAACGGGTGCAGAAGGCGACCGCCGCGTCGATTGGTTTACCTATATGTGCGATGAGGTCTACAGCGCCATTGAGGCAGGGATTCCATTGCACGGTTTGTGCCTGTATCCCATCGTCAGTTTTCCCGGTTGGGAAGATGAGCGCTACTGCCAGAATGGGCTGTGGGATTATGCTGACCGCACCGGTGAACGCCCGATCCATACGCCTTTCAGCGACGCATTGCGAGAACAACAGCAGCGGTTTGCAGCCCTCGATCACCGCCGTCCATTCCAAGACTCGTAGGGACTTATGGGGAATGGTAGGGGGGCCAAATGGCGGATTTGACTCCCTATTTGCTGTGGTAATGTCGCCACTATCAGCACTGTGCGTAAACGGAGTACCCTACCGATGAGCCTTTCCAACACAATGGCAGCGACAAGCGACGATGTGTTAACGCACATGCAGGCCGGAATGCATGTATTAGATGTCAACCGGCGTGAATTTGGCGTTGTGGCGTCTGTCTATTTGAGCGGCGTGCGCAGCGTCGATACGGATGCTAGCCCGGTTGCGATGATTCCCACGATTGCAGGAACGTTTGTCGAAGATAAGCGGCTGCCTGAACTTCTGTTGGTGCGTTTGGGGCGGACGGGCTTTGTGAAGGTCACGCCAATGCTTGAACGGATATGGGCTTGCTATTACATCACCCCGCAGCAGGTGCTGACGATTCGGGGCAAGCAGGTTTTCCTCAAAGTACCGTATGATGTGCTGATCCGCAATTAGCGGAAACAGAGTTACGTCTAGGTACACAGAGGGGCGCAGTAATCGCGCCCCTCGTTCATTTGTGCGGTTATCGGCTATGGTTTTTGGGGTGATGGCTGCGCACCGGATTGCTGCCGCAAATCCTCTTCAACCGTTTTGCGATCCCCTTCGGCAGTCTTGCCGGAGTACTGCTCATCACTTTGAAGACTTCCGCCGCCGGTTTCGGCTGCACCGGGCGTTTTACCCAGATCATTGGTCGGCTTACTCGAACGTCTACCGATACTTTAGAGTCGCTTCCCTCAAAAAGTCCTGAACTCATTCCAAGTAATCATACTGGCGGGCCAGTTCGATCGCTTCAAGTATGCGCCCATTGGGAATACGCGAGCCGTCGGTATCAATGATCCAAATACCATTGTGAAGCTGTACGGTTTCGTCAACCCAGTCATACATGGAGATCACCGGCGCCCACGTGAACACAGGCGTTTTCACCCCGGCAATGTTCGCAAGCCGAACTTCGCTCATCATCCACCAGAACCATTCGGTTTGCTGCCAGCCTACGGGCGGGCCAGAGGTTTCGGTCAGCCAGATGGGTTTGTGGGGGAAGCGTTTCCCGGCATTGATGAGCAGGCGATGCAGCGGGGGCAGCGTCGAGTCACGGTAGTGATTGAGGCCAATCACGCTGACAAGCCGATCTTCCCCACCCAATTCAGGATCGCGCAGCCCCATGACCGTATCAAAGACGGCGGATTGATTATCCTCAGGATTGGTATCGGTCGCGTGCCAAGGATCAGGCAGGACGAGAAGCGCTTCAGGGCGAATCTCGAGAACGGCTTTGGAAGCATCGATGATCATCCGGCAGACCTGACGGCGGAACTCGGTCGGATCGGTCGATTTCAGGAAAGGTGCCCATACGCCCTGCCGTCCACCCAGCTCAACGAGCAGGCTCGGCTCATTGCAGATGCACCAATGATCGATCGACGGGTAGCGTTCGGCAATGGCAACGGCGAATTCGGTAAAGTGTTTGGGCGCGTCCGGCGACAGAATATCGAGCCAATCGGGATACCCGTAATGCCATAGATCAAGATACAGCTTGATCCCCGTTTGATCAGCCACTTCCACTACTTGATCCAACCATGTCCAGTCGAACTTCCCCGGCGCGGTATGGGTCACATACCAACGCGCCGCATCGCGCACGCCCTTCACACCGAGATTCTGCAATAACTGGTAGTCGGTTTGAAGGAGGGTGTCGTGGCGGATAAGACGCACTTCATCCATTCGGTACAGGGTGCCGTCCCGGTTAAGGCGAACAAAGTCGGAGTTTTCGAGGAATGCCCATAGCTGCATGGGCGTCTGGCCGAACAGGTCAACACGAGTCTCTAGCTGAGTTTGTACAAGGGTCATGTTATGGGAAAGGAGCACGGTTACATGAATAGATCAGGTCTATACCCCAAATGGTACCCATAATTGCTCCATATGTGTCTTGAGATGGTCATGACGTAGGGTAAGCGTCATTTTCGACTTTCCAAAGGCTGTTCCGTCCAAGTAGGGCCGTGCAAACGCGGCGTATCACCGTCCCAAGTCAGCGGATCGATACACATACGCCGGGCGGTACGCGCTGCATCCCATGCGTGATAAACGCACATCAAGCTGTGATCATCAGGCGCCAGCACGAAGGAGTTGTGACCGGGGCCGATCGCATGGCCGGGTATGGAGCGCATCAAGGGGAGCGTTATGTTTTCCGGTGTGTGATACGGCCCAAGGGGGTGATCGGCAACGACATAGGCTATGCCATAGTTCTCCTGCTCCCATGCCCCACCGCTGTAAAAACAGTAGTACCGCCCGTTGTGACGCAGCACCGACGCCCCTTCGACCGTGTGCCAGTCATAGACGCCGCCGTACATCGTGCGCGCAGCCTTGAATAACTGCCAATCGGCAAAGGGGCGGATCACGGTATGCGGCTCGTTCGCTAACGTGAGCATATTGGTGAGGCGATCGACGACGATGCCGGTGCCCACCCGATAAGGGTCATCAAGCGTGAGAAAATCGCGGCAGTAAAACAAATACCACTGTCCATCGGCATCTTTGAAGGGATGCGGATCGATCGAAAACGGCTGATCTGAAACCAGTGTACGCCCCGCATCGATAAAGGGGCCAAGCGGGGAAGCGCTCGTCGCAACACGCAGTTGATGATCAGCGTCCTCAATGCCGCGCGCCGAGTAATAGAGGTAAAACGTGCCAGCCTCATAGGCGACTTCCGGTGCCCAAAACTCGATCCCCGGTGGGGAAGCGAGCGCCCAACCCGCCGACCGCCACTGCACCAAGTCATCCGAGATCAAGACGGGAAACTGCGCGCCATCCGCCGCACCGGGAGCCGTCCCATAGGCATAGTAACGCCCTTCATGGCGTAGAACAAACGGGTCGGCAAAATAATCTTGGTATACGGGATTGGTATAGGTAAGCGTGACCATCGATTGAACCTTCGGAATGCACGGTCAGTCTGTATGGGGCAAGAGTAGCGCATTTGTGACCTTTCTAATCCCCCCATTCCACCTACTCGTAATCCATGCGATTGGCGCAAGGGGTAAAAGGGCTTTGTTGGTATTCTGTTTATAGCTTGTTTAGACCCATCACTCTTCTCTGTCCCACGTATATCGTGAGACAACCCTAAGGCACCATGGGAATCGTTCGTATTCATTTAGGCACGCGGAGCGAAGCTAAATGAACCCAATAATCGCCCTCGTTAGTAATGATGCCTCCGAACGCGTGGCTTTGAAGATTTTCATGCAGCGGCAAGGCTATCAGGTGGTCGATATGCCGATGCAGGCAGGGCTGCTCTCTTCACCTCTCTGCGATTCGGCGGCTCTAGTGATCATCGATGTGCCCCATGTGCGAAGCCCACAGGAACGGGAATTGATTCTCTCGTGGGTGCGCGAATGGCGGCATGTACCGATCATGGCGCTGATTAGCACAATGGATATTCATCATGCCGTCCCATTGCTGAACGCGGGAGTCGATAATACACTGGTGAAGCCGTTCCGACGTGATGAGCTGCTGGCCAAGGTGCGTGCGCTGCTGCGGCGCGTGCCGCCGAATTCGTCCTCGCCACGACCGATGAACGTGATCGATGTTCAAGGGGTGCGGATTGATCTGGGTGCACGGCGGGCATTCGTGGATAACCGTGATATTCACTTGACGCGCAAGGAATTTCTGCTGGTGGCCGAACTTGCAACGCATCTTGATGCGGTTTGCACCCATGAAGAACTGCTGGCGAAGGTATGGGGTGGCGAATACTGGGATGCGAATCACTACCTACATGTTTACTTCGGTAGGATTCGCAAGAAGATGGGTGCGCGTTACGGGGCGCTGATTGAGACGATCTCTGGTATGGGGTACATGCTCCATTCCGGTAAACAGCAGCCGTATCCCGTACAAGCGGCGGTACCTGTCGGGAGTACGGCTTAACCTGTCCTATGTATCCGCATCTGGCACAAAGCCCAGTTTTTCGAGCATGGGTGCGATTTCCGGATTGCGCATAAAACAGCGCCAAAGCAGCCCGCTGCGGTAGTTTTCGATCATATCGACAATGGGTGCCTGATTCAGACCCATGAAAATACCAGACACCCAATCCTGATCAGGGTTGAAAGCATCGCGGAAGCCGTAAATGCCCCAGAGCGATGCGCCCAAATCGCGATAGAAGTGTTTGAGCGCCCGCATCGACTCCTCAGGTGTATACGGGAAGCAGGCCAACGCGCCGGTCGGGGTGATCGTCCCATTATCGTTCTTCTCGTTTGCTTCGTGCGCAGCATAGCCAAGATGATCATCGCTGGCGGTGAGACCCCAACAGTTTTCGCCGTATCCCGCATGTTTGCCCGGATTCGCCACGCAATAGCGATAGTTGATCTGCGCGATAGCGCGGTTATTGGTGAAATAGTTGCAGTAGCGATCGCGTTTGCCACGCGGATCAAAGCCCAAGAACGAATAATGGGTAAAGAAAAGCGGGCCGCCGGAGCCCACTCCAACATCGAGCTTGATGCCGTAGTATTCGCTGCCGTTGGTATATAGACCGCCCGCCGCTGTGGTGCCCCACCCTTCGCGGTATTCACGGGCAATATTTGCCTGTGATGCCCATCCGGTGTAATAGAGTTCCGGGGGAATGGGGTGCGTTGGGGAAGCCGCCGCCAGCAGATACACGATCAAGGTTTCGTTCCAGCCGATCAACCGGTGATCGATGTGCCATCCATAATCTGGTGACCAGTGCCACATCAAGAATTCGGGATGGTCAGGGTTGCGATACCAGTTCCATTCGACGGCTTCCCATAAGCGGGTGATGGTGGCACGAATACGACGCTCATCGTCGCTGTCGCGGTCGAAATACTGGCGCGCAGTGAGCAGCGCTTGCATCATGAAGGCGGTTTCGACCAGATCGCCGCCGTTGTCGTACTTGCCGAATTCAGGGATGGTTTTACCGGTGTGGCCATCCATGAAATGCGACCACGCCCCATGATAACGATCGGCGGATTCGAGAAATGCCAGCGCCTTAAGCATCCGGTCAATTCCCTGTTGGCGGGTGATGAAGCCCCGCTCAATGCCCACTAACCATGCCAACATGCCAAACCCGGATGCGCCAAGCGCGACCTCATGCGGATCACCGGGAATCGATTCAAGTGCGAGGCCGCAGTCCGGGTGAGCGGCTTCCCAGTAGTAGCGGAAGTGCGCCTCCTGCACCATGGTGAGCAGTTCGTCATCACTGAAATCGCGAGTCGAGCCGCTGACGGCGGGTGAGGGTTCGGAGTCCTGATAGGCGTGATTGACGGCGACTAACCGGAAATATGCGGTGCGGTTGGGTTCAACAAAGGCGGTGTACCGTGTGACCGATGGAATTTGGATGCCAACCGGAGTAAAAGTGACTCCATCAGCGGACTGTTCGACGCGTACATATTCCACATTAGGATCAGTCACCACGTCCCATTTAAGATCGACGTGGCGCTCGTAACCCTGCGCGGCAAGGCCAGAGGGCGGTGCAGGCAGCGCGCTTTCTTCGAGAAACCGCATTTTCAGCTCATCAATGTAGATTGTGTGCGGCACCCCATCATCAATACTTTGATGGAAGATCACACGCTCCAAACTGCCAAAGTCGACGGCTTCAGTGGACGAATCAAAAGCGGATAGGGGAAATTTCAGGTAAACCCACTGTTTCGCGGGAAGTTGATCGACAAGATGGTGAAGGCGCACGCCGCCCGTCCAACCGCCGTGTTTGGTCACGAGTTGAATCGTCGGCAGTACGCGCCCTTCGATCGCTTCTTCGGCATAGACCCACAGACATAGATGATCGCCTTCAAGCGGTGCTTTGCGTCCGCGCCATGATCCGAGGAGGATTTCCGCCCACCAGTCGCCACCGCGCCGGGACACCCATGATAATTCAAGGGCGTTGGGCGGACTGATCCAATGCTGGGTGGTGACGGGAAGCCTGCCGTTCCGTGACTGCAATTCGCTTGGCGCAGTCACCCTGATGCGGGTGTGATTACATGAACTGGGTGAGCGGCTGTTATCAAATACGAGATGCGATTCATAATCACTCATCGTCATTTTTAGTTCCCCTACGTTTCAATAAAAAACCGGGATGGAGTGAACCATCCCGGCGTAATCGTTAGTTACCGCGCACCTGCTGCATATAGGCAGGAGTCACGGCGTAATCTCCGGTGCTATCGACAAAGCCCATCGCATTGAGGCCGTTTTGAATGTTCGGGTTCGCCATGAACAGATCCCAGACGAAGCTGTCCTGCGCATTGGCGAGCATGAGCAGCACATCACCCTCATCGATCCCGATGTGATCGCGCGAGTACCAGTCTCGATCCTCATTGATGGCGCTGACAAACCCGTAATTACGCCACACGCGCGCGCCGTATTTGCTGAGCATGGCACGCATGCCTTCCAGCGCGATGTCTGGCGTGAATGGATAGCAGGATACCGAGGCGTAAGGGGCGATCGTCCCGTCGTGGTTGATGCCTGATGCCCCATAGGCGTTATACCCATCCGGGCCATCAGAGGCGCTGAGTCCCCACACGCCATCGGTGTAGGTGGTGTACCAATCACTGTGGTCGATCACGAATTGGCGATTGCGTTCGCAGGCTAGCGCGGTGTTATTCCAGTAATTCGCGTAATGGTCTTCCCTATTGCGCAGATTGAGGAACGCCAGCGGATACTGATAGACAAACAGCGGTTCGCTCGCAAGATAGATGAAACCGCCCTCAATATTGACAGGGCGACGCCAGCGATCCCATACGTTAGCGGACACGGGATGGGTCGGTGAGCCAATCGCCAGCACGTATAGGATCATGCTTTCGTCAAAGTGATCCCATGAGGCATCGATAAAACCGCTCTCCGGCTCCCAGCCCATTTTGACGGTCGCGCCCCGGTTGGTCATCCAATCCCATTCAACATTGGCGTAAAGCTCATCGGCGAGGGTTTGGACTTCTGTCCCGGCGAAGTACTGCCCGGAGACGAGCGCACCTGCGACAAGCAGCGCCGTATCGATGGAGGAAAGTTCACTGCCCCATTCGCGCTCACCCGTGTTCATGTTGATAAAGTGGAAGAAAAAGCCGTGTGCGCCTTCTACACCGCCACTGGTGAACGTTTGCAGGGTAGTCAAAACACGCTGATACCCTTCATCGTAGGTAATCCAACCGCGATCAACGCCAATGGGGATCGCGGCAAGGCCGAACCCGACGGCGGCAATACTGGCGACCGAATCAGGGGTGCTGCGGTCTTTGATCAGCCCGTTTTCGGGATTGGCTTCGTTCCAGAAGAAATCGAAGGTTTGGCGTGCCACGGCATCGATCAGCGCCGCGTCATCGAGGCCAAGCAGGGTGTTGACTTCTTCGCTGTAGGTGTCGTTGGCGCTGGGGGCTCCCGGCGTCATGGCTGCGTTATCCAATCCGGTGAGCGTGGCGCTGCCCAGATAGAACGGCTCGATCAGCGGGATTTTGCTGCCCTCTTCGCGGTAGAACGAAAGATAGAGATTGTACTGATGATCGGCCTGCGGCTCACGCATCGAGGGGTGGAATGGGAAGGAAACTGTATTCCAGCCCGGCTGCGGCGTCGTATCGCTAAAGACTCCGGCAAGCCACGTAAAATTACCACCTGTCACATCCGCCATGCCCAAGAAGAAATTGTTGGCGTTAAGGGTGTTGCTTTCCGGTAAATAGACTTGTAGTTCCAGATGGGTATAGAGTGCCCAATCGACTAGATCGGAACCCGTAAATGGGACAGAGACTTTTGTCTCATCACTGGCACCGCCGGGCGTCACACGCAGAGCGGCCACCCCTTCAATATCAGCCGATTCCACCGACGAGCCCGTGTTGTCGTCGCCGATCGTCGAAATATCCTTGTTTTCCCATGCAGACCAGAGAAGCGTATCCGCTTGAGCAGAGACCCTGTGGGAGAAGTTAAGCGAAACCGAGGCCATGAAAATCGTCACGAAAATCCAGAGCATACGCTTTGCGATTTTCGCTCGTGTCTGTTTCATAAACGTGTACCTCCTTCTTTACCGCCTGAGTATAGTGAACCCCCATAAGCTTGTCAAAGCGCTTTTACAACCATTGCATCAAAGAAGCTTGTTTTCATCTAAGCGCTGCTTGTATCCAGCAGAAGAGTTTGTTATTCTGGGTAAAAGCGTTTTCACCGAGTTGCCTATGGGTTCCACCATCTTTGATGTTGCCAAGCATGCCGGAGTCTCGATTGGGACGGTTTCACGCGTCCTGAACAACCGAGATCGCGTTAGCGCAGAGACGCGCGAACGGGTGCTGCGGGCCATTCACGAATTGGATTACCACCCCAACAGCTTGGCACAGCGGCTTGCCAGCCAGCAAACGGACACGATCGGCCTCGTCCTCCCGCAGGTGAACGATTCGTTCTTCTATGAAATTGTGCGCGGCGTCGAGGATGTCATTTCGGCGGCGGAATTTAGCCTGCTCATCATGAGTCAGCCGCGCCAAATGTCCGAACCGCACTATCGGAAGCTGTTCCGGCGCAGCAATGTCGATGCCATGATCCTCGCCTCGATAGAGGTTCACTTAGAGGATCTGCGTCCGATCCTCGCCGCAGGGGTTCCGGTCGTCGTCATCCAGCAGAATCCGGGGCGGGATATTCCGGCGGTACTGGTCGATAATTACGGCGGCATGACCGAACTAACTGAGCACCTCATCCAGCATGGATACCAGCGTTTCGCCTACATCACCGGAACCAATCACACTCCCGACAATTCCGAACGACTGCGCGCCATTCACGACACGCTAAAAAAGCACGATTTGCACCTGCCCCACGAGGCGATTATGGAAGGGGATTATCTACGCGGCAGCGGCTACCATGCCATGCTCAAGCTGCTTGCTTTGCCGGAACGCCCTGAAGTCGTGATTGCTGGAAATGATCAGATGGCGGTGGATGCGATTTTAGCGGCAAAGGATCGCGGGTTGAGCGTTCCCGGTGACATCGCCGTCACGGGCTTTGATGACGTTCCTTTAGCCAGCTATGTCCACCCCGCACTGACTACTGTTCACCAACCTGTATATGAAGTAGGTGCCCACGCCGCCCGGCTGACGCTGGATTTGCTGCGCGCGGCGAATGATGGAAAGCCATTCACACCGCCAAAAGTGGTACTGCCCACCTCTTTGATCCTCCGGCAGTCCTGCGGCTGCATCCCTTAATTCACATTCATTTCCAGCATTCAACTTGTTATCAACTGCTTGACTCGTTAGAACACTTGGTCTACGATAGTATCGCGTAGCTGAAGATACGCAACCGCCCAAGCATGCAACCATAAAGGAGCGATCCCGTGTCGAATGACGCAACCGCAGCACCTGTACCCACCCCAAATCCAGATCTGAAGGCTTTTGAGCGACTCATCGGAACGTGGAAGGTTGAAGGTGGGGTGCAAGGGCAGACGAGTTACGAATGGATGGAAGGCGGTTTCTTCTTGATCCAACGGTTTGAACTCGTCGATGTCAAAGGTATCGAGATCATCGGGCATGAGCAGAAGTTCGGTGAAGGTATCAGTGCGGAAATTAAGTCGCGTTTCTATGGGTATCGCGGCGAAACCTTCGACTATGTGTATGAAATGGATGGCAATACGCTCACCATCTGGGGCGGTGAGAAAGGATCACCCGCCTATTACAAAGGCAGCTTCAGCGCCGACGGCAATACCTTAAGCGGGGATTGGGTCTATCCCGGCGGCGGTTACTCCTCGGTTTCGACCCGCGTGCGCTAATCCCGCTTTCTGCTTTCTTTTCACGACACAGGAGGCGGATAGGCGAGTGCCGCCTCCAAGGCCGGATCACGATGTGCGAAATAGTCGGCAGACGAGAGTTCGACCACTACATCCGGCTCAATTGCCGGACGCGTATCGCTGGACTCGACATCACGCCGCGCACGGCTGGAGATATACACCTGTAAACCGGAGTTCGGCAGGGTGATGGGGCGGGCGTTCTCGAACATAAGCGGGCGACCGCCGGACGGTTCGCCTATAAACACGGGTTGCAAGTCCTGTTCTAACCACAGCGAAAAGACGACCGCCGCCGAAAAAGTATTTCGTCCAATGAGTACGATCAGCGAACCGTGCTGTTGTAAGCGATCCTGATTTCTGAACCACTGGATGAATCGCTGCGCCGTTCCAATGTCACCGCCCCCGTTGTAACGCAGATCAAGGATCATCTGGGAATAATCTCCGGACTCAAAAGCATTTTGCAGATCTGGCAGCGCGTTTCCAAGCGTCTGCACCTCGTTGTACTGCACGTACAAGGTATGGTCATCCTCGCCAACGGGCATCCACCACAGTCTTTCATCCAAATGCGCTAGGGATGGCAGGTCATGATCAGCCAGCAGGTGATAATGGCCGGGGTAGCGATCAAGAAACTGCGCGACGGTTTCAGCGGGTGGATTCAGGGTAACCGTTGAATGATCGGGAAGTTCAAGCATGAAATTCGGCTGCGCGGGATCGTCAATCAAGCCTGTGCCCAGCAAAACTTCGACAGTGACCATATTCACCGGAATCAGGACGCGCCGACCAGACTCGTTATCGTGCTGAATCAGTGCCCCGATCCGGCTTAAGACTTCTTCGGCGTCATGGGTTCCGATTCCAAGCAACCGTCCGCCGATGGCGTCAGCTTGTTCCGGAGCAGCATCTACGAGGTACACCCCATCGCTGAACAAGTAGAACAGGAGCGGATAGGCGTAGAACGGGTATGCCGTTTGAAACACCGGGAAGAATGAGGTATGCCCATCCGTGAGTGCAGCGGTGTAGCGCATGAATTCGACGATGATTTGAGGATCGGTCATTTCTGGGATGTGCTGATCGACTGCCGCCGCGATCGTTTCAAATTCTGCTTGCGAGGTGTAGCGGTATGGATCAGGATGCCGCTGATCCACTTGATCGACAAGATACTGGAGATCTTCGCGCCACGCGGCAGCCGATTCTTCGGTTTGCGGCAGCATTGGAGGCGGCGTGATCGTTTGGGTGAATCCCGAACTCAACAGCATTATCCATACCAACATCCACAACCGTTTCATGAGCACTCCCCCCTACACCCATCTTGATAGAATCACCGCTGAGTGGGTGAAAAGTTCAATTGAGGGGAAGCCCTCAGCAGAAATAAAAACGCCCGCGCTAATGCACGGGCGTAAGACTGAAAGCGGTTTTTTAGGCTTCTTCTTCAGTGGGTGTCGCAATCGGGCCACGATCGGTGGGTGCTTCGGTCGCCGGAGCTGCCGTCGGCGGCACCTCAGTCGGTGGCACAGCCGTTGCAGCCTCAGTAGGTTCTTGGGTAGGTTCAGCCGCGGACTGAGCGGTTGCTTCGGCGGTCGCGTCTGCCGTAACTTCAATCGGTGATGCTTCGGGCGTCGCGTCTGCCATTGTTTGAGTCAGCCATGTGTACAGGTGGAGCACATAGCCATCCGGCAGTTCTTCCGCGCTGAAAGCGGGCATATCGCCGCTGGCTACGCGCACCTGATGATAGAATGCCTCAAAGGAAAGCCCGGTTCCACGCAGCGCGGGCTGCCCCTCACTGCCACCTTCCGCATATTCGCCGTGGCAGAAGGCGCAGCGCAGCGTTTGCCACAGCGCGGCACCAACATTGGCATCCCCTGCTTCAGGGATGGCCTGCGGCGCAAATACCTCTTCAGAGCGGGGGAGAACGGTGCTGATCGCGGTTTGGCTCGATGTGATGTATAGGCCGAGGATCACAGCCAGCACACCAAAAACGGCCAGCGCGACGGGCATGAAGCTACGGCGGCGCTGACTGATCCCTGAATCATCCGCAGCAGGTTCAACGCCCAGCGGTTTGGGACGCCACAGGACAGCGATACCAATCCGCCACACGACGAGAAAAACAATCAGCGCCAGCGCATGATCGCCATGCAAACTGAGAAACAGCGGGATCGTGACCGCAGGCAGCACATTCGTCACCACGACGGGCTTCCAAAGTACCAACCCGGTGATGATCATCAGCAGCACGCTAATGACAAGCACCCAGTATTCCAGCCGTAAGACGAAGCGATAGTCGGTTGAATCAGCACGGCGCAGACCGAGATTAATCAGAATCTGCTGGAGCGCTTTCGCGACAGCATTCCCGGCGGCTTCACGCCGCTCATGTGTGACAATACGGCGATAGAGGAACGCGCCGACATGGAAAGCCGCCCCAGCGATGAGCAGCAGCGCGAAGAAGCGGTGGAGAATTCGGGCGCTTTCGATGCCGCCAAGCAGCACAAACGCTCCATGTGCCCATGACGCACTGGCGAATTTCTGTGGTAAACCGGTCAGGGCAAGCCCAATGATGGCAATGATCACTGCCAAGCGATCGATTCGCTGTAGAACCAATACAGGACGGCGTGCGGTGCGGGTGACTCCCGCAGTCGTTTCGGCGGCCATCTACTTATTCCCCTTCGTACGAAGGCGGCGGAAAAGTTCAGTAGCAAGGAAAATCAGCGGGATGATCGCCGCCAGCGGAATGACGATCTGATAGACACGTTCGGCAACAAATAAGCCGGGCTGGGTGTCCATCGTCGCAGGATAGTGACCAATCCATGCATTCGAGAAATCAGCACTGGCATCGGGGTGGCAGTTACGGCAGATGGTGACCAAGGTTTCGCGGATGGCCGTGCCATCGCCAATGGCTTGAATGTTGTGAACACCGTGACAGTCGTAGCAAACCGCCTGATTAGTCACCGCGCTTGACGATTCTTCGCCGACAATCGACACCGTAGATCCGTGGAAATCAGCGAGATACGTGTCAAAGACTTCGGTCGAGATGTTGTAACGCCCCATGAGTTCGGCGTTTTCGTGACACTGCGCGCACAGCTCTGGTGACCGCTCACGGAATTGGCTGGTGGTAGGGTTAGAAATATTGTGGACGCCGTGACAGTCGATACAAGTCGGCACATCCGGATTGTCCTCGCCCAACAGCGCTTCACCGTGAATACTGGTGCGGTATTCCTCAAAAATTGCGCCGTGGCAGCGCCCGCAGGTGAGCGAAATACGTTGGCGCGGCTGATCAGGGGTCTGAATATCATGCCCCCCGTGACAGTCAACGCACACGGCAGCCTCAACGCGCCCAGCACGAAGGAATTCTCCGTGAACACTGTCCTGTGCCCGCGTGTATTGATCTTCATGACAGGAACGGCATACCGCGTAGCGTTCCAACTGGAAATCACGCACCGTTTGGATCGTCGTCGGCGCGTGCGGATAGCGGAAATTCGGATGGCAGTCGGCACATGCAAGTGCGCCGTCAGGATTCGAGGTGCCGTGAACCGAGGCATGCAGCACTGACGGATCGATGGTGACCGAGAGGGTTTCTCCGCTCGGCAGCGTCCATACCTGATCCGGTTTGGTGTGGCACAGCAAACAGTACTCGTCGGAAGCGGGTTCCGGGGTCGGTTCGCCGGTTGCCTCTGCCGTAGCCTCAGCGGAAACTCCTGCCGCTTCAGCAGTGACTTCTGCAACGGCTTCGGTAGCCGAAACTGGTTCGGCGGTGGCATCTTGTGCGGCGACAGCGATGGTATCGATTCCCAACAGGAGCAGCCCGCTAACGAGCAAACACAGCCCCAAAACGAGCAGCGTCTTTGCCGTGAACGATGCCCGCATTTTCATGACGGCATCAATCTTCATGACGTCGTCTCCTTTGATTGACGCCGCGCTTGGCGGACGTACACGGCGCTTCCGATAACGAGAATGAGGGCAACCGTGCCAAGAATGATGAACGTCATCGGCGTGAAACCGGTTGTGACGTTTCGCTCAATTGCCACAGGGGCTGTATGGCCGGGCTGCGGTGTGGCAGTCGGCGCGGGTGCTTCGGTCGGCTGGAGGTTGGAACCGGGAACGCTCAATTCAGTCAGCATGACACCGGCTTGATTGAGCAGTGCATCGACATACGCATAGTTGTGTACGCCGAGACTGCCGTCATTTTGAACGAAGGTCAGCACGGCGACCGTGCGCTGGTAGAGCGCTTCGGCGTCGCTGCCTGCTTCAGGTGTGGGGACACTGCCAATGCGCGCCCACGCGATCGAGAGGCGACCGCGCACATCTGCCTGCGTGTCATCGACCAACGATTGCAGATCACCGGTCGTCAAGTCGTTATGGCAGCGCGAACAGCTATCCGGCGGCGTATCGGCTTCACCGGGAACGATAGGACGGAAGGTATGGTTGGCGAGGGTGAAACTCCCCGCCTGCACGTCGGTCATGTGGCAATCGACACAGCGCGGGCCATCTTCTGCGCTAAAGTGCGCGGAAGGAACGCCGTCCACCCCTTCGACAATCGCTTGGCCTTCAAACATCTCGCGGACGGGATGGTGTACCGGCGACATCAGATCAGTATTTTGGTGGCAGGTCGTACAAAGCGTATAGGGATCGCTGGTCAGGTTGAATTCAGTATCAGCGGCGGCGTGCGGGCTGTGGCAAACCGTGCAGGTGATGCTGTTCGTCGCATTCTGCAAGGTCACAGCTTCAGGCAGTGGGCCAGATAAATCGCCGTCTTCATAGGACTGAAGGATACGTTGGGTAAACGCATAGTCACCGCTGTGGCAAGTGAGGCAGCCGTCCTGCGCACTTTCGCTGCCGCGCATCGTTTCCAGTGAAGTTGCATGCCCGGAGTTCACCCATTCGTTGTACTGCATGTTGCTCTGATGAGCGTACCCGCCGCCATACCACGCGTTAGGATCATCTTCGCTCACCAGCGTGAAAACATTTTCGTGGACGAGCACCCCGCCCGGATGATAATCGACCGGATACGGGTGGTTTGTCGTCGGCTCCGAACCTGCACTGTGGCATTGCGCACACACCTGCGCATCCGGAGTGAGTACAATCGCGGCATGCACCGCCACCGCTTCTTCATCGGTTGGGTTGCGCCCCGCATCGCGGGCGGCTTCGATATGAAGGCTTCCGGGGCCGTGACACATCTCGCACTGCACACCGTCATCCTGCCAACGACCGCGATCCGGCTCTAGGCCAGTTGTGTGGCAGCCTGCGCAGTTTTGATTCCAATCGTACGCGGGATCGGGCCAGTTTTCTGCGAGGCGGTATGGGCGCCATTCGCCTGCCTGCACATCCCATTCGGCAGGAAACACCGCATATTCACGGCGATCCACTTCATAGAGATAGCGCTGGACGTAGCGGCCTGCCCCAACGACATATTCAATGTCATCCGCCGTAAAGGGGCGTGGTTGGCTTTCGCCGGGGAACTGCACCATTCGCAGATCTTCGCCCTGCGTGAAATCGGCTAGGATCTCTTCCTGACTGCGGCTGACTTCTTGTAACGCCAACCCGTGAGGCGAATCCTGCTGTACGCGGACGAGGCCGCGATGACAATTGCTGCACTCATCCATGCCGACATATTCGGCATCTTGCAACTGCTCCGGGATTCCCTGTGCATCGACGGGGCGAATGCTGCCCACCCATACGCCCAACCCGATGCAGCATAGCCCGAAAAGAACCCATATCCAAAAAATGGGACGACGCATGGTATGCTGCCTTTGGAGTCTTGTACCCACCTTCACTCTACGGGACTCAACGCACCCCGCAATCATTCCCCGGAACGATTCACAATCACTCTCAGGAATGATCTTTCATACACACGAATGCGTTACTGTATGTAGTATGGGTTTATTTTCTCAGCACCATACTTTCCACATCCAGTTCAGTTGAAGGGGATTCGTCTATGTCATGGTTCTCACGGCTGCTCAAAAGAGATGGTAGTCGAATCTCCATGCATATGCTGCTGCCGATCTTCCTGCTCGGCGGAGGGTTGGTGACGTTCCTCCTCGCTGCACCTCCAGCATGGGAATTCAGCAATTCGACCGAGTTCTGTGGCACCGTTTGCCATACGATGCCGCCGCAGTATCAAACCTACCTGCAATCGCCTCACTCACGCGTGTTGTGCGTAGACTGCCACATCGGGCGTGATTTGATCCTGATTCAGCTCACGCGCAAGGTTGGTCACATGCGGCTGGTGGCGGATACGATCCTACAAAACTACGAGTATCCAATCCGTTCGGCGGAAATGCGCCCTGCCCGCGAAACGTGCGAAGTTTGCCATTCGCCGGGACAGTTTTCGGATGACAGCTTACGAGTCGTCCAAAGCTACGAAAACAACCGCACCAACGATCCGTATGCGACGTATTTGCTCATGCACACAGGTGGTGGCAGCACGCGACAGGGATTAGGGCGCGGAATCCACTGGCATGTGGAAAATGAAGTCAGTTTCATTGCACTGGATGCTGAACAACAAGAAATTCCCTATGTGCGTGTTGAAAATAGTGATGGCACCGTTACTGAATACAACGCCATCAATTCACCGGTCGATACCAGCAATCTTGACCAGTACGAAACCCATACGATGGACTGCATCACCTGCCATAACCGGGTAGCGCATCTGCTGCAAACCCCCAACCGTGCCGTCGATGCGGCAATCTCACGCGGGGATATTTCGCGCGACATTCCGTTCATTCGAGCCCGCGCCGTCGAACTGCTTTCAGGCACCTACTATTCGTTTGAAGAAGCCGATGCGGCGTTCGCGACCCTTGATCAGTACTACCGTGAAAACTATCCAGACTTCTACACGGATGGCGCGCCGCTGGTACAAAGCGCCATCGCTGTCCTAAACGTCCTGTATCAGGAGAGCAATTACCCGGAACAGGAGCTGTCTTACGATACCCATCCGAACAATGTGGGACACCTGCAATCCGCCGGGTGCTTCCGCTGCCACGATGGACAGCACATCAGCGAATCCGGTCAAATCATCCGGTTGGAATGCAACCTGTGCCATTCGATCCCTGAAGTGGTACGCCCGGGCGATATTGAGCCGATGATCGCAGTGACGACGGGTATTGAACCGTCATCGCACCTCACTTCGACATGGATTGCTGAGCACCGAACTGCCTTCGATGCAAGCTGCTCGAACTGCCACACCACCACGAACCCCGGCGGTGTGGATAATCAAAGCTTCTGCTCGAACAGCGCGTGTCATGGTGGAAGCTGGCAGTATGCCGGTCTGGATGCCCCCGGTCTTTCGACAGTCTTGGGAATTTATCAAGTGGAAGCGCCGCCGCTGCTTGAAGACTTCAACGGTGACCCCACCTACACGATCTTGCAGCCGTTGTTCCAGCAGTTGTGCGCGGGCTGCCACGGCCCTGTGCCGACCAAAGGACTCCGCCTGACCGACTACACCAGCTTGATCGCAGGGAGTGTGGATGGGCCAGTGGTCGTACCCGGTTCGCCCGATGACAGCCTGATGATCCAGATTTTGACCGAGGGACACTTCGCCCAACCGACGGATCACCAGCTTGACCTGCTGCGCCGCTGGATCGAATTGGGTGTGCCGCAATAGATCAGCAAACAAACTTTTATCACTAAAAACAGGGGACTCGATGAGTCCCCTGTTTTTATAGTGGGCTAGATCAGCGCTCGAAGGTAGAGCGAACGAGAGGCAAAGATGTGATGTCTCCACTAAGGTTGACGAGAGACAGTGAAGCCCATGCAGCCGAGCCATCCGGCAGTAAAAGCTGCACCCAATCCCCCGCGCGATTACGCCCCACTGCGGGGTATGTCTCGTTCGGCTGACCGACCGCTACCCATCCATAGGCTTGGCCGGGGCCGTGGCGTAGGTAAATCCCATCGCTATAGGTAATCGTGGCGGTGAGCGGCTGCGCCAGCGTAGGGACTAATTGATAGCCATCGACCCAGCGCGGCACCAAATTGATAAAGGTGTTCCCCGGTTTGAAGAGCAGCGGATTTCCATCCGCATCGACGAAGGTCAGCGGATCGGTTTCGGTGGCCCGCTGCCACTGCCCCTCGATAAGCTGCCCGTCGCGAAGCAGCAACACCCGACCGCTACCCGTCAGTTCGATAGCAACGGCGTAGTGAGGCGGGCCCCAATAGCCGTCTGACACAAACGGCTGCTCGATATGATTCGCTTCCAGCACCACAACATTCGCCGCGCTGATCTGCGTGCCGCTTAACGCGTCAAAATGGGCTTCGCCATCCTGCGAACGCAGCCAGCGCCCACTAACCGCGTCATACGCCCAATCGATTTCCGTTTGCGTGTATTCCACGCGCAGCGCGTTCAACGGCGTCCCGCTGGTTGGCGTATCAGCGCTAAAGGCCATGCCGGACACGGGCTGCGGCGTGGTATCGCGTCCCATTTCGGCGGCGAAGTCACGCACACCCGCTGTATCAGCGAACAAGGTGTGTTCAAACGCAACACCTTCAACCGGAAAGCGGCAGAGCGGCGGGCATTGGCCGCCCACGATCGAGCGGGATGTTGCCAGTGCATCGGCGCGCAACCGATCGAGCGTGCCCTGCGCCATGCCGGAACATACGAATAACGAATTGTAGACGCGAGTCAGCTCAAAGTCGGCTAAGCGGCAGCTTCGCACCGGCCCTGCGTGATCAATATCCTCACCGAGGAAGATCGCGCCAAAGCGGGTGACTCCGCCTGCAAGCAGTGTTTCCCAAACGATGTCGGCGCTGTTCAGCCCGGACTGCGGGCGAATATCTGGCGGGTAGTTATCGATTTTGACAATCAATGGGCGGCGGTTGAGCAGTTCCGGGTTTTCGACCGGCAGCCCAGTCAGCGGATTCACACCGGGCGGATAAGTATCGGGGCCGATCACATCCTGTGCCGCACTCGGTCGGGCAGTAATCAGCAGGGTGACAAGCAAAAAAGCCAACAGGGCGAGGTGTTTTTCAAGGGTGCGTATGCGAGACATCATAGGGTCGTTCTGAAAGGTTCCTCATGCTAAGCGATACTGTGTAGCATAACAGGAATTCGCCGTAGGTCATGTGAGCGCCCAGAACGCGTGGGGAAAACGATCCCTCAGCTTTGAACAAACTTCGGTATAGGGAGGGATTTATCGCGCAGCCAGTGATACACAGCGAGATGCTGCATGCTGACCTGTTTCCACGTAAAACGAGATTCGATGAGTGCCCGCCCGCGCTGCCCCATCGCTTGACGGTTTTCAGGTGACATTTCCAGCAGGGTGCTTAATGCCTGTGCCAGCGACTCGTGAGTAGGTTCACAGATGAGCCCCCCGCCAACTTGCTCAACTTCGGGAAAGTGGCATTCCGTGGTGATGCAGACGGGACATTCAAAGGCCAGCGCTTCTAATACGGCCATGCTGAATCCTTCGCTGAAAGAAGGAAGCAGGAAAAGATCGGCGGCGGCGTAACACTCCCACACCTCCGCTCCCTGCTGTACACCAATCAAAGAAACACCGGAGGTGATGCCCAACCGTTCGACTTCGGCGGCAATTTCCGCTTCATGTCCCCCTTCATCTGGCCCCGCGATCACAAGGTGCCAATTTTCGGTGTGGGATGCAAGCTGTTTCCAGACATTCAGCAGATTGATCAAGCCCTTTTTGGGATGGATGCGCGACAAAAACAAAGCGATCCGCTGGCCGCGTAGATGCGAAAAGCGATCGAAAAAGGCTTTTTTTGCATCAACTTTATCCACGGTGAGCAGCGCATCATCAATACCATTCGCAACAACGGCGGTTGGCGTCGCCACTCCGTAAGCGCGGATCGAGTCACGCTCGGCTTCGGTCAAAGCGTGCAAACAACCTGCTTGCTGCAGGGCGCGCCGCTGAAAGGCCGCGGAAAATACCGTTTTCATCGCGCGAAACTGCTTGAGCGCCCATGCATCGAGCATGCCATGTGGCGAACATACATGAGGTACAGCCAGCGAACGGGATGCGACATGCGATGCGTAGGACGTGTATGTCCACAAGCCGTGGCTGTGAATGACATCGGGTTTCGAATCGACAAGCTGTTGCAGCAGGGTTGGGGAATACCCGATTTGAGCAGGGCCAATGGGGCGATTTTGCACCACGCGAAAAGGAAAATCGGCAGCCGGTGTGTCCGATTCAAGGACATGCACCGTTACCTGACAGCCCAAGTTCATTTGCGCCCGCGCCAACCCCAAAACGACACGGGATAATCCCCCAGCAGTAGTATTCAAACTTGGCGTTAGGTGAGCAATATGGAGAGGGGTGGGCAATGCTTTAACTTCCTCATTTGATGGACTGCAAGCATGGGAAGGATACCACGCTTGCAGCCCGATTTGCCCGCCCAGATTAAGTCTTGAGCGAAGTGCATAGGCGCGCGATCTGCGCATCGAATTGGCTGTCATTCGTCATGTCCAGCCACAAGCTAAAGCGAATCCGCAATGGGGGATCGCACGGTTCCCGCATCACCGCGATCAAGCGGCGGGTGCTCTGCTCGATGCCAAGGTGCTGTGCCATCAACGATTCCATCTCAACCCAAGCGCTTTGTTGATAGGCCGGGGTCATGACGGCAAGAGTATAGCGGCAGCAGGTAACCCCACGCTCCAGTTCTTTGACAAGGGGTTCGCCAAGGATGAAATCCACCTCATCGATGAACGGTTTCAAGCCGCAGGCTTTGAGCGCGGGCAGCAGATGTTCTCTGACCCAACTCAGATCTGGCTCGACGCGGCGATAGCTGATGAACACATCATGGGTAAATTCAGTATTGGGTGTCAAAACTGATATTCCATGTGCCGGACAAGGCGTAGACGCTCGCTTTTGAACGATCGTTCCCGGTAATGGTGAGGCGATGCTTCTTCTTCACCGGATTACTGTTATGCCTGAAATTTGACATGGACGTATCCACATTCCTGCTATTTGCCTTGAGCACCCCAACAACGGCACCATCTCGAACGGACGCATCGGTATTTGAGGACGTCACCAACGCCTCGACATACTTACCAAGTTTGGAATTCCATGTCCAGAGATAGTACGTATCGGATTGACCATAGTTCAAGGTCGGATCAACCACAAAATCCAGTCGGGCGGCGGGCTTTTCCCGATCGATCGTATCCGGTCTTAGCAGCACACCCATCAACAGCTTCTTCTTGGTGATACGCGCTTCAAGAGGGCTGGTTTCAGAGGTAGAGGCGGCGCGTCGTTTGGTAGGTGCCTCCACAGGCGCATCCATAGGTTCTAGGTTTAAGTACACCCGCCCGCTGCCATAAAATGTTTCGATGCGCTCCGGAGTACCCTGTACATCAATGGTGAACGGTTGACCGCTGTCCGGATTCTTGTAGAGCAGTTGGATATGCGTTTCTGAAATGACCTCACGCTCAAGACTGCTCAGAGGCGTAAGCTTCCGATCTTCAGTGCTAGGTGATGTCTTGTCTGGCACGATATTTCCCCTTGGTTGCCCTAACTATCATGCTTTATCGATCGAAACTTTGACCTTTATGGGCCAAATGATTGACCCACGTCCGCACGTACACAGCGAAAACCAATATCCGGCAGCCCGTCCGGGCTGGTGCCGAATTCTCCTACTAATTCACGTGGAAAACCGAACTGATCGGTAAGGCTGGTATAGATGAGGGTCTGCCAACTGTACCCCACTGCACGGAGCTTCAAATCACTAGTAAGGGGATCAATGCCATTCCACACTGAGGCATCCGCGCTGACAGGCGACGTTCCCTCTTCAAATATGGTTCGTGTCCATTCGCGAACATTCCCGAACAGATGATGAAGCCCCTCTGGCGTATCTCCGGCGCTAAATTCACTGGAATTCGTCGCTACTGGCCCTGTAGGTTGAAAATCAGGTTCCAGATCGGTTCGGGCATTAACTCGTGTTGAGTCGGGAAGGGGTGTATCGTCCCAAGGCCATGCGCGCTGATTAACGGTTCCATAGCCAATCGCCGCTTGCAGCCACTGCTGCACAGTTGGAAGGGTGCCGCCAATCCAGCGGCAATATGCGGAAGCCTGATAGGGATCGATACCAGTGATGGGAAGCTGCGGATCGATTACTTCGATGGGCAATGGAGGACACAGAGTCGGTTGTGCTTGTGAGCATCGCGCATACTGCTCGAAACTGACTTCTTCACGCTGTACTCCGCCAGCAGAATCAACAAATGGATTTTCGGTAACGGCCTGTTGGCGTAAGTTTTCCTGCATCTCACGAAGTGCACGAGCATTATTTTCACGCGTGATGGCATCGAAGGCCGCGAGTCCTCCGATGCTGGCTGCGGCAGCGATGAGCAGTCCGATTGTCGTAAATGTTAGGGTACGATTCCGCCGTTGATAGCGCTGCTTGTTGACATTTGCGGCCAAAAAGCTGTCTTCCAGCACATTGATGTCATTCGGATGCAGTTTCGCCCAATTGAGCAGGCGTTCAAGCCGATTTCCCTGATAGACAAGGAATTCATGCGATTTCGTGGGAGGCACACAGTTTTTCCACGCCAGCGCATCGCGGACGAGTTCACGGCGAAACAACTCGTCTTGTCGCCCTTGTTTAATCCATGCCTCAGCAGCCGGCCATTTGATGAGCAGCATTTCGTGCGAAATCGTCACATACTGTCCCTTACCGGAGATCACCGAGGGATCATCATCATCGTCGCTCACCAGCAAACGATTATCGATTAGGTGACCAAAGCGTTCGCTGAAAAATCGTTGAGTCGTCGCGATCGCACGGAAACGATCAAAGGTTTGTTGGCGACGTGTTACGGGGGCGTTATCGCCATCGCCAAACTGCACCAAGCGCAAAAACATGCGCTCGGCGAGCATTGGCGCACTCTCGGCAACTTTGAAGCGCAGCTCTTGTAAAACCGCATTGGCGCTTTAGGCCATCGCTTCGGCAAAGCCGCTGCGCGCCCTTGCCTAAGGCTTGATAGGTTTCGAAAGGCAAATAGCGGTGTTCCAAACGATCCCACAACATACGCATGGTTTCTTGCAGCATGGGCATACAGCCGGGTTCGTCTGCGGCATCCGCGATCATCTGCGCTACCAGCCGATCCTCCAGCCAAACGCCAACGGCCTGTGCAGGTTTAACCAAGGCCTCGCGCATCGCTGCGTTTTGCAGAGGCGCAATCTGCATCTGCGACTTCGCATCTGTCTTAAGCGGGCTGTTGATCAGATGCCCCATAAAATCAGCGCGAACGGTGAAAATCGTCACGCAGTTATCAAGGGGAAGCAGTGCATTCAGGATTGCGTAGAACGCCGCCTGTTTCTCCTTGTCACTCTGCGCAAACGCCTCTTCAAGCTGATCGATGACAAGGAGCAGTTTGTCGCCCTGATTCTTCAGCCGTTCGGACACAATCGACGCTAAGCGATCCACTGACAATGGGAGTTCTGTTCCAAGGGCTTCCGCAAGCCGAGCGGGAGGGTCATCGCCGGGGCGCAGCGAGCGAACATACCATTTGGGATCCGTCTGTGCTGCCAGTTTGGGGAGCAGCCCCGCAAACACCAGCGAGGACTTACCCGATCCGCTGCCGCCGATGATGAAAATCTGCCGCTGATAACGAACGCGTATGAGAAGATCGTCAATCTCGTTGTCGCGCCCGTAGAAATACTTATCCTGCGATGTGAAAGGCTTCATGCCGGGATATGGGCAAAGTGGAGGTGGTAAAATGGCTGGCGGGGGGGCGTTGAGTGTTTGCCTTAGGCGCTCAATTTGGCTTTTCTGGCGGCTAACCTCAGTGCAGTCCAAGCGAAGCAGAAAGTCAATTTGAAGGGGTAGATCCGTCGGCTTAAGAAGAAGTGGGATGAGCCGTTTTTCTTTGTTGATAATCCGTTGGTAGTTGGCAACACTGGTGGCATCTGCGGTTTCTGGAGCAACGAGAAAAGCGGGTGTAATCACCAGTAATGTGTAATCACTCTCGATCAGTGCCCGCGCAAACTCATCAGGTTTTTTGGCCCCTAAGGTGAAATCCTCTGGTGTGATCACCTGCTCTCGCGGGAGGCCAAGCTCGGCAATGAGAAAGCCCTTCACCCAGTCCGAATCAGCAGAGGCATGGCAGATGAATACGCGATAGTGGTTTGAGTCAGCCATAGAAATTGTCCCAAGGAGACCAAGCAGCCAACGTTTGTAAGGGATGAGGTGTGTTGTAAGAGGGTAGAATTACAAACGCATTTATCGCTATTATGCGTTGTTCTGTGTTTCTACTAACCCCTAAAACCAAGGGGGTCTTGAGGATACTATTATCAAGCCAATGACAAAGCTGGGTGATATGGAAATGCATCAAGGGCAGCAGCGTTTGCCCTTGATGCTATGCCCATCTCACCTGTTAATTGGCGAGTCCGCAGGTTCATCACTGTCCACTTGAGTTGGATCAACAGGCGGAATTTTGGGAATGGTCACAAATAAAGTGGTGCCGTGCCCCACCTCGCTGTTTACCGTAAGGGTTCCCCCGTGTAACTCCACGGCCTGCTTCGCGATTGTCATACCCAGTCCGGTTCCTGATATGGTGCCGACATTAACCGCACGATGGAAGGGCTCAAATAAGTGCTTCAAATCATCCGGCGGGATGCCAATCCCCTCGTCTTTGATCATCATGTGGATGTTTGTGTCGTCATGCGTAAGCATTAAGATAACTTTCTTTTCGACCGGAGAGTATTTAAGGGCATTGTGGGTGAGATTACTGATAATCCGTCGCAGCAGCCGCTCATCGAACATTCCGGTCACAGGGATTCTAGGGCATTCGAAAATGAGGCGGCCATGCAGCTCTGCTTGGCTTTCGAATTCCTCGATGATTTCTTGGCACAGATGATAGACATCGCCGGGTTCGGGTCGAAATTCGACACGCCCCGCTTGAATACGCGCCAGTTGAAGCACATCCTCCATAATTTCCCTCATGTGCCCAACCTGAGTCCGAATTCGATTGAGACGTTCATCAATCTGCGCATCGTCCATCCGATCACGATAGAAAGTAAGCGTCTCGGTCGTCGCAAGAATTGCCGCCAATGGTGTGCGGAATTCATGTGAGGCCATCGATACAAAGCGCGACTTGAGCTCGCCGAGCTCTTTTTCTTGAGCCAATGCTTGCTTAAGCGCTGCTTCCGCCTGCTTACGTTGGGTGGTATCTAACACATAGCTCATGACGAGAATACCATCGGGCCGTTCAATGTTGCTTAACTGAATATCTGCCGGGAAAATACTTCCGTTGCTCCGACGCGCAGTCAGCTCTAGCATTCCATGACGGCGCGCTTCAGGCATCTCTATATGACGGGTACGATGCTCGGGATGAGCCTGCCGCGCACCTTCTGGAACGAGCAATTCAATGGGCTGCCCCAAGAGCTCGGTGCGCTCATAGTGAAACAGCAGCTCTGCCGCTTTGTTGACCAAAACGATTTTGCCTAGATGATCCGTGATCAGGGTTGCGATTGGAGCCGATTCAATAAAGAGGCGGAATTTTTCCTCGCTTTCTCGCAGCGCTTCCTCCACCCTTTTTCGCTCGGTAATGTCACGTAATACTCCGACCATTTCAAGCGGCTCCCCCGTGATTGGATCGTAAATGTTGGTGTTGGTCACTTCGACCCATACATAATGTCCGTCCTTGTGCCGCAGTCGTTCGGTTAGAGTGAAACTTGGCTCCTTATTGCGAAGCGATGAAGCGACGACTCCCAGTGAGATCGGTACATCCTCTGGATGCACAAAGTCGAAACCTGACCGGCCAACAAAATCCTCAGGGTTATAAGCACCTAAACTGTGTAGGGATGGGGTTGCAAAGGTGACGATTCCTTCAGGAGATAACTTGACGATCACATCCTTCACATTTTCAGCCAACAGGCGATAGCGGGCTTCACTTTCACGCAGTGCAGTTTCCGCCTGCTTGCGCTCTGTGATGTCGACCCCCACCGCTTGAAAAGCGACGACTTCGCCTTGATCATTCACAATGGCGCTGTCCGTCCAATACTGCCAGCGCATCGTTCCATCCGGCGCGATGACTTCATGCTCAGTGGTACACGTGACACGTGTACGCTTCAACTCCTCATAGAACGCAATAATATCTGGGTGTTCCGATTCAGGGATCAATTCTAAGAAGTTGTGGCCGATCAATTCGTTTGGCGTCTTGTTGAAGTAACGGCAGTAGGCGTTGTTGACAAAGCTCAGGGTTAGGTCTGGCAAATAGCGGCAGATCAGTTCAGATTGTGACTGTACGACACTTTCGTAACGGGCTTCGCTCTCATAAAGCTGTTCTTCAGCATGCTTTCGCTCTGTAATATCGTGCAAGATGCCGATGAGTTCGATAGGCTCCCCCGTAACCGGGTTACGCACCAACGTGTTGCGCACTTCTACCCAAATAAGGTGGCCATCTTTATGCATTACCCTTTGCGAAAAGGAGAAATACAACTTCCCTAAAGCAATCGCCTCAGCCATCCGCTCTTGTGCCATCGGCAAATCCTCCGGATTGGTGAAAGCGCCGACGGGCTGGCCAATCAGTTCTTCTGGCTTATGTCCGGTTAGATCCAGCGATGACGGACTGACAAAGGTCAGTTTTCCATCAAGCGAAATTTTGACGATCACATCGCGGATATTTTCAGCCAACAGCCGATAGCGGGCTTCGCTTTCGCGAAGGGCTTCTTCAGCCAGTTTGCGATCAGTAATATCCGTGAAGGTGGTCACTACTGCATACGGCTGCTTGTCCTTCGGCTCATGCAGCGGTTGGGCATTCGCTAAAATCCATGCCAGCCCGGCATTTGGTTTATGCACGCCTATCACCACATTGGACTGTGGTTCACCGGTACGCAGCGTCACCATGGACGGGTGCATTTCCTCCGGGAAGGGTGAGCCATCTTCATGGATGGCCTGCCCATTCGGGTCAATTGATGTGCGCCCCATCATTTGCATGCTCGCTATGCCCAAGATTCGCTCGGCTGATGCGTTGCAGAGCTGGATGGTTCCATTCTGACTCTGCACGATGAGTCCTTCAGACATACTGTTGATCGTCAGGCGGTATCGCTTTTCGCTCTCGCGAAGCACATCAATCATGTACTTCCGGTTGGTGATGTCCCGCGCGGCGGCATAGATGAGTTTTCCAACCGGGTTAGCCCGCCATTCGAGGAAACGGTAACTGCCGTCAGCACGGCGATAGCGGTTGGTAAAATTTAGAATCGGCTGTTGAGCGCTGAGTATGGCCATCGCATCCAAGGTATTGGATACATCATCGGGATGGATAAAACTGAGAAAAGACTGACCTTTCAACTGCTCGATCGAAACGCCCAGCACATTTTCCCATTCAGCGTTGAGTTTGATGAAGTACCCATCGACACTCGCGATACAAAGCAGATCCAGCCCAACATTGAAAAATCGATCGAGTTCGGCATGCTGCTGGCGCAGTGTTTCGGCAGCCTGACGCCGCTCTGTGACGTCGCGCACGATGCACACCAGATTTGAGACCCGCGATTTAGAGCGGTTTATAGGTGCAAGGCTGATCTCGACATAGCAAATCGCTCCGTCGGCACGTTTCGCCCACGCTTCGATAGTTTGCATTTGATGAGAGGCAGCAACTTCCTGAATTGCGGCGTCGATAAGCCCCGGCTCTTCCGTTTGGAAGTATGCAGACAGCGGCTGTTCAATAGTGGTTTCGGAAGAAACTCCTAACAGGGTTTCAAAGGCATAGTTAGACTCCCGAATCCCATGTTCTATGTCGAGCAGCAGAATAGAATCGCCGCTGTGGTTAAAAATGGCCTCAAACCGATTTTTGGCGTTTTCCAGTTCTGCGGTACGCTGAATTACACGCTGCTCCAGCAAATCATGGGCTTTGCGCAGTTCTTCTTCGGCATTTTTGATGACCGTGATGTCATTGGCATTAATCAGTGCAGCAGTCACGTTGCCGGAAGCATCGCGTACCGGCTGAATGCTGGTGCGATACCAGCGTGATTCGCCTGCCACCATACTGGGCGCTTCATGAACTTGCCCAACCCCAGATTGAATAACCGATTGGATTGACTTGAGCTGATAGTTCGCGCTCTGAGGGGGGAAAAGTTCGTGCATCGACTTGCCGATGATGCTCTTCTGCGTCTGATTTAGGGATTTGGCGGCAATTTCATTGGCGTACAACATGTGTCCGGTTTCATCGAACACAGAAATCACTGAATCCGAGCTTTCGATCAAACTACGGTACTTTTCTTCGCTTGCGCGTAGTGCTTCCTGTGCCAAAATGCGATCGGTAATCACTTCGGAGAACAGCAAAATTCCGCCGATTTCCCCATTCACATCGTGCCAAGGGTGAATTTCCCAGCGTACCCAGTCTGTTGAGCCATCCGCACGAGGGAAAGGATCGGCTTGGCACTGTTCTGTCGCGCCCTCAAGACAACGGCGGTGAATAGTTTTCCAACGATCAGGGATGTCTGAAAAAATCTCATAATGTGAACGCCCCACGATGTTTTGTTCGCCCAACCGGTAGTCTTGTAGGTATCGTCGGCTGGCGGCTAAATACACCATGTTTTGATCGAACATCGCAATGGCAGCAGGGGCATATTCGACAAAAAGGCGCAGACGCTGTTCGCTGCCCAACAGCGCAAGTTCTGCCAGTTTTCTGTCCGTGCTCTCAGAGGCATAAATCAGCACTGCATTCGCTTGCCCAGAGGCATCCCGCAGCGGTTGAATACTCGTCCTAAACCAACACTGTTTTCCCTGAATGGTCACTTCCGGTTCAAGAATGATCCCTGTGTTTTGGGTGATCACCTGTCGCACATCATGCATAATCTGATCGGCTTGGTCGGGCGGAAACAGATCAGCGACTGTTTTACCGACGAGATCTTGAGCAGAGACACCATAGGGGCGTGCTGCAATCGAATTGAGGTACAGATAGTTCCCGTCAAAATCAACGGTTGAGATCGCTGCATCCGCACTTTCGAGCAAGTTACGGAATTTTTCTTCGCTTGCACGCAGCGCGCTTTCAGCATGCACTCGATCGGTAATATTACGGATCAGCAGAATAATTTCGTCCCTATTCTCGACCGGGGCGTAGCGCAATTCATAATGATGCCCATCGGGAAGCGTAACCTCGTGGGTAAGCGGCTGCCGAGTTAGCAAAACAGTCTGAATGGTCGCCAGAACATTATCCACAATTTCCGGTGTGAAAATCGCCATCCTACGCAAATTACGAATATTGCTTCCAACCAAGGATTCAGGAAGGATGAAAATATCAGCAGGAGCGCCATGTGCATCCAAAATCACACTGTTCGCATCAATATGCAGCATTACATCGGGTACCGCCGCAAGGACGGCCTTCAGTTTTGCTTCGTTGATGCGGATGATTTCTTCACCCGCTTTTCTGGCCGTAATATCATGGGCTGTGTCGATCACCATCTTAGGGTGATTTTGCTCGTCGTAGATCACCCACGCGCGGCGGTGTAACCAGCGCACCTGACCATCCTGACCCACAATACGATGATCCAGTTCGGCAGCGCCTTCGCGCAGACAGGTCTGTAATCCTATCTGCGTGATTTTCAGGTCATCAGGGTGAACAACCTGCTGATAAAAATTCGCATTGTCTAAGAATCTTTGCAGCGGATGCCCCAGTACGCGCTCGATGGAAGTACTGGCATAAATAAGTTCCCGCTTTGGCAAACGCACGACAATAATTGCATCTTGTATCGTATCTAGCACCAAGCGCAATTCGTTATGGCTACCTTCAGGATCATAGCGAATGGCTTCCCGTTGTACGTCAAGTGAAGGATCGACTTTCTGATCATGGGACGCGACCGCGATTTCCTGCCGAATCAGCTCAATCAGCCGGTCTGTATCTCCGTGTTCGATTACTCCCTTTATCCCCATGCGCATGATCGTCACAACATCGTTCAGGGCCGCGTCACTGGTCACAACCAAGACCGGGAGGTTCGGTACCTTACGCCGTACAAGTGACATCACCTGTGAAAGAACGGTTGATGGCAGCTCGATACTGCAAAGGAGCAACTCCCACGATTGTTCGGCCAAGGCGGTTTCGAGTGCCGGAATTTGATTTACGGAATGGATGTTTTCCGGGGAGGGGACAACACGGCCCACAAGCGCTTGAATAAGCGACTCAGCGGTGGTTTTTGATGCATCCATGAGCAGAATGTGCTGTGCTGCTTTAGAGCGGAAGTTATCCATACCGGATTGTCCACGTTGATCCAAAAGTCATATCATTTACTATTCTAGTCGCACCATGCGCTTGAAAACGTAAATTTACGGTTGCCTTGCAAAGATACTTTCAATAAACCTTGTGTAATCACAACGTAACACCCTTACGACTCGTTTTTCGTGCGCGGTCAAAAGGGGTTGCTCACTGTTTAACCGTTGTTAAATAGGGGCTGCCCTATGCGAAAAATCATTCACTCTGCTGGTAAAGTGACTTTTACTGGCGTTTCCCCTTGTCAAATGTCACTTCGCGCCGACACTACATCTCCCTACACTGAACGTAGCGCCAAAGAGAACAGACAAAGTAGTAGGTTAGATGGCTTACACATTGGATCAATTGACACCGGGGGCAAAAGCGCGGGTCGCACGCATCGGTGGTCAAGGGGCAGTACGCCGCCGCCTGATGGATATGGGTGTCGTTCGGGGGGTTGAAATCGAACTCATCAAGGCTGCACCGTTGGGTGATCCGCTAGAGTTCCGGTTGCTAGGGTATCATCTTTCCCTGCGTAAATCTGAAGCACAACTTGTTGAGATTGAATCCTGATGGCTGCTCAGTCCCTCATTGTAGCGCTGGCGGGAAATCCTAACGTCGGCAAAAGTACCTTGTTCAATGCCTTGACCGGGGGGCGCCAGCACGTCGGTAACTGGCCGGGAAAGACCGTTGAAAAGAAGGAAGGCTGGACGACCCTTGGCGGTCAGCAGGTCATGGTCGTCGATCTGCCGGGCACCTACAGTCTCGCCGCCTATTCGGTCGAAGAAATCATCGCGCGCGAGTTTTTGTTGTGCGACCACCCCGGCACCGTGATCGCCGTCGCGGATGCCGCCAACCTCGAACGCAACCTGTACCTTGTCTGCCAATTGATCGAATTAGGAACGCCCGTCATCCTCGCGCTAAATATGGTCGATATGGCGAACAGTCGGGGAATTCGTGTCGATACCAACGCCCTCTCCGCGGTATTCGGTGGGATTCCGGTCATCGAAATGATCGGCACTGAAGGTCACGGTATGGATACGCTGCGACAGGCTATCTTGTCGCACCGGCAAGCCGATTCCTTGGTGCTGAAATACGATCCGCTGCTGGAAACAGAAATCAGCGCGCTGCAAACCTTCATTGAGCAAGACTCTACGCTAATCAATCAGTATCCGGCGCGCTGGTTGGCGATTAATTTGCTTGAGCACGATCCCCGTCTATTCGAACAGTTCGCTAACTCTCACACCGCACTGCTGGCGAGCGCCAACAAGGCGATTGACCGCGTAACCGAAACGTTGGGGGATGATCCTGAAACGATCCTAACCGATCAGCGGTATGCGTTTATTGCCGATGCTGTGAAACAATCCGTTCACCGCGCGGCGCGCAGTGCCGAAACCACTTCTGAGCGTATCGATCGCATCATCACCCACCGCCTATGGGGGCTGCCCATCTTTCTCGGTTTGATGTGGGTAGTGTTTCAGATTACCGCCAACGTGAGCGCGCCCATTGTCGATTGGGTTGATGGGGTCATTACGGGGCCGTTCAGCCGCTGGATTTCAGCACTGCTCAGCTTAACCAGTCTGCACGGATCATGGGTGGAGTCACTGCTGCTCAAGGGCATTATTGCAGGCGTTGGTGGGGTGCTGGCATTTGTGCCCATGCTTATGCTCCTCTACCTGATGATCGCCATTCTCGAAGACTCCGGGTATATGGCCCGCGCCGCCTTCGTGATGGATCGCCTGATGCAGGTGATCGGATTGCACGGCAAGAGCTTTCTCCCGCTGCTGATCGGGTTCGGCTGCACAGTTCCGGCTGTATACGCGACACGCACGCTGGAAAATGAGCGCGATCGAAAGCTGACAGGGTTCCTCACTACCTTCATGAGCTGCGGCGCGCGTCTGCCCGTCTATGTGCTGTTCGCGACCGTATTCTTCGGCGCACAATCCGGAAATGCCATTTTCGCGTTGTATCTACTGGGCATCTTGGTCGCACTGGTGACCGGGCTGCTATTCAAGCGAATCTTATACCGGGGCAAACCCCCGCAGCCATTCGTGATGGAACTCCCTCCCTACCGCCGCCCGAACGGAAAGATCGTATTTTCGCAGACATGGGAGCGCACCTCCGAATTTGTGCGCAAAGCAGCGACACTCATCCTTGCCTGTTCGGTGATCGTCTGGCTGCTGACCGCCCTTCCAGCCAACTTTGACCTGAACCACTTTGGGAATGCCGCGCCGGAGGAAAGTGTCTTCGGCTCACTGAGCGGTGCAGTCGCGCCGTTGTTTGCACCTGCTGGATTTGGCAATTGGCAGGCAACAGGATCGCTCATCACCGGCTTGGCGGCGAAAGAGGTGATTGTCGGCACCATGGGGCAAATCTATGTGGGAGCCACTGCTGCGCAGCAGTCGATCAATGCCGAACACCAGCCTATCCTATCCGATCTGGGAGAGATCATCGGTTCTTTTGGGATGGCGCTCGTAGGTACGGCACAGGAGTTCGTCAATATCCTCCCGCGCACGGTCAATCTCCTTCCCTTTGTGCATATGCCCGAAGCCGATTTCACCGGCAGCAGTGGAAGCGGGGATGATATGACCACGTTGGGTGCGGCACTCACCGAGACTTTCACACCGCTCTCAGCGGCGGCTTTCATGGTGTTCGTGCTGCTGTATTCGCCGTGCATCACAACCACGGCGGCGATGCGTCATGAGTTTGGAACGCGCTGGACGCTTTACCAGATTGGCTACACGACGCTCACCGCATGGGTGATGGCAGTGATCGTTTATCAGGGTGGGCTGCTGCTCGGATTAGGGGGGTAAGCAACGATGGCAACGACACTCCGGCAAGTCCTCGAATACTTCGAGCAGCATCATGGGACGATCTCGCTGCCAGAACTAGCGCGTCAGCTCGGCATCGAACGCAGCATGCTGGAACCTATGCTCGAATTCTGGGTGAGGAAAGGGAAACTGCGCGATACCAGCGCCCCGGCCTGTGTGACCTGCGGCAGTGCGGAAGGGTGCCCCTTTGTCGTGACTCTGCCACACCGTTACGAATTGGTCACGGAAGGGTCAACGGGAACCGTTTCCGCGCCTGCCTGCAACTGCGAGCCAAAAGGGTGCCATTAGCGCCCTATCCAGCTTTCCACGTTTTGCGCAGGACGCGCAGCCAATTTTCATGTGTGATCTTGCGCAGCGCAGCGTCATCGTATCCGGCACGGCTGAGCGCATCGATAAGCACCGGATAAGCACTCGCATCGGGGAGCAACCGTGGAAACGGCGACGCGCCATAATCGGCACCGATCCCAACCCGATCGATACCGAGATGCTTGACCAGATAATCGACATGGCGTACCACTGTTTCGACCGGGGTATCCGGTTCATCACGGGCATCGTCACGCAGCAGCATCGTCACCAAATTGACTCCAACCATTCCATCGGACTCTCGGATGGCGGCAAGCTGTTTATCCGTTAAGTTACGCGGTATTTTACACAGCGCATGGGCATTGGAATGGGTCGCCACAAGCGGCGCATCGGTCAACCGTGCCACGTCCCAGAAACCCTGTTCATTCAAGTGGGATAGATCGATCATAATGCCTAAGCGATTGCAGGCGCGCACCAATGCTTTCCCTGCATCCGTCAAACCGGGGCCGGTATCTGGTGAATGGGGAAATTTGAACGGCACGCCGCAGCCGAAAACCGTTGGGCGGCTCCAGACGATTCCAAGGGAACGCAGTCCCGCTTGATAGAAGACTTCCAGTGCGTCCAAATCGGCGTCGATTGGCTCTGCGCCTTCAAAATGCAGGATCGCGCCGAAGACTCCTTCACGCAAACACCCTTCTAAGTCCGCTAGGGTACGCACCACTTTAAGCTGTCCGGCAGATTGCGCTTCGATTCGGTAGAGATTCGCGACCATGCGCATGGCCGCACGCTGCGCTTCATCATCCTTCAGGGCAGGCAGCACATATTCCACTGTAGGATCGAAATTGTGCACCATCTGCATCGCCTGTTCTTCTTCGATAAAGACGGCGAAAAACCCGGCGGCAACACCACCTTTGCGGGCGCGCGGTAAATCAAACTGTCTTCCCGGAAGCCCCTCGAAGAACGTGCTGACCGGAGCACTTGTCGGCGGGGAATAGTCCATCAGTGCATCATTGTGACCATCAATGATCGGATACGATGGCATCGGGGGCATCTCCTAAGGAAAACGCGATGCCACTATTTTAGCCTCCTCCCATAAACGGGCGCAAAATGGGCAATTCGTAAAATTTGCGTAAACCGCCTTGACTTTACGCTTTCCCCACAATCCCCACACGGGCATTCCAAAATCGCACAGCACAATCGAAGCATTACACCAATGGGAGTGTGGAGGAAGGTGCTATGCGCGTAACACGCGCCCTGTTGGTACTGCTGATTTTGACACTGGCAGTACCGGCAGGCATAGGAGCTTATGTATCAACTCAGCCCGCAGCAGCCAATACGAGCGGTACAGGGGGTGGAGGACGATTCGGCAATTTACAGGTGGGGCAAACGATCACGATGCCGAATGGGCAGTCAGTCACGGTAACGGCAGAAATGGCGACTCAAATCGCCAGCCGCGCCGCCCAGTTCGGGGGAAGTGCCCCATCTGGCGGAACCAATGGGCAGGGCGGCGCGTTTTCCTCCGGCGGCGGTACCACATCGTCGTCGAGCAGCGAAGCGGACACAGTGTCGTCGATCTCGGTACTGGGATCGGTCGAGGAAAACCAAACCGCTTCCTTGAGTTTCCAGACCTCCGGCACCGTCGCAGAAGTGCTGGTACAGCCGGGAGATTACGTCGAAGCGGGCACCGTGCTGGCGCGATTGGATGACAGTGACGCGCAGATGAGCTACCGACAAGCGGCCTTGAGCCTCGAAAATGCGCAGATCAACCTCGACAACCTGCTGGAACCGCCGAGCGATAGTGAGATCGAATCCGCGCAGCTCAATATCGCCAGCGCGCAGGCCGCTTATACCGATGCCGCCAATTCATCGAGCGATACACAAATCCAGCAGCAGCAGATCCGCTATCAACAGGCGGTGGATGCGTATAACTTGGCGGTGCAGGAGCGCGCGAACATGAACGGGACCGATGAACAGCTTGCCTTGCAGGATGCCGCGGTTGGTCAAGCCTCGATGAATGCAGAAATTGCGCGGTTGCAGCTTGATAGTCTGCAAACACCGGATCAAACCAACCTTTGGTCAGCAGGAGTTCGCATTCAGATTGCGCAGCTTCAGTATGACCAACTGATGGCCGGTTCAGATGCGTCACAGGTCGCCAATGCACAGCTTGCCGTCGAAATCGCACAAGCCAACCTCGACAGCGCGGCGAATACCCTGCGTCAGCTCGAAATCATCTCGCCAATCGCAGGTGTGATCGCTAATGTGAATATCGAAGTTGGGAGAACTGCCTCACCAGCCTCTGCCGCCATCACGATGACCGATCTTTCGCAGTTATGGCTCACCGCGCCGATCCATGAACTCGATCTGGATGAAGTGACTGAAGGCATGACGGCGACGATCATCCTTGACGCGCTGCCGGATGAGTCCTTTGACGCGACGATCGAACAAATCGCGTGGATTGGCACCGAAAGCAGCGGCATCGTGCAGTACAGCGCGCGGTTTGCACTCCATACCGACGATGAGCGTATTCGCCCGGGCATGACCGGTGAAGCGACGATTGCGCTGTCTAGTTAGGCAGCAGGAGTAAGGGTTTAGGACGATGACAGCGAAAAACACTTCCCATCGCGGGCGTCCCATCCGATTGATCAGTGTCGGCCTGCTTTCCGCATTGATCACACTGGGTGGGTACGCGATGGTGCAATCACAGGATGCGGCGAGCAGTGCTGAATCCGCAGCAAGTTCCAGCGGTGATGCGGTCACAGTTGCGGAAACGGGTACCGTCTCCACGGGTACCCTTACCCTGACACTGGATGCCGCCGGATCGCTCACGCCGAAAAATCAGGAAACGCTCAGCTTTGGTGCTTCAGCCACCGTCACAGAAATTCTGGTACAGGTCGGCGATACCGTCCACGCGGGGGATGTGCTGGCGCGGTTGGATACGACCGCCGCCGATGAGCGGATTCATCTGGCCGAACTTCAGCTTCAGCAGGCGCAGATCTCACTGGATGCACTAAATTCGCCACCAACGCAAATCGAGATCGACATCGCAGAAGCCAATGTAACGCTGGCACAAGCACAGCTATACAGTGCTTCCTCCAATGGAACGTCGAGTGCCAACGACATTGAAATCGCACGGTTGCAAGCGGAACTAGCGCGCAATCAGCTCTGGCAGACGCAGATCAATCGTGATTTGCGGGTGGCGCAAGAAGCAGCCCGCGGCGATGTAACATGGGTTGAGCAGCAGGAATTCGACTCATCGGTGAATACGGCAGAGGACAGCGTGACACTGGCCGACATGAATTATGAGTCGACCGCGAATTCAACCGCTTCCACCTCGTCTCTCGTGTCGGCAAACGCCTCTGTTGCGAATGCGCAAGCACAGCTCGACAGCCTGTTGGCCGGGGCAACTGAAGATCAGATCCGGCAGGCAGAAATTCAGGTAGAGCAGGCGCAGCTTAGCCTCGAAAGCGCACAGGAAACGCTGGAGAACTACGTCCTCATCGCTCCGTTTGATGGAGTGATCGCCGAACAATCGCTGATTGTTGGTGTGCTGCCGCCCAGTACCGGCGCGATCACGCTGGTGGATACGAGTGCCTACACGATTGACCTCAGCATCGCCGAAGCCGATGTGGTCAATGTGCATGAAGGGCAAGACGTGACGATCGATGTGCAGGCGTTCTCGGATGCCGAGATTACCGGATCGATCACACACCTCGACACCTCACCGACTCAGGACAGCCAGCTTGTCAGTTACGCGGCGACCGTCACGCTTAATCCGACAGATGACGCGCTTCTACGCCCCAGCATGAGCGCGACGGCGACGGTGATTCTGAAACAGCTTGACGATGTGGTGCTCATCCCTAACCGCTTCATTTCGACCGACAGCGCGACGGGCGAAAACGTCGTCACGATCGAAAGCGCACCGGGAGTCTATACCAACGTCCCGATCACTATCGGTGAACGCAGCACCAGTGAAAGCCAGATTCTCACCGGACTCGCAGCAGGGCAAACGATTGTCATCCTCGCTCGCGAATCCGACACGACGACGACCCAAACCACGACCGGGTTGGGCGGTCTGCTTGGCGGCGGTGGCGGGCCTCAAGGGGATTTCCAACCGCCGAGCGGCAATTTCCAGCCGCCGAGCGGATCGGGCGGCGGTGGGCCGATGGGAGGTGGGTGATGGTCGCTCTCTTTCAACGTGCAGCCCGCGCACTACCTAAACCAATAGCGGCGGAAGCACCAGAACTCCCCGTGATCGCCATCCGCGATATTACCAAGAGCTATCAGATGGGGACGGAAACGCTCGAAGTTCTGAAAGGCGTGTCGCTGGACATCCGGCGCGGAGAATTCGTCTCCATCATGGGGCCATCAGGGTCAGGTAAAAGCACGCTGATGAATATCCTCGGCGCACTGGATCAGCCGACGAGCGGCGAGTACAACCTTGACGGTGAGGATATTGCCCGCCTGAGCGCACAGCACCTTGCGCGTATTCGCAACCGAAAAATCGGCTTCGTCTTCCAGAACTTCAACCTGTTGAAGCGCACCTCTGCGCTTCGGCAGGTGGAGCTGCCCCTCATTTATGCCAACGCCCGCGATCGACGGGCGCGGGCCAAAGCCGCCCTGAAATCCGTGGGGCTGGAACAGCGCATGGATCACCTGCCGAGCGAACTTTCCGGCGGTCAACAGCAGCGCGTAGCGATTGCCCGTGCGCTGGTTAGCAACCCTTCGATCATTTTGGCAGATGAGCCGACCGGCAACCTCGACTCACGCAGCGGCACCGAAGTCATGCAGATTTTCCAACGGCTGAACGCGGAAGAAGGCATCACGACGATCTTTGTGACCCATGATCCGTGGATCGCACGGCATACCCAGCGCGTGATCATGATCCGCGATGGGCGCATTGTCGCTGACCAAGCGGTATCGCGTCCGCTTGTGGCCGGGGTTGATGAACGACCGAGCGAGGCCGAAGAGCTGCAATCCCTCCTACACGAAGCCTATTTCAACGGCAAAGCCGAAGAATATACGTGAAGGAGATCTTCTATGCGCCTGTTTGAGAGTTTGCGCATTGCCGTCAACAGCCTGCTGTTAAACCGCACCCGTGCCGCCCTGACGATGCTCGGCATCATCATCGGCGTGGGGGCTGTGGTTAGTTTGATGAGTCTGGGGCGCGGCGTGCAGGATTACGTTGCATCCCGGTTTGAAGGACTGGGGGCGGATATACTGACCGTTCGCGGCCAATCCCCGATGCGCGGGTTCTTCGCTGCGACCAACCCACTCACGATGGTGGATGCGGAGCGAATCGCTGACTCCACGATTGCCCCGGATGTCAACCAAGTGGCCGCCGATTATACGGTACAGGCGACCGCCGTCGATGGCTACAACAGCACAAGTGTCAGTGTGCGCGGTGTGACGGCGAATTATTTCGCCGTCTACGACTGGATGCCCAGCACCGGCAGCATCTTCACCACACAGGATATTACGTCCCAGTCGCAGATCGCGCTGTTGGGAACAACCGTTGTCGAGGATTTGTTCGGCGATGCCGCCTATGATCCAACCGGACGAACGCTGCTCATCAACGACCGCGCCTTCGTGATCGTGGGTGTGATGGAAACACGAACGGCCACTTTCCAAGATCCGAATGATGAGATTCTGGTGCCGATTTCGACGGCTCAGACGCGCCTTGCGAATGCACGCGTTGCCGGTGAAGGCTATACGGTTTCGACGATTTATGCGCAGGTGAGTGATACAGAGCGTATGGATGCGGCAACCGATGAGATCGAAGCCTATCTGCTTGACAAGCACGGGATCAGCGATGCAGATGAAGCGGACTTCACCGTCACCAGCGCTACAACGGTCGCCGAATCGCGGACGGCGGTGCTTTCTACGCTGACGATGTTCCTGAGCGGCATCGCGGCGATCTCGCTGTTGGTTGGCGGAATTGGGGTGATGAATATCATGCTGGTGTCCGTCTCGGAGCGCACGCAGGAAATCGGGCTGCGCAAGGCGGTTGGCGCACAGCGCAGCGACATCCTCAGCCAATTTCTGATCGAGAGCATTCTGCTATCCCTGCTCGGCGGTGCGGGCGGGATTGCCCTCAGTTGGGGCATTTTGCAGATCGCGCCGCGGTTCATTTCCGGCGTCACTTTCGCGTTGAGCAGCGATGTGATCCTGCTGGCGACCGGAGTCAGCAGCGGGATCGGCATTTTCTTCGGGCTGTTCCCGGCAAACCGTGCCGCGCGTATGCATCCGATTCAAGCGCTGAGGTTTGAATGATGATCGGGTTTCTGGTCGAAAACATCCGTGTCGCGCTGACACAGCTCATGGGCAACAAACTGCGCACCATTTTGACGATGCTCGGCATCATCATCGGCATTACCTCCGTTGTGCTGCTGCTGTCGCTTGGGCAAGCCGTGCAGTCGAGCATCACCTCGCAGTTTGAAGGATTGGGTGCAAGCCTGATCCGAATCTCAGCCCTGCCTTCCGGCGGAAGCACCGTGCCGCTCACGCAAGATTTGGTAGAGGCACTCAACGATGATGAACGCGCACCCAATATCGCCTATGCCATGCCGCAGACGACCGGGAATTACTCGGTGGTATACAACGGCAGCGAATTCAATGTCTCTGTACAAGGGGTGACGACCGATTTTCTACCCGTCAACGATCGCTCGATCAGCGCAGGGCGTATGTTCACCGAAGAAGAATTGAATGACAGCGCCCGTGTTGCGGTAATCGGCGTGACAACAGCGGAAAACATCTTCGAAGATGCCAACCCCGTCGGTGCGCAGATTCGCATTAACGCCGCGTTCTTTCAGGTGATCGGCGTGCTCGACGACACAGGCGATAACGACAACTTGATCGCGGTACCGATCACCGCCGCGCAAACCCGACTGAACGCGACGCGCAGCGTGACCGGGGAACATGTGATCAACCAAATCCTCGTGAAAGCGGTCGATAACGAACATGTGGACGCCGCCATCGAAGAGGCAAGCCGTGTGCTGCGCGAAGAGCGCAATGTCGGCGCAAACGACAGCGATAACTTCCGCTTGTTCACTGCGACCACCATCATCGATTCGCTTTCGAGCACGATCGAAACGCTCACCGGGTTTCTCGGCATTCTGGCCGGGATTTCACTAGTGGTCGGTGGGATCGGCGTGATGAATATCATGCTGGTCACGGTGAACGAGCGCACACGCGAGATCGGATTACGCAAAGCCGTCGGTGCCCAGCGGGCGGATATTGTCGCACAATTTCTCGTTGAAGCGGTTGTGATGGCGCTTACCGGTGGGTTAATCGGAATCGGGTTGGCAGTCGCGGGATCGATGCTCATCAGCGCGCTTGTAGAAAGCCTCACGGTTGCCGTGCAGGCAACGAGTATCGCACTCGCCGTGGGTATCTCAATCTCAGTGGGTGTATTTTTCGGTGTGTACCCCGCCAGTCGCGCGGCACGCCTTAATCCAATCGACGCGCTGCGCTACGAGTAGCGGCGCCGAAAAGTCAGAAGGGCTGTTCCTATGGAAAACATTCTCCGGTTCGGCGGGCTGGTTCCGCTCCCGTATCTCCTCTATATCCTCGTGCAAGCGCTTGCCAAGCACCGCAAGGTGAATTTCTTCGGTCTGCTGCTTGCCTATCTCGCGGTTCTAATCCCGGTTGGAGTCTATGCATGGGGAACCGCGCGCCAATCGCTGCCGCCGCTTGTTACGCTCGGCGCGGCGGCGAGTGCGGGCGTTAGCTTTGTGCTCGGTCTGCTGCTGCTCATCGGCGATATTCGCCAGCATCGGGTGGGCCGCTCGTATGGGCTGCTCAGCATCGGCGTTGCAGTACTGATCGCTGGTGGATTGGTCGCCACACCGCATGTGCTGGCGCTGCTCCCCGCATCGAGCACATCAACCTCAGCTAGTTCTGCCGCCACGCCTCCCACTAGCGGGTTCCCAGCCATGAATGTGTCGTCCACGGCAAATCAGAACACTGGAGCTGCTGATACGACGCTTCAGAATACGGGAAATACGACATCGAGCGCGCCCGCTGGGCTTTTGGCTCCAGCAGGGTTCGCTTTCCCCGCACCGGTTGTTGTCGAAACGACCGAAGAACCAGCAGGAGATACGTCCGCAGCAACTACTGAAACTCCTACCGCGACCCATACCCCTTCACGCCAAGCAGTGCTGCCGACGATCACCCCCACGCCGGACTACACGCCGACACCCACCATGACGTTGGTGCCGATCTCGGCAGGGTATGTGCAGGCCTCGACAGACGGTGAAACGGCATCTACCCCATCGACTGACGCCAGCGACAGCAGTACGATTGCTGCTGGGGCCACCACCTGCTCATTGATGGTGCTGTACAACCTGAATTTGCGCGACGAACCGAACGCTGATGCGACGCTCTTGCTCACGATCCCGTATTCGACCGTGCTCACATCTTCGGAAGTCAACAGTTCGAATTGGTGGCATGTCACCTATGAAGGGCAAACGGGTTGGGTTAGCGGAGATTATGTTTCGCCGATGGCCTCGTGCGAATTGGCATCATGAACGTGAATGAAAAACACACAGCCCTGCATTTCAAGCGGGGCTGTGATGACAGATTATCGTAGGATTGAGAGAAACAAGCGTTAGCCGGAAACCTCAGCAGCATTCAGTTCTTTCCGCTGGTCGTCCAAAATCTGATCAATCGTCTCATCTAAAGCAGGTTGCCAGTTCGCCAACCGGACGATCCTGTCAAAACTCGGTGACGGTGTAGCGTTTGCCGAGCAGAAGTTTCGTCTGATGAGTGTATGCGTCTATACCTTCTTCAAGTTGTGCTGATCCCTTCGTTCGAACGTCAGGCATTCTGTTTAGCAAGACGCTTTGGCGTTTTACAATCTCCAACCAAATCTCATGCAGCTTGAGTCGTTGCCACAACGGCGAACCGGTTTTTCATCTTTAGGAAGGGCTTCTCGAAGTATTGGTAGGAAATCGCTGCCGTCAAAACCGTCAATACGACTCCAAGTAGTATCAAAACAAGCTCAGGAAGGATCAAATTTAATGACCTCAACACCAACCTGTAATCATCAATACAATCGGGTGTAGTGTGTAAATCCCATACGATAAATCTCCAGTAATGCGATGCCAGGTTTTCCAGCAAATGATTGGGCGCGGGTTTGTACTCAAGTTGATCAGGCAAATCATCACCACGATTTCAGGAAGAGATTTTCGCAGTTCGATGATGGGTAAATCCATAGTGCCTCCAAGTCGGAACTAGGTTCTGTTGACATTTGATGTAAACTGGTCGCATGACGACTGTGAAACTCTCAAATGACCAATGGACGAAGATTCGGGAGTTCCTGCGAATAGACCCGAATGCGTATGTGGGGCAAGAGGCGGAATGCCGCCGGTTTGTCGAAGCGGTCTTGTGGATCGGACGCAGTGGCGCGCAATGGCGTTTACTGCCTGCGGAATATGGGCAGTGGAATACAGTCTACAAACGCTTTGCGCGCTGGTGTGATGCGGGCGTGTGGGAGCGCATGTTGACCCACTTTGGGCAGGATGCCGATATGGAAAGTGTGATGATTGACAGTACGATTGTGCGCGCCCATCCGTGCGCCGCAGGTGCTCAAAAAAAAGGGCGGGCAGGCAACCCAAGCGCTGGGGCGTAGCCGAGGCGGGTTCAGCACGAAAGTGCATATCGTGGTCGATGCGTTGGGGAATCCGCTGCGGTTGTCGCTGACCGCGGGACAAGCCGCTGACATCAAGCAAGCACCAGCGCTGCTGGCAGATTTGACCACCGAGCATGTGATTGCCGACCGCGGCTATGCTGCCCAGTCGTTGGTTGACCTGATTATCGACAGCGGTGCGGAAGTCGTCATTCCGCCTCACCAGCGGGCCAAAGTCAAGCGTGATTATGACCGTTGGCTGTACCGAGAGCGACACTTGGTCGAATGCTTCATCAACAAAATCAAGCATTTTCGCCGCCTCTTCTCTCGTTTTGACAAACTCGCCCATCATTACGCTGGCTTTCTCTATCTGGTCAGCACGATCATTTGGTTACGTTGAAATGTCAACAGAACCTAGTGCAGCAAACGCAGGTAAATTGATCCAATAGATATATTTCAGCCACAAAGGCCGTTGGAGAATTATCCAAGCCCCAAATGCGCCGACTGCCATTGCCTCAAAGCGGCAAAGGCGAACCAACGTGATAAAGCCTTCTGCTTCGATTCGATCAACAAGCGCCGCAGGGAACAAAATTGCCGTGATAGCAATACTACCGAAAAAGAAAATGCCAATTGCAGTGAGTGGTTTCAGGCGTTTCATGAATTGGGGCCATAGCGCATAGAACCATTCCTCAACCCCTAAGGACCAAAAATGAAACAGCAGTCCCATACCTGCGCCCGATCCCCAAGCATAGGGAAACTGGCCGGAAAGCAATAGAAGAGCAAGAATTGCCTTCGGTTCAATAGCATAATCGGCTTGAACGGCGGATAAGATGAGTCCGAGGAAGAAAACGAGATAATAAAGGGGCAGGATACGCAACGCACGCCGAATATAGAATTTACTCAGCGAAATATCTCCGGTCGATTTCTTTTCGTTCAGCAATCGGTACGTAATCAAGAAGCCTGAAAGGACAAAAAACAGCGTAACCGAGTCCCACCCGCCTAACAAAAGTCTATCTAAGCCAGCGTTTCCCTCAACGGACAAGAACAAGCGCACATGCAAAATGACAACACAGACTGCTGCATAGAAGCGTACGGCATTGAGATTCGGGAAACGGGGCATAGTCGGGTTTGTCCTTGAGACCTAGTGCAGTAATTTCACCATAGAGGGCACGTACCGACCCCCTATGGTTAACCAGTTATCTGATGCGCTTCACGTCGCATTCGCTCGACAGCCCAGCGCTTGCACTTGCTACCATTCTTCCAGAAGCGTCTTGCGCTCGATCAAGTCCTTGCGCGCAATTTCCGCATCTTCGTAATAGGAATCACCCTTGATATGCGTCGTAGACACTTCCTCGAAAATTGCACCGCCCGATGAGCTGAAGCGATGCCATGTGCCTCGTTCGATCAACTGCAAATCACCGGGTTTCATGTGGATGGTATTCACATCGTTCAGGATCAGATCAAGATCGCCCCACAGGAGTTGGAATGTCTCTTCTTTAACCTTATGCCTGTGGTTCGGGTGCGTCTGACCGGGCACTAGCACAACCAACTTTTTGCAGTATTCCCGATTCACCAAGTCGATGATGAGCGCACCAGTATGCTCAAAGTTCTCGATCCCGTAATGATGGGACAGCTCCACTTGGAAATTCTCACCCAGTTGAATCCCTGCTTCCGCCAGCATCCGCTTCGCCCGATGAATAATCGTACGAACACGCGTGATCGCATCATCGATCGACTGCTGTTCCAGAATCGGCTGGTTGACCGCGTAATCCTGACTTGCTACCCACTTGGTACGCAGCCGCCCAAATTGGCCTGCATCCGTTTGATTGGGTTGGCATGGCATGGCAAAAAACACATCATCCCGCATAATCGGATCACCTTTGCGGATCGGTCGGCGTGCGTAAACCCCACGCTGAAGTGACAAAAGTGAATCCACTTCTTCCTGCGTCACAGCTTTGCTTTCACCGACCATGAGCGCTTCGCGAGTGCGGGTGACGGTGCTCACCCAACGATCGGTCTGCTCCGGCGTCATCGAATACGCGTTGACGCTGTGTTTTTCAGTCGCGATCGCAACATGACGCTCCAGAATTTCCGCGCCAAGTGCCGCCGCAATGCTTCCCGGAGTAGTGTCATTCGGATCTTCGTGACCGGAATAGCCAATCGTGATCATTGGGTAGCGCTGCTTCAGCCGCCGTACCATATCCATTTGGAGCTGGTTGTTCGGGGTAGGGTACACACTAACACAGTGCAGCAGTGCGAAATCAACATTGCGATGGGTGAAAAAGCTCACCACATTGTCGATTTCTTCCTCATTTGCCCCCCCGGTCGAGGCGATCACAGGCTTTCCTGCCACGGCAATCGCTTCCAGCAGCGGCCAATCCTGAATACTTGAACTCGCCACTTTCAGCACATCTACATGGTGCTTGATACAGGTTTCAACCGATGCTTCATCGAATGGAGTGACCACCCGCAGCATCCCGGCTTCGTGGATCGCATCGACAAGGGTTTTAAACTGCGCTTGTTCCAAGCGGGTGCTCATGAAGCGCGGAATATGTTTGACATCGGAACGCTTCTTGTAATCGGGGTGAATGAAGGTATCAAGATCACGATACTGAAGTTTAACCGACGCATTAATGCCATATTTTTGGGCAATATCGCGCATGGCATGAATGATGCGAAGGCCATGGTCAAGGTCACCCTGATGGTTATTTGCCATCTCGAAGATGAACAAGTTGTGGAAAAAGTTCGACATACGCATTCCTTTGGTACTGGGCTTAGGTATCGCGGTGTGGAAACAACCGGTAAAGATCATCCAAACTGATCAGCTTGTCGTCGATGTAGTAATCGGCAGGGGGTTTTCCAAACTCCAGACGGTGATGTTTGACGCCCCACTGTTCCATCTGCTGCCGGGTAACTTCACGCCAATCAATTCCGGTTGCGGAACCACGCGCCGTGAACAGCACAATCGTGTTTCCTTCATCAAACAGCCGATTGATAATGTTGATCGCGCTGGTGATGGGCTGCGCCAGATTATACTGGTTATTCAGTGTGATGGTCGCAATCACCCCATCAATGTCGAAACAGAATATTTTGCCGCCGCTTTGTGCTGTCGGGGACGCGGATGCAAGTGTGGCTTCGGCGCGGTGAAACTGTTCTTCCAAATCAATATCGAAGTTTTCGGTCATCACATAGCCGTGAATGACCCGGCCTGTCATCGAGTGTAGATCCCGTATCACACGGGCTCGAACCACGTCGATGCATGCGTTTTGCAGGTAAACCTTAGGCAGCGCTTGGCGCGGCATATTGTACGCTTCAGGAAATGCCGGGTTTTCAACGACAGGTTTCAAAATGCCGTCTTCCTTCATGAACCACATTTTGAAAGGGGTATCTGGTGCAGGGGATACAGAGCGCACCGAGTCCACATCCGGATTCGTGAGCAGCAATTCGATCATCGCATCTATATCCGCTGGGTTACGAATTGGATAGGTTGGTCGCAAATGCACGCAGACTTCGGGCACATAGCCTTCGTGATCGTGCAGCCACTTCAGCGCGTGCTCAAATGCTTCGACATCCGTTGAAAAATCCTGCGCCAACTCGGCAGGACGGAGAAAAGGGGTTTCCGCCCCATAGAGTCGCGCAATGTCGGCGTATTCCGCACTATCGGTCGAAACCACGATCCTTGTGACCCGTTTCGCAGCCCGCGCGTGATCAATCGAATGGGCAAGCAGGGGCTTGCCGCCCAGCAACCGAATGTTCTTATGTGGGATACCCTTGCTGCCAGCACGCGCCGGAATGAGCGCGAGAACTTCGGACTGTGTCATAGCATGCGGCCTTTTCGTGTATTCGGTTAGGATGCACGGCGAGAGAGTCGCTGCCTAACCTGCTGATACATTCGAAGCGTTCCGGCTCTCCCAAACGCTGCTAGCAAAAACGCTCGCGCACCCAACCCATATTTTTGACCATCACGAAATGCTTGCAGCGCTTTTGCGCGCTGCCCATCCTGTACGTAGAACGCGATCAGCCCCTTGTAGCGAGTCCGTACCAGATCCCGTGTCATGGGGCGCAGTGGCTCATAGAGAGGTGCTTGAAAGGCATGCAGCGCATATTTCAGTAAATTCAATTGGGTGCTTTCGTTCCGCATTTGCACAAGGCTTCCTGCGTTCTTGAAATAGGTTGCTGTAATGCGGCTCGAATACGCATATTGCATTCCCGCGAGGGCAACCCGTACCCAATAATCCAGATCTTCGGGGCCGCGTAAGGATGGCTCAAAGTTCCCTACCCGATCAAAAACGCGGCGGCGAAGTATCACGGTGGAGAGATTAATAACGTTTTTGCGAAACAATGTAGCGGCCAAGTCGTTCGGCTGCTGATTCAGGCGAAACAGATCGCTAGCACTGGGCGGGGACTCCATTGCGAATTCGCGCATGACATATGCGTGAAAATAGGTCGACTCTTCTTGTATTTCCTCTTCAGCAGTGTTCACCCATTTGCTATTGGTGAACATCAGGTCAATTGTAGGAAACTGATCCATCATTTGTACCTGATAGGCCAGTTTGTCCGGTTCCCATGCATCATCCCCATCGAGTAGGGCGATGATTTCCGCCGCTGCATGTTTAACACCCGTATTGCGCGCACCGCTAGGGCCTTGGTTTTCCTGATAGAGGTAATGAACGCGTGAATCACGCGCCGCAATTTCCTCAACAACTTGGCGTGTATTATCTGTCGAACCATCGTCTACGATCAAAAGTTCGAAATCGCGAAAAGTCTGATCCAGCACACTTTGGATTGTTTGCGGCAGATAGGACGCTTTTTGATACGCTGAAATGATAACAGTCACTTTAGGCGACATGAATCCGTTCCATTATTGATTCTGCTTCCGGATAAGCATCTAGATTTCCACACTCTAGCTCAACCAACGTATCGATAAACGAACCATGTCTCCGGTGCGCCAGCATATCGGGTTAAACCACGGCGTGGCTCGCTTATGAAAACCTCAATCGTCGTGTCTAGTGTAAAGTTCGCTTGAAAAAACGCGCGATCTACTTCTGTCCAGTTAAATTTCCCATACGGATTGGCTGAGGCGATCGGTGAGGCAAGAATTAACCAGCGAAAGCGATCATCAAATTCCCAATGGAAAGGAACTCCTCCATAGGTCGTCCCTGTGCGACCGGCCACCGTATAGATTGGATTTCCATCTGCAAGCGCGTAATAGGCATTGCCTACATTGGTCAGAACCGCCTCCCCCAATGGAATACGCGCCCGAAGGGATTGCGATGCCTGCCCATTGTATCGTCCAGATATGGACAATACCGCTATCAAACGCAAAAGTGCCAAACTCACCGTCACTGCAACCTGTCCCCCCAAAACGAGGGCAAGAGCAGCAGCCAACCCATTCGCGGTCAGCGCATCCAGTTGGCGACTCAAAAGAAGTATTGCGAAAGCGTGAAGCGCAGCAAGGAGAAAGAGAAGATTATAAGTCTTGTGTATTCGCAAACCACTCAGGTAGATAAAGTGAAAGATAAGTGCGCCAATCATGCCTAATAGGGCGAGCAGGTTTGAATTAGGGCTGATGATCGCTGAATAAGCGGTAAGCGTCATCACTGGGATAAGAGAATAGTGGAAAGGAATAGGGGAGGTATAAACGCCTGCACCAACATAGCGAACAATTTCTCTGAGAGTCTTGATGCGATCGGTGCTGCGTGCATCTGGCAGTGCAAATTTGAGAAAAATCGCTTTGAATGCACCGCGGTAAGGAATCACCCAAATCAACCACAGTGAAGCTATCGCGGTTGTCACCATCCCACATATCGCTAGCAAGGGTACTGCAACCTCAAGGGGATATCTCATCAGAACCGCAGCCCCAATCGTAAATGAGGTGAGCAGTGCCGCCGGGTAGGAGAGAAACGCCAGTCCTAGGAAAATCCCGCTGAGTCCGGCAGTAATGAATGTCGGTTCGCCTACAACCATCGCATAGAAACTGGTGACCGCAAATAGGAGTGCCAGATCATCCGGTCGACCTGTAGGCCCATAACAAAAGATTGCCCAACTTAACACCAAGAGACTGTTGAGCAGCGGGGTGAGTCCAAACTGGCTTCCAATCCCCCATACGAGCAGCGCTGTTATGAAGCGTAGGAGTCCGTGGAGAATTCCGACAGCTATTTTTCGTGTACCGAAAACCTTAAGAAATAGAGCTAAAACATAAAATGAAAGTGGAGTGTAATAGAAGTTCTGGATTCCCATTTCGGGAAGAACATGTGCCCAATAGCGGGCTTTTGGCACATGTGGATACCGAAATATACCAAGCGCAGTGTCAACGCAAAGCACTTCATCATCTGGGACGCTCCTCACCGAAAGCAACAACGGCAGTTGCAGAAGCGCAATCAATCCAAAAACCAGAATTTCCAACCCTACACTCCCTTAAGAGCTGTCCTAGTAAACCAATGTGCTACCGAAACCATCAAAACCTGTTACCTAAGCGCTCTCCGATTTCGTACGTAGGCCACGCGGAAAGGTCCGGCGGTACGCCATATAAAGCTTTGTTTTTAAGGAAAGCGAGGTGTGCTGGTAGAACCTGCGTTTGATAGCGGAGCTGTCCACAGGCTGTGGTTTCCAGTCAGTAGGGGTTGTAAGTTGCTTTGCGCCGATCACCAGCATTGTCCAAGGATGCGGTGTTGAATCGCTTTGGATGGCTACTATTCCGAAACCGTGTTTCGCTAAGAAATTCGATATGGTCGATCGTGTGAAATGGTACACATGACCAATGTGGATGTTTTGTAACCCGCGAATGCCCGATTCAGTATCAGGCACATCAATGAATAACAATCCATCTGGTTTTAGCAAGCGACGACAGAGGATAAAAAACTCATTGGGATCGAGTAAGTGTTCAAGCACATGCCCCGCTGTAATGAGATCAAATTGTTCGGCATCCCAAGTGGTTAGCGCTTGGATATTCCCCTGGTGAATATTGTCTAGATGGAAATGGGAGCGTGCGAAGGCTGTGAATGATTCTGAAGGATCAATACCGATTTTATGCCAGTCGGGAAACCGCTCCCCGAAGGCATGAAGAAAAGTTCCTTCAGCGCAGCCAATATCCAGCAACATGCCAACTGGCTTCAGGTGAGGCGCCAAAATATCAATATTACGCAGGTGGCGGCCTCGTATCCAATCGCGATTAAGGTAGGTCTCATCCGGTTGATCGACCGCCTCGTAGTACTTTCGATAGTGAAAACGATAGAACTCATCGAACCATTCAGCAGAGGGTCGAGGACTCGTAAAAAGGAGTCCGCATTGAGTGCAAACAACGGTGCGCAAACCGAACTTAAAGCGATCGCCTCTCCGTGCCACTTGATAATCCATAGATCCACAACAGGCGCAGGGAACTTCATATTTTGGTAAGCTGCGGTAATCGATTCTGAGCATCGCGAGTTTTTCCTATGAAGCAAATGGATTGTGTGATAAGTGAACGATCAATTCATGCAGCTATGTCCCATTTGGGTGAGACTCCTAGAAGTGCCGGTTGATAAATGCCCGCAGACCAAGATTCACACGTTCTACCGCTTTTCCGTCATCGTAGGTGATGATTTCCCGGATCATCTGTTTACGTTCTGCTGAACGCACGGCAGGATTCTCAAGCGCTTCGGTAATGTGCGTAATCAATGCTTCCGGTGTATCCGATATGGCAAGCCCTCCCGAATTTGTGATGGGCAGGAAATGCTCGCGGAGGTACAAATCACGCATCACTTGGTGATATTTTGATCCTGCCGTGTCATAGGCTGGGCCAATTTGCGGACGATCAAAGATTGCGCCATCAATCGTCAGTGTAGAGCTCGTATTCACATGTACACAGCTATGTGCCAGCGTTGACGCCAGTTTAACAATATCCTGCTGGCGAATATTCGTATGCGCAATACCTTCCGCCGCGTTTTCCCATGGTACATCGTGAATGACATGTTTACAGGATGAGAGAATCGGTTTCCAGCGGTCTAGCGGATCATTCGGATGTTGACGGAAAAGAATCACCGGATTATGGGGGATGCGACCTCTTTCGATCGCATCATCAATGTCTTTCAGAATATGCTGCTCATGATAGGCGATCAGGTAATGCCCTCCGCCAAACAGAATCACAGGGCGATCTGGTGGCAGATGAGTTAATGTGCGCCATGTCGATTCATCTAGGAGATAACGTGGATCGTGATAAAAATCAAACTGTGGTGCTCCCACCACCTCAACATGCTTTTCTCGCGTAGAAGGATAGATGCGGTAAAGCTCCTGCTCGTTGTAGCGGTTCCAAAGAAGATAAGTATCTGAGACTACCGGCACGTAACCCCGTGTAGTCAAGTTATCGAAAGAAAGGATGCTGGTACAGATCGGCAGAGACAGATCGGCAGCGGCGCGCAGTAAAAGCTGCTCATTAGAATAAAACGGGGTCAGATTAAATATGGCATCAATGTGGTGCTTTCGGAGCAATGCACGGAACTCGTCAAAGTTCGTCCCAGATTTCATTGCCGCAGCTTCGAGTTTTAGCACACGTTCGGGCTGCCAAGGCATCGCGAGGTTCGTCGTATAAAACGCATCGCGTAAGCGAGCACGCAGAGGAAGTGGCGCCAACAGATCGCTGCGCCGTTTATCAATTGGAGTCGTCGGGCTTGCAATCTGACGGGTATGGGCCATATCAAGTTGGCGTTTGATGCGTGTATAAGTGGTGTCTCGCTGCGCTTTCGGCAGCAAATAGACTTCAGCACCCAACGCTTCAAATTCTTCCTGTAGCAGAGCATCTTCCCAGCCCAGATAGATCACGGGTTGTACAAGCCCACGGAGCATCTCCAGCAGACCGGTACGAAGTACATAGCGAACGCCAAATTGGACAACTACAGGTATGGCAAGACGAGGTTTAGTCACGGGGAGATCCCTTGAAGTGTTCCATAAGATGGTCTCCGCTGATTCCTCTATTCATTCAAGACGCCAATTCTGCGGAACCCACATATTCCCGTGCCACTTCCGCTTTGGGAACTTGCCCGAACCATATACGTCAGCTTCTTCCACCGAAAATTTGAACGCCTCGAAAACATGATCGGCAGTGCGTCCTGTTGTGCGACAGAAGACCATCACTCGATATTCGCCTTCTACGAGCGGCATGGCATCCATTTCGGCGATCACACTTCCTTCGTCGGGAAGTGTGTCAAAGTCTTGCCCCGTGAACTCACTGGCGAGGGCAAACACCGTTGTGCCGAGATAATCATCAATGCGGATAACGAATGAGACATAGCGCAGCGGGGCTTGACGCATATTGCGGTAATGTAAGCGGAATGCGAATTTTTCACCCGCATGGAGCGTATCCACCATATTGCCTTGATCATTGAGCAAATCAATTCCAACTATCCGGCAATCGCCACTGCCAGATCGATCTTTTCTATCTTCCAAACTGACCGTACGCATCACCTCGTCATTCACGGCTTGATACGCGGAAATCACCTCATCAATTTCCCCGGAAACGCGTACCGATCCGCGCTCTAGAAGGATGCCACGCGTACAGAGTCCCCGAATCGTAGCCATGCTGTGACTGACAAACAGAACGGTTCGGCCTTCGTTGGCAATGTTGTTCATCTTACCAAGGCACTTCTTTTGGAACTGGGTATCGCCAACCGCCAGCACTTCATCGACAAAAAGGATTTCCGTTTCGAGGTGCGCAGCGACGGCAAAACCTAAACGCAGTCCCATTCCGCTGGAGAAATGTTTGAAGGGGGTATCAACGAATTTTTCGACGCCTGCAAACGAAACAATCTCATCAAAACGCCGTTCGATGTCCCTGCGCCCCATCCCAAGAATGGCACCATTCAAATACACATTCTCACGGCCTGTAAGCTCCGGGTGAAAACCTGTACCGACTTCCAAGAGCGCCCCGACACGCCCATAAACATCCGCATATCCCGTAGAGGGTTCGGTGATCCGCGAGAGGATCTTAAGCAATGTGCTCTTCCCCGCTCCATTGCGCCCGATGATTCCAACGACTTCCCCGTGCTGAATATCAAAGGTAAGGTCTTTCAGCGCCCAGATTTCCTCTTGCAGTCCCGACGCGGCGTAGGCTTGCCCTCGCAAGACATCTCGCGTACGGCGCAGAGGAGCGAGCGCCGTAGAGGTGATCGCATCTCGAATGGTGCGATATTTCTCTTGTGACCCGCCGATTCGATACGTCTTACCGAGATCTTGAACGCGGATTGCGTAATTAGACATTCGTATTTCGACCGTTCTCTGTGCGGATAGGACGCGGATTGCGTGATGATGGTTTAACTCAACTGCCAAGAATGCGCAGTTCTACACCACATCCGCGAAAGACTTTTCCATTTGGCGGAAATATACCAAACCCGTGATGAGCAGAATGACTGCAACCGTCGTTGAAATCAGCACGGTGACGACAGAAAGCGTGTTAGTTCCCAGCAGTGCCCACCGAAACCCCTCAATCACACCGGTCATTGGGTTTAGTGCGTAAAGAACACGGGCTATGGGGTTTTGGATCAAACTGCTCGGATAGGCGATGGGGGTAATGAACAACCAGAACTGAGTGAGAAACGGGACGACATAGCGCACGTCTCGAAACTGCACATTCATGGCTGACAGCCATAAGCCAACCCCAAGTGAGGCAATCAATGCGACCAGAAGGAAGAAGGGAGCCCAAACGATGTTGAGGGTTAGGCGAATTCCTTGGGCTGAACTGAATGCGTCTACTCCGAAAAAGTGACCAGCAAGTGACGGGGGTTGCGTGAGTAGGTAAAAGGCCATGATCCCCAAGAGAACGAGGAAAGCAAGGGCAAAATCGACCAACCCGGAGAGAATTGCTGCTACAGGGATAGTCAGACGTGGGAAATACACCTTCTTGATGAGGTTGGCGCTGCCAACCAAACTATTCGACGCATTGGTGAACCCGCTGGAGAAGAACGTCCAAGGCACCAGCGCCGCATAACTAAACACAGGATAAGGGATACCATCAGATGGGATTTGAGCGAGTCCACCGAAAAACAAGGTAAACACAACCATGGTCATGAAGGGTTGAATAATCGCCCATGCCGCGCCAAAAATCGTCTGTTTGTACCGAACTTTAATGTCACGCCATACAAGAAAATACAGCAGATCCCGGTATCGCCACAAGTCCAGTAACTTGAGACCAATCCAGCCTTTGGAAGGCTGGATTCGGATATGTAATCCCGGTTCCAGCGTCGCAGACGATTGCAATGGAACTTCGCGAACATCAGACATGCACTAACCTTCAATTGATTGTGGATGTGGCAGAAAACAAACGCGAAGGAGCTATGTCGCCATCTATTACAACAGCATTTCGACATATCCCGCGCTAATCTTATCGGTTCTAGCGGAGGCCGTCCAGTGTAAATTGATGCTTATTTATAGCATAAACGAATTCATGTATTTTCATTAATACAAGTCTGTTGAGCTAATGCTCGTTCTGCATCCCCCCACCAATCCACGCCGGGAGTAAGCTCTTTGGCAGTTGGTTTTTGCGTTAGGCCACGCCACATCCCCCGCGCATAGCCCCAAGCATACGCCGCGTGATTTCGGTGTGGGCTTATCAACAGCTTTCCTACATTCAATACACAGTTTGCGGCATAGCTCTTGACAAGGTTAAAGCGATCCACGAAGCGTGGCGGTTTATTGACCCGGTAGTGATCATTTAGGAACCGCCGACTGTAAGCCCGTGCATAGGCCAATTTATAGGCTTTGAAGGGATAGCTTTTGGGCGTATCTTCATCTGGATGGATGAAATGGGTATTCATGCTAAGCAGCAGTCGCCCCTTTGATCCAATTTGCCGAGATAAAAATGTGTCTTCACCCAAACCACAGCGTATTTCATCGAGCGCAAATAAATCTTCCGAGAAGCAGTCCTGAGTCACCGCCACCAGCCGGTAAGCCATTAACCGCCCTTGAAGCCATTGAACCTCGGCAAAATCTTCTCCGGTCACTTTCGGATAGATGCGGTGCCCAACGCTGCTTAACCCACCGGGTGTGATCGATCCAGACGCGCCGAGCAGCCTAACTAAAATGCGTGGTGCCCGATTGGATGTACGAACAATATCCGGATCATCAAAATGATCCCACCCACGTGTATTGGTAAGGGCCGTAACCCCAACCACATCTTCACTGGCAAGACTCTGCAATGGCGCAATGACCCGCTCAAAAGCATCTAGCTGAGGAATACGAAGGTCGTCATCAAAATAGACCAAAATACGGCCATCACGAGCCGCACGCCAACCCAAATAACGTTGAAATGAGAGGTTACTATGATTGGATGCAATGTAGATCACCCGAGAGTCGGGCGGAAATGGCAGCGTTTTCAGCATTTCCAGAACATCCGGAGAAGTCGGATCTCCGTTCACAATCACCCAGCGCTCAGGAAGCACCGTCTGCGCCAACAGATCCGCAAGCTCTTGCTTGAGCAGATGCGGGCGCTTATATGTGCAAATACAGACAACAATGCCGGGTTCAATTATCCCCATAACGACATCTCATTACCTAGTGGAGGTGCTTACAATAGTGCGGGTTATCCCCAATTGATGGGATATGCTCACAACATCATCGACCTATGCGAAAAATTTAGGTGATCTTATTTGGTGATGGATCAGTCATGTTCGCCTTGAACCCCAGCTACACAGAGTCTGTCCGATTGACCCAAAATCCTCTTGTAGGCTATTGAGGGGCACCTAAAGCAACTTATAACATTTTGGCCCGTGAACTTCAAATTTGTATGGCACCATTCCCGCCGCTCGATCACAATCATTCCTTCATTATGAAGAAAGGGTGCTTAAGGCTGTGCGCGCATAGAACACCACTGTTCAAGGTGATTTACAAGTTCTTGAGCGCGATTTTCGAGCGTGTTCCCGCGCACTGCATCCCGTCCTTGAGCAATCAATTTACGCCGCAAGGCACTGTCGTCCAATAATCGTTTTAGCTGCTTCGCTAAAGCAGTAGGATTGTTGGGTTCGAATAGCAGTACATTTTCCTCATCCTGCAAGAACAGCGGAATAGAGCCAACCGGGGTGGCGAGAACCGGCACGCTGTGCGCCAATGCTTCCCAAATCGTTCGAGGAAAGCCTTCGAATGAACTGCGTGAGGCGATCACATAGACATCCGCCTGCTTGTAGTAAGCAAATAGATCTTCGCCTACTGTCTTTAGGCCATGATAAACCAGCGCTTGTGATGCGTGATGAGCGGCGGCAGTATCCGCCAAATTTTGTAGAATATCGTCTCCTGTTTCAGCCCATCCAACTAAATCCAGAACAATATCTATCCCCTGCTCACGAAGTTGCAACACCGCGTCGAGGATGTCTGGCACGCCCTTCGATGACGTGATTCGCCCTGTGTATAACACGTGATACGGTACCTGCTGACAGGTATCATCGCGGTCAAACATATCGGTCGCAGTAAGTGTGGTCGTTCGAATTTCAATGATGTGTATAGCAACGTCTTTGAGATCGTCATATAGTTGGCGGCTATTCACAAACGTTAAATGCTTGCGTATGACGCGTTCCTGCCCAATCCGGTTGGATTGCAATAACAGCCACTGCGCTATTCGTCTTGGGTTTGGCCGGAAGGTGTTCCGTGCTTCAGCAAGATAATCCCCCACTAGCAAGAGCGCAATAGGCGTATCTCCGGCAGCTTTCGCCATTGCAGGCAGGAGAGGCGAAGGCCCCCGCAGCAGCAAAATGTCAAGCTGTCCGCGCCACTGCTTGATCGCGTTCGTTGCCTGTCTCACGTTGAGTAATCGACGGGGTATAGACGTGTGTGGCCCTATATCGACAAGTTTCACATTGGAATGGCGAATGGTGTGATCCAAGATAAATTCTTCGCTGGCCAACGGTGAATGTAGGAAGCAAATGATTTCATCGCAGAGTTCAGCAAGACTATCGATAAAGACTCCTACAATACTGGAAACATGGATTAATCCATTTGAATCTTGTCTAGCAGGCCCATGGTAGTGAAATCCGAGCCGAATTCCCATTATGACGACTTCATCCTTACTTAGGGTGTGGATGCATCGCAGGAGGAGGGCACTGCGCTCGTATTCCACACTAAATTTGCAAAAACAGCGAGATGATCAGACTGCACCCCAGCGTGAAGGTCTGCGCTGATGGGTGCGAAGGCGTTGTTGTGCCATATGTAATCGATCCGCAAAAGCGGGGGCAAAAACTGCGGGATCGGGATACGGAATGTGGTGCTTGAAGGGTAAGTGAATCCCGGACCGCTTCCCACTTCAGCATAACTGTCGATGAACCGAGCGGCAATCCTTCGATAATAAGCGCTTTGGTCGCTTAAATTGAAATCCCCGGCCAAAATTAAGGGATCGGTTTGGGTATTTAGGCGTTGTAGCAACGCTTCGATCTGCGCATTCCGAGCTTGCGGATCGTAGGGGAGGATAAATGAAAGCGGATTTCCTAAGCGTGGCACTCCTGTAATTGGTGTATCCAAACTGATGTTATACACATCCACCGGGATACCGCTGACGCACAAACGCGCATACTGGCTTTTCAGATCAGACAAGTCCTCCGAACCCAAAATTGGGTAGCGAGACAGGATCATGTTCGCGCGGAGTTCGTCTTCATCATTTTGCACAACGATATAAGGATGTGTTGCTTGAAATGCTTCCGGTATTTGATCCATTCCGGGTGTATTTAAGTGGATTTCTTGTAGGAAGACAATATCCGCATTCAGGGATTGCAGGAACTGGATCGTATTTTGAAAGTCATACGTCTTGGACGAAATGTTGTGGGTCAAAATTGACAGCGTTTCGCCTTGATGCGCAATCTCTCCATATCCGCGCATAGCAGGTGGGACAAACCATCGCCAATACAGCAAACCTGCTATCATGACCGGGATGAGCGGCACGAGTAGGTACCAGCGCGATCGGCGATTGACCACAGCGTTAAGAAGCGCCAAAGGCAGTGCAGGGATAAACCACAACGGCAGAAAATTGATCAGGCAGGCCATTGCGCTGCTTGCAGGCTCCAAAATGTCACGCAGCAAAACCACCAATACGATCAGAATCGTGTACGCCCCCAAAAGGCCGTAATAAACTCGACTTAGGGGACGAATTCTTCGAAAAACTGAGGCGAAGGCAATCATAGTTGGGGTGATCGATGTGCTAAGAAATGAGATGATCCAGTTTTCCCAAGTCTCACCGCCTTATTGAGGATGATGGGAAACCATTCTGAATCAGGCTCATCATACGCGGCGGTGGTCGAGGTTTCCAGATTCGATTCGCTGCTCCCGCTTTCTCAGAGGGGTATTACATCCAAGTGGTTGGTTCTTAACGTAAACAGAATAGGTGAGGTTTCTCAGGGATAAGTTGCCAAGCAGCATGATATAATCGAACCAATTTTGCGTGAGGAACACAGCTTGACCCACTTTCCTATTCCAATCACTCGCTCAAAGACGCCTGTAGTAGAACCTGAGATTCTGAGCACCTTTGGAAAGCAAATCCTAACCGTGCTGTGTTTTTCGTTGGCAATCCCCTTATTCGATATTCCAGTGTTCGGGGTATCGTTGAGCGCGCCACTCATCGGTTTGCTCATGCTAGAGGTAATCTTTAGGGCACGCTTCCCGTTCTTTTACCAATACCGCCGCGCTATCCTCTGGGCCTTATTGATGTTTCTCGCCCTCGTAGTCGTTCAGAGTGCCTTGACAGTAACTTATGCTGCTGGATTGATCTCGGTATATTTTCAGGTAGTGCGATACGGTTTCTGGATTTTGGCCTTCGTCGTAATGCTTTATGTTTCCCATGACATTCGCCTTTTTGATCACACGCTTCGACGGTTTGGGTTATTTACCATCGGTCTTGGTTTGCTTCGACTTGGGGAAGCGGTGTTCTTCGGGCGCACAGGAAACGCTACAGCCGAGTTGTTCACCCAAAACGGCTATGGTATCCAATTCTCTATTTTTCTTCTTTACGCGTTCTATGCGGCTATGCAGCAAACAGGTAGAACCCGAATCTTGTACTTTATCGGGTTGAGTCTCACTCTTTTCGCCATCCTAATCAATGGTTCACGCTCATCTTGGATTGGATTGGCGGCGGGAGGGTTTATCATCGGCCTCATCTACGTTATCGTTCGCCCTTCCCTTGCTGCCCGATTTATAACAGTGATTGTGATCTTTATCGTCGGGCTTGTCGTACTCTTTCAGTTATTCCCCGAACGGATGGCACAGACCTTTCAAGACCGGCTAGAATCGTTCAATGAGATCGACTCTGATAAATCCTTTATTATCCGCGAACTGATGATTCAAAAAGCCCTGCTGATGTTTCAGGCAGATCCCCTATTTGGCGCAGGTCTGGGTCAGTTTAAGCTGACCTACGCGCCCTTAGTATTGCCCGATGAGCTTAGATACCAGACGGTAGAGTACTTCAATCGGAAATCAGCTCACAACAGCTATATGCAGCTATTGGGAGAAACAGGACTTACAGGCACCGTGCCATTTCTTGCCATGGTTGTGGTAGCTATCATCTTTGGGTTGCGGGCTGCAATCAAACTGCTGCGCGCAGGCTACCAATTCGCGCCGTTTGTCTACGGGGCGTTCATTGCAATGAGCATCCATCTCTGGTCGCTAGCGGGTCTTACGGGAACAGCAACTTGGGTTGCTTACGGGTTAGTGATTGGGCTTGTCTATATGGCGTCGCGTTTGCCAGCATCTGCTGAAGATCGGGAGGCATCTGCACTTCAACTGCAATTAAATACACTTTCCGTACCGATGAACCCCAAGCGCGTGCGTTAAATACCATTATGACTCATTCCTCGCTGCGTATTCTCCATATCGGAAATTTTCTTAAGAACACCCTTGGAACCTACAGCGTCAGCGAGGCACTGGCCGAGCGGTTTTCTGCACAGGGGCATCAGGTCATTACAACCTCTCGTTTTCAGAATCGACTCCTTCGATTGCTGGATATGTTGAGTACAACGCTGGCACGGCAGCGCGATTACGATATCGCAGAGGTTGCTGTCTACAGCGGCAGCGCTTTCCGCTGGGCAGAGGCTGTCTGTGCGCTGCTCCAACGCTTGAAGAAACCCTACGTTCTGACGTTACATGGAGGTAATCTCGGCAATTTCGCTGCGCGACACCCCAATCGTGTGCGCCGCTTACTCGCTAGCGCACAAGCGGTCGTAACCCCATCCCACATGTTACGAACAGCGCTTTTACCGCTTCGCGCCGACATTGAAGTGCTCCCAAACGGCATTGATCTCCATGCCATGAAACCCTACCACGAGCGAACAAAAGCAAATGCTCGCCTTGCTTGGCTGCGGGCAATCCAAAAGATGTACGCGCCGCAGATCGCCGTCGAAGTCATTGCAAATTTGAAGGATGAGTTTCCAGAGATCCAACTGGATTTGATCGGCCCTAACAAGGACGCTGAGGCGTATGCGCAGATCAGCGCCAGTATCGATCAACTGCGAGTCCGTGATCGAGTACAAATTCACGGCGCAGTTCCGCACGAAAATATCGCGAACCTTCTCCAACACGCTGACATCTTTCTCAATACGACCACTATCGAGAGTTTTGGAGTTTCTGTTGTAGAAGCGGCGGCACTAGGCTTGTGTATCGTGTCAACCAACGTTGGGGAATTGCCTTACATCTGGCAGCATGAACAAGACGCCCTTCTAATACCGCCGCAAGATGCGGTCGCAGCCACCACTGCCGTCAAGCGTCTGCTGACAGATCCGGTACTCGCAGCCACCCTTTCACGAAACGCAAGGCGAAAAGCGGAATCATTTGATTGGGAAGTGATCATCCCCAGATGGGAGAGACTTTTTCGGCAAATATTGAATGCTTAAAGTGGTGAGTGAGATCTGTTCTAGTAACGTCGCAAACATCATCGTCGGTTGCTATAATGCTATAGGCCGTAGCTATCAGGATCATTTCACGTCAGAGGTATATGAAGTTTCTACGCAATGAGGATGAATTCATTGTTCAGCTCCTCAGGACACGACATCGACCCGAATATCAAAGCGAAGTCGAACGCTTGCTTCGCCTGCCTCTGGATTGGGAATACATCGATCGTTTCCTCTTCGTGCATGCACTGCGGGCGCTATTTTTTGATACGCTTCGTACGCTGCATCTACCCGAAATTTCAACAGAGATCTACGAGCACTATCATCGCGTCTATCTCGCAAATACGCTCCGCAACATGTACCTCTGTCGTGAACTGGTCAAACTGTATGAATTGACCCGCCAACAGAACATCCCGTTGATGACGTTTAAGGGGGTTGCCCTCTCAAAACAAATCTACGGGAGCGTATCGGAGCGTGAAATTGAGGACATCGACGTGCTAGTGCAGCCCGAGCACTTAACATGGGTCAAAGAAGCGCTTCTGGCACAAGGATTTGAATTCCATCTGCGCGAAGATGGTTTAAGTGTTGATGAGAAGATCAAGCACGAATACCATTACAGTCTTTATCGACGCAAACCGCGGCTCCTCACCGAAATTCACTGGTCACTGGGGCGGCGTGAGTTTTCAAAAATGCGTAACCCCGCCCTGTTTTGGGAAAACTCGACGTTCGTTGACATCAATGGAACCCCCATCCCCACTCCAACAATTGAAGTGGCGCTGATCTACCTGTGCATGCACGGCTTCAAACATTCGTGGCGCCGGTTGGCATGGATCTACGATCTCGCACAGATTCTTTATGCCTACCCTGACATCAATTGGGATGTTTTACTGCATCGGGCTGATGACCTGCGCGCGCGACGTATGGTTTTACAAGGGTTGTATTTGGCGCATCGTATTTTTGCGGTCTCCATGCCCGTGGCTGCCGAACAAGCGATGGAAAAGGAAGATCGGCTCAGGAAAATATCCGAGCAAATTGAGGAACAGACAGTTACCTATCCGGTCGAAGAAGCACCGGTTGATGATTTTGTGTTCCAATACGCGGTAAGGCAGGGGTGGACTGATCGTATTTATTACCTACTCGCCAAAGCGCGTCCAAACCGGAATGAGCGGCAATTTGCGCCGATGTTCAGCCGTATGGTGCCGATTCTTTATCTCATCCGCATTCCGCGTTTAATCGTTCGTTACTTAATTCCCTATCTGTTTACCCACCGGAAGGCGACATAAGCGACATCCCCATATCCATTGCGACAACGCTCTCCAGATAGAGCATTGAAATGCTGTGAAGCGCTAGGGTAGATTAGACTCAGAGTTTGCTGTCTTACGCTGAAGCACTGTCGCATTGATAAGCCACAAAGGATCGAGCCCCTGTGAAACCTGCTCTACTTTCGTTGTATCATCGCCTTCCGGCAGAACTACGTGCTTGGTTTGCAACCGGGCGCGGGCTTCAGCTTCGGCGATGGCGCTATGGCCCCGAAACCGATACGTTAGTTGAAATGGCGCTCGAACGTGACCAGTGGTCAAACGAACAATGGAGCCAGTATCGCGAGCCGCGACTTGCATATCTACTAGAGCGTACTGCTAAACAGGTACCCTACTATCGGAAACACTGGGAGGCACGCCGGCGTGCGGGAGATCGTGCGGCAGTTGATCTAGTGGCAAACTGGCCGGTACTGGAAAAAGAATCGCTGCGTGCCGAGCCCCATGCTTTTGTTGCGGATGACTGCGATCTCCGGTCGCTCTATCACATTCATACGAGTGGCACCACAGGCACTCCCATCAACACATGGTGGCCAAAGAAAATGGTGCGTGAGCACTACGCACTTCATGAAGCACGCGCGCGGCGCTGGTATGGTGTAGATCGGCATATGCCGTTTGCGATGCTCGGTGGACAGCTTGTCGCTCCCGTCGAACAAACGAAGCCGCCCTTCTGGGTCAAAAATTACGCCATGCACCAACTGTATATGTCTTCGTATCACTTAGCCCCTGCATACCTTCCGGCGTACATCGCAGCCATTCGGGCGCACAATGCGCAGTTTATCCTTGCCTACACGTCGTCGGTGTATGCCCTTGCCAAAGGCATCGCGCAAGCAGGTATTGAGCCGCCAAAACTCAAGGCGATTATCACCAATGCCGAACCCGTCTATGACTTTCAGCGCACCACAATCGAGCAGGTGTTCGGCTGCCGCGTCTATGAAACGTATGGGCAGTCTGAGTCAGTAGCCTTTGGCAGTGAGTGTCAAAGCGGCCATTTACACCAATGGCCGGAAATCGGCTGGGTTGAGATTATGGAGGGCGATCGCCCGCTGCCTATTGGTGAAACAGGCGATATTGTCAGCACAGGATTGCTGAATGATGCGATGCCCCTAATCCGCTACCGCATTGGCGATCGTGCATCGCTTACGACTGGTGAAGAATCGCGCTGCGGACACAGACTGCCTCAATGGGGAAAAATCGAGGGTCGTATTGACGACGTCCTCTATACCCGTGACGGTCGTCAAATCGGCAGACTTGATCCCATCTTCAAGGCCGATCTTCCGATTAAGGAAGCACAGATTGTCCAGCAAACGTTTGAACGGGTGCTGGTGCGTTATGTGCCCGATACCACTTTCGCCCCTGAACACGAACAGTACATTGCCGAACAACTTCAGAAACGAATGGGGGAGGTTCAGGTTGTTTTTGAGCGCAGTGAGCGCATTCCCCGCACCCGAAATGGCAAACTGCGAGCCGTGATCAACGAAATTCCTGCGGAATCACGAGAAGCAGCGCGTTCCTCATGAGAATACTTTACCTCATCCAATATTTTGTGACGCGGCAGGGAAGCTGGAGTACACGTTCCTATGAATTCGCCCGTCGATTGATCGACAAAGGGCATCAGGTGACGGTCATTACCTTGCCGGGTTACCTGCCCGATAAATATAAGCAGTACAAGCGCATCACGCGGCTAGATATTGATGGTGTGCCAACAATTTTGATCCCCGTTGCCTATTCGAATGATATGGGCTTCCAGCGGCGCATGATCCAGTTCGTTAAGTTCGCGCTGCTGGCATCATGGATCAGTATGCGTGAAAAAGCGGATCTGGTATACGCAAGCAGCGGGCCGCTGACGATTGTCATTCCCGGCATCGCGGCGAAAGTGTGGCAGAGAATCCCGATGGTATTTGAGGTGCGCGATCTATGGCCACGGCTGCCGATTGCGATTGGCGCGCTGAAAGGCCCCGTCGTCATAGGGTTAGCGCGCGCCTTGGAGTGGGTGGCCTATCATGCAGCCAAGCACATTATCGCACTCTCACCGGGGATGAAGGATGGTGTGCTGGAGCGGGGGATTTCCGCGGATCGGGTGACCGTCATTCCCAATAGCAGTGATGTTGACTTGTTTGATGTTCCTCCAGAAGAAGGGCAAGCCTTTCGAGAAACACTCGGTATTCCTCTATCGGTACCGCTCGTCGTTTATGCTGGAACGTTCGGGTTGATGAACAATCTAAGCTATTTGCTGGATGTCGCCGAGGTGATGCGCACCCGCCTACCGGAATGCCGTTTCTTGCTGATCGGTTTTGGTGCGGAAAAGGCCAAAATCACCGAAAAAGCACGTTCACTGGGATTACTGGATCAGACGGTTTTCATTCGCGATAGTGTTCCCAAGCATCAAGTTCCAGCGGTGCTATCGGCGGCAACCGTGACAATTTCCACATTTCTTCCGGTCAAAGCTATGTGGGACAACAGCGCGAACAAATTTTTCGATTCGTTAGCGGCAGGAAAACCGATTGCTATCAATTACGGCGGTTGGCAAGCAGCCATGATCGCGGAACATGGCATCGGCGTACAGTTGAGCGACAGTGATCCTGCGTCGGCTGCTGAAACGCTGGCCGCGCTGCTCGAATCACCAGAACGTCTTGCAGCAGCAGGACACGCAGCCCGCGAACTGGCGATTAGTCAATTCAACCGCGACACCTTGGCTGCACAGCAAGAAGCCCTGCTGCGACAGCTTGTAAAGAACAATGGTGCTGCCACATGAGCAAGATCCTTGTCACAGGTGCAGCCGGGTTTGTCGGGCGGCACACCCTCCATGCGCTGAACCAGCGCGGGCACACAGTACGCGCTGCACTGCGCAAACCAACCGATGCGACGCTCGTGGAGCAGATCGTCATTGGCGATATAGATGGCCGCACAGAGTGGGCGTCCGCGCTCGATGGGATTGACGGGGTCATCCATCTGGCTGCGCGGGTTCATGTTATGCGCGAAACTGCTGATGATCCGCTGCGGGCGATGCGTACTGTGAACACTGAAGGGACACTTGCATTGGCACAAGCTGCACAGGCAGCAGGGGTGAAACGCTTTGTGTTCGTGAGTACCATCGGTGTGAATGGCACCGAGACGCCACGTGAACAGCCCTTCAGTGAAAGCAGCCCGGTATCGCCAACCACACCCTATGCGGTGTCAAAATGGGAAGCCGAACAGGGGTTACCTTCTGTTCATGGACTCGAAACAGTCATCGTACGTCCGCCGCTGGTTTATGGGAAAGGGGCACCGGGGAATTTTGCACAACTTACCCGGTTTGTGGAACGAGGGCTGCCGCTGCCCTTTGGCTGGACGGATAACCGGCGCAGTCTAATCGCAGTGCAAAACCTTGCGGATTTCCTGTGCACCTGCATTGAGCACCCGGCAGCCGCCAATCAAACCTTCCTCATCAGTGATGGGGAAGATGTTTCGACAACCGATTTACTGCAAAAGGTTGCAGAAGCTTCCAACCACCCCTCACGCCTCCTCCCGTTTCCACCAAAACTACTGCGTCAGTTCATGGAGACGGCAGGAAAGAAGCAGATGGCCTCGCAGCTACTCGGCTCACTGGTGATTGACAGCCGCAAAGCCCGCGAGATGCTCGCTTGGAAACCGATCGTGACGATGGATACAGCACTACGCCGAACGATTACATAGACCATTGGATGATTGCTATGCTGCTGGGTGAAATTAAGCGACGACTGTTCCGAATTGATCGGCCTTACAAGGATTTAAAACGGGAAATTTGGAAACAACCGCTTCAAGATATACGACGCCTGCATCCGAACCCAGCGATAATTTTCGATGTTGGCGGCAATGTAGGACAAACAGCCACCCGGTTTCATACCGAGTTTCCTGACGCCAAAATTCATAGTTTCGAACCGTTTCCGGCAGCATTTCAAACACTCTCCAATACGGCGCGGGGATTGGGGACGGAAGCCCATCCATTCGCCCTCAGCGATGAGATTGGCACAAAAACACTGTATCTCAGCAGACTCAGTGTTCTGAACTCACTGCTCCCCCCTGCTAAGGAGCGTGAAAATTTCTTCGATAGTCGTGTGCTGACCGTTCAAACAAATACTGTCGATGCCTTCTGTCAACAACATGCCATTGAGCAAATCGATCTGCTCAAGATTGATGTACAGGGACATGAGCTGGCGGTCTTGAAAGGCGCAGAAGGATTGTTGGAATCAAGGCAAATTAATCTCATCTACTGCGAGATCAACTACCTTGAGTTTTATCAGAATCAGGCGGCATGGTGGGATATTCCACAATACCTCCACCGCTTTGGCTACCAAGTCCATGATCTCTACAATACAGTTTATGGCTCAGACGGGCATGCTCGTTGGTGTGATGCTCTTTTCAAGCGTGTCCGATAGATGGGTTTTCAAGTATTCAATCCGTCGGCCTGCTCAACGAAACTGCTCAAGCACCATCGGCAGATGTTGATAGAAGCCATGCGGTGAAAGCCATTCCTCCCACGCTTGATGAATGCGCGCTTGTAGATCGACATAATCGTTCGGTGAAAGTGCGTTGTGAAAGGCAAGCACTCGTTCTCCAATCCGTGCTATATCAGACTGCTCAACCCAAACCATCAGCGATTTCCAGTCCACAAACTCGCGGTATGGCAGCACGCAATCCGTATTGATAAATATTGGGATACGTCCCCCACGCATGGTCTCATAGAAGCGAAGCGAATAGTTTCCCGCGCCTCGAATACAGGGCACATAGTCGCTTTCGGTCATATTCTGCAAATATTCGGCGCGGATTCGATCATAATGCTGTGCTTCTCCTGCGTGATCGTCACTGCTGATCGCAGCGGCACCCCCATAATAACCAGAGCGCAGTACATAGTTCGTTTTCAAACCGGGGGTGGCACTAAGGAATTGCAGCGCGTGAGTACGCAGCCGGGATGGATCTGGATATACAGGCAGCCCATTTACCCGCCGCAGGACACTTTTTGCAGCATGCTTCAGCGTTTTCTTCCATGTGATGTGCGCATTGCCACAAAATCCTACGACAGGCGATGTGCTTTTGCTGTGTGGTTCCAACGGGCCGGGGATAGTATCCGTAAATGAAGGATAAGCCAATGTCTTCGGAGGTAAATGCGATGCATACAAGTTTGTGCGAAAAACAATCGCGTCGAGGGGCACCGGGTTATCGCTGTCGGAATGGTAAAACACCAGCACAGGCAGGCTGTACTTGCGCGCAAACTCCACGAACTGATGCGCCACGCTGGTGTGATCGGTGGATTGATAGGGACTCAGGCAATAGTGACGCCAATCAGAGGGGAGAAGCGCCACATCAGCTTCTGCCGGGGAATCCGTCAGCTCAAAATACGCTTGGCGTGTATCGGCCAATTGTTGAAAAATAGGATGGACGGTGAAATTCTGAACAAATACCCTCAGCAAAGGAATCAAGGGGTAGGTCTTGTTATCGATACGCGGAACGGCTGAGAGATCCGTATAGATTTTTAATGGCTTCACGGGCAGCATCCTTGAAGGCGCAGATTAACCGCGGGCAGCAATAGCCACGCCAACAACAAGCATATCAAGGTGAGGCAGCCATGACTACCTCGTCAGGTATTCAGGAACCGCTGTTGATACCACTTCCACGTTCGAGCCAGCCCTTCGTGAATATCTATCTTGGGCGCAAAACCCAGCATCTCGGCGGCACGCTGATTGCTGCAATAGGTGATGAGGGGTTCGCTGGGTGGGGTTGGCGTTTCCTGCAAGATCGCTTTTTTACCGACCAGCGTCTCGTAGATGTGAATAAAGCTGTTCAGTGTAACGGGCGATCCAAAGCCGAGATTCATGATCTGATAACCGAGCGGGCGGCTCAGTGCGGCGACAATGCCATCGACGATGTCGTCGATATACGTCCAATCCCGTTTCAGCTCACCCTGTCCAAAAACAGGGATCGGAGTCCCTTCCAAAATCGCCTTAAGCGCCTTCATGGGCATCATATCTGGGCGACCGTTCGGGCCGTAGACATTAAAAAAGCGCAGCACATTGACGTTCAATCCGTACATGTTGAAGTACGAATGGGCGAAAATTTCGGCAGCACGTTTGCTCGCCGGATACGGTGCCAGTGGTGAGGCAGCACAGTCGTCCTCGCTAAAAGGAATGTGAGCGGTATTGCCGTATACGGAAGAAGTCGAACCCAAGACGAATACCTCAACCTCATTCCGCCGGGCAATATCCATCAAGGTTACACTGCCTGTCACATTGACATCACTGTAAAGAGGCCCCTGATCCATCGAAAAACGCACATTTGCCATGGCTGCCAAGTGGGCTACCCGTTGAATCGGATAAGCCTTAAACAGCGCTTCTATCGCTTGCGCATTGCGAACATCTTCCTCAATGAGAATCGCCTGATTCTGGAGGGCGGCAATATTGCCCCGCTTGATCGCCGGATCGTAGTAGGGGTTAAAATTGTCGACAATGACGACCGACTCACCCTGTTTCAGCAGTGCCAGCGCCAATCGGCTGCCAATAAATCCTGCACCGCCGGTAATTAAGGTTGTCATGTGTCTTGAATTCCTTAGGATGCATGCTCCACCCGTCTCGAAAGGCTTGTCAGACGGATGGGGGATGAGAATATTCCAAATTCAGCCGTTGTTTCTGCTCCTGAATGCGTCTCAGGAGAGACTAGCACTGGTTTTCAATGATTGTGTCATACGATGGTGATGCTCCATCATGGTGGTACCGACAATCATTAGAACAAAAACCATAATCGGGACGAGAAGCGCCACTATCATCAGCGTTGTATCGATCGTTACTGCGTACAAAATTGCGCATGTGACGGACAAAAACGCAAATACACCGTAGAGGGAAGTGATCTGCAAATGAGAGTACCCCAGCTTGATCAGTCGTTGGTAAATGTGGCTGCGATGCGGGCGAAGTACGTTTTCTCGCTGAACCGCTCGCCGGATAATGGTGAAGCCGCCATCCAATGCAAAAGGGGCTACCATAAGAAAACCGACCACGAGCGAACGCCCACTGCCGGTCTTCTGAAACACCAGCACAGGAATAATGGCTAAAACAAAGCCCAAAAATGTGCTGCCTACATCGCCCATGAAGATTTTTGCTTTGGGCCGGTTTAGCATGAGAAATCCGGCACTGCTGGCCGCTATCAACCCGACGGCAAGCGCCAATAATCGATCTTCCGACCACAGCAAGAGCATCCAGCCTACCCCAGCAATGAGCGCCTGTGTACCTGCGATTCCATCAATCCCATCCATGAAGTTATAGATATTGGTCATGCCAATGATCCAAATGGCGGCGATTAAGAGGGCAATGATAGGGGCTAAGATCACGCTGCCTAAAATGGGGAGGGTGACGATGGTCACAGCACCAACGAGCAGGACAGCAGCGATGGTCAGGATGGCATGAAACAACAACCGCCCCACCGCAGGGAGTGAATAGCGATCGTCTAACCATCCCACAACAGCAACGATCAGGGCAATTCCAAAGACCGCTAGCGTCGAAAAATTCTCGCTGTTCCCCAAAAAGAATGTCAGTGGGATCAAGGTCATGAGCACAATACCCACACCACCACCGCGCGGAGTAGGTGTCGTATGTGAGCTTCGTTCGTTTGGGACATCCAATAGATAATGCATAGCCCAACGCCGCACTATGGCGACAATTAGCCAACTTCCCATAAAACTGGCGATGCACAGCCCTAAAATTTCCACACTCACCTCAACCCGACCCGATCCAACCCTCAAGATGCCATTCTATTGTAAGGCTCGGGCGATAGACAAGATTTGGTTCGTACCCATTCGTTTCCGATCACAACCAGTAGACACACAGACTAACGATTTCGATAGCGCCGATAATGGCGCGCAAATGCCATAAAGGTTGCCGCTTTTGAGGCACTTAGCGAGTAACTGAGCTGTTCCCGATAAAGCTGCAAGGGGTTTTGAAGCGCTTTATCCGCTATTCCCCCCTGAACCAGTAACCCAATATCAAACGCTTGATCATGAAGGACTTTCGTCGATGCAGGTGTTATATCCTGTGGACGCCCGTATGGATAACAGAATATCCGCATCGGATATTGGAAGCGCCCATCTAGACGCTGCGAAGCCAGAGCAACATCTTGACCGAACTGTTCAAGAGAATCGGCACTGATGGTCGAATGAAACATCGTATGGTTGCCAATAACCATACCTGCATCATGCATTTGTTGCAGTTCCTCATAGGTTGCAAGCTGATAAATGGATGGAATGGGCGTATGTACATTCAACGTGTGGCGAATTTGATTTATCGCTGACTCGTGACTCCGGCTGGGAAGCTTAAGCAATACCCGGCTGAGCAGCTTGCCTGTGATCGCGCGCGACTCAGGACTCGTTAGGCTTACGTTCATCTGAAGGGGTGCAGGCTGCCCGTCGAGCTCGATTGCCAGTGGATACTCACCATCCTTAGCGCTGCTGCAAAGATAGGCAACATCAACGGACGGCATTGTACGGCCCGCTTCTATGAGTCCGGGACACACAAAAAATGCAGCCGACATACGACGGCTTTGCAGTTCCGCTAATGCATGAGAAAAGTTATCTCGTAAACCATCGTCAAAGGTGAGGGTTGCGGCGCGAGCAGGAAGCCGATCTTCAAGTAATGCCTGAAAAAACTCCATAGGCGGAAGAACGTTCAAGGATCGCCGAAGGTAATCGAGTAATGGCCCAAATTCATCACGAGGGATATAGAGATCGTCCGACATCCCCGGCAGCAAGGGCGTATTGATATAGTGAAACATCAATATCAACCCGCGTGAGCTGCCCAAGCGGGGAGTAAGGAGGGTGGCTGCAAGAGGTGCTACCGTTTCTCCGACAGCGGCTTTGCCCCAGACCTTCAAAGAATTCCCAAACAGTTTCATAGAGAGGTACCTAATCGCCCGTGTTCAGCGAGGAACTGCATCATTGTCACTATCTGCAATCACCCAGTAGGAGCTATTTTGCTGAAATAACGTCATGAGCGCACCATCCTGATCATACCAGTTGAAGCGCCTGATCGAGCTCAAAACAAATCCGTTTTTGAAGAGGAGCGGGCGAAGTTCTTGCAGCGTGTCCATCGCCGTCACTTGATAGGCACCTGCCTGAACAGCATCCTGAATTAACGTCCTCATCAGGTCATTGAGCAGGGCTTTTGAGCTCAAATCGCCAAACAAGTCGAGAATGCGAACCGCAAGTCCAGCACTGTCTCGATAAATGCGTGCAATCAACACAGCAGAAGGCGATTCATCAGCCACCCGCTGCGCCACATAACAGACCATTTCGTCAGCATGGGGGCATTGAAGGTAGCGCCAAGTAAGGTAAGCCTGATCACGCACCGTAGTAATGATTGGAGCGGGTTGATTGAAAGTTCGGTACAACTGCGCCAGCGGTTCGATATAGGCTTGAATATCCACCTTACGCGAATATTTCGGCGTATAGCTGCGAAAGTAAAGTCGCATTAGGCTGTTCACCGGGCTGGTAAGCCGCGCCAATGTACGCAGTACTTTGCCTTTGCTTCCCTCCGCGTGTTTGATTTGCTTGAGATCGGAAAACCTCAGCGGCAGCAAGCGCGTTTTGAAGTGCGTGGCCGCAATCCAGCCTTGCTTACCAAAAATCGCGTGGGAGGTTGCGTTGGTAAACGCCCCCTTTGTGACGCCCCGGCTTTTCAAGGCATCACCGATTAATCGCTGAATGCCTTTGCCACGCTCAGCGGGATCGACAATCAGGTTCACCCACCAAAGGCCATCGTAAATTTGACCGGTATAGCTGTATTGGAAGGGGATGGTGCCGCTAAAGCCAACGAGGGTATTACCCTTCAATGCCGCCAAGGATTGGCTGAAATCTCGATACAACCAATCCCGATTTGCCAAAATGTAGGCTGCGGTTTCGGCATCATATACCTGCTGAATAAAACGTATGAACTCCTCTTCGGCAATTTCGGCAGCGGAGACTACTCGAATATCGGGCGCATCACTCATTTTGGTATTGATTCTTTCAGCGGAAGGTATCGA
>JAXLWG010000079.1:0-3994 GCA_046328615.1 Anaerolineae bacterium | reverse complement strand
GCGATCTCATAGGCAGCGGTCTTTTTGCCTTCGGCGGTATAGGGGTTCATCCCGGTGTTGCGGCAGTACCACCCCTGCTCCACACACATTTGATAGCACAAATCGAAGGCGACATCATAGCTGTCTTCGACCAGCAGCACGGTCGCACCATAGACCAGAAGCTGCGCGATCTTGGCCTCCGGCGCACTGGCGGGGACAAAAATGATGATGTTCATGCCTTCGACCGATGCCCCAACGCCGCTCAAAGCCGCCGCTGCGTTGCCTGTGCTGGCGGTACTGACGGTCGTGATCCCCTGTTCACGCGCACGGGCGATGATCATCGCGCTGGCCCGATCCTTGAGTGAGCCCGTCGGGTTGCTGCCATCATCTTTCGCCCATGCAGCCCGCAGTCCAAGATCAGCAGCCAACCGGGGGGTGTCATACAGCGGCGTGAAGCCGACGCGAAGCGGTGGCACCGCGCTATCAGCGTTCAGCGGCAGTAGATCACGATACCGCCACATGGAATTGACCCGACTGGCACTGATCGCATCTCGATCGAGCGCCGATCGCAGGCTGTCATAGTCATACAGCACATCAAGCGTGCCAACTTGCCCACAGGCGGGACAGGTATAGTCCACTGTATCGGGCGCATACTCCCGTCCACACACACTGCATTTCAGCTTCAGTACGTCTGCCATGATCGCCTTATCCCGGAATAATGCGTGTGCCAGTTTCACCGTTCAACGCCCGCGCCAAATTAGGCGGGTCAGTGATAATGGCGAGCGGGCCGCCCATCTTGACGAATTCGACCGCCGCTTCAATTTTGGGCAGCATACTTCCCGGCGCAAAATGTCCTTCCGCCATGTAGCGCTGCGCTTCACGCAGGGTCATTTGATCCAAAAGCTGCTGGTTTGGCTTATTGAAGTTGATCGCAACTTTTTCCACGCCTGTCGAAATGACGAGCATGTCCGCACGCAGGGTTTGGGCAAGCAGGCTGCTAGCGCGATCTTTGTCGATCACGGCGTAAGTACCGCGTAATTCGCCCTGTTCGTTCCGCACGACCGGAATACCGCCGCCGCCCACTGCGATCACGAGATAATCGCTCATAATCAGAGCGCGAATTGCGTTGATCTCCTGAATCATCAGCGGCTTGGGTGATGCGACGACACGCCGCCAGCCCCGCCCCGCATCTTCGACGACCGTCCAGCCTTCCTTTTCATAGTGCCGGGCTTCTTGTTCAGACATGAAACCGCCGATGGGTTTGTTCGGGTTTTTGAACGCCGCATCATCCGGATCAACGCGCACTTGCGTGACGACCGTCAAAATGGTGCGGTTGATTCCGCGTCGGCGCAGCGCATTATCGAGCGACTGCTGAATCATATAGCCAATCGCGCCCTGCGTATCGGCCACAATCATATCGAGTGGGACGGTATGGACTTCGTTGGCAGCCAGTTCAGCACGGCGCATGATATAGCCGACCTGCGGCCCGTTGCCATGCGTGATGATGACGTTCCACCCGGACATGATCATGTCAGCGATATGTTCGCAAGTGATACGCACCGCGTCCCACTGGTTGGTGACTTCCGGTTTTTTGGGGTCAAGAATGAGGGAGTTTCCGCCTATCGCGACGGCTGCGAGTTTTCCAGTCATGAGTAACAGCACCCTTTTTGACAAAATAGGGCGTACCTTTTTCTACACGGTACGCCCTAGCAACCATTTCTTGTATTGTAACCCGAAATTACGACCGCATGGTCAAAGCCATCGCGGCTTTCTGGACATGCAGACGATTTTCCGCTTCATCGTAGACCACGCTCTGCGGCCCTTCGATCACTTCATCGGTCACTTCGATGTTGCGATCTGCCGGGAGGCAGTGCATGTAAATCGCATCCGGGCTGGCCAACGCCATACGGCGGCTGTCGGTGATCCAGTCGGTGTACTGGCCGCCGATCTTCTTGGATTCGTTCTTGTCTTCGGTCGTCATCCAGCAGCCCCACGACTTCGGATAGACGATGTCCGCACCCTTGAAGCCATCATCGAAGTTATCGAGCATTTCGAAGGTGCCGCGTGACTGCTTGGCATTTTCCTTCGCCTGCTCCACAATTTCCGGCATCAAGCCGAATTCCGGCGGCGCGGTCAAACGAACGTTCATGCCATAGCGTGTCATCATCAGGATCAAATCCTGCGGCACGCTCAGCGGCTTCTGGTAGCTGGACGCATAGGCATAGCTCACGTTAATCGTCTTGCCACGCAAATCACGCCCGAACTTTTCCTGAATCGTCATCAGGTCAGCAAGGATCTGGAACGGGTGATAAACATCGCACTGCATGTTCAACACAGGCACGCGGCTGGCCTTCGCCACTTCACGGATGTACTGGTTGCCGAACTTCCAATCGCACTGGCGAATGGCGATCCCATCGCAGTACCGCCCGACGATCTCACCGATTTCCATCGCCGTATCGCCGTGGCTGATCTGCGTGGTTTCGCTGTCGATAAACTGTGCATGGCCGCCAAGCTGGGCCATCCCGGCTTCAAAGCTGGTACGGGTGCGCGTGCTGGTGAAAAAGAACAGCATCGCCAACACTTTATCGCGCAGGTAAGCGTGTGGTTCGCCCAGTGCGCGCTTGCGCTTCAGATCCCACGCCACATCGAGCAGCGTATCGATTTCGTCGCGAGTCCATTCCTGTGTCGTGATCAAGTCACGATTACGCAGGTCGGTTTGCATGATGTAAAGCTCCTATGCTTAGAATTGATACTCGTCCCATGAGGGATCGCCTAACACGAAACTGTGTAGCAGCGCATCGTTTTGATCGAATTCGTCGGTTGACGTGTGCGCGTCTAATGCTTCTTCCGATTCCCACTGCTCCAGCATCAAGAAGCGGTTGGGGGTGGTGACATCCTCGAAAATATCAAAGCCAAGGCAGCCGGGCTGCTGGCGTTCACGCGGCACGATTGACCGCGTAAAAGCGAGAAAGTCATCCCGTTTGGCGGGATCAATGTCAAACCGACCTGTAATCATCACCATTGCCATGCTTGATTAATCGATCCCTTTCTCTACTCGCTACTTGCGCGTGATCAAACCGGGGAGCAGCGCGTACCATTCGGTCGAACGCACGACATCTTCCAGCGGCACCTGATCGATCACCGTATGAGCGTGAATTTCATTGCCGGGGCCATAGCCGATGCTGGGGATACCCGCCTTACCCGTCCAATAGGTGCCATTGGTGGAAAAATCCCATTTGCCGGTCGGGATCTTTTCCCCCCACAGCAGTTCACCCGCATGAACACCCGCCTGCACGTACGGATGATCTTCAGGCAGCGCCCACGCCGGGTAGATTTTCTCAAGTTCGAACACGAAGCCGGTATAGCTGGGATCGTCGTAGTGCAGAATCGAGGCTTCAATATCGGTGCGGTCACCGATCAATTTCTTGATGCGCTCCAATTCGACCTGCGGTTCTTCACCAAACGTCACGCGGCGGTCAATATAGATCAGCGCTTCATCCGGCACCGCATTGATGCTCGGCGTCTTGACATGCATATCGCTCACGGTGATGCGCCCATGACCAAGGAAGGGGTCATCGCCCAATTCGGGTTCTAGTTTGCTGATCGCGTCAATGATGGGGAGCAGCTTGTAAATCGCATTATCGCCAAGGAAGTTGCTGGCGGCATGCGCGCTCTTGCCTTTGGCGACGACCTGCATCTCGACGCGCCCTTTGTGACCGCGATAGACCTGCATCTTCGTCGGTTCACCGATAACGACGAAATCCGGGCGGATGCCTTCCGTTTCGACAAACGAATTCGGCGCGATGCCATCGCACCATTCTTCCATATTGCCAAAATAGTAGGCGGTGATTCCGTCCAACAGACCGAGATCACGGGCCAACGCCAACCCATAGATCATCCCCGGCGTGCTGTTTTTCTCATCGCAGGCGCCGCGTGCGAAGAAAACACCGTTTTCAACTTTCCCCTTGAAGGGATCCCATTCCCATTCATCAGGATCGCCGATGCCGACGGTGTC
>JAXLWG010000078.1:0-5497 GCA_046328615.1 Anaerolineae bacterium | reverse complement strand
GCCGAGAAAGAAAAGCTGCGCCAGGAGATCGCCGTGCTGGAGCGCATGATCGTCAAAACGCCGGACATCCCCCACATCACCGATGCGATGATCGAGGACTGGCTGACGTATATCCGAGGTGCATTGACCAGCAACGAGACCGAAATCGCCCGGCGCGCACTGCGTCAGTTTGTGAGCAAGATTGTGATAGCGAACGGTGAGGGGGAGATTTACTACACGTTCCCGATGCCTACCTCCCCAGACGGACGTAGACATCTAGGACAACGGGATGTGGACCTGAGGGGATTCGAACCCCTGACCTCTACAGTGCGATTGTAGCGCTCTCCCATCTGAGCTACAGGCCCGGAATGGAATCAAGTCTACCGCGCGCTGTGACGAGCGTCAAGGCTGAACCGATTGGTCAAAGGGGATCACCGGATCTTCAGCCGGTCGCTTGCCGCCGCACGAGTCGCGGATAACAAGATGCGTGCTGAGGAGATGCAGCGAGCCTTCCCAACTCTGCTCCTTGATGCGGTGAATCAACACCTCAGCCGCGCGCGCCCCCAGCTCAATTTCAGGGGCATGGACGGTCGTCAGCGGCGGCGAGGTGAAGGGCGTGAAGCGCATATCATCGTAGCCAATCACCGCTATATCTTCTGGAATACGGCGTCCGCTCTCATGAATGGCCCGCATCGCGCCAAGGGCCATCAAATCATTCATCCCATAGATGGCGGTAAGGTTCGGATGCGCTTCCAACAGCGATCGTGCCGCTTCGTATCCGCTTTCGGGATCATAGTTGCCAAGGCGGATCAGTCGATCATCAGGTTCAATCCCATGCGCGCTGAGCATTCCCTGATACGCGCGCAGTCGTCTCGATACATCCGTATTGGGGTGATCTGAGATGGGCGCATAAGTGATGCAGGCGATTTCTCGATGACCAAGGCCAACGAGATGGGCGATCGCACTGCGTACCCCGTTTGGGTGATCTATCGCAACAGATGGGATAATCGGATCAGGGTCGAGCGATAAGATAGGATAGCCATCATTTACTAGATCGTGCAGCCGCTCATAGTACTGAGGACTCGATCCGCTGGAGACAATCCCCGCCGCCTCACCGCCGCGCAGAAGCTGCGTCATCACGCCGACTTCATCGACATCCGAAATTTCTTCGACCAGCAGGCGGAAGCCATTCTGCTTGGCGACACGGCTAAAGCCGGTGATCACATTCGGCACATACGGATCGAGAAATACCTGAGCATGCGGCTTGAACAATACCAGCGCTAGATTGCTGCTCATTCCTTTTGCAAGGTTGCGGGCTGCCGCCGCTGGCACATAGCCAAGCTCATGCGCCGCTTGCAGCACACGATCGCGCGTTGCCTCGCTGATGTTTGCGCCTTCCACGTTGTTCAGGACGAATGAGACGGTGGTTTGAGACACCCCCGCCTTTTTCGCAACCTGTTGAGCTGTGACCACGAGCTTTCGCATGAGCAGCTTTCGATTGTCGTCGAACGACTAAACAGTTTACTAATTCGCATTAGTCCACTGCTGAAACTAACATGAGCCGGTGAGAATGTCAACCGATCATTCGGTGCGATGAAGGCTGAACTTAACCCGGCTCAAGCGTCCATGCGTACTGCGGCGGCAGCAGTGATCCAGCCTTGCCGACCTGTTCGCGTGCCGCGCGCTGTGGCCATGCGGGATCGCGCAGTAGTTCACGCCCCAGCAGCACAACGTCCGCTTTTCCCTCGGCAATGATGTCGTTTGCCATCTTTGAATCGGTGATCAAGCCGACCGCCGCCGTCGCGATCCCGGCACCCTGCCGCACCGCTTCCGCGAAGGGGATCATATACCCCGGCGCGGCGGGCGCTTTCACACGGGCCGTTCCGCCCGAACTGCAATCCACCAGATCGATCCCCGCTTCCTTGAGCCAGCGTGCGAACTGCACCGAGTCATCCAGTGTCCACCCCCCCTCGATCCAATCCGTCGAGGAAATGCGAATGCCAAGCGGAAGCGCATCACCCCATACCGCTCGTATCTCGCGGACGATCTCCAGTGTGAACCGGGTTCGGTTTTCCAGCGATCCGCCATAAGCATCACTGCGCTGATTGGAGATCGGCGAATGGAAACTGTGCAGCAGATAACCGTGCGCGCCGTGGATCTCTAGCCACTGAAAACCAGCCGCACGGGCGCGGATCGCCGCCGCCACAAAAGCCGATTTGATCGCCTGCATCTCGTCGATCGTGAGCGCGTTCGGCGTTCGGTAACCCTCTGCGAAGGCGATCGCGCTGGGGCCAACTACGTCCCAACCACCCTGTGCATCGCTCAAGGGAGCGCCGCCCTTCCACGGGCGATCGGTTGCCGCCTTACGCCCCGCGTGGCCGATCTGAATGCCGGGGATGGCGCCTTGAGAGATGGCAAACTCAGTGATCCGGCGCAATCCGGGAATCTGATCGTCTGACCATAGGCCGAGATCGTAGGGCGTGATGCGCCCCTGTGGAGTGACAGCCGTCGCCTCGACGATCATCAGACCAACGCCGCCGATCGCCCGTGCGCCATAATGCGAAAGATGCCAGTCCTGTACAAAACCGTCCTGCGCGCTGTATTGGCACATCGGCGATAGACCAATGCGGTTGCGCAGCGTCACGCCGCGCAGGGATAACGGTTCAAAGAGTGCGGTCATGAAATCTCATTCCTTTGGTGACCGGTAGATGCTTTTTACACGCGCAAATGCTTCAATGCCGGGACGACCTGCTCGCCGAGGATGCGAATCCCCTGCTCAGCGATCAAGCCGTGCGGCGTGCCAAATTCGATCCGTGACGCCCCTGCCGCGAACAGCCGCTCCGCGTGGTCGATCAGATCGGTGGCATTTCCCGCAAAAGCAAATCGTTCCAGCAGATCATCGGAGATCTGGTGTGCAGCAGCGGCGTGATCGCCTTCCTCAACCAGTCTGCGCAGCCGGTCGATCAACTCCGGTTCCACCTGCACAGTTGGATCGAGCGGTGCGACCACCGGCAGATACAACGCGACCGATTGGCGGGCCGCCCACCGCGCCGCCTTGCGATCATCGTCAGCAACCGTGACGGCCCCCGCGCATACCCCCACCGTCCCCACGGCCCGCCCCGCAAGTCGTTCGCCGTCCGCGATATATCCGGCGATCACGGGGATGATGTCCGGGTTGGCGCTCCCGCCGATTTTTACCTCATCGGCGATCTCCCCCGCCATCGCGCACAATTTGCGCCCCCATGAGCCGATCAGAATCGGGGGTAGTTCGGCGGGCAGTGGATACGGCGCTTTGACATGATCCGCCAGAGAATAGACCCGCCCGTGATAGCCGCCGCTTTGCCCGGACAGCAGATAGCGCACCACCTCCACCGCCTCGCGGACGGCCTGAAGCGGCTCTGATGCCTCGATCATGCCGTGATCCGCCAGCCATGCCCCGCGCGCGATGCCAAGGTAAATACCGCCCGCCGCTAACTCGCTCAATAGCGCGGCCTGCGCCGCTATATCGATCGGGTGGACGCGGCTTGGCGGCATCGCGGCGATTCCCACGCGCGCCCGTTTCAAGTGCGGGGCCATCAGCAGCAGCGCCGCGAAACCGGGGTGATACGGTGCGTCGCAGTACACACTCACACGATCAAAGTCGTAGGCATCGACCTGCTGGGCCAGCGCGATATAGCGCGCCGCCGATTTATCGGTTTGGAAAGCGATGCTGATTTCGCGGCGAGTCATGTCAAGTCCTCGCTGTTCATCGTGCGCTTGCTGGTGCGCTCCACACGCATGATCAGCCGTTCGTCCGGGTCAGGACACGCGATCAGCGTATCCGTCTCCATCCAATCATTCGCGCTCAGCACGCGCTGTTTCGCTGCCAACAGCGGAATCACCGCCGCCAGCGCGTACAAACAGAAATGTTTCCCCTCTGGGATGCGCACACGGCTGCTTTCGGTGAGATCGAAATAATCGCCGACACTTAGGCCGCACACCGATCGTCCCTCGATGCGTTCGACGGTCACACGCAGATCGTAAAGTTCAAAAGCTTTGCTCATGAGTAGGTTGTCAATGTGGTTGGGATGGCATCGCACAACCATAACGCAAAGCCGCCCACAGGCAAAGATGCCGCGCTGGAATGGTATCTTTTGCGGCATTCTTGCGTGTGGGGTAGAGTGGACACGCTAGACACGAGAGTGGATGGACACCCTTTTTGAAAAGATTGCCTAAACATGAGTACCATTTCCCTTGAACAACTCCACCAACGATTAACCGATTTTTTGCAGCAGCAGACAGGTCAATCGGTGACCGTCACGCACACGGCACCGCTGGCAGGGGGTGCATCGCGCGATATGTGGCGCATCGACGCACAGATCGACGGCGTGCCGCAGACGTTTGTGCTGCGCCGTGATTTGCCCACGCAAATGCTCGACAGCGCACTTACCCGGGCACAGGAATTTGCCATCATGCGCGCGGCCTACGATGCCGGGATCAAAGTGGCCCGCCCGCGCTTTCTCGGCGATGATCCGTCCATCTTAGGCGGCGCATTCTTCCTTATGGACTATGTGGAAGGGATTGCCATCGGGCGGAAAGTGGTTAGCGCGCCGGATCTCGCATATGCGCGCGAAGTGCTTCCCGCTCAAATGGCGGAGCAGTTAGCCCTCATTCACCGCTTGAACCCTGCTGAGTTCTCTTTTCTGGCGCGTCCGGTTCAATCAGCGGCGCAGGACGCGATCGATCAAACGGCGCGGACGCTCGAAGTATTAGGCATCCGAAGCCCGGTTTTTGCCTTCTGTCTCCATTGGGCGGCGCGCCATCTCCCCGTCGAAAGCGAGCCGACCTTTATTCACGGAGATTTCCGCATCGGCAATCTGTTGGTGAACGCGAAGGGGTTGGTCGCCGTCGCCGATTGGGAATTCTGTCACCTTGGCGATCCGTGCGAAGAGCTTGGTTACCTATGTATGCGCGATTGGCGCTTCGGGGTGGGAACGCTGCGCATGGGCGGCATCGCCCACCGTGAAACGTTTTTACAAACCTACGAAGCCGCCAGCGGGCGGGCCATCAGCCGTGCCGCCGTCGATTGGTGGGAACTCATGGGGAATATCCGCTGGGCGGCGATCAGCCTGTCACAGGCCAACCGTCACCTCAGCGGGCGTGAACCCAGCATTGAGCTGGCAAGTTTGGGGCGGCGTTCCGCCGAAATGCAGTATGAATCGCTCAAACTGATCGAACGTATGGGGGCGTAAGATACGATGGATCGGCCTACCCTGACCGAACTGATCGACGCAGTGCGTACACATCTGGAATCGGCACTGATTCCAGCCGTCAAAGGCGATGCGCGGCTCTACTTTCAAACCTTGATCGCCATCAACCTGCTGAAAACCGCCGAGCGCGAGATTCAACTGCGACCGGCGCAGCAGCAGATGGCATGGAATCGGCTGAACGGGTTGACAGGGGATACCGCCGCCCTGACCGATCATTCCGAATGGGAAGCGCAGTTGGAATCACGCAGCATGCAGCTCGCCATGTCGAT
>JAXLWG010000077.1:0-6386 GCA_046328615.1 Anaerolineae bacterium | reverse complement strand
GTATCTTCTACCCGAAGCTGGCCTTGATGCGCTTCGACGATCCCTTTGGCGATCGGCAGTCCCAACCCGATGTGTCCTTCGCGCCCCCGGTAAAACGGCTCCATGATGTGCGGTCGCTCGCGGGCGGTGATCGACCGCCCATGATTGATCACCTTCAGCAGCATTTCTACCTGCGTCACCTCACCGCGAATTTCGATCTGCCGATTCGAGGGTTCGTAGCGCAGCGAGTTATCGACCAGATTGGTGATCGCCTGTCGCAGCAGCCCGTAATCGAACGACACGAGCGGAAAATCATCGGGGAACTCAATTTTGATCCGCTCCTGTTTGGTGCGCTGCCACACCTGCGCCGCCACATCGCCGACAACTTCTTCCACGTCATTCGGGCGGCGGTTGAGCGAGAGCGCCCCTGCTTGTAAGCGCGACATATCGAGCAAGTTCCCCACCAATTGATCGAGCTGATCGGTTTCGCGTTCGATCGTCTCGGCGATTTCGGCTTCTTCCTGCGGCTCAAGCTGTTCATGAAATTGGCGCAAATTGCTGGCCGACGATTTGATGATGGTGATCGGCGTCCGCAGATCGTGCGAAACGGCATGCAGGATCGCCGTTTTCAGCTTGTCGGCTTCTTCAAAGCGCTGGCTCTTGATCGCCTGTTCGGTGAGTTCAATGCGTTGCAGCGCCATCGCCGCCAGCGAAATGCACGCATTCATCAGTTGATTTTCCGAAACCGTGAGCAGGTTGTCAAAGAGGATCCGCGCTGTGCCATAGATGCGATCGCCAACTTGAAGCAGCAAATAATAGGCGGCAGCGCCATCATCCGCCGGTTTGGAGGGGGTAAAGGGGAGAATCTGCGCCTCTTTCGCCCCTAAATCTTGATACAGCACCTTGGTTAGCGCTTCGTATACACCCTGTGAGTCACGTAGTTCGTTGAACGATCGCGTCAGCCGGTACAGGATTTCCTGTTCCCGCGCTCGTTGATCGGCTTCCTGTGCCTGCTGGCGCACCCGCGCGCCAAGCTGCCCCGCCATCACCGCCACGATCGAAAAGATGATCAGATCCAGCACTTCACGCGGATCAGCCACCAGCAGCGAATAGTAAGGTGGGACGAGGAAGAAGTTGATGAAGAAAAAGCTGGTGATGGCGCTGACGACCGCCGGGCCGGTGCGGGTATTGATGCCGATGATGAACACCGCCAGCAGATAGATCGTGGTGAAGTTTGCCAGCGTCAGGAATTCGCGCATCGTGACCGTGACGACCGTGAGCGCGGCGATCACAAGGATGACGGTCACATACCGCTGAAGCTGTGGCATGGACGGACGGCGAGAAAAGGGAATCACCTTGAAGCCCCACATAGAACCGATGCCGCCATTGTAGCGCGGTTCCGCTTTGTGGGGCATTCGAGCCGCCCCTGCACACGCCGATCCTCACTTGGTGCGTCGTTGATCATCGGTCGTAGGGGTGTTCAACTGAACGCCCACTGAGCGACCAATGAAAAGGCACTGACAAAAACTTGAACCACAGAGATCACAGAGTACACAGAGAATTTCCCCTCAGAGTCTCTGTGATCACCGAGAACAGAAGACAACTCAACGCAAAGACACAAAAGACGATTGCTTTCCTTTGCGTTAAGTCTTTCCGACCTTAGCCCCGCTTCGCCCACTCCGCCTTGCCGAGCGCATCGAGTTCGCGGAAATCCGCGTCGCTCAGGTTCACCGAGGCGGCGGCGGTGTTCTCGTCAAGGTGCGCGACCGTGCTCGTACCGGGGATCGGCAGCATGACCGGGCTGCGCTTCAGCACCCATGCCAGCGCCACCTGTGACGGCGTCGCGCCAAGCCGAGCCGCAATTTCGCTCAACCGGCTCCCCGGGCGCGCCAGATCGCCAGCCGCCAGCGGGAACCACGGGATAAAACCGATATTCTCGCGCTCGCAGTAGTCAAGCACGGCTTCGCTGTGGCGGTGCACCAAGTTGTAGAGATTCTGCACGCTCACCACCGGGAAATACTGGCGCGCGGCCTGAATTTCCTCGACATTGACTTCGCTTAACCCCACGTGGCGGATCAAGCCTTCGCGCTGCATGTCGGCGATCACCTGAAACTGTGCCGCGCGATCGGTGTGCGCGTCGATGCGGTGAAGCTGCCACAAATCGATCCGTTCGACCCCCAAACGGCGCAGACTCATCAGCACACACTGACGCAGATATTCAGGCCGCCCGATCGCCGCCCAGCGATCCGGCCCCTGACGGGTATTCCCGCCCTTGGTCGCCACCACCAGTCCCGCGTAAGGATGCAGTACTTCGCGGATCAAGTCTTCGCTCACGAACGGCCCATAAGCATCGGCGGTATCGATGAAATTGACCCCGATTTCAGGCAGACGGCGCAGCACGCGCAGCGCTTCCGGGCGATCGGCGGGTTCGCCCCAAATGCCCTTGCCGGTGATGCGCATGGCGCCAAACCCAAGACGATGTACGGGCAGATCCCCGCCCAACATGAACGTTCCACTCGCCGCCGCTGTGATTGTGCTCACCTTCGTATCCTCTTGCTTCCCTCAGTTATGTGATGATGACGACTATGCCCGGAATTCGACGCTTTGCCAAGGAGATTACACGACCCGTTCTAAAATCGTGTCGATCTGGCGCATCTGATCGGCGGTCAGCGGGCCAAAGGCCAGTGCGCCGCAGTTCTCCTCAATTTGCGCCAGCGTGCGGAAACCGGGAATCGGCAGCGTTTTGTCATTGCGCGCCCACAGCCACGCCAGCGCACCCTGCGCCAGTGATCGCCCGCCGCTCCGCAAAATTTCACCGATCGCCGTCACTTTCCCCAGCCATTCCGGGTTGGGCTGCCCATTCTTGAAGTACTTCATCCACTCCGGGGCATTTGGCCCGCGCACATCATCGGCGGGCAGACTCGTCGATGGCGTGTACTTGCCCGTGAGCAGTCCCATCGCCAGCGGGCCACGATTGATCGCCGCCAAATTGAATTCATCGCACACCGCGAGAATATCTGCCGCATCATCAATCACGTTGAGTTCGACTTGAATCGCTGAACAGTGTTCGCCCTGTGCGAAAATGCGCGCACGATCCGGATAGTCGGTGCTCCAGCCATACGTGCGGATTTTCCCGGCGTGCACCAGTGATTCAAGCGCATCGCGGACAGCAGGTGCGCCTTCCGGATCATATTCGTTCACATGGAACTGATAGAGGTCAATGAGATCGGTGTTCAACCGCTTCAGCGAGTCCTCGCAGTCGGCACGAATGGCTTCCGGCGTGGTTCTAGGGCCGGTGGGCGAATGCCCGAACTTCGTCGCGATGACCACTTCGTGACGATGCCCCGCAATCGCTTGCCCTAGGATCATCTCGCTGTGCCCGTCGCCGTAGACATTGGCGGTGTCAAAGAAATTAACCCCCATGTCGAGCGCCCTTTGAATGCCGCGCATCGACACCGCGTCATCTGCGCCCCCGCCCCAACCGCTGCCACCCATCGCCCAACAGCCGATCCCCATCGGCGAAACTTGAATGCCAGAACGTCCGATTACGCGCGCGTCCATTGAGTGCTGCTCCTTGCCTGTCGAGTATGCCCATTACTGTACAAGTTCGAGCGCACTCTAAGTCAAGGCTTCGCCGGGAGATTGGGGCGTTCAACTGAACACCCCGCGCACCCGCTTAAGGGGCTTCTCTCAGAGGCCACTTCTGCCCCTGAAGGTTCGAACGGGGGAGAGGTGGTTTTGCCTCAGCAGATGCGGGGGAGCTGCTCGCCGATTTGCATCGAAACCACGCGCGTTCCGCCGATCGCTGTCTTCGAGACGACCATCCCCGGGTGTTCGCTGACGACGGTGCCGATGCGCGCCGCGTCTTTCCCGTAGGGGTGCGCCTGCATGATGGCCAGCAGCGCGTCGGCATGTTCGGGCGGCACAAGGGCGATCAGCTTGCCCTCGTTGGCGACGTAGACCGGATCCATGCCGAGCAGCTCACAGGCCGCCGCGACTTCCGGGCGCACGGGGATGCGCTGATCGTCGAGGGCGATGCCGACCTTCGCCGCGTGCGCGATTTCATTGAGCGAAGAGGCCAACCCGCCGCGCGTGGGATCGCGCAGCACATGAAGATCCGGGGTGACGTTCAGCAGATCAGCGACCAAGCCGTTTAGGGGAGCGCTGTCGCTGCGAATCTGCGTTTCGAACTCCAACCCCTCGCGCACGCTCATGATCGCCATGCCGTGATCGCCCAAGGTGCCGCTGACCAGCACGACATCGCCGGGGCGGGCACGCTGCGGGGCAATCTGCACCCCCGGCGGGATCAAGCCGATGCCGCTGGTGTTGATGTACAGCCCGTCGCCGTGACCTTTATCGACCACCTTGGTATCCCCGGTGACGATCTGCACGCCAGCCTGCCGCGCCGCCGCCGCCATTTGATCGACGATCGCCCCCAACAGATTGATCGGCAGCCCTTCTTCGATGATCATGCCCACGCTGAGGAACAGCGGGCGCGCGCCGAGCATCGATAGGTCGTTGACGGTGCCGTTGACGGCGAGATCGGCGATGCTGCCGCCGGGAAAGAACAGCGGGCGCACCACATACGAATCGGTGGAGAAGGCCAACCGCGCCCCATCGATCGTGAGCGCCGCGCCATCGGCTAACGAAGCGAGCGCGTCATTGTGAAAGGCGGGCAGAAACAGGTGCTCGACCAGATCGCCGGACAGCTTGCCGCCGCCGCCATGACCCAAGACGATCTGTGGGTAGTCGCGGAGGGGCATGGGGCATGTCCACCCGCTGAAATCGAGAGGGCTGGTCGTCATCCTGAGATACTTTCCACTGAAATGAAGCGTCCATAGTTGTAGTAGGCGGCGCACGCGCCCTCACTGGAGACCATCGTCGCGCCGAGCGGCTTGAGCGGGGTACACTGTTTGCCGAAGGCGGGGCACTGGGTCGGCTTGATCAAGCCCTGCAAGACTTCTCCACTGTGGCACAGCGGCGATTCCTGCGTGTGGACGTTTTCGACGTTGAAGCGGGCCGCCGCATCGAAAGCGCGGTAATCGGCGTTCAACTGCCAGCCGCTCTGCGGAATCAAACCGATGCCGCGCCACTGACGATCGCAGACTTCGAACACCTCTTGAAGAATCCGCTGGGCGGGCAGGTTGCCTTCGCGCTGAACCGCACGCGCATAGGCGTTTTCGACTTCGGCACGCCCGTTTTCAAGCTGAACGACGACGCGGTGAATCCCCGCCAGCACGTCGAGCGGCTCGAAGCCGGTGACGACGATGGGCACCTGATATTTCGGCGCGAGGGATTCGTACTGCCAGTAGCCCATCACGCTGCATACATGCCCGGCGGCGAGGAACGCCTGCACGCGGTGAGTCGGCGACTGCATGAGCGCTTCGATCGCGGGCGGGACGAGCACATGCGACACGAGCATGGAGAAATTGCCGATCCCCTGCTTTTTCGCCTGCACGACGGCCATCGCGTTGGCCGGGGCGGTCGTCTCAAAGCCGATGCCGAAAAACACGACTTCGCGCGTTGGGTTGTCGCGCGCAATCTTGAGCGCGTCGAGCGGCGAATAGACGATGCGGACATCGCCGCCGGAGCTTTTGACGGTGAACAGGTCGTGAGCGCTGCCGGGGACGCGGAGCATATCCCCGAACGAGCAGAAGATCACGCCCGGCTGCGCGGCGATCGCCAGCGCGCGGTCGATTGTCTCCAATGGGGTAACGCACACCGGGCAACCGGGGCCGTGAATCAGCTCAATTTCCGGCGGGAGCAGTTGATCGATGCCGTTGCGGATGATCGAATGGGTTTGGCCGCCGCACACTTCCATCATCGCCCACGGGCGGGTGACGGCGGCGCGGATCTCCGCCAGCAGCTTTTGAACTAAGGTGCTGTCACGAAACTCGGTAAGGTATTTCATGGGGAAGACTCAACCGCGCTCTTCGGGGTGCAGTTCTTCTTCCAGCACGCCCAGTTCGCGGAAGAGCTGAAGCGTCTCCAGCGCCGACTGTTCATCCAGCCGGGTGATGGCGAAGCCGACGTGAATGATGGTGTAATCGCCAACGACGGCTTCAGGGACGTATTCAAGGCAGACTTCTTTGACGATGCCGCCGAAATTGACCTTCCCCATCCGCGCGCCCGCCTGATCGTAAATTTCAGTGATTTGACCCGGTACTCCAAGGCACATGTGGTTCCCTCCCCCTCACTTCTTGTCTCTTTATTCTAGTGCGAGAGGGCTGCGGATATGGCTGGTGCAATGACAGGGTTTCGGGGTGGCGATCGGCACGTTTGGCCGTGCGCGGTGCTTCCGCCCTTTTCACCTCTCCCCCGTTCGAACCTTCGGTTCGTCCTTCCCCTCCCCGGCTGTAGGGGCATCGCGTAGCGTGCCATCCCACGCGGGCATAGCAGACCCGAAA
>JAXLWG010000076.1:0-7854 GCA_046328615.1 Anaerolineae bacterium | reverse complement strand
GGTAACCTGATCACGGAACAAGGCATCGGCAACGGGATGTCGATCATCATCTTCGGTGGGATCGTCGCCCGCGCGCCGCAGAACCTCGCCCAGTTGATGACCAGCAGCACGCAGCCGCTGTGGAATCTCGTCGTCTTCGTCATCATCACACTCGTCAGCGTGGCGGTGATCGTCTACATTCAAGAAGGCGTGCGCCGCATTCCGGTGCAGTACGGCAAGCGCGTGCGTGGTCGCAAGCAGTACGGCGGCAGCAGCACGCATATTCCGCTGAAAGTCAATTCGGTCGGTATGATCCCGCTGATCTTCGCCCAATCGATCATCACCTTCCCGGCGCTGATCGTGAACCTGTTCCCAGATGGCCCGATCAAGACGAGCATCACGACGACGTTCGGGCAGCAGCAGGGGATTGTTTACTGGCTGTCGTTCTTCCTGTTGGTGTTCGGGTTCACCTTCGTGTACTCGGATATCATGGTTGGCAACCAGAACCTGAGCGAAAACTTGCAGCGTAACGGCGGCTTCATCCCCGGTATTCGTCCCGGCAAGCGCACGCAGGATTATATTGTGCGCGTCACCCGCCGCATCACGATCATCGGCGCGCTGTTCCTCGGCGCGATCGCGGTGGTTCCCGGCTTGGTCGATTTCCTGAACCGTCTGCTGTTCCCCACTGAACAGACGGGCGGCCTCAATGCCGCGCAGGTGTTGAGCGGCTCCGGGTTGATCATCGTGGTCGGTGTCGTGATCGACACACTGCGCCAGCTTGAAGCGCAGTTGGTCATGCGTAACTACGATCGGTTTATCCGCTAAAAAACGCCAGAACCACAGAGAACACAGAGCGCGCAGAGAGAAATCTCCAGCCTCTGTGTTCTCTGCGTCCTCTGTGGTTCAGCTTTTGTAGTTTGCTTTTCCATATGAGAGGTTCTTCAAATGGGTTTATACCTTGTTTTGCTCGGCGTTCAGGGTGCAGGCAAGGGTGAGCAGGCGAAATTCATCCAAACCACCTACGGCATCCCTCAAGTCTCCACTGGCGATCTGTTCCGCGCCATGAAAACCCGCACCGACGATTTTGCCCGTAAAATCCAAGACATTATGGCCGCTGGTCACCTCATCGACGATGACACGACCAATCAGGTGGTGCGCGAACGACTGGCGCAGCCCGACGCCGCCAACGGCGTGATCCTCGATGGCTACCCGCGCACACCCGCGCAAGCGGATTGGCTGGAAGCGCATCTCGCCAGCAAAGGCGAAAAGATCACCGCCGTGATCCTGTTCGACCTTGATTACTATACGGCCTTTAAGCGTGCGTTTGGGCGCGTCAGCGACAGCGCGGGCAAGACCTATAACATTTACTACAACCGCGACGGCATTCACACTGACGAGATGGAACTGCATCCCGAAAAAGCTTATCCGCCGCGCCTAAAAGTGACCCTGAGCAGTCAGGAACAGGCGATCCGCCGCCCGGATGACGCCGATGCCAATGCCATCATCAAGCGCATCGATACCTTCGATAAGCAGACTTCGCCGCTGATCGCTTACTATGAGGCGAAAGGGCTGCTCAAGAAGGTGGACGCCAACCAACCGATCGAGAAAGTCAGCATCGATCTGAAAGCCGTGATCGACGCCGCGAAAGCGTAACGACGCTTAAACCGCAAAGTAAGCGGAGAACGCAGAAGTAATCACAGCAAAGCAACTCACAAAATGCTTGAACCACAGAGATCACACAGTACATAGAGAGAGTTTTCTCTCAGACTCTCTGTGTCCTCTGTGGTTTATTGACCTGTGATCGCTGAGTTCGATACTCTGCGTTTTTTGCTTTATCGTCCCTGAGTAGAAAACGACCTGCATGACCGAGCAAATTTACCTGAAATCCCCGGATGAGATCGCCATCATGCGCGAAGCCGGGCGGATCGTCGCCCGCGCGCTGCACGCCATGAAAGAGGCCGTCAAGCCCGGTGTGACGACGCTCCAGCTTAATGACATTGCCGCGCAGGTGCTCGCCGATCACGGCGCTAAACCGACCTTCCTCAATTACCCAAAGTGGGATGCGCCCAACTTTCCGGCAGTCATCACCGCGTCGATTAACGAGGAACTAGTACATGGCATTCCGAGCGGATCGCGCTTCCTGAAAGAAGGCGACATCGTCAGCCTTGATGTTGGTTGCAACTATCAGGGTTTTGTCGGCGATGCGGCGCTCACGGTCGCGGTGGGCGAAATCCCGCGCGCGGTGCAGCGCTTGATGGATGCGACACAGGCCGCGCTGGCCGCCGGAATTGAAGCGTCACGCGTGGGGCATGATCTGCGCGATGTGGCGCTGGCGATTCAGAAATCCGCCGAAGAGGCCGGGTACAGCCTCGCCCGCGAGTACACCGGGCACGGCGTCGGGCGCGAGATGCATGAGCCGCCGGAAGTCCCGAACTGGTGGCCGCGCAATGAGCGCCGCACGCGCTTCAAGTTCCATAATGTGCCGCTGCGCCCCGGCATGACCTACGCGATCGAGCCGATGTTGATTGCCGGACGAAACGACCTGCGCGAACTCAGCGATCACTGGACGGTCGTCACCGTCGATGGATCGTGGTGCGCGCATTACGAGCACACCATCGCCATCACCGACGGCGATCCGATCATCTTGACGCTTCCCTAGGGGCGCAGCATGCTGCGCCCCGACTAAGCGGGTGAAAGGCGCCAAGAAAAGCAATCTTTCTCGCGTCTTTCTTTATGTTAAGTCGTCTTCTTACTCCAACGGTTTCAGTGATTGCAGCATCGTCGGCAGAAACTCTGCTACCGTTGGGTGAACGGGCAGCGCATCGCGCATCACTTTATACGATGCGCCTGTCGCCATAAATAGCTGACGACTTCGTGCACGACCTCATCGTAGTGCATCCTGAAGAACGACGCCCCGGCGATCTTCTCCGTATCCATATATCGACAATCAGTTTGAGCAGCCCGGTTGTTTCGCCCTGTTCTTTCGCGCGGGATACCCGCTTGATTCATCGGCAGCGTGCTCATGAACAGGCGGCGGCCTTTCTCCTGTTCAATCGCGCGGCGCGCCTGCTTTTCGTTCATTCCCACGCGCCCCAGCGGCGGATCGGGATACGTATGGCATAGGTTGAGACGCGGTCATTCACGCTGCGGCTGCCACCATTGAGCACGTCCAGCACGACAAACCTGATACGACGTATGCGTGAACGCCCCGCGCCGGTTGACATCGCGGTGCCCAGATGCCGGGGATGTTCGTTTGGAGAAAGCCGCTGGTGGGAATGTAGCCTTCTTTATCGGTGTTCACGCCCACCGCTCCCAGATTCAGCGCATCGGTGTTGGGCGCACGCCCGACCGCCACCAGCAGATGCGATCCGCGCACCGTGGAGGAACCGCCGTTGTGATCGCTCAGGGTGAGCACAATTTCATCGCTGTCTCGCTCGGCACGCGTGGCTCTGCGCCCGGTGACGATAATGATGCTCTCTCCTCGGTGATAAGGCGGTGGGTCACCGCGTCGATGATGTCGGCGTCCTCGTGTTCGATCAGCGATGGAGCGGTTTCTCGATGACCGTGACTTTGCTGCCCATCCGCCGGAACGCCTGCCCCAATTCCAACCACAGCCGCCGCCCAAGCAAATCAGGTGAGCGGGCAGCGTTTCTGGTGATCGTGAAGATGTCACTGTCGAGCGCGCCAACTTCCTTTGCAGCTCATGTCGATCTGCACCGCGCTGCGCGTGCCGGTGTTGATGAACACATGATGGCGCAGCGGCGATCCCATCGGGTGCGTCGCTGATGCGTACACGATGCAGGCCGTCGCTCACGTGCCGTCGAAATAACCGGTCGCCCGGTGAAAGGTGATGTTCTCGGTCGTCTCCTTACGCTTGGTGAGCCGTTCGTTCGACTCGCTTTCGCGGATACGTTCGCGCACCCGTTCCATCACGCGGGCAAAGTCGATCGTCACGTCCCCCGTATGGACGCCCCACTCTGCGCCACGCCGCGCGACATTACAGCCGCCCGCGCGCTGGCGATCAGCGTTTTGGAGGGTGTGCAGCCGTAGTTCACGCAGGAACCGCCGACTTTGTGCCGCTCGACAATGGCGACTTTGCTGTCTCCCCTGGCGCGGCCAACCGCGCAGCAAGGGGCGCGCCTGCCTGCCCTGTGCCAATGATGACGGCATCCGGCGATGTGCTCTGCGCCTGTTCTTCAGGCGCCGCAAAGTTGGTCTAATTTGGTTATGGATTGAGATTGCACTCCAGCTTAATGATTGTCTTGGCATACGCTTATGAAAAGTATATGGGAAGCTCCTGATTTTCACAGCGCTCACGCATTGCCGATGCTCAAACACTGCTGCCCACATCGCGATGTCGGCTGTATTGATGCACCAAATGATTTGGAGGCAGCAGCAATGGCAGTGAAAGTCGCAATTAACGGGCTGGCGCATTGACGCGCAGCATTCAAAGTGATCCCCTTTGCGACGCCCGAATTGGAACTGGTGGCGGTCAACGACATCGGTCTTCGAAAACATGGTCTATCTGTTGAAGTACGACACCGTCTATGGACGCTATGAGCGCAGTGTGGAAGCGCGCGACGGTAAGATCGCCGTGGATGGGCACGAGATCGCCTACGTGAGCGAGAAAGACCCGACGAAACTCCCATGGGGGACGATGGGCGTGGGAACTGTCTTTGAATGCACTGGCATTTTCACCAAGCAGGAAGACGCGGGCAAGCACATCACCGCCGGGGCGACGTGGGTGATTATCTCCGGGCCGATTGAGCAGCGAAATGCCGACTGTCGTGCATGGTGTCAACACGCCCGGCAAGGAAGCCTTCATCCTCTCATATGGGCAGCTGCACCACCAATGACATCGCACTCGTTGATGGAGAAGTTATGCACCGCCGCTTCGGCGTGGTCAAAGCCATCATGACGACGTTCACGCCTACACCGCCACGCAGATAGTCGATGGCCCGCGGCAAGAAGGATATGCGGCGCGGACGTGCGCGGCGGCGGCCAATTTTGTTCGCCGATACCGGAGCAGCGACCGCCGCCACCAAAGCCCTGCCGGAACTGGAAGGCAAATTCGACGGTATCTCTCGATCCCGTGGGCCGGTGCCGGTGGACTGTGGCGGATGTCGTCGCTGCTGGAACGCAATGTCACCGCCGAGGAAATCAACAATGCGTTCCGTGAAGAAGCGGCAGGCGAGCGCTACAAGGGCATCCTGAGCGTTGCGGAAGACGAACTGGTGTCGTCGGACATCGTCAAAGACCTCGCATGCCTCCATCATTCAGTTGGATATGACGCGCGTCGTGGATGGCAATCTGGTCAAGGTGCTGAGCTGGTATGACAACGAATGGGGTTTTACCAACCAGATGATCCGCACGGCGCTGGTGTCGCTGGGGCTGCGCGAACCAGCAGTCCGGCAGTACCCGGAATAAGCATACAGCAGTGGAGCGCCCATGAGGTGCTCCACTGCACCCCAGATAGTGCCAACAAGTGCCGTTAGAGAAAACCCCCCACGCTAACTGTTAAGTGATACGATAATATAACTTCTTATTCATCTTTCTTTTTGCGGCGGCCCTGATAATTGAAATTGAGTTTTCCAGCGGCGACGCGCTTGATGTCTTCCGGGCGGCGATCGTAGCGGCGTGTGGTGTTCACATCGGAATGGCCGAGGATGTTGGCGACGGTTACGATGTCTACGCCCGCATCGAGCAGATCGCCCGCGACGGTGCGGCGCAGATCGTGCGGAGAGAAATCGCGCACGCCCGCCTGTTCGGCGCGCTTGTGCAGCAGTTTATAGATGGCCTGCTCGGTCATCGGGCGTGTGATGACCAGCTTGCCGCCGCGCGTGATGGGCACAAACAGCGCCCCGGCTTTGTGTCCGCGCAGTTGCAGCCAGTCATTGAGCGCTACCAGCGCACCGCCTGATGCATACACGGTGCGGTCTTTGCGACCCTTACCGCCGCGCACCGTGATCTTGTCCTCGCCATCGAAGTCGAAGCGATCAAGGCCGGTAAGCTCGGCGCGGCGTAAACCGCAGACCGCCAGCAGCGCGATGATCGCCGCGTCGCGCACGCCGTGCGGAGTCGGATCGTCCATGCAGGCATACGACAGCGCCGAAAGTTCACCACCGGAGAGATCACGCCCTGCCGGGATGACGTGCGCCTTGATGTTCTGAATATCGACCGCTTTGTGATACTCTTCAGCGGTCATGTAGCCAAGTCGCCAGCATTCCTTGAGCACGCCGCGCAGCGCGCTCAACGCGTGGTTGACGCTGGCGGGCGCGTATTTCTGCATCAGCGAGGCGCGCACCGCCGCCACATGCTGGTAACGGAGCTTCGCCCAGTCGATCAACAGGAAGCGGTTGTGATACGCCTGATGTTCGATGTGCGGTGAGCTTTTGGTGGGCTTGGCAAAGCGACCGGGCTGCAAAATATCCGCGACGGTGTTCAAACTGTTGCGCAGACCTCGCCGTGAATTGGCCGAGGGTTTCTGGGCCAAATACACCAACGCCGGGTGCTGATCCGGCGTTTGGGGCATGCTTAGGACAATGGCGTTTTGATCCTCATGCGGGGTCATGTCGGACAATTTTGATCTCCTCCGTTTGCCACAATCGATTGTAGCGCGATTGGCCGCCGATTTTTTCAGCGTTTTGGTCGCTGTCGGGCAGCAAAAGCGCCCCGATTATCGAATAACTGTAGCACGGTTTCTGAGTTCTGACAAGCTACATTGTCATAACCATGAGCGAGAAACCACATTTAAGGCGCTGCAAAGGCGCATAGCAACGCGCACGTGACAAAAAGGTCACAATTGCGACAAACACGCGGAAAACCGCCAACCGGCACGGCGGTTTTATTGCGGATCAACCGCCGGAGTGTTTTAATCGGGCATCGTACCAACCAACGTTCAACCAACTTACATCCATCGAAAGAGGTTCCTATGCGCCACCGTTTTGCATTCCTCTTGATCGTCGTCCTTGCGGTGCTGGGTGCCGCGCTGGGCGTTTTTGCGCAGGATGCGCCGGACGCCGAAGCCATCCAGAACGATCCGAATAACCCGGTGTTCGGGAACCTCATCCCCCTACCGGAAGCGGTTGAATCCGGGTATGCGCCGGTCAACGACATTCAGATGTATTACGCCGTCTACGGGCCTGAAGACGGTCAGCCGGTGCTGCTGCTTCATGGTGGACTGGGCAACGCCGATTATTTCGCCAACCAGATTCCGGCCTTCGTCGATGCGGGCTACCGCGTGATCACCCCGGACAGCCGGGGACACGGGCGTTCGAGCGTCACCGATACGCCGATTGACTACGATTTGATGTCGTCGGACGTGCTGGCGCTGATGGACTATTTGGGGATTGAACAGGCGGATCTGGTCGGCTGGAGCGACGGCGGCATTATCGGGCTGGATATTGCTATTCATAACCCGGAACGGCTGCACAAGCTGGTCGCGTATGCGGCGAACTATGTGCCGAGCGGCGTGATGTCCGACATTGGCACCGACGATGTGTTCAACGCGTACATCGCGCAGGCGATGCTTGACTACCAGTTGATCTCCCCGACGCCCGACCGGTTTGACGCGTTCCTCGCCAATATCGGCAACATGTGGGCGACCGAACCGAACTGGACACAGGATGAACTGCGCGCCATCACCGTGCCGACGCTGTTCATTGACGGCTGGCAGGAAGAGGCGATCTATCCGGCGCACGACTACGAAATGTCGGAACTTGTCCCCGGCTCCACGCTGATCCTGCTGCCGGACGTGGGGCACTTCGCCATGTTCCTGACGCCGGAGCTGTTCAACGGCTACGTGTTGGGGTATCTGGGAAGCTAACACTTCAGGGTAAGTTCATATCGCAATGGACGGAGAGAAAGCAGTGATTG
>JAXLWG010000075.1:0-8616 GCA_046328615.1 Anaerolineae bacterium | reverse complement strand
CTGTACATAGTCGCTGCCGTAAGGGGCAATCTGCACCAGCACATGCGGAAAACCCAGTTCAGAAAAGGCAGAGGTGCGGTTCGCACCGTCCAGTACAACATAATCCTCTCCATCGGCATCCATCGGCGCGACAATGGGAGGGTTGATCATGACGGTTTCGTGTTTTAGCCGGTCGATCAAAGGCAGCAGCCGCTGAGTATCGTGTTCTTCGTGCGGATGCAGACGTTCAGTAGGCACGATGCGTAAGTTGGGCGGCGGTGCACTCATCGCCAACGGTAAAGACATTCGGATAACCTGCCTAAAGGATCATGCATAAGTCTTTGGGCTAGCTTAACATACCCTTGCATTGTGGGCAATTGAGGACGAGGTTGGTTGATGGGAGCAAATGGGCAGGGTGCGAATGCGACTCAGGGGCGGTGGTTGACGATCCCGCGCACGTTGACGTTCATCACGAACGGTGATGAGGTGCTGTTGATGAAACGCAGCCCGCATATGCGTGTTTTTCCAAACCTCTACAATGGGCTGGGTGGGCATATCGAGCGCGATGAAGATCCGCTCACCAGCGCGCGCCGTGAGGTGCTGGAGGAATGCGGGCTGGAAGTGCGCGACTTACACCTGCGTGCGGTTTATAATGTGGATGCGAACCAAGAAACTGGGATTGTGTTGTTTGTGTTTGTCGGCAGCACCGATCAGCGTGAAGTCATCGCCAACGAAGAAGGATCACTGCACTGGATTCCGGTCGAGAAAATCGGCGATTACGCTTTAGTAGAGGATTTGGCGATCCTGCTGCCGCGTGTGCTGCTCATGCAGGCGGGCGATCCGCCGCTGTTCTACCATGTGACGTATGATGCTCAAGACGCGATCCAGATGCGCTTGGCAGAATAAATCCAAGCCCATAGGTAGGCGGATTCAGGAAGGGTTTAGGCGGATATGATGGAAACGGCGCAAAGCGCCGATCAGCGTGTGGCAAATCGGCGTCCACGCCGGCGATTAGGGTGTATATTCGCGCTGGCGCTGTGGTTTGTGTGCGCGTTGGTTCCCTGCTTGGGGATCACACTGGCGACGCAGGGCGAATTCACGGTATCTCTTGGGAGTTTTCCCGATCAGCAGCTTCGGGTGTGGTTGGTCAGTGAAGCGCAGGAACGGGGAATTGGCTATTCACTCCCAACGATTTCACAATCGGGCGAAAATGCGGTTTGCGTGCAAACGGATGTCCGTTATCTGCTGTGGGCGGGCAGCGGGGACACATCGGTATTCTGTGACTGCTACGCACGGGAATCGACGGCGGCAAGTTGGTCGCTGACGACGACGCAATCAGGCGCATGTCCGCGTTGATCCGCATCGACAGCGGACATAAATTGCACTTTTGAAGGGGCTGCTATGAATTTCCTATCCGGTCTTGACCCCAATTTGGCGGCACTTTTGCCAGTTGCTTGTGTGGTATTGTGTGTGCTTGGGGTTGTGCTGATCCTCGGTTCGCAGGTGCTTGGGATTGCGGCGAACCTTATTGGCACGATCACCGGGCTGATCAGCGGCGTGACGGCCAATCCGGTCTCCTGCTGTGGCTGCCTTACGGTGATTGGGCTGTTGGCCCTGTGCGGCGGTGGCTATTTCGTGCTGACGCAGTTTTTGGCGTCGTGCGGCACCAACCCGACCAATTTCTGCTCACTTTTCGGTCGGTAGCTGGGCGAGAAATAGGGCGTAAAAATCGGGCAAACTATCCGCCGTGCGAATGCCTGCGTCACGCAGCACTGCAACTTTCGCCGCTGCGGTTTCGTCATCCTGCTCAATCAGCGCGCCTGCATGGCCCATACGAATATAATACGGTGCTGAACTGCCCACGATCAGCGCATAAACGGGCTTGGTCATGTGCGCTTTCACGTAGGCTGCCGCTTCGATCTCCATGTGGCCGCCGATTTCACCGATCAAGATCACCCGCTCGGTATCCGGATCATCCTCAAATTCCTGCAACACCTCGACAAATGAAGTACCGATCACTGGATCGCCGCCGACACCGACTAAGGTCGATTGGCCAATCCCGCGCGCGCTCAACGTATAGGCGACTTCATACAGCAGTGAACTGCTGCGTGAGACAATGCCAGTGGTGCCATGCATCGCCACATAGCCGGGAATAATACCCAAACTGCACTCACCGGGAGACAGCACGCCGGGGCAGTTCGCGCCGATCAAACGCGAGTTGGTGCGGGGAAGGTATTCATGCAGGCGCATCATGTCCAACATCGGAATACCTTCGGTGATGCAGACGATCAACGGAATATTGGCATCAATGGCTTCATAGATGGCATCGACCGCATTTGAAGCGGCGACTGCGATCACAGAGGCATTCGCTTCGGTGGCATTGACCGCCGAGCGTACGGTATCGAATACGGGTCGCCCTCTGACTCCCCACTCACCGCCCTTGTTGGGCGTAACCCCGCCGACGACGTGGGTGCCGTAGGCGATCATCTGCTCGGTGTAGCTCCGGCCTTCGCGTCCGGTCATGCCCTGCACAAGGACACGTGTGCTTTTATCAATGAAGATCGCCATACGAGTCCTTTGAATCGGAAGAGGAGGCAGGATGAGCCGCCATCCGTGCAGTGTAGACCGCCCGCCGCGCTGCCTCCTCAATTTCACGCGCATCATACAGCCCAATGACACCTGCTTTGTGAATCAGACTGCGTCCTTCATCGCCATCATACCCGGCAAAGCGCACGACGAGCGGCAGTCCTTCGAGGTGTTCACGTTTCCACTGAATTACCGCGTTCGCAATATCGACACAGCGCGTGAAACCGGAAAAGCAGTTGAGCAGCACCACACGGGTATGGGGAAGCTTTTGCGCAAAGTCGAGCGCCGGGATCAGTTTATCCATCAATGCACTGCTGCCCATATCGACAATCGCGGAGGCATGATTTCCGGATCGCGCGAGCGCATCGATAGTAAGCATCGCCAGCCCTGCACCATTGACCACACAAGCAATATCCCCCGGCAGTTCGATGACGGCGGCGATGCCTTCGGGATGGGTAGGTGCACCGCTCACCGCCTGTACGGCAGGCTGGCGGGCATAAGCATTCGAATCGATCGTGACTCGCGGTTCCAGCACCACCCACTTATTCGAAGTTGTCAGTGCTAGTCGCTCACATGAGGTGTGCAGCGCATCGTGCTGAATGTGAAACGTATAGAGCTTGTGGGCGAGATCGATGAAATCGCTCCACGCATTCTCTGGGATATTGAGCGCACCTGCCAGCGCACGCACTTGAAAATCGTGCAGCCCGATGGACAGACGAACAGCCTCACCGACCGTATCCCCGGTGGTGCTGGACGCATCCAGATGAGGCGTATCATAAGCTGATACCGGATACAGCGCCGCCGATAGGACGATCTGGCTGGTATCCCGATCGTTACTCACCCGCAGGCGAAGCATAAGCAGGGGATCGATCTGGCTGCGATCGGGTTCTGCGACCGGAAGCCCTGCGCGGGTGAAAAGTTCACGTGCAACATCTAAATCCATCGCCACGACAACCCTCAATGCCGATCTGCACACTGTTTAGTGTACGGCGGAAGGCGGCGGGTCACAAAATCTCGATGTCCTGATCTGTAACGATGACATCATGGGCGTGTTCTTCCACCCATTGCAGCGCTTTTGAGATGACCGAATTTGAGTGTGCGCTGCTGTTTGATACGACGGTGATGGCGATGACGGCGGTGCCAAGATCGTCGTTCAGGTCGATTTCGGCGGCAGAGACGTTAAAGGTATTGTGGAGCCGTGCGAGGATCGATTTTAGGATACTGCGTTTTTCTTTGATCGACGTGAGTTCCGGCAGTTCAAGATGGATCGTGCAAAGCCCAACCACTGCATGTGACATATTCGGTTTGCGTACTGGGAGTAACGCTATCTGTTTATGTGCGAGTTAGTACCAGTGTAACCGGGCTGCGTTATTTGTGATAGGTGTAAAAACTGTGGTACACTGCGTGCATGCTGCTGCCTCTTAATGGTCGTGTGATGAATAGGGGTATCGTACATGCCTCCGCGTGTGCTGTATATCGAAGATGAACCGGATATGCTCGAACTTGTCCGTTTGATATTGTCACGCCGGGGGATGGAATATCACGCGGCGGCAGGCGGTGTCAAAGGGATTGATATGATCAATTCTGTTCGTCCTGAATTGATCCTCCTTGACTTAATGATGCCGGATATGGATGGCTGGGAAGTGTACGACTATTTGAAGACTTCCCCTGAATTCAGCCGCATCCCCGTGATCATTGTGACCGCACGCGCTCAAAGTGATGAGCGCCTGCAGCAAGTGCGCGCGGCTGCGAACGCGGATGATTACATTATCAAACCGTTCGGCCCATCGCAGTTACTGGATATCATCGAACGGGTGATGGCCCGTTCGAAAGAAGACGTTTGAAATTATCCGCTGGCCGCCCTCCTTCATAGGGCGATCCTATTTTTTAACGGCTATCTCTACCTACACCCGGCATGGGGGATCTACATGAGACGGTTACGCACACCATTATCCGTGATCGCGCTGCTGGCGATGCTGCTTCTCGTAAGCCTGAATGCCTTCGGCGTCAGCGCCCAAGACGGCACCAGTGATCTGCTTGCCAATCCCGGTTTTGAGCCACCGTTCCCAATCGCTGCTGGCCTGCCGCCAATGCAGGTTGCGAATGGATGGCTCCCTTGGTACATCGGGACTCAGCCGCAGTTTTATGCTTCGTCAGACACGATTGAGGGCATTGGTGTTCCGCGCGTCCTCGAAGGCGATGGCCAGCAGTTCTTCTCCTACTACAATGCCCATACAGGCGGCGTGTACCAGAGCGTGAGCGGCCTAGTTCCCGGTGAGACCTATACCTTCAGCGTCAATGCCTATGTTTGGTCTACCAATGGCAGCGACCCGAACGTGAGTGCTGATCCCGGTGGTGTGGTGATCCAAGTCGGTATCGATCCGAATGGCGGTTCTGATGGCGCAAGTGCCAGTATCGTGTGGTCGGATGCAGTGGAACTTTATGATGCGTTCAACCAGTACACGACCAGCACCGCTGCCGTCGGCGATACGATCACGGTGTGGGTGCGTTCGACGGTCACAAACCCTGTCCAGTACAGTGTGGTTTATCTCGATAATGCGTCGCTGGTAGGGCCAAGCGCCGCCGCGACTGAAGAAGCCACAAGCGAAGTGACGGCGGAAGCTTCCGCGGAAGTACCGACCGAAGCTGCGACCGAAGCCGTTGTTGAATCGACGACCGAAGCGACGCTTGAGCAGCCAACCGAAGCCGCAACGACGGAAGCCAGCGTAGAAGCTCCCGCTGCGACTGTAGAGACGACGGCTGAAGCCAGCGCCGAAGTGAAACCGCCGACCGAAACACCGCTGCCGCCGACTGAAACTCCAGTCCCCCCGACGGAAACACCTGTTCCGCCCACCGAAACACCGCTCCCGCCGACAGAGACTCCGCTGCCGCCCACCGAAACGCCCGTTCCGCCGACCGAAACACCGGTCGTGCCGACTGAGACGCCGGTTGTGCCGACCGCGCAGGTGATTATGACGGAAACGCCGACGCCGCTTCCGACTCTGGATGTCAGCGTATTCCCGTATTCCATCCATTACACCGTTCAAAATGGCGATAACCCGTCCGATTTATCGGCACGCTTCAACAGTGATGTTTTCGCAATTTTGGCGGCGAATGGGCTGAACGTAGACAGCGTGATCTATGTTGGGCAAGATTTGGTCATCCCGCTGCGTGTTCCGGGCGAATCGCTGACGACCACCCCGCAAAGCACGACTGATCCGCTGATGTTCACCGCGACGGCTATCATCGCAGCGGCGACGCAGACCGCTGGTGCTGTACAGGCTCAACCGCTGGTGCAAGCCGTCCAGCCGACTTCGACTTATATCAGCTCCAATGGCTGCTACTATGTACGCTATGGCGATACGCTAAGCATCATTGCGGCCCGCTTGCATATGACGGTTCGCGAACTGGCGCGTATCAATCGCATCGTGAACATCAACTTCGTGTGGGCCGGTCAATGCCTGCGTACGGTCGCCCCGGCAACGCCGACCAGCGCGGCACCGACCGCTACAACCGTGCCGCCCACGGCGACACTTGTGCCCCAGCAGACGCACGTCGTTCAGTTTGGTGATACGCTGTACGGGATCGCGCTGCGTTATCACGTTTCGGTGCGCGCTATTCTTCAGGCGAACAACCTGCCGAACCCGAATATCATCTATGTCGGCCAGCGTTTGATCATTCCGACCAATCCCTAGAGGTTAGGTTGTGAGTCGCTCTCCTTACCGTATTCTCCGCAATAGCGACACGGGCGAGGTTATCCTCGCCCGTGCCAAATTATGCAGCAGCTTCTTGTGCCACCTCAAAGGGCTCATGTTCACGCCCCGCCTTCCTGACGATCAAGGGCTTCTCTTCGTCACCGGCAGCGAAAGCAAAGTCAACAGCACGATTCACATGTTCTTTATGCTGTTTAGCATCGCTGTGGTGTGGATGGATAAGCAAGGGCGCGTGGTTGATGTGCAGCTTGCGAAGCCTTGGCGACCCGCTTATGTGCCACGTCTGCCCGCCCAGTATTATCTGGAAGCAAATGTGAATGTGATGGAGCGGGTAAAGGTGGGTGATCGCCTCACATTTGACGAATTCTCTGTTTCGTAGTGTGCCTCATCGCCGCACCTTCTAGCCTGCTCGCGCTGTCTTGTCATTGTATTGCGAACGAACCAAGCTCAATTCAATCATCCTAACTGTCCAAGCCGTGCCCCTATGACTTTTTCCATTCGCACCATTCGAATTTTGCTGATCCTCTTCTGCTTGTCATCAGCGCTCATCTTGCGTGCGCAGGAGGCCGGATCATCGCCGGAACAGACTCCCCCGCCGGGCGTGACTATTCATGTGGTGCAGCGCGGCGAAACTCTGTATAGCATCGCGCTCAACTATGGCTTGACGATCGATGCACTTGTGGAACTCAACGGGTTAGATAACCCCAACAATATTCAGGTTGGAGAGCGGCTGTTGGTGCCCGCTCAACCTGAGGCCGCTCATCAGACGCATGTCGTTCAACCGGGAGAGACCCTGCGCACGATCGCCGATCTCTACGGTACCACGGTCGATCAGTTGGGGCAGTGGAATCAGCTTTCCAATCTCAACACAATCTATGCCGGTCAGGAACTCGTCGTTGGTGTGGGGGCACCGGATACCGCTGGATCTATGCCCTCAACGGATGCCGCTGTATCTACCGACAGCGCAGAACTTGCCCCGACCGCGCTTCCGGCTACGCTGATCGCCTCTACGATCAACGAAAGCGGCCAAGCGGAGTATTCGACGCTTATTCATACCGTTCAGCGCGGTGAAACCCTATTCCGCATCGCTCAGCAGTATGGTGTGACGGTGAATGCCATCATGCGCGGTAACCAGATCGCGGATGCAGACACGATCTATGTAGGCCAGCAGTTGGCGATCCCCGGTGTACAGACGCCCCAACTAAGCGCCGCGCTGCCCGCTCCCCTGACCGGGTTGGAGATCTCGCCGCTGATCCTGATTGAAGGGCAAACCGCACGCATTCGGGCGACGACCAGCACGCCTGTGACCATCCGTGGATCGCTGCTCGATCAAACGTTGTATTTCGCGGGTGAACAGGATGGAACGCTGCAAACGGCGCTGATCGGCGTACCCGTAGGTACCGAACCGGGGGTATATCCGCTGACCATGCAGGTGATCAACGCTGATGGAAGCGCGTCCGATGTGGACATCAATGTGCAGGTGATCAGCGGCGGCTATGGTCGCGAGTCGATTCGCTTAGCGGAGGGTACCGATAACCTGCTCGACCCGGCGACGGAGGATGCCGAACTGGCGATTCTGCGCCCGCTGATGAGTCCGTTCAATGCCGAACGCTACTTCGATGCGGCGATGGGGCTGCCCGCGGCGGCTCAAATTACCTCGACCTTTGGAAATTCGCGTTCTTATAATGGCGGCACATTTTCGCGCGTTCATGCCGGGGTCGATTTCGCAGGGGCACCGGGGACACCCATTTTTGCGCCCGCGCCGGGGGTTGTCGTGCTGGCGGATGATTTGAATGTGCGCGGCACGGCGACGGTCATCGATCATGGTTGGGGGGTCTACACCGGTTACTGGCATCAGTCTGCGCGCTATGTTTCGGTGGGTGACTTTGTGGAAACCGGCGAAGTGATTGGCGCGGTAGGCAGCAGCGGACGGGTCACCGGGCCGCATTTGCACTGGGAGCTGTGGGTGAATGGTGTGCCCGTCGATCCGATGCAGTGGGTGCAGTTCAATTTTTCCAGCTAAGGACTCAGATCATAGAGGATAAACGCTGGGCGGGGCGGATACGGATCAAGTCGAGCGATGATCTGACCGGGAATATCACGCGGTGCGTTCGGAATATCTTCGATGATCACGATCACCCCTGCTTGAAGACTGCGCGCGAAAAGGGCTTCTAGGTCGGGATTATCTTGCCCGCTGGTGCGGAATGTGGGACATTCCAGTCGTGTGAAACCCCGAATCATGGCGACATCTTGCAGACCAGCACAATTCGCGATGGCACCGAATACACGCGTTACTCCATCATGCTGATCGAGTGCGTTCAGCAGTTCATCAAATCCC
>JAXLWG010000074.1:0-8792 GCA_046328615.1 Anaerolineae bacterium | reverse complement strand
TTGTACCACGTCCCCTCGGCGTTGGTGCCAAGGATGGTAAATCCTGTCCCCGGCGGCAGCGCGACGACGGCATCAAAGTTGAGGCCGGGGCCGGAGCGCATATTGATCGCCTGCATGGAAAACACACTGCCGGTGATGGGCGGCGTGTTGGTGGCCGTCGGGCTTTCAGTCGGCGTCGGCGGAATCGGTGTGTCGCTTGGGATGGGGCTGGGCGTCAGCGATGGCGTGCGAGTCGGGATCAGCGTAGCGGTATAACGCGGAGTCAGACTGACGATCGGTGCCAGCGTATCGGTCGGAATCGATTGGGCAACGGGTTCAGCAGTGCCGTTGCACGCGCTCAAGAAAGCGGCAGTGAATACTGCCCCTGCGAGCACGAGAATTGTCGTGAAAAATGGTGGTTGTTTTTGAGTCATTGTATCTAAGCCGTGAGCGAAAACCCCTCGGGCTGATCAACGTGTACACAGGCCAGCATAGCAGCAAACCCGCCGCCGCGCAAAACTCGCAGCCTACGGTCTACCGCCTGTTGACTGGAGTCTGCATTACCTTTCTTGGTGAATAATTTAAGAAACGTTTACACGTTTTTTGCGGCTTTGAGGTTTGACAAGGATCTCTACTCACCTTTACACTGAGAGAGGACTTTCATGTGTGGAAGTTCATTGTTGTTGCATTTAATGAGGAGCATTGACATGAAGCAACTTCGGTTCCTGCTCGTCCTCGTCGCTCTGCTGTGCCTCGCTCTTCCCGCCTTCGCGCAGGAAGAATTCGGCTTGAGCGCGGCTGATTCAGCCCTGTTGAACACCGCAGTGAGCAACAGTACGACGGCAAGCGCGTTCTCCTACGAATTCACCGCCAGCCTCAATGTCGCCGGGCTGGGCGCAGGCAGCGATATGTCTGCCGACCTGACCGGTTCTGGTGGGATTGATTCGGAAACGGGCGTGTTCACGATGGTCGTGAATGGCTCAATCGTCTCCAGCGGCGAAACCATCCCCGCAGCGTTGGAAGTGCGCGCGATTGACAATGTCCTCTATGTCAACATCGGCGGCCAGTGGATGAGCCTGACTCAGGAAGACCTGACCAGCCTGTCCTCAATGGCGAGCTCGCAGCTCCCGGTCGATCCGGCGGCCCTGTCGTCGGGCGACGTGAGCGGTATGGCGGGCATGGGCGATCTGATGTCGAGCTTGAGCTCGCTCGATCCGGCCACGTTCGTGTCGATGTCGCGCCTTGAAGATGCGGACGGCAACGCCCATTTCCAGACCGCGATCAGCCTGAGCACCCTGTTCAGCACCCCGGCCTTCGGTCAGATTCTCACGATGGCGATGAGCATGAACAGCACCACGGATACGGGTGCCGCCGCGCAGCCGACGATGTCGCCGGAACAGACGCAGATGATGGCGCAGATGATGGGCGCGATGTTCACCGATGCCGTGGTGACCTTCGATCAGTGGGTTTCGACCGAAACGCAGCAGGTCACCGCAGGTGAGCTGAACGTGCAGGTTCCGCTGGCGGGCATCACCGGTCAGGCGGACGCCGCGATTGGCCTGAACTTCCATGTTGATCTGAGCGCTTACGGCGAAGCCGTGACGACGGAAGCCCCCGCTGATGCAGTGCCTTTCAGCCAAGCGATGGGCGGCATGATGGGGATGATGGGCAGCGGCAGCTAGAACCGCCCCCGTCCAATTGATAAGGGTTACAAGGGGGCGTTCCGTTACAGGAACGCCCCTCTTTCTATAGAAATGCAGCACAAGAAGGATCAAACACGATGCGGAAACAGTCTTTTTCCTTCGCGGCAGCACTTCTCGCCGCCCTATTGATGCTCACAGCGCTGCCTGCGCTGGCGCAGAATACAACTTTTGGGTTAAGTGCCGATGACTTCGCCCTCTGGACGAGTGCCAATGCGGCATCGGCTGCGGAAACGCAGATGGCCTTTGATTTCACGTTGGCCTTCAGCGCCAGTGATGCGGGCGTGAGCTCTTCGGCGAACCTGAATGGGACGGGCGCGCTTGATACCGAAGCACAGGCCTTCCAACTGGCGGTCACGGGGACGGCGAACGCTGACAGCGTTGAAACGCCGTTGAATATCGAAATTCGCGTCGTGGACGGGAATTTCTACCTGAACGCGACCGATCCCGGAACGGGTCAGTCCACTGGTTGGATTGGTGACAGCATCGCCTCCCTGAGCTCGATGGCCGGTGCGGCATCCGGTTTGCAGGTGGGCGGCCTTCCGGTCGATCCCAACGCACTGAACGGTACATCGAGCGCTGATATGGCTGCACTGACTGCGGCTTTTGCCAACATCGATGCGTCCGAATTCATCGCCATCGCCCGCGCTGCCGACGAAAAGATCGGTTCGGTGGATGTGGCGCACTTCGTGATGGATCTCAGCCTCGATAATCTGTTCCAGTCCAGCGGCATGACTCAGATCATGCAAGCGGCGATGCAGTCCGCCAGCGCATCCGGGAGCACCGGCGGCATGAGCGCGGCGCAGATGACGGCGATGCTGCCCATGTTGAGCACGATGATGCAAGACAGCACTGTAACGTTGGAACAGTATGTTGCGCTGAACAGCTCGCTGGTCGAACGCGCCGTGCTGACGCTCAACCTGAACATCAATGCTGCCGCATTGGGGCAGACCAGCGGTGGTAACGGTACGGTATCGCTGGTTTTTGATGTCAACCTGAGCAACTACGGCGAACCGCCGAACATTCAGGTGCCCGAAGGCGCGCAAATGGGCGCACTGGCGTCGCTCGGCTCCAGCATGGGCACCAACTTGGTCTCTCCGGGACCGGGCCAAGAGATACCTAAGTATTCACCTTAGCCGTTCCCGCCGCTACCCCGGCAGTCAGCGTTCCGTCGCAGGTCGTGACGGCGAACACGCCGGTCACGGTGCAGTACAGCGGCCAGCCCGTCACGCTGACGTATGTTTCCCCCGGTAACGAGACGGTCAATATCGTCGCGCACAGCGTCGATGGCGCGCTGGATACCACGCTGACGCTGCAAGATGCCACTGGCACGCAGCTTGCCTTTAATGACGATCACGGCAGCGACCGTGACCTGAATAACTTTGACTCGCTGATTACCCAGCAGGAACTGCGCAGCGCCGGCACCTATTCGGTGGTGGTGAGCACGTTCTCTGGCAGTGGTGCGGGCGCGGTCGAAGTGACGGTCGAAACGCAGGCCGCCGTTGTCCCCACCACTTCATCGGTGAAGGGCAGCGACACGGGCACCGAACCGATCGTCGTGCAGGGGCAGGTTGGCAACAATGAGACCTACAGCTACAGCTTCAACGGAACGGCTGGCGAGACGGTGACGATCACCGCCCGCGCCACCGACAACAGCCTTGACACCGTGCTGGAACTGTACGGCCCCAGCGGCGAAAGCGTCGCGGACAATGACGATCATGGTACGAATGATCCGGCACTGGCGACCTATGACAGCCGTGTCAGCAATGTGCGCTTGTCCAGCACGGGCAGCTACACGGTGCGCGTGCGCGGCTTCGCGGGTGCGAGTGGTTCGTTTGAACTGACGATCGAACGATCGGGCACGGGAAACACCCCATCGAATAACACGAACAACAACGGCCCGCAGACGATCGATACTGTGAGCGATACACTGCGTTCAGGCGATACCTACACCTACAACCTGTCCGCGAACGCGGGCGATGTGTACACGATCACCGCGCACGGCGTCGATGAAACGATGGATACGATCCTCGAACTCTACGATGCCGACGGCAACTATTTGACCGGCAATGACGATCACAGTAGCAACGATCCGTCGCTGAATACCTATGACTCACGGATTTCGCGCTACATTTTCCAGCAGTCGGGCGACTACTTGGTCGATCTGTCTGGTTACCGTGATGCGTCGGGCCGCTTTGAACTGACGATCGAGCGTGTGGCGACCGGTGCGCCAGTTGGTGAAGGCACCGATCAAATTTTCACGGGGCAGATTCAGGCGAATGGCTCGTTCACGCAGGATTTCACCGTACAGGCGGGCAGCTATGTGACCGTCACGGTGCGCTCGCTGTCGAATGAATTCGATCCGAGCGTCGCGCTGATTTCGCCGGATGGCGTGCTGTTGGAAAGCAACGAGGATGTCGGCAACGATCTCACCCTCGGCTTCTACGACTCGCGCATCAGCAACTTCATCGTCACATCGGGCGGCACCTACACGGTCGAAGTGACCGGGTATCGTTCCAGCGCCGGTTCGTTCGCGCTGGTGATCAACACCAAGTAAACCATGCGTTAGAATTCCAAGCCGGAGCGGGGGATTTAGTCTTGACCCCGCTCCGGCTTGGGTGTATATTATGAACACACGCGCCTGTAGCTCAGCGGATAGAGCATCTGCCTACGGAGCAGAGGGCCGGGGGTTCGAATCTCTCCAGGCGCACACGAAAGCAAACACCCTGTCATTCAGCGTGAAGATCGCGCAGGAATGTTCCATCAGGCGTGACAGCGTCGAGAGATAGCCGCTTTCGCGCAGATACTCCCGTGATTGGTCACACGGATTATCGTCTGTTAAATGCATGTTGTAATGTTACGCGAATGCGGTGGGTGACATTTCGGCGTGGAGTATGCTATCATCGCGGGATGACTGCATCCTTACCAATTTCAAAGTCCCGGCATATTCCGGGGCTGCACACGCTGCGTGTTTACGCAGCCCTGTCTGTGGTCGTCGGGCACGTCGACCAATTTATCCCCGGTTGGTTCCTCATTGATGTCAATACAGGCATTTTGCGTAACCTGACTTTGACCGGGGGCGGTGCTGTGCTTCTCTTCTATGTCCTGTCTGGCTACCTGCTCACCACCGCGCTGCTGGCGGAGAAACGCCAGCGCACGGACGTGGATGCGGGACGCTTCTATCGCCGCAGGCTGCGCCGCATTGTACCCGCCTACTATCTGGTTATGGCGGTGACGGTGGTTGTAAGCGTCCTCACCGCACCCAACTACGGGATTGTGTTTGGCCGCCAGTTTGATGCGCTCCAGATTCCGGCAACTCTGCTGTTTGCGACGTTCGTTCCCCTAGCACTCAACAGTGTTTCCGGCATGTTCAGCCACCTGTGGAGCGTAGGCGTGGAAATCGTCTTCTACGGGATGGTTCCGTGGTTGGTGCGGTCGCGCTATGTGCCGCTGACGTTCGGGTTAGTGATAGCGCTGCGCCTGCTGCTGCTGGCGGTGCTGCCGGTTGACAGCCCTCTGTACCAAATTGTGCTCTATCTCAAAATCGACGCGCTCGCCATCGGCGGGCTGTTCGCCTTGTTATGGCAGTATCAGCAGAATGCCGTGAAGCGCACGCTGACGACACGCCCCGCGCGCCTCGTTCTGATACTCCTATTGGCCCTGTTGATTGTGGGCGATATACCCGCACACGTCGTCCCGGTTGATTTCGCGATGGCGTTCATCTTCGGTTGGCTGATTCTGAACATCAACGCCGGGTATTTTGTGTTTGAAAACCGGCTCGTGCTGTGGTTGGGCAACCTCACGTTTGGGATTTATCTGTGGCACATGCTGGCGCTGTTCATCGTCGGGGCATCCGGGATGGCGGGCGTGCGCGTCTACGTCGCCGTGTTCGGGATCGCGCTGGCGCTGGCTTACGTGACATATAATCTCGTGGAACGTCCCATCATGGGCGATCGCCGCCCACAAACGGCCTTACCGGTGAAGACGCTTCCCGGCGGCATCGAAGAAGCGTAAAGTACGGCCCAAACCTCAGGGGTTTCGAAACGCTCTAAACACCCGGTCGTGTGTGTGGCCGGGTGTTTTTTGTTTTCCCCAACGCTTATTCAATCCGCTGGCCGGTGCTCATGTCATAGACATACCGTAAATCGCCTGAGTCAGTCTCCGCGACGAGCGTCGTGTTATCGGTGAAATACACCCGGCTTTCAAGCGACTGCGGCAGCGGCAGCCGATAAATCGGGAGTCGATCCTCGACATTTTCCGGCAGATTTTGCAAATCCCACACGCGGATGGCGGTATAGCTCATCGTCAGATAGCGGTTATCAGGGGAGAGCGCGACCGTTCCTGCGCCGTTGAGTTCGGGATTCACCTGCACACCGATCCCGGTTGCGATGTCGTAGACGGTGATGGCGGGCATATTATAGCCGTCCGCACCACGTTGTCCGTGAGTAACGATATACGTGTGATCAGGTGAAAATGTGAAGAAGGATGATGTCTCCCAAATGTAGCGGTCAGTGTTGGGTAAATTGTGAAACTCGACAACTTGCAGACCGCTGTGAATATCAAACGCCACTACCCCACCAAGTCCACTTGACCACAGCCACCCGCGCGCGTCATCCCATTCCACCTGAAATAAGCTCGCCTGAACGCGATACGGTAAATAATCCTTTTGTACAAGCGGCACAAGCTGGTTGCTGTCGGGATACCATAGATAGCGATCGCCCCAGCTAAAGCTCGTCGTCCATCCTCTGTACCACTCGCTAATCACGACAGCAGTGTTATCAGGCCTCCAGATGAAGTGCGGAAAAGCATCGGCAAGGGTATCGCAAAACCCGGTCAATGTTTGCATCCGTTCGCCGCTCGTCGCGTTCCAAATGACTAAACCCGGTTCGCAGTCCCCATAGCCGGTCGAATGGCCGATCAGGAAACGGCAGTCGGGCGAGTGTTCAAAGGCGAATGGATAAGGAAGCTGCTCGGTGCGAACCACTTGGTTCGTCTGTGGATCGACCCATTCCAACAGGGAGTCGCCCCTGAGCTGCGCGTGAAGGGTGGTGCAGCCGTCCGCGCTTGTTTGAGCGGTGGTGCCCGCAAAAGGAATCACAAAAACAGCCATGAATGTCAGCAGAAAAACGAGGCGGTGACGTGTCCGCATAAGCGGCCTCCTATCGATGATGCATCTACTTCACGGGATTATAACCAGCGCTTATAGGCGTTCGCTTTTACGGAGGGCGATCGTCGATCAGTTGCCAGAATTACGACTGCGCCTTGCCGATTTGCTTGTATAGGTGGTTGCGCATCAGCCGCCGTGTGTATAATAGGTTCAATCCTGCTATCCAAAAGTTGTATAGCGTTATCCAGCGCACAACCATGCCCCCCGGCTGAGCGGTTTTGCCGCTTTGCTAACTTCAAGACTCCCTGTGCGGCTGCTTTCCGCCTGCTTGTGCTTGATTCCTTTGGAGGTTCTGCGCTTATGTCCACCACCGTCCGCCGAGCTTTGCTGCGGTTTTCGCTGCTGTTCTCTATCGCCGTTTTGATCCTCATGAGCATTATCACCCCCGCTCAACCGGTCTTCGCAGCAGCCTATACCGTGACCAAGACGACCGACAGCAACGATGGCGTGTGTGACGCGGATTGTTCGCTGCGTGAGGCCATCGCAGCGGCGAACAGTAATACTGATGCGGATACGATCTCGTTTGGGGTGGGCGGCACCATTCAGTTGACGCTCGGCACCCTGATCATTGCCAACGACACGACGCTCACGATTGAAGGCGGCAGCGTCACGATCAGCGGCAACAACACCTTCCGCATTTTCGAGATCGGCAACAACGCCACGGTGTTCATGAAATACCTCACGATCACCGGCGGGAATGAGCCTGCCTCCGGCGGCGGGGCTATTTATCACCACGGCGCTTATTTGACCCTCTACAACTGCATCCTTCGCGGAAACTCCGCAGGGGCTGGGGGCGCCATCCGAACGATCAGTGATATGTCGATGGTCAACACGACTGTGAGTGGGAACACCGCCACCAGTATCGGGGGCGGCGGGGGTATCGAAGCAGCGGGAATTGTCTCGATGTATAACAGCCTGTTCTCTGGGAACAGCGCCCCCCTCAGTCCGAGCACGGCAGATTGTACGATTTATATTGGCGGCATCGACGGAACTTACAATCTCCTTGAAACCGATGACTTCTGCTTCATTAGCGGCAGTCCTTTGACGACCACGCCGAATGCCCAAGGGAACTTCATCGGGATCGCCGATCTGGATTCGGTCACGTTGATTCCCAACCCCGGCAGCCCTGCGATCGATAGAGGCAGCCCCGGTTTTTCGGTGTGGTGCCTAGCGACTGATTACAATGGCATCGTTCGTCCGATCGACGGCGATGGCGACACGATCGCCGTGTGCGACGTTGGCGCGTTGGAAGCACCGCTGCTCCCCGCGACCGATACGCCGACCAGCACCGCAACCTCGACCGCGACGGATACGGCAACCAATACGCCGACTTCGACTCCCACCGATACCGCGACGAATACACCGACCTCGACTCCCACCGATACGGCGACCGATACACCGACTTCGACTCCCACCGATACGGCGACGGACACGCCAACCTCGACGGGAACTCAAACCGCGACCGACACGCCCACCGATACTCCGACGGCTACCGTCACCGACACTGCGACCGATACACCAACCCCTACGGTCACCAGCACGGCAACGGACACGCCCACCGATACCCCGACAGCCACCGTCACCGACACTGCGACCGATACGCCGACCGCAACGGTCACCGGTACGGCAACGGACACTCCCAGCGTGACCCCGACGATCGATCCGAGTTTGGCAACCTTAACCCCAACCGCGACCAACACCGGCACGCCGACCGTTCCCGCGCCGGGTGTCCCGTGCAGAAACCCACTGCCTATCGGTTCGGTGCAGGGGCGGGTGATCGTGACGTTGTTCGCGTACTATGATCCGAATCCGAATGCGACGAGCGATGTCGTGATCCCCGGTGGAACGAGCTGGTGGATTATCGATACGCAGCCGGGCTACTATCGCATCTGGATCACCTGCGAAGCGACGCCGGTTTGGGTGCCGGTCTTCTTGATGACGCCGAA
>JAXLWG010000073.1:0-9649 GCA_046328615.1 Anaerolineae bacterium | reverse complement strand
CCCACGTGTCGATGCGATTGTGCCGATGGCGGGGGACGCATATCAGTTCGATCCGGCGGGGCTGGCGGAAATCGACATCCCTGTAATGGCAATCGGGGGGACGCTGGACACGGGAACACCCTATCATTGGGGGACACAGCGTACTTACGAATACGTGTCGAGCGATAGGAAAGCACAAGTGGGTTTTGAGAACGCCGAACACATGATCTTCGGGAGTACGTGCGACGTGCTGCCCTTCTACACGGAAGTCGGTTTCGGCAGCGGATGTATCGATCAGGTGTGGGATATGACACGCGCCCATGACTTGATCAACCATTTCACAACCGCATTCTTGCTGGCTGAACTGAAAGGCGATACGGACGCCGCCGCTGCGCTCTCTCCCGACTCGGCAGCGTTTCCCGGCGTGAGCTACACGGCGCAGGGGTACTAGGGTCGAAAGGGGAGTCTCCCACGCTGCTGATTTGAACAAGTGTCAGCTCGTGGATTTTGGGTAGAGCCGCTCCTAGTTTTGAGGGCGGCTCTTTATCATGATATCCCGTCACAGAAAGTGAGGTGCAATGGGTAAACATCATTGCAGCCGTCGAGTCTCAAGCACGCCGCATCATCGGATATGCGTGGGGTGGCGTGACCCCACAAATCAGCTCGCATAACGGAACATTCGACATCACGAACGAGAGGGAAAGATCATGAAAACGATTGTAAACGAAGGGTAAGGAACACCGGATGTGTTTCAACTCAGAGACATTCCAGAGCCAGTTCCCAAAGCAGGTGAAGTGCTGACAGCGCGCCTAAATTTGGACTAGATCGGCAACTCTTCCATAAAAACTGCGTAGTAATGGCTTACAAACCAGTTTAGACGAGAGGATCAATATGAGCGACAATCTCCAAACGACACTGAACAATCTGATTCATTCAGGGGTATGGTCTAACCCTGCCATGAGCACACTTATCAATGACTATACCCAATACCACCTTGTGCTGGTTGCGGTTGGTGGGCTTTTGGTGATTATGTTTCTACTGCTGAGCATCTTTTTGGGGGTTCGATTGAAGCGAGCACCCAAAGCTGACACACGGAAATGGACATTTGAAAAGAAGGTCTATCTCTCTTTGGGGGCATTAAGCCTCATGGTTGGGGCGTTGTTTGCCCTGATTGTTTTGGCAAATGCAACCAATGTCGTAGATCCCCACCATGGGTTTACGCTACTGGTCGATTCGCTGGGGACGCCGAATGCCGATACGCAAAAGTATCAACTCTATCAGGCGTTTAACACATGGATCCAGTCTGGCATCCCTAACATTCCATCGGTTGCTCAAAGCAGGTTCCTTGAACGCATTTCATTTCATTCGACCAAAGCACTTGTTAGTGGTGTTTTAATGGTTGTATTCATAGTGGTCAGCATACGCATTTGGAACCTGTTAATCAAGCAATCGAAGGCAAACGAGGCTAAGTGGCGGCTTAAAGAAAATGTGCTCCTTATCTCCGGTGTTGCTACTGTAAGCTTTTCCTTACTGCTACTGGTGATCGTGGTGGCAAACATGCAAGCAGCGGTGGCGCCTATGGCTTTGACTCTGCTTTACGGTTGAGACGCGGCAAAGCGGGAACTGATGACCATGCGCACGAGATCAACAACGAAGATACACCCACTCATCGTGCCCTGGTTAATCTCAATATGCAGTTGATGAACGTGTAGGGTGCGAAAACCGTAACCGCACGGGAAAGTTAGGCGGCACGGCGATAATCGTGGATGAGACCATGCAAAATATCGCGCCGTTTGATGTGCCCTTGAGGGTTTGAAATCAGTAGCGGGATCGGGTGTGTGGTTCGATCGCTTTGGGCGCTCATTTGCGCCCCCATGTGAGTTTCACCGTCACGGTTGCGCCCACGCTCGACGTGACGACGGTGGCATTTGAACCGCTGTCAAACTTGATCCCGAATTCGATCTCCGCGCCCGTGAGCGGGTGATCCGCATCCGGCGCGGCGTTCGGTAAATCGGTGATCAATTTCTCGGTTTTGCGGGCGATCTTGTAAATCGTGTGGAAGGCATGGAACAGCACATCGTCGCCGATCTGCTTGACCTTGTCAGCCGCACCGCCGCGCGAATTCTCCTGTAAGCCGCTCTGGGGTGTCGCAAGGGCGATTTCAACCTGAATCGGGCTGTCGTTGAAAAAAACGCGCGTGCTGTCGGTTATGATCGACTCCTGTGAGAATGGGCAGGTCATTTTTCTGAAGGTAACAGGTCAAACTGAAAAGTCGCGGCCATTTTCCCTGTGGAAGACCTTGCTACCCCTAGTTCGTCGCTCACCCTTCAGGCGCGGTGCCGATGCAAATGCCTCGACATGATGAGTAGTGCGCCAGCTTACCCGCGCCGCCGTGATCAGAAATCCCGCGTGATGCGCGATTTCCCCTTTGTGGTGCAGGGCCTCCATCCGCCGCAGCGTGGACACGACTACCTCGCTCCCGTACAGATCGACGAGGCAGCGGGAATTGCTCAGGCTCAGCGTTTTCGCACCGGAGAGCCGTTCAATCGTTTGGTAGACCCGCTGTGCCGCGCGTTCGTCGTCCTCATCCTCCAGTGCCGTCCGGTAGTACGGTTGCCGTTTCTTGATTTCCGGCGGCGATTTGGGCATGGGCGCGGGTAGTTCAAGCTGAAGCGGTTCGGTTTTCGGTTGCGTTAGATGCCATGCGCTATCCTGTTTCGGATGCAGAATCTCCCACCATACGGCGGTTTCCAGGACCGGATCAATGTACTTGTAGGTGCTGAAGGTCCGTTTTTTGAGCGTGAGTCGCCTGCCCTGTCCCATCAGCTTGTATACGAGTCCGGATTTGGCCGGAAACCGTCTGCCCAGCTGATCTTCCATGAACCACGATTGCGTATCGACACCCGCGAGGCGTGCCATCAACGGCGAAGGGATTACTTGCTCCAGGTTGTCCCATGTGAGCGGCAGCGACTCGAAGGTTTCCTCCGCCTGGATGCTTTCCGCTGCGTGATAGCTGTAAATTGATCGCGCGGTCACGCCAAGACGTTTCGCCAGCCACGTTTGCGGATACTGTCCCGGTCGTCGCTTGATGAATTCGCGTTCGAGCGCCGCACGATAGGCTTTCGGGCTGGTCAGGTCGGCTTCGTGGACCGGATCGCTGACGGTCACGATCACGCCGAGAATGCGTCGCAGCTCCTCCGGTGATGATAGGCGGTATTGGGTTGGCGGTCGGTGACGTAGCTGACCCTTTCGACTTCGTGTTGATTTCTGCTGAGGAACAAAGCATCTCTTTGCTTTGTTTTCAACGACCCCGCCAGGGTCAGCATTCGCAGGGATAGAGGGCGAGGGGGAAAGGATTTCAGGGATGAGACGTTCGCCGTTGATGCACAGCTTGAGCGCTTTTCGGAGCGAGTAATCCCCGACAATCCCCTTGAGTGCTGCCAGTGCTTCTAGTCGTGTGAAGGTTTGGTTTGACACGAAACCTCTCTGAATTAGGCCTTCATACACCCGCAGGAACGCCGTGCCATCCGGATACTGGAGCAGTGCCTCGCGGATGCCATTGTCAATGTGATCGGGCTGATCGATAGTCGGCGTGAAACGCTGCTCGGCACGTCGCGGACGACTATAGGCGCTCGCAATTGTCTTTTGTGCTTCACACAGCCGCCGATCAAATCGCTCAGACGTTTGGCTTTCATCAGAACCCTGATGGGCGTGCACTTCCGCGAGTGCCTGCTGCGCCCAGATTTGAGGCATGCCCTGGTCGCGCAGCTTGAGCGCCAGCCTGAACAGCGTGTTGTTGCGCTCACCGGTGCGCTCGACTTCTCTCTGATATTCGCTCACTACAGAGTCCGAATCGGGGGTCGCTTCCTTCATATTGTGGCAAGCATTGAAAATCTGCTGCTGCGGTTTGAGGAAATCGAGCATCACCTCAAGTTTGTCACGATTGAGAGCAAGCACGGGTACATCGCGCACCACCGTCCAGCTTTTCCCCGCGATGACTGATCCAGCACCGACAACGTAGCCACCCTCGGCTTTCAAATCGCCGCCGCGCACCTTCTGAGACTTCACCAAATCGACGTGAAATAGAAAATGAGGCGTGCCTCGGTTACCTGATCGCACCGTGTAGGTGTTCCCAAAATCAGGAAATTGTGCGGCGAATTCCTCCGCGATAACCTCGTCATCCAGATCGAGCACGACCAGTTTCGAGAGCCGTCCACATACTACGCCATACGCCGAGAAATGCTGATCGACGAACAACGAGCGCAGTTCATCAGCAGTAGGCATGACTTAAGCGATAGCGCGACCAGGCGATTGGCGGGGTTTTCCCACGCGCCGCATCATTCCCGCCGATGAGCGGAATTCACACTCCAGCCCTGCTCGATGCAGCGAAGCCGCCGAGTAGGTCGGGGTGATGTCTGCCGCTGCCGTTTTCAGGCGAGTAGGCATGATAAATCAGTGGAGGCGATTTCGTGGTCGGAAAAAACCAACACGAAGTCGACCGCCGCGCAGATGCATTGCGCGGGTAAGCATTTGTCCTCCAGGCAAATCAAGGAGTGGTCAGGCGTCTACTACCTGACAAAATGCGTCTATTCGGTTGCAGGAGGGTGAGGAATGTGTACATTGGGATTGACCAGATCTGCAATGTATTATCCGCCCGCCCACCGGCCCTGTCGCAGTGGGCTTTTTCTTTGCTACATCGTGGTGGCGCGCGTACTCGCTTCATGCTCAACCTCCAAAAGGTTCGGGTGCCAACCTTTTTAATCCTCGTTCAGGTAGCGCTGCGCTTCCATGAGTAGCTGCTGGAATGACTGCAGCCGTGCTCGCGCCAAATTGGCATTCCCCTCCTGTTGAAGAATTGCCTGTGCAATATCCTGCGCCGACAAATTCGTCGTACTGTGAGGCGCGAGCCATCTGATCGCTGCTGGCAAGCGCTCAGGTGAAACCTCCTCATCGGTGGTAACGCCGTTGTTTTCGCACAGATCCTTCACCTGTTTGTTTGTGAGGTTCAGATCAATGATCTGGCGCACAACTTCCGCATGGTATTGCTCCGGAAGTGACAGAACATAACGGAGCTTGTACTGCTCAATTCCGTGTCGATCGGCTATTTCTAAAGCTTCGTCAGAGAATCTCAAGAGGGCTTTCAATTCGCTGAAGTAGCCCTTCTTGATGCCCCCCATTGCACTGAGAATGGTGTCGGTGTATTCCCGTTTGCCGCGCAGATCGAGGTTGAGCGCCTGCCGGTAGAAGTCGTTGTTCACGGCATATGCCGATTTCATAGCCATGCACCGCCAGCAAGAGCAACGCCGCCTGCCGGCCATCGCAATCGCCGTCAGTCCAGATCGAGCGGTGTTCTCTTTCGCCTGCCGAAACACCGACGATTTGTTGAGCGGTATCAGGATGCAGGGCACCATGCCGTCGCCGCTGTATCCCTCGATGAAGTCACGCAGCAACCAGGTCGCCCAGTAGCGGCGCTCGCCCGTCTCGATCCGATACAGCCGGGTCACGCCTTGTGAAGCATCGACGACGGTGAGCGGATTCACTGCCCATCATCGCGGATCGTGATGGCGAGATTGACCAAATCGCGTAGCAGCGTTTCTTCGGGCGATAGCTCGGTGCTGACTTCATCGTCGGTTTCGCTGTCGGCATTGGGCAGCAATTCGAGGACATTGTGAAACGGTCGTCCGCGCTGGCGAGCAGCACCTGCACGATCTGCACGAGTTCGCGCAGTGCCTGACTCGGCGTGAGCCGCTGGTTATGGAATTCGAAGTGAATGCGTTCGGGCAGCACTCGACGCGGTTGCACCGGATCAGGACGCAGCAGTTCGAGCAGGATACGCTCGACCCGCAAGCCCTGTTTCTCGAAGACGACTGACGGTTCCCCGATCATGTCTGTGTGACCGAGGCCAGCAGATCGTCGATGCGCGCCTGATTCGCCGGCATCACGCCATCTCCTTGGCCATCGCGCGGACGAGTTGATTGACGAGTTGCGCATACGCTTTGCTCGCCGAGCAATGGAGGTCATAGGCGAATACGCTCTGGTGATTGACATGCGCGTAGGAGACAGCTTCGTTGGCGGGGATCACGCCGAGCAGCATCTTGCCGAGGGGGATGTGACTTGAGTTGCTCGAGCAAATGCTGATGCCCGCGTACACGCCCGTCCATCTTCGTGACCAAAATGCCGCGTACGTGCAGATCGGGATGCCGCCAGCCCTCGCGAATATCGTTGATCTTGCTCATCACGCTCATCAAGCCGACCGTTTCGGAGGTAGCGCGCCTCAACGGGATGATCGCATCGGTTGCGGAAATCAGCGCGGCTTCGGTGAGGAGAGAAAACGAGGGCGAGTGTCGATGACGATCGCGCCGTATTCACCGCTGACTCGATTTAGAGGGTCAGCCAGTCGATAGGGTGCGCCGGCCACGCCGAATAACTCCTGTTCAGCGGTTCTCAAGTAATGGGGAAGCGGGTAAAACGTGGAGATCCGGATCCCAGGCGGAAGGCTGCACGATGTCGAGTAAGGTTTCCGGCGCGCTGCTGCGGTCAGCCATGAGCACGGTATACAAACTGTCTTTCGACCCGTAGTTATTGCGACCGGTGGTGACGAGCGTTGCGTGCTCCTGGCTGTCGGTATCGATCAAGCAGCACTCGACTGTTCGGTGCGCCGAGATTGCGCAGCGCCCCGACCATGCCGAGCGCGACGTTGGTGGCGGACGTCGATTTGCCGACCCCGCCCTTGTGGTTGGTAAATACGAAACGCGAGTCATGCCCTTTCCTCCAGCATCCTAAAAGAGGTCAAGTCGCTGTGGCTGGCAAGCGTTCCGCGGCGGCGTGTTACACTGTCCGAGGAAGTCTTGCTGGCTGAGGCAGCGAGCCTTCAAGGTGGGCGGGGAGGACTCAACTCTCCCGCTTACCGTAAAAGCCAGAAAACTAGGATACGGTTGATCGTAAAACGCATGAAGTTCATGCGTTGAGGAAAGATGACTTTGCGAAGGTATTCCGGGTTTCTCTCGTGGGAGGTTGTTCGAATGCACTCTTAGTCTCCCTCACAAGAAGACCCAGTCCGAACGTTGGACTACCGGAAGACCGTCTGAGGAACCTCGGACGGTCTTTTCGTTTGCCTCAGCTTCACTACCCTCATCCCCACCAGGACTGCTGCCCCCGCGCACTGCGTCGGAAATTCCACGCAGGTACTCAAACGGAGCATGCAGTGCCAGCCGAAGTTTGCCTTCCGGGTCGACCATCACCCGCTCGACCATCTGGCGCAGCAGTTCTTTCTGGTCGCTGCGCTCCAACTCATTATACACACTTCCGACCTGCGCAATGATTCTGAGTGCCGTATCGAGATTGGCAATATGCGCGTCGTTCTGATGGCTCAATCCCTCCAGCGATTGGCGCAGCTGCTGCCGCCGATCCTGCCATTCACGCCATAAGTCTTCGTAGACTGTCTCACTCATCCGGTTGGCGGCATACATGCGCATGGCGCGGGCTTCCTCCGCATCGATGGCTTTGAGCGCTGCCTGAAGCTCCGCTTTCTCATTCGGCCTGACATGGCCGAGCTGGTGAGCTATCTCCTGCGTGTACACCTCCCGAATGGCCGGCAGATGCTCCGGAGCGACTTGGATATCGCACAGTGCTGGGCCGATCTGATCGTCGATGTTGCTGCACAACCAGTTGACATCGCTGGAGGGAATACAATAGTAGGGCGTGCCGCCATACGAACGACTGGAATTCGAGGTCGAGCCGGTCAGTTTTTCACATTTGCCCGGTGCCGCTTCGTAAAAGATCAGGTCCTTCAACAGATACTCGTGCTTGCGGCGAGCGATGCGGTGGACATTCCGCCGGGCGAGAATTTCCAGCGCCCGTTCCATTTCCTCCGTACTGACAATCGGATCCCAACTGCCCCGGAGCGTCTTGGGCGGAATATTGCGGACTTTGCTAGTGACCCAACCGGCATACGTCCAGTTGTGGAAGATGGCGGACAGCGAATTGTCGTTGGCCACCCGCTTGCCCGCTTTGCTGAGTTCGATGAAGGGTCGTCCGCTGCGGTAGCTGTGGCCGCGCTCATGCAGCTTCTCGCAGATCTGCGCGATCGTGTAGCGGTCTTCCAACAGCAGATCGAACGCATAGCGGATTATCGGGGCGCGTTTGGGATCCTGCTCGATCCAGTGAGCGCGCCGGCCATTCTGCTTCTTCAGCTCTCGCTGGGTGACCTTCTCCTCGATATTGAGGTAGCCGTCCGGCGCGATGCCACAGTAACCGCCTGACTCGCGCTTGGCGGCCAGCCCACCGACCACCCGAATCCCGAGTAAGGCCGATTCACGACGGGCCAGCGTGAACTGCAAGGTCACAATGATCCGGTCATCAGGATCGAGGGGATCAAGGTCAGGCTGGTTAGCAAAGCGCACTGCCACGCCGAACTCGGCCAGCTCATCGATGGCTCTGAGCGCCTCCGTATCATTCCTCCCAAACCGATCCGCGCGTTCGACAATCACATGCGAGAACTTGCCCTGACGCGCATCATCGAGCATGCGCTGATAGTGGTCGCGCTCAGGCGTGGTGCCGGTCAGCACATCGACATATTCGTCAAAGACCGGCAAGGTCGAGTGCTTAAGCACCTGGTCATTGATGAGGATGCGCTGCCGCGCTCGCGACAATTCCGGCTTCTGAGTCTCGTCGCTGCTGGTGCGCAGGTACACCGCCCATCCGGGTTGTGGGGGTGGTGTGTTGCGGGGTTTCTTGCGCGCCATGGTTCCCAAACTCCTTTCAAAGAAGAAAAGCACTTCATCGTTCTCTACGATACGTCTTTTTCGTGCGGCGGTGTTTTCGGCAGGGATGAAGAAGGCGGGCGGCGCTGCTGGTGCGACCAGACAATCGTCGCGACAGTCGTGACCCGGTGCAGCATGTCCAAGGGTTGGCGCGGTGAGGGTGGGGCAGGCTGAACGGGTGGAGCAGAGCGCGGAGTGCGGCGTTTCATCCGCCAGCCCCGCGCTCCAACTGCTGCAAGCGAGCGATTTCAGCGATGAGGTCGGCAATGCCTAAGCGATATTTCCATTTATTGAAGGTCTGCTGGGAGATGCCCAGCAGAGCGGCTGCGCCTTCTTCGCTGCCTTGTTGACGGTACGCCTCAATCATGATTTGCTCGATAGAAGCACGTCCGTGATCGCGTTCGATGAGACGCATGGTGACGGTTCGGTCGGTCTCACGTACCATGTCGTTATCCTGATAACTACGACTTTAGTGTCACTATAACGCAGGATGACGACTCGTCAAGAGGGGAATATCAGGAAAATGGAAAGTGACGCACACCATTTTCACGCTCTTGTAGTAAGCTGTGGCATGGAGTATCAACTTCACTGATAGCGAGGAGAAAAACGATGACCGACGACGGCAAAAAGAAACTCGGCGAGCGCGTGCGGCGCGCCCGAATGGATGCCGGGATCACCCAGGGACAGCTCGCGAAGACGCTGGGCGTGTCTCAGGGCGTGATTTCGAATGTCGAGAACGGCGTCTCGACGCTCGATGTCCCGGATTTGCCGACGTGGGCTGCAGCGTTAGGCAAACCGATCATGTTCTTTTTTCTCGATGAACCCCTCCCTCCCGAAGAACGCGCGGCGGCGATCCTTGACTTACTGTCCACAAAACAACGGGAGCGCGTGCTGCAAATGCTGGAGTA
>JAXLWG010000072.1:0-11072 GCA_046328615.1 Anaerolineae bacterium | reverse complement strand
AGCCGCTCGTGAGCGCCAACAAGCACTCTACGAGCGGCTGTATCGCTAGCTGTCGCTACGTTTCCGGTGTGGGATGCATCGACGGATCAGGCCTGATGGCACGCGCGGCGCTAGCCCGTTTGCTGCGCCACTTCAACCACGTTCCGATCACACCCTGCGGGAATACGATCACGATACCGACGAAGATGATGCCGAGCAGCAAACTCCAGATGCTCGAAATATCGATGGTGAGGCCGCCAATCGTGAACACGCTGTCACGGAAGAACACATCAAGGAGATGCAAGCTGGCCGCGCCCAATACCGGGCCATCGAAGGTGCCGATGCCGCCGATAATCGTCATCAGGAGTGGATCTACGGTGTAGTTCACGCTCAAAATTTCCGGGCCGACCTTCTTATTCAGCATGATTTGAAGCATGCCCGCGGCTGCGGCCAGCATCCCGGCAATAGTGATCGAAATCAGCTTGTAAACGAGGGTGTTGTAGCCGATCGCTTGCGCGCGATCTTCGTTTTCGCGGATAGCCTTGAATACCGCCCCTGTTGGAGAATTCACCAAGCGGCGAATGAAGAGGTAGGTTAGGACGAACAGGGCCAACGCTACGAAATAGAACTTCAGACGGCTTTGCGTAGGATCGAGCCAGTCGGGAAGTTCCGAAATGGCGAACCCGTCTTCGGCGTGGGTGAGCTGGAAGCGGCTGAAGAAGATGAAGAACATTTCGGCAATGGCGAGGGTAAAGATGGTGAAGTAAACGCCGTGTAATCGCAGCGATACGACACCGATTAGCAACCCAAGGATACCGCTGATGAGGATGCCGCCAATTACCCCAACGATCATTGCGGTCGTCAAATCCATGCCGCTGTGTTCGATCATAATGCCGAGAATGTAGCCACCCATCCCGAAAAACAGCGCATGACCGAAGGAAATCACCCCGGTGAAGCCGAAAATTAGGTTGTAGCTCATGGCGAGGATGCCGAGGATGAAGACCTCGATCAACACCGACTGCCAGCGCACCGATTCGCCGCGCATGATCATCCGATCACCGCGTGGTACACCAATCGGGCTGGAGTTGGTCAACCAGCCAATGATGTATGGGAACAAAATCAAGAATGCCAGCACCAAGAACGGCAGCCATTTTTCGAGCCGCTTGAGCGCCCCCGGAGCGTGTGATTTCGTGGCTTGCATTAGCGTGTTCCCCCAAATAGGCCGCTCGGACGGACGAGCAGAACAAGGATGAGCAGCAGCATGGGCGTTACGCTTGGAAGTGCCGCAAAGTCGGTGCCGATGGCAGCGGATTGGGCAACGGCGATGGCGAGGCCGACCATGATACTGCCGATGGCCGTCCCTTCATAGCTGCCCATGCCTCCCAGCACCACCACCGCTATCCCTTGAATGAGGAAACTGGTGCCGATGGTGGGAGATGCGCCGAGGAACGGTGCCGCGATGGCGCCACCTAGCGCCGCGATCGCGCAGCCGAGCGTAAACACGAAGGTAAAGATCGCGCGGACGTTGATCCCAAGAGCTTCGACCATCTGGCCGTCTTCCACCCCGGCGCGGATGATGATGCCAATGCGGGTGCGGCGAAGAAGCAGCGCGATCCCGATGATCAGCAGGAAGCCCATGCCAACGACGAACAATCGATACGTGCTGAACTGTTGGTCAAATAGGGTGAAGAAGTTCTCGCGGACGCCGAAAAGCTCCGTCCAACTGAATGGGGTTGTCGTCCAGATAAATTTCGCCAGTTCGCCAAGCACCAGCGACACGCCGAACGTTAGCACGAGCTGAAATATCGGGCGTGCATACAGCGGGCGCAGCAGGCCGCGCTCCAAAATTACGCCGAGGATCGCCCCAACGATTACCGCGCCAATCACAGCCACTGGAAACCGCAGGTTCGGGTCAGGGATGAGCGCCGTAATATCGACCACACCGCCGGTATGCTGAATATCATAGGCGACGTAAGCGCCGATCATAAAGTAGGCACCCTGCGCGAAGTTGAGAATATCCATCAAGCCGAAGATGATGGATAGACCGGACGCTACCAGAAAGAGCAGCATCCCTTGAAAAAGCCCGGACAACACCGTGATGCCGAAGTTTCCGAGGCTGCCCGCGCTGGCATATCCTATCGCCAGCAGCAGGATGATCACGCCAATAATGGCCAGAATGGACGTACGTTGTGATTTGCTCATGACGATGTTTCCGTCCTTCAGGCCACGCCGAGATAACGCTGAATGAGCGCTTGATTGCCGATCAGTTCTTGCATGTCGCCCGCGAGTGCGCTTTGACCATCATCGATGATGACAAAACGGTCAGCCAGCTTGCTGGCAACCCGGAAGTTTTGCTCCACCAATAGGATGGTTGCCTGCTGGGAGAGTGTCTCGATCGCCGCCATCAACTGTTCGATGATGACGGGAGCCAGCCCTTCGCTTGGCTCGTCGATCAGCAGAAGGCGGTTATCGGGCACAAGCGCACGGGCAATCGCCAGCATTTGCTGTTGACCGCCGGAGAGGTTGCCACCCGGCAGCCCATATAGGCGTTTCAAATCGGGAAAAAGTCCAAAAATCATGTCGGCTTTGCGATCAAGTTCGCCACTGTGCCGCTGCGCGACCATCAGGTTTTCGCGAACGCTAAGTTCGCGGAAAATGGCGCGGTGTTCAGGGATGTAGCCGACGCCCATCTGCGCGATCGTGTAGGGGCGTTTTCCAACGAGCGGCTGCCCTTCAAAAATGATTTTGCCGCTCGTTGGTGGGGTAATCCCCATGATGCTTTTCAGGGTAGTGGTTTTGCCCGCACCGTTGCGCCCCAACAGCGCGGTGATGCTGCCGCGCGGAATGCGCACCGTGACATTTTCGAGAATGTGAAACTGGCCGATAAACGTGTGAATGGCGTCGATTTCGAGGATGGTTTCGGTCATGAGTCTTTTCCCGGCAGGTCGTAGAGTTCGCCCAGATACACCCGCTGCACCGTATCATCCTTCGCGATCTCCAACGGTGTGCCTTCAGAGAGCACCTGCCCCAGATGCATGACAGTGATGCGGTCGGAGATGTTCATGACGACATTCATGTTGTGTTCCACCATCACGATAGTTTTGCCGCCTTTTTGACGAATGGCCCCGATGGTTTCGATGAGTTCGGGAACCTGTTCAGAGGCCATTCCGGCGGTTGGTTCGTCCAGCAGCATAATCGCGGGATCGGCTGCCAGCAAAATTGCGAGTTCCAGCTTGCGTTTGCCGCCATGCGGCAGCACATTGGCCGGTGAATGTGCCAGCGGTAGAAGCCCAACAGTTTCGAGGGCGTGTTCGGCGCGTTCGATGTAGGTGTGAAACGACTCGGCACGGCGGATTAACTGGAAATTGCCTTGACCGAGCGCCTGTGCGGCGAGTCGAACATTTTCAAGGACGGTGAGGTTGGGGAATATGTTCGTGATTTGAAACGACCGCCCCATCCCTTGGTGGACACGACGGTAAACGGGGGTATGGGTGATGTCCTGCCCGTTCATCAGCACATGCCCGCTGGTTGGACGGTATTTGCCATTCAGCAGATTAAAAAGGGTGGTTTTCCCCGCACCATTCGGCCCGATGATCGAATGCGTGGCACCGCGTTCGACTTGCAGACTCACGTCGGCAATGGCGACCAGTCCGCCGAATTCTTTACGTAAGTGGCGTGCCTCTAAGATAATGTCCATAAAGCCTATAGTCGAATAAGGGGGCGCAGGATAGCCCCACGCCCCTTAAGGAACCAATCGATTACGAACCGGCGGCGGCAGTCGCCATGTCGGCAAGCGACGCGTTGAACGCGTCATCGAGCGCCAAACGATCCTGCATCGTGTCGGGCAGCAGAACCGGCGGGACGATCTGGTACAGCGGGACTTCAGCCAGCAGGTCATAGAAGGCCTGATCCGGGTTGTCCAGATTGGCAAGGCGGGCGATGTACATCGGCATGAGGGCCTGATGATCCGACGGGCGAATCATGTAGGTACCCTTCGGGCCTTCGAACGACATGCCTTCCAGAACGGGGATCATCGTCTCGGGCAGCGTATCGCCTTCGGTGGCGGTCACAGCGGCGGCAAGCGCCTGTGCAGTCGCGAACGAGCATTCGCTGAATAGGTCGGGCACATCGTTGTAGACAGCGCGATACTTGGCGACCATCCAATCATTGATTTCGTTCTGCGGGAAGGTGTAGTGATAGACGATCCACGACACGTTGCCGATGGTGCTGGGGTCGCTGGCGGCGACGATGTCGTTGCTGTTGAAGGCAGCGACCACGGCCATCTGATCCTGCACGCCCAATTCCGCGAGCTGCTGGAACAGAGTCACCGAGCTGTTGCCCGCCCAAATCGGGAGGACGGCATCCGCACCACTATCGAGCACCTGCTGGAGATACGAGGTGAAGTCAGTCGTATCGAGCGGCGCGTAAATCGGGTCGCCGGGGAAGGTGATGCCCGCGCTGGCGAGCGTCGCCTGCGCTGCGCCTGCCGATGCGCGACCGAAGTCATTATCGATGGCGAGGATGACGAAGTTCGTGCCGATTTCAGCCGTCGCGTAGGGGGCAAACGCCAAGAAGTCTTGGAACGTATTGCGGCAGACGCGGAAAGTATTGACGTTGAAGTTTGCACCGGTGACGGCGGGCGAGGCTGCCGGATCGGCAAACACAAGCACGTCACTGTCGATGGCGACCTGCTGAACGCCGGTCATGACGCCCGACGAAGGCGCGCCGACGAGGATTTCTGCGCCCTGCTGTTCGACCAGTTCACGCGCCTGCTGCGCTGCTGTGTCGGGGTTGCTGGCGGTGTCACGGACGACCATCAACGGGCGCACCGAGCCGCACGGCTGCCATCGCTTCATCAATCGACGCATAGTCTTCAGGATCGACGCCTGCTGCGTAGAGCAGACCCAGTTTGAAGCCGTATTCCTGCTCGAAGCCGTAAATCGTCAGCGGCCCCGACTGATCCGTGAGGAGGCCGATCTTGAGGACATTGTCCTGAGCAAGAACTTGTACTGCGCCGAGTGTAAGCAGCACGGCGACAACGAGAAGAATAACTTTATTACGCAAGGTAGAGCCTCCAAGAGACAAGTAACAGGTTAACTTGTGCGAAAAAGCGGCGAATTTTTCGGTGCCGCTCTAAACACCTTCATTGAGTGCTGCCAGCGCGTAAACGGTGTTTTCAGCGCGCTGGCAGCCTATCTGGTTCCGGACTAGCGATGCGCGGCTAAATGCGCGTGGAAAGCCTCGTTAAAGGCTTCGGGCTGTTCCAGATAGGGCGTGTGACCAGCATCCACGACGACTTCACGATAGCTGCCGCCTGCCGCCTGATATTTTTCGAGAACAGCACGGGTTTGACTGACCATTGGCTGCGGCGGATAGATGTCTTTGCCGGGCCAACCGGGAATCGCCCCCAGCATGCCGAGTGTGCCCATGTCGAACAGGGACATGTCGCTGACGATTTGATCGTGCTCACCGCGTACCCACAGGACGGCGGGCTTCGGATCAATGCGATACAGACGGCTCACATCACCGATGTATTTGGGTGACAGCGCATTGGCAGGGCCCCAAACCCCCGGCGCGACGTTCGGCCAATTGGCGGACGGCGTGAGATCGCCGGGATATTCTTTGTCCCCGACGTGTTCGGACACGAGCGAGGAAAGCAGCTCTTCTTCGCGGGCGGCTTTGAACGTCGGCTTCCAATAGAAGCTGTTCATCACATTGCGCGGTGCCGAGTTGGGGTTGTCCATGCTGCGATCCCCGGCGGCCATGCGCGCGGTAAATTCGCGGTTGACGATGCCGCCGCCCGAACCGGCGAAATCGGCGTAGTAGGGGGTGCCGTCAAGGTCTTTGGTGCCACCGAAGCCGAACGGCGATCCCGGCGCGGCGAGGGTGACGCTGATAAAGCGCTGCGGCGCATTAATCAACATGCACCAGATGACCGAACCGCCTGCGCTGTGGCCGACCACATGCGCACGTTGAATGCCCAGAAAATCGAGCAGGGCGACGGCGTCATCCGCGAGATCATTCATGCCGCGCGTGGCGTCGATTTTGACCGCGCGATCGGCGTCGCCGTAGCCGCGCTGATCGGGAGCAATACCACGGTATCCGGCGGGCAGCGCGAGCATGGTTTCTTCCCAGTAGGTCGCGGAGGACGCATTCCCATGCAGGAACAAAACCGGAATGCCATTTTCTGGCCCACTGAACAGCACACGGGTGGTGATACGTGCTGTCGTGAGGGTGCGGGCGGTGATGCCCGGCATCGTTGGAATACTCATGGATGAAATCCTATAGTCTCGTGTGAATGGTTATTTTGACTGAATGAACATGGTGCGCAAATCGCGCTTCAACACTTTACCTGCCGCGTTGCGCGGAATTACGTCAATGAATGCCACTGAACGCGGCACTTTATACTTCGCCAGATTTTTGACGCAGTGCTCTACGACCTGCTCTTGAGTCAGCGTGCAACCGGGTTTCAAGACGAGGATGGCCATGCCAGTTTCGCCCCATCGCTCATCCGGCACGCCAATCACGGCGGCATCGGCAACGTCGGTGAGCTGGAAAAGCACCTGCTCGACCTCGGCAGGATACACATTTTCGCCGCCGCTGATGTACATATCCTTGTAGCGATCGACGATGTAAATGCAGCCCTCATCGTCGATGGTGCCTGCGTCGCCGCTGTGCAGCCAGCGATTGCCATCGGCATCAATGCTGAAGCTGTCTTCGTTGGCATCAGGACGATTCCAATAGCCGGGTGTGACATTTGGCCCGCTGATGACGACTTCACCGACGGTGCCGACCGGAACATCGTTCAAATGGTCATCGACGACACGGACACGGGTGTGTTGAAGGGCGCGTCCGACGCTCGTCGGTTTGACCAGCACGCGTTTTTTGTCAATCAGGAAAACGGTGGGGCTGGTTTCGGTCATGCCAAAGCCGAGTTGAATGATGATGTCGCGCTTGGCATAGGTCTCCAATACGGTCACCGGGAGCGGCGCACCGCCGCAGCCCCAGGAAATGATGCGGCTGAGATCGGCAGCGGCGAAGTTCGGGTGCTGGCTCATGAACAAGTAGACCGAGGGCACGCCGAAGAAGTGGGTCACGCCCTGCGCGGGATCGCTCAAGGTTTTGATCGCCAATTCAGGATCGAATTGGCGGGCGATGATATTGGTGCCGCCAAGGTGAAGAATTGGATTGGCGTAAAGGTTTAAGCCGCCCGTGTGAAAGGTGGGCAGCACACAGTAAAACACGCTTTGATAGCTCAACGCTGTTGGGGTGGTGATATTGATCGCGTTGTAGAGTGTCATGCCGTGTGTGATCAGCACCCCTTTCGGGCGCCCGGTCGTGCCCGCCGTGTACATGATGGTGATGGGCGTGTCATGGTTTGCCAGTGGTGACATGACGACGTGTTCGTTGGTGCTGGCGATGGCGGCTTCGTATTCTGGCATGGAATCGATGGGGGACTGCCCAAAGTCGATGCGAAGCGCACCTTTCAGCGGGGTATCTGTCAGCAGCGGGGGAATACGCGCGGAAAACTCCGCGTCATAGACGATCCCCTTAGGGGAGGAGTCATTCAGGATGTAGACGAGCTCAGGATGTGCCAACCGCCAATTCAGCGGCAGCATCATCGCGCCTAGCTTGATGCAAGCGAATTCAAATTCAAAGTATTCGACCGAGTTTTTGCCCAATATGGCGATGCGGTCGCCGGAGCCAACACCCCAGCTATCACGCATATAGGCGGCAAGCCGCGCAGCCCGGTCATTGAATTCGGCATAGGTGAAAGAACGTCCGGTTGCCTGATCGATCATGGCAACTTTGTCCGGCGTTCGGTCGGCGTGGAAGGCGATCCAGTCAGAAGCGCGTATCATAAAACCCTCAAAAGAAAGTGCAGATAGTACAAGCCGCCCCTTTTAGCGCGGCATGGTTCCTCATACTTTTTGGAACGATCACCCCCAACGGACGGTGATCGCACTCCATGTATAACCGGTGCCTGCCCCTGCCAATACGATCAAATCGCCGTCTTTAATTTTTCCGGCAGCAAGCCCCAGTTGAATCGCCAACACTTGATCGACACTCTGCACGTGACCATAGTCTTGCAGATACACTGATTGTTCCGGCGTTAGCCCAACAGCGCCGAGAATTTCGGTGTAAAAGGAGCGCTTCATGTGGGTGATGCCCAAGAATTTCACATCACTAAGGGCAGCTCCACTCGATTCAACCGATTCACGGATGACACGAACGAAATTGGTGAGCGATGTTTCGCCTAAACGGGTAGCCATGTAATCGGCATCGGTCACATCGAGCCGCCCATTCACATCACCGATGACGGACTGCGCATCACCCACTGCCGCTTCGGTCAAAATCACGCTTTCGGATAAACTGCCATCTGTGATAGCCGATGCACCGAGGATGAGATTTTTCTCCGCACCACGCTGAAGCAGCATCGCACCGCCGCCTGCTCCGAAGTTAAACATGAAGCGTGAGCGCTCATTGCGCAGGTTGATCAGATCGTTTTCACGGCTGCCTGCCGCGAGCAATACGTAGTCGAGACGCGGATCAGCCTGCATCATCGATTTCGCCATATTCATCGCGATTGGGGCACCCGCGCACAGGGCGTACATTTCAAAGGCATAGGCATTGACTGCGCCGACGTTGTGCTGAATTTTCGCCGCCGCATTCCAAACCAAATGATCTTTGTATTCACTTCCGTGTGAGATGACCAGCTTTACCTGATCGGGCGAAATACCCGCATGGGCAATCGCCTGCTGAGAAGCCTGACTCGCCATGAAGGTGACGGATTCCGACTCAGAGGCGACATGGCGCTGACGGATGCCCATCTTTTCCCGGAGTACGGCTTCTGGAATACCTGTTAGAGGAGCGAGATCCGCCGCTGTTTGAAGGGTCTGTGGAAAGTAGGTAGCAAACCCGGCGATTCCGATTGACGTCATAACTCGCCTTTTTTTGAAATGGCTATTTTGTGGAGCATAACCTACACAAACGATAATCGCGACAAGATTGGTATATCTTATCTCAATGCTCTTGACTTAATATCGCAAACCTATTCTAGCTCATGGTTGTTCGTGAGAAAAAACACAAGCGATCGAATGTAATGCCGCCGATTGCGTTGAATGGTACGCTATAGTCACATCGTGATGCACCTAGGCAATGCTCCTTTGCGCGCTGCGCCGAGGGGGTGCGGTTTCGGATACCTATCATCAAATGGCAGGAGAATAGGGAATGACTGTTCGTGTCGGCTTAGAAATTCTGCGCGATTCGAATTATGAAGTCTTGCGCGGCAAACGTATTGGCCTGTTCACGCACCCCGCCGCTGTCGACAGCCGCCTCAAAAGCACAGTGAGTGTTTTTCGACAGGCGGAAACCCGTGATGCCGGTGTTGAAATCGGCGCATTTTTCGGCGCAGAGCATGGGATCACCGGGGGGGCAGCGGCTGATGAGAAAGTCAGTTCCACGGTCGATCCTGAACTGAATATTCCCATTTACAGCCTGTACGACGAATCCAAAGTGCCTACCCCTGAAATGCTAAACGGTTTAGACGCGATCGTGTGTGATTTTCAAGATGTAGGCGCACGCTATTTCACCTACACATGGTCTGTATCCCGCACATCTTAGGCTGCTGGAGCCGCAGGGGTTGAAGTAATTATCCTCGACCGCCCCAATCCACTTGGCGGTGACATGGTCGATGGCGATCTCCTTGATCCGGCGCTATCGTCCCTTGTTGGGCGCTATCCGATTCCCGCACAGCATGGGATGACGCTCGGCGAACTGGTGAGCATGATCAACGAGGAGTGGAACCCAACACGCGCCGCAGTTACGGTGATTCCGTGTATGGGTTGGCAGCGATCGATGACATGGGAGCAAACGGGGTTGGTTTGGGTGCCGCCTTCCCCGAATACCGCTCATTTAAGCACCGTGCATCACTACCCCGGTGCCTGCCTGATTGAGGGAACGAACCTCAGTGAAGGGCGAGGGACACCGCTGCCATTCGAGATCGTTGGTGCGCCGTTCCTTGACGGAAATGAACTGGCGGAGCGCTTGAACGCTTTGGATTGGATCGGTGTACGCTTCCGCCCGATCGCGTTCACGCCAACCGCGAGTAAATGGAACGGGCAGTTGTGCGGAGGTGTGCAAGTTCACGTTACTGAGCGGACGATGTTCTATCCGATGCGCGTGTGGTTGGGCGTCATCATCGCGGCGTTGGCTGGCTGCGGCGACTCGTTTGTGTGGGAATCGGGTTTTGATGGGTTGGCCGGGACGAAACGGTTACGCGAACAGATCAGTGCCGGGGTGGCGCACACAGAGATCACCACCGGATGGGATGAGGCGCGTCAAGTATTCCTCAAGCAGCGTGCGCCATACCTGCTCTATGATTAAACTGGACTCATGATACCCAGTGTAGGCTTCGGGGCTGACCAGAATGATCATCATCGGCTTAATGTCAGGCACCTCGGCGGACGCGATCGATGCTGCCGTATGCGAAATTAGTGGAGAACCGCCCGGCCTCAACGCGCGTGTGATTCGTGCAGTCAAGGTGCCCCATGATGCGGGCTTCCGCGCTCGTATCTTGGCCGCCTGTAATCCAGAAGGGATTCGCGTCGATGAATTGACGCTTCTGAATGCCGATTTGGGCGACGCTTTTGCACAGGCCGCGCAGATTGTGATGCGAGAAGCACGTGTGCGCCCCAGCGGCATTGATCTGATCGCATCACACGGGCAAACGGTGTGGCATGTGGTTGACGAAGACGGCAGAACACAAGCCACTCTTCAACTTGGCGAGGCATCGATCATCGCTGAGCGTACGGGAGTGACGACGATCGACAATTTTCGCTCGCGCGATGTGGCTGTTGGTGGACAAGGCACGCCGCTGACGGCGTATGCCGATTGGCTGCTGCTGCGCCATCCGACCCGCTGGCGCGCCGTCCAGAATATCGGCAGGATAGGGAGTATCACTTTTCTGCCACCCCACTGCGACGAGCAAACGCTCCCGCTGGCCTTCGATACCGGCCCCGGTAACGTCCTAATTGACTCGGCGGTGAGTCTTCTCACACAAGGCGCGATGACCCATGATCAGGATGGGCGGA
>JAXLWG010000071.1:0-11236 GCA_046328615.1 Anaerolineae bacterium | reverse complement strand
CCTTGAAACAAGCGATGTTGAGCAAAGACAACAAAACTCGCGATGCCATCCGCCTGCTGCAAAGCTTGACCAAACAGGTGGAAGTGGACGAACGGCGCGAACTGAGCGGCGATGATGTGGTCTCGATTCTGCAAAAAGAAGTCAAGCGCCGTCAGGAAAGCATCGACGAAGCCCGTAAAGCCGGGCGGGCTGATCTGGTGGAAGAAAATGAAGGATTCCTCCACATCACCGAACAGTTCCTGCCCAAGCAACTCAACCGCGATGAAATCGCCGCGCTCGTGCGCGAAGCCATCGCGCAGACCGGCGTCACCAGCGCCAAAGAAATGGGCAAACTGATGGGCGTGCTCATGCCCAAAGTCAAAGGACTGGCGGACGGTAAACTCGTCAATGAAGTCGTCCGCGAACAACTGCAATAGCTCATGCGCGAGCGCGGATCCCGCCTCCTAGGAGGCCGCCTCCTTGGGGAGCTTTCCCCCGCACTGCTGCGCCGACTGGGCAGTGGATTGGTCGCAGCGGCCTTTGTGATCGTCAGCGCGGGCGTGCTCGCGCTGAACGATCCCGGCACGAACAGCGTCGAGGCGCTCACAGTGGGGTCAGTCGCCTCATCGGATATTCGCGCTCCGTTCAGCCTAACCTATGTGAGCACCGTCCTCACCGAACGACAGCAGCAGGCGGCGATCAACCAGATCAGCCCGATCTACGATCCGCCTGATCCGAATGTCGCCCGCCAGCAGGTGACGCTGCTCTCGCAAATTCTCGACTTCATCGAAAATGTGCGCGCCGATCCCTACGGCACACCAGACCAGAAAATCAGCGACATCACCAAGATCACCGCGCTCAACCTGTCGTCGGACGTGACTCAGTCGGTCGTCACCATGGACGCCGACACATGGAACGCCGTGCGGGCGGAAATGGCGCTGGTACTGGAACGCATGATGCGCGAGTCGATCCGTGAGACCGACTTGCAGCAGGTGATCGATCAACTACCGACCCAAGTGAGTGTACGCCTCGACCCGATCGCGGCGGGGATCGTTACCGCCTTCGTGCGCGATCTGCTGCGTCCCAACCGTTTCCCCGACGAAGCGGCGACCACAGCGGCACGTGAAGCGGCGTCAGCAGCGGTCGCCCCCGAAAGTCGCAGTTTCGAGCGCGGGCAGATCATCATCCGCAGCGGCACCCGCATCGATGCCGTCGATTATGAAGCCCTCACGCAGTTCAACCTGCTCGGCTCACCGGATCGGCGATGGGAAGGATTTTTGCGGGCACTCCTCGCCTGTGTGATCGCCTATACCGCGTTTGGGTTGTATGCACAGCGCTCGAAAAACCCGCAGATTCAGCAGCCCAGCGCGCTCGCGTTGATCGGCGGTCTGTTCTTGATCACCCTGTTAGGTGCGCGCCTGTTCAACGGTGATGCGCAGCAGATTTACCTATTCCCGGCGGCGGCCCTTTCGCTGTTGATCGTCGGCATCGTCGGGTGGGATGTGGCCGTACTGCTCTCGATCGGGCTGGCCTTTCTGATCGGAATGGTCGCGGAAGATTCGCTCGAAGTTGCGGCGATGGTCGGCAGCGGGGCGATCATGGGTGCGCTCAGTTTGCGCCGCTCAGAACGCCTAAACAGCTACTTTTTCGCCGGGGTTGTCGTCGCGCTGGCAAATCTGAGTGTGATCCTAATGTTCGGCCTCGGTGTGTCGCGCACCGAAGGCTCTCCGCTTCCCCTGCTGCTTCTGTATGGCATTTCGAACGGTCTGCTGTCGGGGATGGTTGCATTGGCGGCGCTTTACATGATCACGCTGCTGTTCAACCTGCCCACCAGCTTGAAACTCGTCGAACTTAGCCAGCCAAGTCAGCCGCTCTTGCAGCGCCTTTTGCGCGAAGCCCCCGGCACCTATCAACACTCGCTCCAAGTCGCCAACTTAGGCGAACAGGCGGCGAACGCGGTCGGCGCGGATGCATCACTGGTACGGGTAGCGGCGCTCTATCATGACATCGGCAAGATGCTCAACCCGGCCTTCTTCGTCGAAAATCAGGCTGACAATATCAACCCGCACGATATGCTCAATGATCCGTATCGCAGTGCTGACATCATCATCAGCCATGTGACTGACGGCGACAAACTGGCACGCGGCTACCGCCTCCCCCAGCGCATACGGGATTTCATCTGCGAACATCACGGTACGACGATGGTGTCGTACTTCTATAATCAAGCGCTGAAGCAGGCCAGCGTCGATGAACCGGTCGATGTCGAGCAGTTCACCTATCCGGGGCCGCGTCCGCGTACCCGTGAAACGGCGATCCTCATGCTTGCCGATAGCTGCGAAAGTTCGGTGCGCGCAGCAAAACCCGCCAACAAAGCCGAGATCGAAGCGATTGTCGGGCGCATTTTTGACAGCCGCATGCGCGAAAAACAGCTTGATGACAGCGGGCTGACGCTCAACGACCTCACTACCATTCGCGAAATTCTGATCGACATGCTGCAAGCGGTCTTTCATCCGCGCATTCAGTATCCCACCATGCCCTACGCGAATATTCCCGTCGGCGCATCGGGTACAGCAAACACACTTGCGGATACCCGTCCTCACCGTACCGGTTTGCAAGCCCTCCCCGAACCGGGGTTGGATACCAACGCTGGTTTCGATGAGCACGCGCTTGCTGCTGAAGCCGTGCCCAACAAGGACACCGCCAAAGAACCAGCCCCAAGAGAGGTGAGCAAAGAACCACTCAAGGAACCGGGCAAGGATACGGCGCGCGATGCGACATCCCCCACGGTGCCGAAGATGGAAATCCGCTACACCTCAACTCAGGAGCTGCCCGCCGCCATATTTGACGACGAAGACACACCCCTGCCCGATGTTCCGCCGCTGCGCCGCCGCTCCGACGACAGCCGACCGGATGACACAGGAGAAGCGAAAGCCGCTTCAGAGAAGGATCATGATGTTTGAAATCGACATCCAAAATGAGGCAGGTTACTCGGTAGATGAAACGCGCATCGTTGACGCCATCGCACAGGTGTTGAGCGCCCACGAAGCACCGCCTTGGAGTGCCATCACCGTAGTGCTGACCGACAACGACGAAGTCGCCGCGCTCAATCGCCAATTTCGCGGTATTGACGCGCCCACCGATGTGCTTTCGTTTCCGGCGGACGATTTACCGGAAGAACTCGCGGAAGAACTGGGCTATCTCGGTGATTTGGTCATCGCCTATCCCTATGCGTCCGATCAAGCCGCGCAGCTGGGTCATGCGCTGATGGACAGCCTAAGTCTGCTCGTCATTCATGGCACGCTGCATCTGTTAGGGTATGATCACGATACGCCAGAAAATCGCGCGGATATGTGGGCGGCACAGGAAACAGCCCTGATCGCGCTCGGTATTCCGGTCGATATTGTGCCGACGCTCGAAGCGTCTCCACACTCAGAAATGGATGAGAACAATCAGGATGACGACTAGCCCGCCCGATCCGAAAAAGCGTCGTGGAGTCGATCTGATAACCGGGACGATGAAGATCGACCCCGATCAGTACAGCCCTATGACCAGCAAAAGTCGGCTTTCCAGCCTCAGCTATGCGATCGCGGGTTGGTTGTATATGCTGCGATGGCAGAAAAATACGCGCATTCAGGCCATCGCCAGTCTCATCGTGATGGCGTTGGCGCTGTGGCTGCAAGTCAGCTTTTTGGGGCTGGCGCTGCTGGTGCTGGCGATTACGATCGTTTGGATGGCGGAGTTCTTGAATGCTGCCGTCGAAGCTGCCGTGAATCTCGCCACGCAGGAGATTCACCCGATGGCGCAGGTCGGCAAAGATGTCGCCTCGGCAGCCGTGCTGTTGGGAGTCGTCGCCTCAGTCATCATTGGGCTGTTGGTACTGGCCCCACCGCTCTTGGCACGTTTGGGCGCGCCAATCACATTTTAAGCCGGTATCATCACATCACCGTCTCCACACGGAATCCGGTCAACCGTAGACTCATCGTAGGGGCGCTTGACGCCTTATTTATCGATAATTCAGATGAGGTGAGGCGTAGATGAGCGGTGAATTGAAGGCAAGCGAACCAACGAACGAAGGCCATGTTTCGGAAGAAGCCGAAAACAAAAATGTGTTGGTGACGCCCGACGGGGAAGAGCTGGATATGTCAATCGTCGGCACGATGAAGATCGATCCCGGCAATTATGGCGGCTCATCCAAGAATCCCAACCGGCTCGCCAGCATGAAATATGGCATCGCCGGGCTGCTCTATTTGCTCAAACGTGAGCAAAGCATTCAGGTCGCCACCGTCGCCACCGGCATTACTTTGATCGTCGGTATCTGGTTGGGGGTCAGCAGCTTTTACTGGGCCATCCTTGCCCTTGCACTCGGTGCGATCTGGATCACGGAAGCGCTCAATACGGCGATCGAGGCGGCGATTGACCTCGAAACCAGTGAAATTCACCCAATGGCTAAAGTCGGCAAAGATGTGGCGTCGGCGGCGTCGCTGATTTCCAGTATTGTCTTTGTCGTCGTCGTGCTGCTCATTTTAGTGCCGCGCATCGTCGATCGACTCGCGGGGTAAAAAGATAGACAGGGTAAAGTCATGGACGACCAAACGCCGCTGCGCGGATTGCAGCCCTACGACGAAGATCCAAACGACACGCATGATGCAGGGGCCGATGCTGAACCGTCACCAGACGATACCCGTGCCAGCGCCCCTTTGACGGACGAGCCACGTGATCCGCTTGATTGGGAAGCGATCACCCCTTCGTCCGGCGTGACGCCCGTAAGCGGTATGCCGACGTTAGACGATATTGATTTTGTCGCACCGTCGCCACCCGCTAGCCAGCCTTCCCCCGAACATCCGTATCGGGGGCGCGCCCGCGAACGGATCGCCAAGCGCAAAGGCGGTCAGCCATCGGGAGCACCACCCCGGCAAACGACGCCGCGCAGCGCTGCCGTCCGAAATGCCCCGCCGCGTGAGCGGGTGGTGCGTGATCCTTCGTCGGTCGTCACACGCGGCATCACGTCAGCGCGCAGTGCGGCCCGCACCGCCGTGCGCGGGGCAGCACGCGGCGCGAGTGGCGCGCTTCCCGAAGCATCGTTCAAACTGCCCATCAGCCGGACAGGCTTATACCTGATCGGCTCCGTGGTATTCGTGTTTGCCATCGTCATCATTTTGGGCGCGGCGCGCAATCGTCCGGTTGAGGCGCTGCCCAATGCGCTGTTCATCGGCACCGAATGGACGTACGAAGATCAGACCGAGGAAAGCGTATACGCCCTCGCTGAACGGCTCAAACAGAACCAAATCGGCATTGTCTATGCGTGGGTAAGCTGGCTGCAAGCCGATAACACATGGCGCGGGCAGGATAATTTTGAAAAAGTCCGCGAATTCGTGCGCTTATTTAAGCTGCAATATCCCGAAGCCGACTTGTATGGATGGGTTAGTTTCCCGGTCGAGCCGAACGGCACCTACCGCATGAATGATGCTGTCGTACAGCAAACCGTCGCGGACTTTAGCAAACATGTGATTGAGGAATTCGGCTTTGATGGCGTATTCCTGAATGCCGAGCCGGTATGGAATGGCGACGAGAATTTCCTCTCACTGCTGCGCACCGTACGCCGCACGGTCGGTGACAATGTGCTGATCTCTGCCGCCGTACCGCCCGACTGGAGTCCCATTGGCACCGGCATTCCAGTTCCCGCGCTGATTGTCCCCGGCACGGTTTGGGAAAGCGATTACAAGCAGAATGTCGCCCTGCTGGTCGATCAACTGGTGGTGATGGGCTACAACAGCGGCCTAACCACCGCCACCGATTACACACAGTGGATGGCCTATCAAGTCGCCACCTACGCCGAAACGATCGATGCCTTGAGCGCTGGGACGCAGGTCTTGATCGGCATTCCCACCTATGACGCCGAACCCCCCGGTCACGATCCACAGGTGGAAAACGTCATCACCGCCATCGAAGGCGTGAAGCAGGGGTTGCAAGAAGCAGGCGACGCCAAATCAACCGTGCGCGGAGTCGCGCTCTATGCCGGTTGGGAAACCGACGAGCAGGAGTGGACGGATTTCATGGATACATGGGTGCGCAGAAATTAGATCGCGCTCACAGTAATCGGGTAGGGCGTTCGGTCGAATGCCCTACCCATTCACAACGATCGCATCAAAACACCACAATTACAGATTCATTATAGACAGTGCCTAATATTCCCCAAACGGCACTATTTTGGTGCCGGGGTTTTGGCTGGAATGCCCCGGCACAGGATCGCCGCTAACTCACTGTTACTTCCGCACTTCGTCCAAGAACGTGATCGACGTATCGATCCCGCGATGGAACATCTCAACCGTATAGTGCTCATCCGGCCCGTGCGCGCCGTCACCATTCAGCCCAAAGCCCATCATGATGACCGGTGCATGCAGATAGCGCTGGAAATCCGCCACCACCGGCAGGCTGCCTCCTTCACGGAAGAAGCGCGGAGAGTCGCCGCCCCAGCTTTTCGCGTACGCCCGCACCGCCGCTTGAATGGCCGGGGCATCAATGGAGGTGGAGGCGGGTTCCCCCTGATTCAGCAGACGAACTTCGCTCATCACTGTGGGCGGGGTGATCTTGGCGACATAGGCTTTGACCAGCTCGTAAATCTTGGTCGAGTCCTGATTCGCAACGAGGCGGCATGAGACTTTCGCCATTGCCCGCGCCGGGAGTACCGTCTTTGCCCCTTCGCCGATGTGCCCGCTGTATAACCCGTTGATCTCGAAGGTAGGACGTGCGCCGATACGCTCACGGTTGTTGTAGCCTACTTCACCCCACAGGTTGACAACCCCTGTTTCTTGGCGAATCTTGTTGTCATCGATCTCCGTCCGCGCCAGTGCTTCCCGATCCGCCGGGGTCAGCGCGATTACATCATCGTAGAAACCGGGCACCGCGATGCTGTGATCCGAGTTGTGCATCTTCGAGAGGATTTCGACCAGCGCCAGCGCCGGGTTGTGAACCGCACCGCCATAGCCACCGCTGTGCAAATCATGCGACGGTCCCCACACGTGAATTTCCATATACGTCAGGCCGCGCACCGAGGTAATGATCGCGGGCTGGTCGATCTCCTGCATGCCCGTGTCGCTGATAATGCAGACATCGGTTTTGAGCAGATCAAGGTGCGAGGCGATAAACGCCGCCAGATTCTTCGATCCAACTTCCTCTTCGCCTTCGATCAAGAATTTTACGTTGACAGGTAACCGGCCTTCCGTCTTCAGGTAGGACTCGGCGGCCTTGATGTGGGTGTAGAACTGCCCTTTGTCATCCGATGAGCCGCGCGCGAAGATCTTGCCATCACGGATTTCAGGCTCAAACGGCTCGCTCGTCCACCCATCGGCCACTTTATCGGCGGGCTGCACATCGTAATGCCCGTAGATGAGCACCGTCGGCGCTTGATCACCCGCGTGGAGCCAATCCCCGTACACGACAGGATTGCCGCCCGTCGGCATCAGTTCGACATGTTCCAGTCCGGCATCGCGCATGCTGGCGGCGACCCATTCGGCAGCGCGGCGGAGTTGATCGCCATGCGTGCTGGCAAATGCGCTGATGCTGGGGATTTTCAGCAGGTCGATGAGTTGGGTGCGAAAGGCATCCGCATGGCCGCGAGCATATTCATGAGGAGTAGTCATTACAATCCTTTCATCTCAATGGTGTTTGCGGGCACACCCCGCTACAATCCGATTATCGTGGGTCAATCATCGAAGTGTAGCGCGAATGCAGTGTGGCGTTAAGACCGCGTGAGCAGATGCATGGCATCAGCCCCGATGGTCAAGCCACTCCACGATACTTTACTTGATCGGCTGACTTCGAAAGGTGAAACGACCTTGGCATCCGCGAACACCACGTATGAACAGACAAAGGTGCCGTTCTACATCCGCGCTGCCGTCGGCGTAACCTCTGTGTTGGATTCAGCAGGGGTACGGCTCGTCGATCTAGACCTCGAGAAATTGAAGGCGAAAGCAGTTCAGGATACAGGGTTTTCCGATTGGGGCGATCCGGCCTTCTTGCAGGACATGGCGACCGTGTTGGATTATGCCCAACGCAACAAAAATGCGTCGGTCATTTCCAAAATCACCCTGCGCGGCGATATGATGCGCCGCCTGACCAACTACCTCAAGCTGCAAAATGCCAAGAAGCGCCACCCGGATCTCATCACGCAACCGCTCAAAGCACCTTTCATCATCGTCGGGCTGCCGCGTACCGGCACAACCCTGTTACAGCGCTTGATGAGTCAGGATCCCACCTCACATGGGCCTGCCCTTTGGGAACTGTTCAACCCGGTGCAGGTAGACTCCCCGACGACGGATGAAGAACGGCGCAAACACGCCGATAACTTCGAAAAAACGGTGCGCGGAACTTCGCTCACGCTGTGGAGCATTCACCCAATGAGCACCGATGAAGCCGATGAGTGTTTCTTCCTGCTGCCGCAGTCCAGCGGCGATCTGTCGCTTCATCTCCCGATTGAGTATTTGGATGTATTCATGAAGCGGAGCGCCATCCGCGATTACGAACTGCATAAGCAGTACTTTCAGGCCCTCCATTACAACAAGGCGCAGCGCCGTTGGGTCTGGAAATCTCCGCTCCACCTGCATAAACTCGATGATATGCTCACGGTGTACCCGGATGCACAGGTGATCTGGTGCCATCGTGGAATTAGCCATGTATTCGCTTCATGGGTCAGTTACATGGCATTGTCACGGAAATTTGTGCTGCGAACCGTCGATCCCAAGCAGGTCGCCCGTGATTGGCTGCGTATCTGGGATGCGGGGTTGAAAGCGGCACAGCAAACCCGTGATCGACGGCCCAAGCAGCAGTTCTTTGACATGGACTATGATGCGCTCGTCGCTGATCCATTGGAGATGGTACGCAAGATTTACAAACACTTTGGTATGGATCTCAGCACAGCCGCAGAAATCAAAATGAAGGATTGGCTGGAGCGAGACCGCCAGCGCGAAAAAATTGGTCATCGCTACACACTGGATCAGTTTGGAATGACGACCAAGGATTTAGAGGACACATTCGGCGCATATGTGAAGCAGTATGATGTTGCGCTAGATTAACAGGACGGGCGGAACTAAAACGCCGCATACACAGCCTAAAGGGATGAAGGATGCCATCGGCAGCAACAACATTTGAAGAAACACAGGTGTCACTCCCCATCAAATTAGTGATGGGGGCAGCTTCCGCAATGGATAACTTAGGGCTTCCGCTCGTTAACCTTGATGTGAGCAAATTGAAAGCGAAAGCCGAACAACAGACAGGCCTGCATGATTGGGGCGATTCAACCTTCGTGCAAGACACCGCGACCCTGATCGAGTTCGTGCGCAAGAACCCGAATGCCAATGTACTTCTCAAGATGACGTTCCGCGACGACATCATGCGCCGCCTGACCAACTATCTGAAACTTCAAGAAGCCAAGAAACGCCATCCGGATCTGACCGACCAACCGGTGACAAAACCCCTTGTCATCCTTGGGCTGCCGCGTACCGGAACCACGCTGCTCCAGCGCTTACTAGCTCAAGATCCCAATTCGCATGGCCCCGCCCTATGGGAACTGCAAAATCCCGTGCAGGTAGACACACTGGTCGATTCGCAGCAGCAGCTTCATAAAACGGAAGCGTACGTCAAGAACGTCCGCACGATGTCGCTGCGTCTGTGGAGCATCCATCCGACTTTCGCCAATCAAGCAGACGAGTGTTATTTCATGCTGCCGCAGAGCATTGGCGAAAACATGATCTACGTTGCAATGGATTATTTTGAATGGTTCATGAAACGCAGCGCCGTCCCGGATTACCAACTGCACAAGCAGTATTTGCAGGCACTTCACTACAACAAGCCGCAGCGCAAATGGATTCTGAAATCGCCCGTTCACACCCCCAAGCTAGATGATTTGTTTACCGTATACCCGGATGCACAGGTGGTATTCTGTCATCGCAGTCTGGGGCATGTGATCGCTTCATGGGCAAGTTTTGTCGCTATTTCGCGTAAGTATGTCGATAAGCGCGTCGATCCTATCCGAATCGCGCGGGATTGGATGCGCATCTGGGAAGTATCGATCAAAGAAGCGGAGAAAGCGCGCAGCAAGCATCGCCCGGAACAGTTCTTCGACGTGCGGTACGACGACCTGACGCTCGATTCGATCGGAACGGTGAAAAAGCTGTACAACTATTTCGGGATGGAACTCAGCGTTCAAGCCGAAAACCGCATGAAGCAGTGGCTGGAAAGTGATCGCCATAAGGAGCGGTTAGGGCACCGCTACACGCTCGACCAATTCGGCATCACCTACAGTGAAGTCGAGCAAGCTTTCGGCGACTACATGAAGAAGTACGATCTCGACATCGAGTAAAACCTGCATGCATAAAGGACGGTGACAGCACGCGCTGAACCGTCCTTAACAATGCACCCCTACTTCGACGTCTCAAAACCAAGCGGCGTCTGTGCAATGACCATCAAACTCACGCCACCGAGCAATTTTTGCACAAGGTAAGGGCTGATTCGATAGAGCAGACGGCGCAGCGGATTGAGCAGTTTCTGGGATTTCGTCGCACTCCCTGAGGGGGCGCGAAATACTGGGGTGATGGTAAAGTCCTGAATCCGAAGCCCTGCAAAAGTAAGCAGGTTTAAGCTGGAAGCGGTATCTAATACGACTAAATGGCCGGGGTGTGAAAGATTTCTGTGCGGCAGATTGCGCATCCATCCAAACCACGAGTCGTCGAGGGGGATATGGAGTCCAACAAGCTTGGATCTACTGGCAACAGACTTTAAGAATGAGATTGGATCGGGAACGTGTTCGATGACATCGAAGAGAACGACCAGATCATAAGGCTCATCGAATTCCACCGCGCAAAAGTCTTGGCGATGAAAGGTGACATTGGCTTTACCCTCCTTCTTCTCGATATCCGGATGAACGTCGTATCCGTCAACCTGCACGCTGTATCCTAACGACGTTAGGGTATCAGCAAGCAGCAGTGTCGTATCTCCTGTGCCACAGCCAACATCCGCTGCCTTGAGCAAATTCACATCAAACCGCTTTGCGTAGGCCTTTAACAGCGAGCCCAATTCTGCAGCCTTGAATGCGGCATCTCGCCAACCGCTCGAAGAAGCCAAAAAACGGCCTGACGTGTAATACGGATCGATGAGAGACGATTTCGGATCGGACACTTCGGTTACCTCCAAGAACGTACACGAGTTAAAGCCACATCACCAGCGCAGGTTACAACGACAAGCAGCTAACCGCCAAACACCT
>JAXLWG010000070.1:0-12405 GCA_046328615.1 Anaerolineae bacterium | reverse complement strand
TCACGAACGCGCCGGTCGCCACCTGTTCGACAGCTTGCAGCAGTTCAGGAATTCCCTGCATACGGCGGGCGGCCATCGGGATCACGGGCACGCCGAGTTCGCGCGACAGATGACGGGTATCGATGTGGATGCCGTGCCGTTTCGCTTCATCCATCAGGTTTAGGGCAACGACCACACGATCGGTGATTTCGAGAATTTGCAGCGTCAGGTTTAGGTTGCGCTCCAAACGGGTCGCATCGACCACCGTGATCACGACGTTCGGCTGACCGAACAGGATGAAATCACGGGCGATCTCTTCATCGACACTGGTGGACAGCAGCGAATACGTACCGGGAAGATCGACCAGTTTATACGTGTGCTCGTTGAAGTCGAAACCACCTTCGGCACGGGCGACGGTCTTGCCCGGCCAGTTCCCCACATGCTGCCGCAGTCCCGTCAGCGCGTTGAAGACCGTGCTTTTGCCTGTATTCGGGTTGCCCGCCAGCGCAATCACGTAGTCGGCGGCATCGATATTCACGCCAAGCTTTTTTAACATGCGCGGGTTATAAGCAGGGCAGCTTTCGCAGCCAGCGGCGGCGCGTGCAGCCTGTGCGGACTGAACTTCAGGTTGAGCAGACGTTTGCAGGGTCATTGACTTGCTCCGGGAACCGACTGGGAAATCAGGCTGATTTTGATTTGCTGCGCCTGTTCGCGGCGCAGCGCGATGAGGGCATCACGAACGCGGTAGGCGACCGGGTCGCCCAACGGACTCTTGAATTCGGCATACAAGCGGGTTCCGGGCAGAATACCCAAATCCATCAAGCGGCGGCGGTTGCTGCCGCTGCTGAGGAGCGCCGTCACGACGGCGGTACTGCCCACGGCCAGCCGGTCAAGTGTCATTTCTTCGGTGGGTTGACCTTCTAACGGGGTGCCCATTTGATAAAACCTGTGGTTTGCGGACGATTTAAAGTAATTTTAGACCGATCTAAATCCATTGTCAAGAGGGTCAAAAAGCAATTTCAGGAGCATCTTATGCGATTTTCAGACGAACCGCAAAACCAATTTGGTTTCGATTGGTTACAATAGCAAGTTTGCTGACTATCTAAGGAGTAACGGTGAAGAAACACAGACTGGCCGGAATCGTCGTCGGATTAGCACTGCTGGTTTCGTTGAGCCTCGTACATGCACAAGCGTCCGATCATCCGCGCCTATGGGTGCGCGCCGCTGATCTAGAGTTGTACCGGTCATGGGCAAATGAATCCAATCCGCTGTGGGTCGCGCTCAATGGGCTGGCGGAAGAAGCACGGGGCGAGATGGATGCCGGAAACGTCCCTGCGCGCGATGGCGGGAGTGTGACATGGGAGGAATACCCAACCGAGAATTACGCGATGTTGTTCGCGTTTCTCTCGCTCATTGATCCCGATGAGGCCGCCCGCGCCGACTATGCCGCCCGCGCCCATTCCCTGCTCATGAGCGTCATCGATCAGGCAGTCTTAGGCACGGCAGATGCCCCCTTTCGTTCGAGCGAATTCTCGATTAGCGATCGTTCGCGCTGGAACGGGCTGGGGTTTCCGCTCACCGTCGATTGGATTTACGACACCCTGACTGCGCAGGACAAAGCCGCTATCCACACCGTTTTCAGCCGCTGGTGCGAGGAAAATCGTCAGGCGTATACGACTAATAACAATCACCCAGAGCCGATCGGCGTGCGCAATGATCCTTCGCTGCTGGCCGACCGCGAATACATCCGCTGGAGCAGCAACAATTACTACGCGGCGCACATGCGCAACATGGGCATGATGGCGATCAGTTTCGACGCGGCGGACGATCCTGATGGCGCGCTTGCCACCTGCTTGGACGATGCGACCGGCGCATGGCTGTACGTGACGGATTATGTACAGCGCACCGATACGCGCGGCGGCATGGGCGCAGAAGGTTTCGAGTACAGCCCGCAGACCAACGGCTACGACGCTCAATTCCTGTTGGCACTTTTCACCGCAGGCAAAGCCGATCCAGAACGGCGCGGCCCACAGGTTGAGTTCGCGGGCAATCCTTACTGGGATGATGCGGTGACGGCCTATATACATTCGCTCAGCCCGCGCCCGGTCGAGTTCGATTGGCGCGGCGAGGCATATCAGCCTGCGTGGTATGGCAGCGGGCAAAACTATCTGATGCCCGACCCGATCGAGCTGTTCGGCCCACTGGCGATTTACGACCGCCTAAGCGGAAATGCGCCCCGGTTGGATCGGCTCCGCTGGCTGCAAACGGTTACACCCATCGGCGGCGCGAATGGTCTGACCGCACGCATGGATGTCGAGCAGTTCCATATCCCCATCCTGTATTTCCTGATGTTCGATCCGACCGTCCCCCTATCAGAAGTCGATCCGCGCACGGGGATGGAGACGACCTATTACGCGCCGGGGATGCGCCGCCTGCTGTCGCGTCCCGATTGGTCACCGGATGCGACATGGTTCACCTACAGCGCGAGCTGGCAAACGATCGATCACCAGACCGGAAATGCCAACGCAATCGAGTTTTACCGTCAAGGTGAATGGCTGACCAAAGTCCGCGTCGGGTACGATCTCGATTACCAGACGAGCGATAACCAGAACTCGGTGACGATCTTCAACGGCCTGCCCAACCGAGACGCCTCCGATTACCGGACAATGCTCGGCCAACGTGGATCGCAGTGGCTCTATGTGGCGGCGGGCGATCCTGCCGAACCGATCATTCGGCGCGGCGACAATTATCTCGCCGTATACGGGGATGCGACCAACGTCTACAACTCGACTTACGAGGAACTCACTCACGTTCAGCACGCCAGCCGCAGCGTTGTTTGGCTGCAACCGGATGTGATGGTGATCTACGATCGCGCCGTGACCGATGATTCGGGGGCAAAAGATTTTTGGCTCAATCTCCCCGCCAACGCGACGATTGACGGGAACACCACAACCATGATCAGTCCCGGCGGGCAAACCTTGCAGATCACCGCGCTGCTGCCCGCGGCGATCACGCTTGAGGTACAGGAACTCACCGATGAGCCGAGCGGCGCGCCCGCCGTTGGCGAAACCATGCGCTACCGCTATCACGCAAGTGCGGCAGGCGACCCGGCGGACGTGAGTTTTCTGCATGTGTTGTGGGCGGGCGATCCCGGCGCTGAGCCGCCCCTTGTGCGGCTTGTTTCGACCGATCCGCTGGCACCGATCGTGGAGATCGGCAGCATGGCGGTTTCCTTGCACGAGGATCAAGTTTCGGTGGAAGGATCGCGCTAGGCAGCGGTAGAAGTAGAAAAGAAAGTGAAAAACTTAACGCAAAGACGCCATTCACCCTAAGCGTCTTTGCGTTGACTCTTTTAGTCTGTTTTCTTTTCGCGTCTATTCGCCCCTCAAGGGTTATTCTTTCGGCGGCACGCGCAGCATTCCGGCATACATTCCCGGCGTCGAATCGGGGATCACGGTGGCTCCGGCAGCACCCGCGTAAAATTCGATCGGGCCAACGCCGCCGATGATTCCATACCCATAGCCCTGCGCGTACATATCGTGCAGCGCCGCCAGCAGCAGCGCTTTACCCACGCCGCGACCGCGCGCCGCTTCGCTGACCCCGGTCGGGCCGAAGAAGCCGCGCGCCGTCACATCATAGGCCGCAAAGCCGATCATCACCCCATTTTCGACGGCGAGAAAGCAGCTCACTGGCTGGCGCATGAACGAGACATCGGTTTCACTCACCCAGTACTCGCTGAAATGCTCGCGCACCCATGCCATCACCAGATGTTTTTCCGGCGCGATGGCACGGCGAACGGTGACACCGCCAGCCGCCAGCGACTCGATCAACGGGACGACCGGCGGGAGTGCATACAGTTTGACCAGCATATCGGTCATGAATCGATCACCTTTCCTAAAAATCCATTGGCAGCGCGCAGTCGTTCGCGCGCGGTCTCGACATCGACGTTCAAGCGATGCATCACGATCGCCGTTTTGACATGACTGCCGGATCGTTCCAGCAGTGCATGGGCCTCGGCCTCATTCAACCCGGTAAGCCGCTGGACGATCCCCACCGCGCGGCGCACCAATTTCTCGTTGACAACGCGCACATCCACCATCAAGTTGCGGTAGACCTTGCCGGATCGTGCCATCGCCGCGGTGCTGATCATATTGAGCGTCAGCTTTTGCGCGGTGCCTGCTTTCATGCGCGTGCTCCCGGTGACAACTTCCGGGCCAACCGGCAGCGCGATCTTGATCTGTGCGGCGTCAAGGAGCGGCGCGGGGGTATTGCACGAGATTCCAACCGTGACACAGCCAAGCTGGGCCGCATAGTCAATCGCGCCCAACACATACGGCGTATGCCCGCTGGCGGCGATGCCGACGACCACATCGCGCGGCTGAAGCCCAATCGCTTGCAGATCGCGAGCGCCGCCCGCACGGTTGTCTTCCGCGCCTTCGATCGAGTGGGTGATCGCCTCATAGCCGCCCGCCAGCACCCCGATCACCTGTTCCGGCGGGATGCTGAACGTGGGCACGCATTCGACCGCATCCAGAATGCCCAAACGACCGCTCGTGCCCGCGCCAATGTAGATCAAACGGCCCTCTTGTGCGAACGCCGCCACCACCGCATCGACCGCCTGCGCGATCTGCGGAATCGCGTCATGGACGACACGCGCCACCTTCTGATCTTCGTCGTTGATGATGTGCAAAATGTCGAGCGTCGAGTCCTTATCGAGGCGGGCGCTTCGCTCGTTGGGTTGTTCAGTGAGCATAAACGAATTTCTCCTATGGGCGTGGGGTGGCTTGCAAATAGGCGAGCAGCGCGGCCCCGATCACGGGTGCATAACGCGCGATCGGAAGCGCAGACAGGCCAAGCCGCTGACACAGTCTCCGCGTGAGGGCGTTGTCGGCGGACAGCAGTCCCCCGGCAAACGCGACCGGTAAATCCAGTCCATCCAACCGGCGGGCGGCTGTGCGCACCAGCGATTCCAGATCTGCCGCCGCCTGTTCAATGATTTCGAGGGCGCGTGCATCGCCTTGATCGGCGGCTTCCAGCACCAACGGTGCAAGAGAGGCGACATCCGGCACGCGAGTTTTCTGCGATGGGGTGTTATACAGCCAGCCGATCAGGTCTTTGGGTTTGGAAAGGTTCAGCGCTTCTGCGAGTCGTGCGGGCAGGATGCTGTTTGGCTCTGCCGGGGTGACGATCTGCTGATCGGCGGCATGGGCGAACGTGCGCAGCGCTTGATTCCCGATCCAGTAGCCGCTGCCCTCATCGCCGAGCAGGTAGCCCCATCCCCCCACCAGCAGCCCATCACCGCGATCGTTGATGCCATAGACCGCGCTGCCCGTCCCCGCGAGGATCAGCAGTCCGCGCCGTGCGCCATGCGCCCCGACGAGCGCGATCTCGACATCAGAACTGAGCGCGACAGCCGTATTAGGCAGCGCTTCGCGCATCACCGAATGCAGCCATCCGCCGCTGTGTTCGGCGGCTAACCCGGCGATCCCGACCCCAACTCCAGTTAGTACAGAAGGAACAAGCGCCGCTTCCGTCAATGTTTCCGCAATCGCGCGATGAAGGAGTTCGCGCGCGGCATCCCGTCCAATATTATTCGGGTTGACTGGGCCGTATTCGCGCTGAGCGATCGGGTACGGTTCGGCGGATGGATCATCAAAGGTGCAGATTGCCGCGCGTAAATGCGTGCCGCCGCCATCGATGCCCATGTAATACGCTGGGTGGGTTGTCATGCTGAACCACCGCACAACCGCTGCCACAGCCCATCGTGCAGCGCCTTGCGAAACGCGATGATCCCATCATTGGCGCGCCCGTAATAGACGCGGTTGCTCATACAGGCGACGACCAACTGCTGTTCGGGATCGATCCACAGGCTGTTGCCGACGAATCCGGTGTGACCATAGGCATCATCGCTGAAATACTGCCCCGCCGACGATCCCACCCGTGAGCGGATCATCCAACCCAGTCCGCGCCGTTCGCCGCCTGTTTCCGTATGTTCGCGCACAGCATCCGCCACCAGCGCGGCGGAGAGACCGGGAACCGTGCCCCTCAACCATGCCTGCCCGAACCGCGCTACGTCAAGCGCCGTGCCGAATAACCCGGCGTGACTGGAGATTCCCCCCGCGCCGCACGCATTTTCATCGTGGACTTCGCCCCACACGCGGCGCTGACGCCACATCGAGTCGTATTCGGTCGGTGCGATTTGATCCCGTCTGATACCGGCTCGCATCGGGAGATACCCGATCGTCGCCAATTGCAGCGGCTCGAAGACGCGCTGGCGTAGGATAGGCGCGAATAAGCCGTCATCGGCAGCAGATACACCACCTAAACGCCGCAGCGTTTCACCCAGCAGCATGAAACCCATATCGCTGTAGCGCACGGCTTCTCCCGGCTGGCCGACGAACGCCAGCCCGCAAATCGCGGCGATGGCGCGGTTCCACCGCTCAGCACGCGGCACTGGATCGACTTGATCAGGTGGGAGCGGGATCGCCCCTGCCGCCTCAAAGACGGCGCTCCATGGCGGCAGCCCTGAGGTATGCGTGAGCAGGTGAAAAATCGTCACCGCAGCGGGATCGACCGTTTCGGCGCTGCGTTCCGGTGGCGTGGGCAAATGGATACGGGTATGTGGGTCTTGCCCCCCGCTGATCGGGCGCGGCGACTGAGCGCCGAACTCCGGGATCACATCGATCAACCGGGTATCGAGCCTCAGCCGCCCCTCGTCTATCAAGGACAGCACTGCTGTCGTCGTGAACAGCTTGGTCAGCGATGCGAAATCGAACCGGGTATCGACCGTCGTTGGCATCATCCGCCCATCAGGGTCATTGAACCCCCATGCACGGTTGAGGATGCAGTCGCCGCGATGGAAAACCGCCAGCGCCATCGATGGGAATACCGTTCCGACAAAAGGCGCGACGAACGCATCCAGATCACGCTCAAAAGCGGACGAATCAACCGGCGACATGTTCGCGCCCCCTTATTGGAGCTTCAGCGCAACGGGAAGCTGACCGTTCGGCGTGAGCTTTCCGGCCAGCAGTTCGGCGGCGGCATCCAATGACGGCGCGCTGTCGCCAAACGTGCAGTAGGCCGCCTGTACAAGCGGGAGTGTCTCGGCATCAAACGGGGTGCGCAAACACAGCAGCACCGTCTGCTTGGATTGGCGCAGCAGCGCCCCGGCGATCTCGTTTTGTTCGGCGTTCCAGCAGGCATTGCGCGTCGCCAAAACGACCACATCGGCCTGTCCCGCCGCATCAAGCGCGCGGCTCACATCATTTGGATCAATGTCGCTGTTCGGCAGCGTCACCGTGCGCGCCGACGGAAGCTGAGCGTGCAAACGCTTATTCAGGCCGGTTTCGCCGCCCGCGTCCAGCACATTGCTTTCGTGAAACGACGCGAATTCGATCACCAGTACGCGGCCTTCATGCATCGGCGGCAGTTCGCCATACAGACGCGTCACCGCCGCCTGTGCCGCCGCGCCGACGATCGCTTGATGCTCGGCACTGAGCACGCTCGACGGATCGAGCGGCAGTTTGATCCCATAGGCGGCCTTGAGCGCCGCGACACGCCGCACCGCTTCTTCGATCCGTTCGGTAGGCAGGCGACCGCTTTCGTAGGCGCGAAGCAGTCCTTCATAGGCTTGTTCCTGCATGGCACGCGTGTGCGAAAACAGCAGAATATCCACGCCCGCCAGCGCACCCAACACCGCTGACTCGCCGGGGCCGTAGTGATCGGCAATCGCCTTCATTTCAAGGCAGTCAGTCGTCACCACGCCGTCGAAGCCCAGTTCGCCGCGCAGCAAGTCACGGATGAGGATGGGCGAGAGAGTCGCCGGATAATCGGTATCGAGCGTCGAAAAGATCGTGTGCGTCGTCATGATGCTGGCGGTGCCAGCGTGCACGGCATCGCGATAAGGCAGCACATCGGTTTTGAGCAGTTCGTCTTTGGACACAGTCAAGCGTGGCAGCGCGAGGTGGGTATCGATCGCGGTTGCGCCCAATCCGGGGAAATGCTTCGGGCAGGCGGCAACGCCTTCACTTTGAAAACCCTTCACCGCCGCCGCGCCCAACTCCCCCACCACGGCGGGATCAGTGCCGAACGAGCGGGTGCCCAGTGTGGGATTTTCGGTGTTGTGGAGCAGGTCGAGCGACGGGGCGAACACCCAGTTAATCCCCAAAGCGCGCATTTCCGCCGCCAGTACTGCCGAGGCACGCTCGACATGTCCGGCACGGTCATCACGGATCGCTGCCAAGGCCAGCGCGCCGGGGCTTTCGCTGAAGCCATCCCGCAGACGCGCGACCGTCCCGCCTTCTTGATCGATGGCGATCAGCACAGGATACTTCGCTGCCCGGTGAATCGAGTCGCACAGCCGTGCGAGCTGCGCGGGCGATTCGACATTGCGCGCGAACAAAATCACGCCGGAAACCCGTCCCCGTGCCAACCAATCCAGCACGTGATCCGGGGCTTCCAGTCCTTGAAAGCCGACGAGCAGCATTTGGCCGATTTTTTCTTCCATTGTCATCGCCACGGCAGACGTGAATGGGGCCGCAAAAGCGGGTGATCCGTGAGACATGCAGCTTCCTCTTCTAAAACAATCAAATATCTCGCAGGACAACGCGAAATTTATAGCGATCCGCGCGGTAAGCTGACTGCACGTATTCAACCGGCTGGCGCGTAGTCAGGTACGCTACACGCGTCATGTGCAGAATAGGCGCACCTGCTTTGATGTGCAGGGCCGCCGTTTCGTCTTTGGTCGCCAACCGTGATTCGATCGTCTGCTCCGCATAGGATAATTTGACATTATAGTCGCGGCGCAGCACCAAATAGAGGGATTCTCGCGAAAAATCGTGTTGCTCCAGCAAATTCGGGCAAATAGCGGCCACAATATGCGCGGTTTCCACCGCCACCGGCTGATCATCGGCCAACCGCACACGGCACAGCCGCACCACCCGCGCTCCCGGCAGTACATTCAAGATGCGGGCGATGTCATCCGGCGCGCCAATCATCTCGGCGCTAAGCACACGGCTTGAAGCCGAAAACCCGCGCGATCGCATATCGTCCGTGAAGCCGGTCAGATGCTCTAACTGCTGCTGGTGCATCTCAAGGTGTAAAAACGTCCCCTTGCCCACCTGTGTATAGACGAACCCGGCACGCTCCAGCACTTTGACGGCTTTATTGGCCGTCAAGCGGCTGACGTTGAACCGTTCGGCAAGTTCGCGCTCCGATGGAATACGCTCTCCCGGCTTGAATTCACCGGATTGAATGCCTTGCAGCAAATAATCGTGGATTTGCTCGTAAAGGGGTTTGGATAAGTTCGCATCGATCATCTTATTTTACGGTTCACCAACAGCACTCCCAGCACCAACACGGTCCCGATCAGCGCGCTGCACACGCTTACGACGAATTCGGCGGAGTCACGCGGCTCGACCAGCGCTAAGACCAGCCCACAGCCCCCTACAAACACGCCGATTCGCAGGAATCCCTTCAGCGCCTCATGCATACGGCGTGAGCTTCCCTTTTTCGGTCAGCGGAAGGCAGGCCACCTGCTGCGCAAAATCCGGTCGTCCTTCCATAGGCGGAGGAACAGCCAGCGGCGGCACCTGAGCATCGCATAACCCCGGCTCGAAGAATGGGCAGCGCGGATGAAACGGGCAGCCCGGCGGAATGTCGGTCAGCTTCGGAATTTCTTCCGACCGCAGCACCAGCGGGCGCTTACTGCGCGTCAGTTCCGGGTCTGCTTCGGGGACGGCGGCCAGCAGCGCCCGCGTATACGGATGCGCCGGGTTGCCGATCACATCCGGCGTGCGCCCGATTTCGACGATCCGCCCCAGATACATGACGACGATCCGCCCTTCCCATGCGAAATACTTCGCCAGCGCAAGGTCATGGGTGATGAATACGATCGCCAGCCCTAATTGTTCGCGCAGACGCAGCAGCATTTTCAGCAGCCCAATGCGAATGCTGACATCGACCATGCTCACCGCTTCGTCAGCGACGATCAGGCGCGGCTGCACCGTCAGCGATCGAGCAATGCTAACGCGCTGGCGCTGTCCGCCGCTCAACTGGTGCGGGTACTTGCCAACGATGTCGCCCGGCGGGGTCAATTCCACCATCGACAGCAGTTCCCAAATACGGCGGCGCAGTTCACCGCGATTTTTCACTAATTTATGACGCAAAAGTGGATAACTGAGAATTTGCTCGACCGTGTGCGCCGGATTGAGTGAGGCGAACGGATCTTGATGCACGATTTGGAATTCGCGCCGCTTTTCGGACTGCTCGGATCGGCTGATGCTGGCACGGCTGCGCCCTTCAACCAGAATCTCACCTGCCGACGGTTCCAGCAGGTTGACGATCATCTTGCCGGTGGTCGTCTTGCCGCATCCGCTTTCCCCGACGATGCAGATGATCTCGTTCGGCTCCACGCTCAAGCTGATGTCCTGAATCACCGGGATACGCTGGCGATTCTGCACGAACCAGCGGGAGACGTGACGCATTTCGACTATCGGAACCATAAGTTATCTCCGGGGACTCGCCAGCACACGCGCCGATTCGTAACACGCCACCTGATGCTGCGGATCGTCCAAGCCCGCCTCCAAGGGCGGCAAAACAGAGCGGCAGGCCTCGGTCGCAAAGCTGCATCGCGGGTGAAACTTGCATCCCTGCGGCGGGTTGATCAAATTCGGTGGGCTGCCGGGGATACTGTTCAAAGTCTCAGCACCCGTGCTTAAGCGCGGCGCGGCATTGAGCAGGCTGTAGGTATAGGCGTGCTGCGGCTGGTAGAACACCTCGTTCACCGGGCCAATTTCGACCAAATCACCCGCGTACATGGTGGCGATGCGGTCAGCGATTTCCGCCGCGACGGCGAGATCATGACTGATGAAAATCGTGCTGAAGCTGAGTTCTTCGCGCATTTTCACCAGCACATCAAGGATCGAACGCTGTGTGAGAATATCAACGGCAGTCGTCGGCTCGTCCATGATCACGATCTGAGGGCGCAGCAGCAGACTCAACGCCAGCAGCACGCGCTGCCGCATCCCACCGCTCAATTCGTGCGGGTAGGCGTTGAATACACGCCCTGCGTCCAACCGCACTTTGGAGAACAATTCCAGCGCGCGTGCTTTCGCTTCGGCTTTGCCCATATGATGCGCCGCCGCTGTGTCGTACACCATGTCCGAAATGCGAATCACCGGGTTGAACGCATTCAGCGCGCCCTGAAACACCATCGAACATTCACGCCACAAAAATTGGCGCATCTCGGCTTTATTCAATGCCAGCACATCGACGGTCGTCCCATCGCGCTTGAAATACATCACGCTTCCGCTCTCGATCCGTGCAGCACTCGGCAGCAGGCGGATCAACGCAAGATTGAGCGTCGTTTTGCCGCAGCCGCTTTCCCCGATGAACGCGAGCGTTTCCCCGGCGTGCAGATCGAACGACACATTATTGACGGCGTGGACGCGTCCGCGCCGCGTGAAATAGGTGACGGAGAGATCGCGCACCTGTAAAATTGTGCGCCCTGTATTCGTCATATCACAGCGGCCTTCCTACAAGGTGCGCAGGCGCGGATTGAAGATTTCTTCAAGGCTGCGGGTGAACAATACCAGCGAAAGCTGGAACAGTGCGATCGCGATGATCGGCGCGAGCAGCATTGCCGAGGCATTCGGATTGAACAACGCGCCCTGCTGCCGCCCCATGAAAATCATCACGCCCCAATCCGGTTCGTGCAGGGGTACCAAGCCGAGCACCACCAACCCAATCACCGCATACATGGCGCTGCGCAGCGAAAAGATGGCGTTCACCGCGACATAGCTGATCATGTTGGGGAACACTTCGCGCAGTGCGATGTGCGCGACCCCCATATCCAGCGCAATCGCCGCCTGCACATAATCGCGTTCGCGCAAACTCAATACCTGAGCCCGCACCGCTCGCATCAGCGACGGCCAGTTGAGCATCGCAAACAGCACCGCCAGCATAATCGGTTGATCGAAGGAGATCAGACTCGCCAGCACCAGCAGCAGCGGAAACTGCGGAATAGTCAGGATGAAGTTCGACAGGGCTTGCAGCAGTTGATCGACAACACCGCCCAGCAGCCCTGCCGCTGCGCCAAGCAAAAAGCCGATCGCCGTCGCCATCAAACCCGCTTCGGCGGCAATCATGATCAAGGTTTGCCCGCCGTACACAATATGGGACAGCACATCGCGCCCCTGCCAATCCAGCCCCAGCGGAAATTCTGCCGACGGGCCGGAAAACAGCGAGGTCGCCCCCGGCTGACGACGCTCCATATGCGCCCGTCCATCATAGTCAATGAACAGCGGCCCAAAAGCGGACATCAGCACAAAGAACATGATGCCCAAAAAACCGATAAACCCAGCTTTGTTGCGAATCAGCGCCGCCCCCGATGCGCGCACATTGTCGCCAATGCGTGCCAGCATGCGG
>JAXLWG010000007.1:0-166651 GCA_046328615.1 Anaerolineae bacterium | reverse complement strand
TCGACTAGACCCGACTGACCCGACCCGCTGGATCGTCGGTGCGGCGGAGCGTGCTGCGCATCGGCTTGGGGACTGCTCTAGTGATGTTGCTCCGGAAGCTACCCCCGATGCATCGAGCACCCCCAGCCCGGAAAGCACGCCGGAAGTATCACCTACGCCCTGTATCCCCTTCGATGATCACGGTGTCGATCCTGCTGGGCATGATGTGGGCGACGATCACGGTGTGGATGGCGCAGGACACGATGTAGGGGATGATCATGGTGTCGATCCGGCGGGGCACGATGCCGGTGATGATCACGGTGGTTCGCAGAGTGGCAGCGGTTCACAAACCGGCAGCGGCGACAGCAGTGGCAGCGGTTCGCAGAGCGGTGGCAGTGATGACAGTGGTCACGGCGGCAGCGACGACGGCGGCGGGGACAGCGGTCATGGTGGCGGCCACGATTAAGGTATACTAATCACTCAATAGGGGATCGTCCATCGTCGGACGATCCCCTCATCGCTACGTGTGGAACGGCTGACTGCTGTAACCGGCACAACCGAAAGGCTCTGGATGATTGTACTGGTACTCCCCGATATTGCCGCAGAAGACGAACTGCTCAGACGCGCCCATCAAGGCGATCAGCAGGCCGTTATGGAGATGTATGAGCGATATTTTCAGCCCATTTACCAGTACATCCGGCTGCGCACCGACGACGCGGCCCTTGCCGAAGACCTTGCGGCGAATGTCTTCCTCAAGCTTGTGACCACTTTTAAGCGGGGGGCGGCGTCCAATCGCATCCCGCCGATCCGCAGTTTGCGCGGGTGGCTGTTTCAGGTGGCGCGCAGTGAGCTGCACCAGCATTATGGCAGGAACCCGCGCTATGCCACCAGTACCCTTGAAGAGTGGGAGCCAATCGCGGCGGCGGATTTCGACCTTGAATCCGACTATCTACGCCGCACGACCGCCGAACGAGCGCGGCGGGCGCTGCGTATGCTGGCCCCTGACCAGCAAGAAGTGTTGATTTTACGCTTTGGACAGGCGCTGAACTTGGAAGATACCGCGCAGGTGATGGGCAAAAGCATCAGCGCGATCAAATCGCTGCAATCGAGAGCCGTCAATACGCTGCGCGCCATTTTAGGCGACGCGGGTGAAGGGGGCGTCTAATCATGGAAAATCCAATGCGCCTTGAAGATGCCTTCGAGACCTGTATCGAACTGCTGGCGAACGGCGTGCCATTGGAAAACTGTTTGCGCCGCTTTCCGCAGTATGCGAATGAACTTCGCCCCATGCTGGAAGCAGGCTTAGCGGTGCGTCGCGCCGCTTACCCCACCAGCGAAGCGCGTGACGCCCAAAACCGGGTGCGCTTCCGGGTGGCGGGCGCGCTTGAGTCTGCTTTTACGGCAGAGGTGCCTCCACGCGGAGCCGTTCCGTCGCGCCGTGCGTCCAGCGCGGGGGCCTCGCTGCTGCTGCGTGTGGCGGCCTTTAGCCTTGTGTTTTTCGCCGGGGTGGTGATCACCGTTCTGCTGATGAACCGTGGGACGGGCGAACTCATCCCCGCCAGCCAGCCGACCGACACACCGACGGCTGTTATCACTGAGACGAGCACGCCCACCTTGACCGAAACGGCGACGCAAACGCCTACGCAGACGGCTACATCGACCGCCACAGCGACGCAAACGGCTAGCGCAACGGCTAACGCGACGGCTAGCGCTACGGCTGCTGTAACAACCACCCATACGGCTGTCATCCCGCCAACTTCGCAGGTGACTTTACAGACGATTCCTCATACCGCGACACTGGCACCGCCGACGCCGGTCATCCTCACGCCGGTGCCCACGACCCAACCCACCGATGATCATGGGACGGACTCCCCGGACGATCACGGTGGGAACAGCGGTTCTGGGAGCAGTGGTTCCAGTGGGAGTGATGACAGTGGTCATGGGGGATCGGGCTAATCCCCAGATCCCCTGAGCCTGCAATTACGACGCATTGCTGCCGCGCGTCAGGTTCCGCAGCAGGTTGAACCAGAAATCCGCACCGCGTGAGACCGCCGCCGCTGTGATGAGCAGCCCGATGAATTTGAGGATCGTCATATCGCCATTGGCGAGGACGTTCGCCCATATCGTCGGGTCGCGCCCCGGCTCAAACAGGCTGTGATAGGTCGGCAGTGCGGCGCTGTCCCCGGCGCTTTCGGCGCTGATCTGAGACGTATCCTCGCCGTTCGTCCACAAAATCGGCGCATTGACGCTGAAAAGCTCGTTCAGCGCCGAATAAACACTGTTGAGCTGCTGCGTCGTATCACCGCTGTTTGAAGCGGTTGTGGTGCCGGTTTCAGCGTCTGCCGTTTGTGCGCTGGCGCTGGTATCTGTACTCGCCGTATCGCTGCTGGTGCTGTCGGGCAGGGTGAGCGTGCTGGCGGATTGTACCAGTGCGGCGCGGATCGTTGGGTCGCGCCACAGCACCGTCGTGATCTGAAGCGTATCGATATTCAGCACAAAAGCGATGAGAAATCCGAGGAAAAACGACCACCAGAACTGGCTGCGCCGAAAGCGGATCGTCATGTAGTCGAACTGCTTCTTGATCCACTCTTGAATCAAGTTCGTCTGGTCGTCCACTTTTCGATCTACTTTTTTGAGCAGATCTTGCAGACTTTGGGGCAGTTTCTCTAAGACGAACTCGTATTCGCTGCCGATCACCCCGTGCATAGGGGCGGTCGCGCTGGTGCCAACGGTTGGCGCGGCCTCGCTGATCGCCTGCGCCGCCGGAACATCAGCACCGGGTTCGGCGCTTGGCCTGCCTTGTGGTGCCGCGCCCGCCTGCTGCGCCGCCGTTTGAATGATGGCCGTCGTCAGGTGTGCCGCTTCGATGGCGGTGGTTACCCGCACGATCCGCTGATTTTCTTGGATGAGATGAATCAACGGGTGCTGGAGGATGCTGTTGACGAACTGCCGCTTTTGCGGACTGGCGTCGCCGTCTTGCAGGACGGCCCGCAGTTGTTCTTCAAGGAATCCGGCTCGATCGAGGTGATAGAACCAATTGAAAATCCGGCCCGGCAGCCCCTTAAGGGTTCCGGGGCGCGCCAATGCCGCCGTGAGTCGCGACAGCACGAGCCGCAGCATTTCATTGGCCTGCGAAACCACCACGCTGAGCAAGCTGTAAACCAGCACCAGCCCAATAGCCACTTGAATGAGTGTACTGTCCATCCAGCCTCCGATAACTTGAATGAATACTTTAGCGGTTCATTTTAGGCGTTTTCGCGAAGAAGTAGCAAATGAGACCGCCAAAGCTCCCCCATAAGGTCGTATACACGGCCTAGAGAACAAGGTAATATAAGTTATTCGATGTGCCCGGCTATGCGGACGATTGGAGCGCATCCCATTGGCGGATGACTCACTGGCGCTAAGCATCTTGAATTCGCTCGATACCCGTATCGCCGTGATTGATGGCACTGGCACGATCCGGTTGATCAACGATGCGTGGGTGCGGTTCGCCCGCGAGAATGGCGATCCTGCGCTGACGGCGACCGGGATCGGCATCAATTATCTGGACGCCACACAGCGCGCTTTAGACAGCGGCGATCCCCTCGCCGGTCGCGCGCTGGTAGGAATCGGGGCGGTGATGCACAGCCAGCGCCCCCGGTTTGAGCTGAAATATCCCTGTCATGCACCTGACGAAGAACGATGGTTTTTGATGCGCGTGACTCCGCTAGAGAACGGGGCAGATTTCTCTCACGGGGCGGTGATTACGCATATCGACATCACGGCACAGCATATGGCGGCGCGCACCTTGGCCCGCAATGAGCGGCGGCGTGCGTTAGCCGTCAATGAAGCACGGCAGGCCGTGCGCGAACAGCGCACACTCGATCAATTTTCGGAACACGCTCAGCAAGTCGATGCCGACGCTGAAACCAGCGGCACGGCTGCCGAGCCCTTTGTATCCGATGAAATGCTGATCACCCGCTATGCCGCCCTGATCGATCTGGCCGTGGAACGGCGTGCTCTGAAGATCGATGCTGATGCAAATGGAGACTCACGGCGGTTCGCGGCAATCTTGGGCCAGCAGATGGCCAGCCCTCGCGACCTGATCCGCATCCACACCCGCGCTATTGAAGCGCAAAAGAAGAAAGGGATCGCCCCCGCGCGCGTCAAGATCATGATGGAAGAGGGCCGCCTGATGCTGCTTGAAATCATGGGGTATCTCGCTGCATTCTACCGCGATTTGCTTGTCGCGGATCTCTCGACCTAAACACTGTGTGAGAATACACTCATGACCGACCGGATCGTGCTAAAACTATATGTCGCGGGGAGAAACCCGCGTTCTGAACGGGCGATACAAAATATCCATCAGATCGGTGCCGACTATCTGGCTGATCTGTGTGACATTTTGATCGTCGATGTCCTTGAACAGCCGCAGCAAGCCGAAGAAGCGCGCATTTTGGCCACACCGACGCTCGTCCGTGAAGCGCCACCGCCGCAGCGCCGCATTATCGGCGATTTGAGCGACCTTGAAAAAGTGCTGCGGGCGCTCAACATTGGGATTTACGGCAGCGGTCCGGCGACCGCACCGGCGTAGAGGTTTTGTTTGATGCGTGAAGGATTGTACTGTTGCTGCTGCCAAATTCCGCCACGTTGATCGAGAAGTTACAGACCGGAATCCCCGGTTTCGACCATATTTCTGAAGGCGGGCTGCCCAAACGCCGCATCACCTTGATCAGCGGTACGGCGGGCACCGCGAAAACCGTCTTTGCCTGTCAGTTCCTCGCCGAAGGCATCTTACAGCACCGGCAGAACGGCGTGTTCGTCACGTTTGAGGAAAGCGTGGAGGACATCCGCCGGAACATGCTCGGTTTTGGCTGGGATATTGCCGCATGGGAAGCTGAAGGCCGCTGGGCATTTGTCGATGCCTCGCGCGCCTCGGCTGAAACCGTGATCGCCGGGGAATACGACCTCGACGCGCTGATCGCTCGCATTCAATACGCGATCAACAAACATCAGGCGCAGCGCGTTTCGCTCGACAGCTTAGGTGCGATTTTCAGCCAGTTCGAAGACAGCAACGCCCTGCGCAACGAACTCTTCCGCATCGCGTCGGCGCTCAAGAAAATGGATGTCACGGCGATCATGACCGCCGAACGCACCGAAGAATACGGCGCGGTCGCCCGCTACGGCATCGAAGAATTCGTCGCCGACAACGTGGTGATTCTGCGCAACGTATTGGAAGAGGAAAAACGGCGGCGCACGCTGGAAATTCTTAAATTTCGCGGCACCATGCACCGTAAAGGCGAATTCCCATTCACCATCATTCCCGGTCAGGGGATCGTCGCCATTCCGCTCAGCGCCTTGGAACTCAAGCAGCGCAGCAGCACACTCCGCATTTCCAGCGGCAGCGCGCAGCTTGATGAGATGTGCGGCGGCGGCTTTTTCCGCGATTCGGTCATCCTCGTCAGCGGGGCGACCGGGACGGGCAAAACGCTCATGGCGACGACCTTCCTCGCGGGCGGTGCGCGGCAGGGCGAACGCTGTCTGCTGTTCGCCTTCGAAGAAAGCCGTGATCAGCTTTATCGCAACGCGGCGGGCTGGGGCGTCGATTTCGAAAAGTTGGAAGCCGATGGACTGCTGCGCGTGATGAGCGTCTACCCGGAAACCGCCGGACTCGAAGACCACCTGATCGAAATGCAGCGGATGATTGCCGAATTCAAGCCCAACCGCGTCGCCATCGACAGCTTATCGGCACTGGAGCGGGTGAGCACGGTCAAGGGGTTCCGCGAATTCGTCATCTCGCTGACCAGCTTCATCAAGCATCAGGAGATCGCCGGGCTGTATACCGCCACCACACCGACACTGCTCGGCGGCACGTCGATCACCGAAGCGCATATCAGCACCATCACCGATTCGATCATTCTGCTGCGCTATGTGGAAGTTTACGGGGAAATGCGGCGCGGCCTCACCGTCCTCAAGATGCGCGGTTCCATGCACGATAAAGACATCCGCGAATTCAAGATCGATATGGACGGTATGCATGTCGGTGCGGCCTTCCGCGACGTGACGGGCATCCTCAGCGGAAATTTCATGCACGTCAGCGCCAGCGAACTCGAACGCATCAGCCACATGTTTGACGACGAAGACGCGGAAGGGTAGTCTCTTTACGCTCGGGCTGCACGCGCATCGCTGAACCCATCTCCCCCTCAGCGGCACCCCGAATACCTAAACCCCTCCTTGCAGTGCCTTTTCCCCCGAAGGCGCTCCGAAGGCACACCGAAGGCGGCATCATGGCAGCACTATTCACCCCCTTACGCGACAATACGGTTAATCAGATCGGCGGTAAAGCGAGCAGCCTTGCTTCCCTTTCTCGCCGTGGCTATCCTGTCCCGGAAGGGCTGGTCATCCCTATCAGCGGTTTTTCCGGCGAGCAACTCAACTCCGGCGAATGGACTCAGGTTCATGCATGGCTGGCCGCCGTGCGGCAGAAACAGCCGGGAGTGACCTTCACCGTGCGCTCGTCCGCCGTCAGTGAAGACTCAATTCAAGCCTCTTTTGCCGGGGAATTTGAAAGCCTGCTGGATCTCGAAACCGATGCCGACATCAGGGCTGCGATCGAACAGGTGCGCCGCTCTGCGCACAGCGAACGTGTGAAAGCCTACAGTCAGTCGCATGGACTCAGCGAGGTGCACGAAACGGCGGTGATCGTTCAGCGTTTCATACGCGCTGAACTCGCCGGGGTGCTGTTCACTGCCGATCCGGTCAGCGGCGATCTCATGCATATGACCGGGAATTTTGTGCGTGGCGGAAACGAAAAACTCGTCTCCGGCGAAACCAATGCGCAGTCGTTCACCTTCGATCGTGCGAATGGGCGTTACAACGGGGCGCCGGAGCTGCGACCTTATGCCCGCCAGCTCTATCGTTTTGCCGAAAAACTCGATCGCGAATCGGACGCGCCGCAGGATATCGAATGGGTCATCGCGGGCGGGCAGGTCTATCTCGTTCAGGCGCGGCCCATCACCTCACTGCGTGGTTTCAATCCCGTCACGGGTGAATGGAATGACAGCTTGCGAGGCGATTTTCTCTGGACGAACGGCAACGGTGCCGAAATTCAGCCTCAGGTGATGCCGCTGCTCACCGCCACGATTAACGCGCTGTGGGGACAGGGCTATGGCGAATGGTGGTCGCCGCGTTACCCGGCTTCCGGCGTTATCGGCGGGCGCACCTATTTCAACATCACGGCACAAATCGCCCCATTCGCCAAAATCCCCGGCATGAACCGCGATCGCTTAATCGCCTATGTTGGGCAGTGGTGGGGACAGGTTCCCAAAGCGATCACGCTTCCGTTCATGCCGTTTTCGCTGTGGAAGGTGATCACCTTCGTCGTGCCGATGTATGTACGCGCTTTTCCGCGCATGTCGCGCCAGCGGGCGCAGATCCCCGAATTTGTCGAGAAAACGCCGCGTTGGTGCAAGGACATGCGCCAGCGTATCCAGCAGATCCCCGATTCGGCGGCACTGCGTGCGCTTTGGTTGGACGAATTGAAACCGTATTATCTTTTTGGTACGGCGATGGCCAGCGTTTCAAATCTCGATATTCGCGCTCGATTGGAAGCTAAACTGCGAAAATGGGTGAGCGAAGAAGATGCCAATACGCTCGTCTCTAACTTGAGCGGAGACGACTTCTTAGCCAGTCTTGGCCCCGTGCTTCATCTGCAAAAAGTGGCGCGTGGCGACATGACTCGCGAAAGCTACCTCGAACAATATGGACATCGCAGCCCTAACGAATTCAACCTGATCTACCCGCAGCCAATCGAGAATCCGGCATGGTTGGACGATCAGCTCCGCGATCTGGAGCGCTATCCGGCGGATGTGGAAGCACTGCTGACGAAACAGCGTGCGAAGTTTGCTGACGCATGGCAGCGCTTCGCCGATCGTTACCCCGGTAAGGTGAAAATCGTCCGCCGCCAATTGGATCAGGCTGCTCAGTTTGCGCATCAACGGGAAGCGGCACGCTCAGAACTCACACGCATCATGGGGGTGCTGCGTGCATGGGTGCTCAAAGTCGCTGAGGTATCCGGCATCGGCGACGAGGTGTTCCATCTGACGATCGATGAGGTTGCTTCACTTCTCGCAGGCGATTCTTCTGCTCGCCGTTATGTTCCAGCTCGGCGGCAAACCTATGATCGCTATTGTTCCCTTCCGCCCTATCCACCGGTCATCAGCGGGCGTTTCGATCCGTTCGCATGGGCAGCTGCGCCGAATCGTCGTTTGGATGCGTTTGACTCTCACACGGAGGCGTTTGCGGAAGCCGCAGATGGAAGGGATATGCAGGTCCTGATCGGGTTTGGCGGATCAGCCGGGATCGTAGAAGGCCGCGTGCGCTGTGTTGATACACCTGAAAATGTGCATTTACTGGAACCGGGGGAAATTCTCGTGACCAGCACCACTAATGTCGGCTGGACACCGCTGTTTCCACGCGCGGGCGGCATTGTCACCGATGTAGGAGCGCCGCTTTCTCATGCGGCGATTGTGGCGCGTGAATTAGGGATTCCGGCGGTGGTCGGCTGCAATAATGCCACCAGCCGTCTCAAAACGGGGGATCGCGTGCGTGTCAATGGGCTGCGCGGCACCGTCGAAATTCTGGCTCAGGGGTCGTAACCCCTAAGCCAGCTTTTGCGGACTGCTGCTAATCCCCCGCTTGGGCGAGTGAGTCGTGGAAGACGCGCCAATTCTCGCGCGGTTGAATACTCGTATCCAGCGGGATCGCCTCGTTGTTCATGAACTCCACCACGAGCTGATGGAAGTGATGCACACCGTTTTCGTGCCGCGCGCTGTAGCGCCCCGTATCATACGAGCGGGATTTTAAGCCGCGCTGCACATATTCGCAGATTTCAATGTCCTCGTACTGCACTTCATCCGCGAACTTGACCATCGTATCCATCACGGTTTGATCGACATTGTTCTTGAAGTACCACTCGAACGTTAGGAACGTCTTGTCATGCGTGATCGGCTTGACGATGTTGACCGAAATATTGTCCGGGTATTCGTCGATCATGAAGTTAGGGAACCAGACGTGATACCGGATGTAGTCGTTCGGGCCGGGATTGGGATAGCGGCGGCGGCTGACATGCCCCCCGGACTTAACGCGTACGCGCTGCATGCTCTGGAAGCGCCATGTATCGACATAGTAATCGTCAAGGTTCATCTCGCGGTTTAGGCCGGGGTGCGCCATCGGCACATGATAGCCTTCCGCGTAGTTGTCGATATACACTTTCCAATTGCAGTCGATCAAGTATTCAGCGCGTTCGACCAGCTTCCATTCGTTCCAGTTCAGCTTGGCGGTCGCGTCGGCGACATTGCCCCACCACTGAGCCAGCGGCGCGGCGTTGGGATCGAGGTTGACGAAGATGTAATTCCCCCACGTGTCCACCTGCACCGGTTTCAGGCCATTCTTGGCGGGGTCAAAGTCCTGCGTGCCATCGAACCCCGGCACGCGCAGCAGACACCCGTCCAGATCGAACGTCCAACCGTGATAGAGACACTGGAGCGACTTACGATTGCCCTTGCCACGCGCCACGATTCCGGCACGGTGCGGGCAGACATTGTAGTAAGCGCGCAGTTGATTGCTCCCGTCGCGCACCACGACAATAGGTTCACCGACCACATCGGTCGCCAGATAATCGCCGGGCTTGCTCAGGTCATCCAATCGTGCGACACACTGCCATGTCCGCGCGAAAATCCGCTCCTGCTCCAGCTCGAACACCTGCGGATCAAGATACCAGCTCGCATCCAGCGTGCGCGCCGTCGCTACATCCGCATTTACCGATTGATTCGTCCAAACTTTTTTCATACTGCCCCAGAAGCCCCTTTACTTTGAGTGCCCCTAAAGACCGACAAAAGTGGCGATATGACAAATTAAAAGGCACAGCAAGATTCGTCCCCGCCATGCCCCATGAATTGTCATATCTCGATAGGTTGTGTGAAGTGCAGAGGAATCACGCACTGTCCACTATCATCTCATGAAGTATAACTGAAATCCGACCTTGGGGGAAGAATCAATTTCTTAATGGGAAACTTATGAGGAAGTCACGGGCGAATCACTTCCGCTCGCTGCCGGATCAATTTACCCATCGACCGAATTGCGAATCATCTTCACCAAGCGGATCAGTGCCTCATTGACGAATTCATTGGTAATGTCATCGATGGGCAGCCCGGCACTGTTAACGATCAACCGATCCAGCACCGCATCCCCGGTCGCGGCGGGGCGGTAACCCTGATGGTAGACTGGAATCATCCGTTTGTTGAGCTTGACGGCCAGCCCGATTTCCTGCTTCACCCACACCGATTCGGTCAGCGTCCGCGCATTAACCAGCCCGATGAATACATCACACGACTGAATGTTCTGTTCGATCAAGCTGGAAAGCTGCCCCGCTTCGTTGATGCTCAGCGTATCGACAAATGCGCGAATGCCCTGTGACGCGCAAAAATTGGCGATCAAGGTGGCAAGCAGCGCGCTGCTGGCGCGGTGATAGCTGATGAATACAGTGATGGTCGGTTCCGCAGCGCGGGCGCGTTCGGCCAGTAGTTCCGCATCCTGCGCGGCGCGCACAGCGGGCATGGTTGCCGTGACCTCGTGCGCTTCGGCAAATGGGAGAATGCCTACGTCGTCGGCTGGGCTAGCAGGCAGCGGATTGGATGCCGCATCGATCACCGCTCGCACTTCCGGCGGCAGCGGTTGGTTCGCCCACGTTGGGGATGATGACGGTTTCGCCGCATTGTTGGTGTTGCGGCGCGTCCGGAAATAGATTACGCCCGCTGCGAACAATACGATCAGCACGACAATAATCAGCGCCGCAGTGCTTCCTATCTCGTTCGTGATGATAGGGGTCGTGGTGATGGGCGTGATCGTTGAGGTAGGCGAAGCATCCTGCCCATGTACGGTAGTGGGCAGTCCAAACATCAGCAGGACGGCGAACCAAGCTGAAAAGTGGATGGGGAGGTTGAAAGGACGGTGTTTCATCGGCGGTCTCGTCCAGATTGACGGCAGTTCGGAATCGCTTCCATTCTATCGTTGGACGAGCGGACGCGCATTACGAATGCGGGCGTGCATCACAAATGCAGCGCGCGTAAGCCTTCCATCAATCGTAATTTTCGCTCAACGTAAATCTTATTATTATTTTTGCACTCAATGATGTTACAATCCTCACTTTAGAAAATTGAAGCGCATGTTTTTAATAGACGAATGAACACTATTCGACCCGTCAAGGATATTTTCGTCAATACCTTGATCTAGAATCAGCTATATCATAAGGAGCGTTTGCATGCAGTCGATCATCATTGCGGACAACGAGTTCCTCACCTTACGGTATCTTCCTGATAAGAAGCTGGTCTACCACACTATCCACAAGCCTATCACAGACGATGAGGTGCTGAAAGCGACTCTGGATATAGGAACCGAAGCACTCAAGCGCTATGGAATTTGCAAGTGGCTATCGGATGATCGGCTGAATGGGCCGCTGTCGCCTGCCTTTCTGGAATGGTCGGCAACCGACTGGCAGCCACGCACCATTGCGGTTGGCTGGAAGTATTGGGCGAATGTCGCTCCGCATGAACTGGTCGCCGCTGGCGCGCTGATCCCAGTCATCGAAAATCTTTACACCATGGGGCTGCGCATGATGGTGTTCGGAGAATTGGAAAAAGCATTCGACTGGCTTGAACAGGTGGATACATAGTCCACCTTGTTCAAGTTGCCATGCTGTCAGCAGGGGACACAGCATTTCTGCAATGTCCCCTGTTGATGGGTTAGTTCCCCGGCGTGGTGTCCTCAAGCAGATCGCGCCCATTGAGCGGCTGCACCGGACGCGCGTCATTTTCGAACAGGGTGGCGAAGGCTTCCAACTGTGCGGCGGAGACTTCGACCGGCTCGGTGAGCACCAACCAGCGCACAATTTCCGAGCAGGGCGGTGTCGTCAAAGAGCCATTGTAGGTGAAAAAGCCCTTGCTTTCCGGCAGCAGCGAAGCCGCATCGACGGTGAGGTCGGTCGGCTGCGGATCGCCCACTTCGGTCGGAAGGTTGTCGAACAGCACGGCATAATTCGCGTTATCGGTTTCGCTTTCGCGCAGCAGTACGCCGACGACGGCCAAATTGCCGCTCGCGCTGCGGTGAACGAGGTGCAGTTCCATCGCGAACGCCTCGCCGTTGACCGTGTGTTCCGACGGGTGATGGAAGTGCATCTGAATCAAGTCATAGGTGATGCCGTTGTACAGAATGCTGCTGCCCGCATCATAGGCGACCTGAACCGTGTGCCCGTTGTTGAAAATGTTCAGGGCTGACGGTGCATAGTTGAAGGTGATGTCGCTTAGGTCAACGCCCTGCGCGCCGGAAATATCGATCGGTGACTGCGCCAGTCCTTCAGAGCAGGCGGCATAGGTGGAATCGAGTTCTCCCCAGTGACCCGGCCCGTGTTCACCTTCATATTCCCAGTGGGGCGGTGCTGCTGGTTCAGGCGTTTCAGTCGCTTCCTGCATCATGGCGGTAGACGCCATCATCAGGCAGCAGGTGAGAATCAACACGAAAAGCAAAGCGCGGCGCAGTGCAGCGTGTGTCATGGATTACAACCATCCTCTATGAAGTTGAAAATGAAGTGATGCTCTCTCATTAAACACGAATACAACGCGGCACAAACCAAAGATTCACAAATTGCGGGCTTTTTTTACGAATTTGGTCTGTGCCCCTCCGCGTAAGCACAACCAAACCGCCCTGCTGCGCGTACAATAAGCATGACCCCGCAGAATCTTTGGGAGAGCATTTTATGAATCAAACACGTAGGTTATGGGTCGTGATGGCAGCCGTCCTGCTTTTCGCGATCTTCCCCGTCGCGGCGCAGGATGCAGGCGAACCCGGAAGCGTTGGTGTCGGTGACAGCCTGTTCACCCTCAGCGGCAACGGCGGCTACGATGTCCAGCACTATACGATCGACCTCGTATGGGATAACGTCACCAACATTATCGACTCAACTGTCACTGTGGAGGCCATCGCCACACAGCCCTTGAGCAGTTTTAACCTCGATTTCTTCGGTTTCGACCTCACGGTGATCACCGTGAACGATACCGATGCCGAATTCACCCGCGATCAAGGCGAATTGACGATCACCCCCGCCGCCAGCATCGCTGAGGGGGAGACGTTTACCGCCGTGATCACCTACAGCGGGAATCCGTCGAATATCGCGGGCGCGGCCATTCCGATTGGCGGCTGGCAGAATTATTCGGCGGGTGTATTTGTCGCCTCCGAGCCCGTCGGCGCGCCGGGGTGGTATCCCGTCAACGATACGCCTTCCGATAAAGCGACTTACACCCTCATCATCACCGTGCCCGATCCGTTTGTGGTGGCGGCGAACGGCGTCCCTGCTGATCCGGTCGATAACGGCGACACGATCACCTACCGTTTTGATGTGAATCAGCCGATGGCGAGCTATCTGGCGACCGTCAACATCGGCGATTTCCGCGTTGAGCGCAGCGAAGGCGAAAACGGCCTGCCGATCATCAACTACTTCCCGCAGAACTTCACCGCTACGCAAACGCGCCCGTTCGCGCGGCAGGCGGATATTCTCGCCTACTTCAGCAGCGTTTTCGGCCCGTACCCGTTCGATTCAGCCGGTTCGATCGTGGTCGAGACGGAATTGGGCGTCGCCTTGGAAACCCAGACGCGCCCGCTGTTCGGGACAGACTCTGCCACCAGCGAAATGGTGGTCGTTCACGAACAATCGCACCAGTGGTTCGGCGATGCCGTCACGCCCGCCGACTGGGGCGATATTTGGCTCAATGAAGGGTTCGCCAGCTATGCCGAAGCGCTGTGGCTTGAACACACACAGGGTGAAGCCGCCCGCGACGACCATCTGCGCGATTTTTACCTGTACGGTACGCTTGGCATCCTCTATGACGAGACCTACTCCAGTTTCCGCACCGGCACGCTGCCACGGCTGCCTTTAACCGATACACCCCTCACGCCTGATCAAGCACGATCGCTGGCATTGACGCTCGGCGGTCCCGCGCTCGATGAGGCGATCGTGGATGCGGCGATTGCCGATCTGCCCGCCGAAGGCTTGGCGACCGATCAGATCGACGCGTTCCTCACCCAATTTGGTATTCGACAGGTGCGCCTGAACGCTGACGGCATCGCCGAACTGTTTCGGTCGGTCAATCTCGAGTCGCTCATCGCCGGATCAGGGTTGGACAGTCCGTATGCGCGGCCTACACCGCCCGGTGTCGTCGATGCGAATGGCATGTTCAATCAAGGGGTGTACCAGCGCGGCGGGTTGACCCTCCATGCGCTGCGGTTGGCGGTTGGCGATGAGGTGTTTTTCAATATCCTGCAAACGTGGGTCGCGCGCTACAGCGGCACCAGCGTCCGCACTGCCGATTTCATCGCGCTTGCCGAAGAATTGAGCGGTCAGCAGCTTGACGATCTGTTCAACACATGGCTGTACAGCCCCACCCCGCCGGATTTCCCCGAATTGTTTTTGCACGCGGCGGATTTCATCCGTCCCGCGAACTAATCTACTCGCCTCATGAAGAGAAGAGGGGTTTGGCATACAAACCGCATGCCAAGCCCTTCTTTTCACGGATGAGAAAATGAGCAAATCGTATAACTTAGATGAAATTGTTGTGGCGTTTTCAAGCGGGTGGCTATAATTTTCCTCGTGCGTCTCTCCATTCGACGCCGCTAAATAAACTATCAAATAAAGTTTGAGGAGATCGTCATGTTGAAGAAAGTGGTAGCTCGTTCGCTGATGCTGACAGCACTGGTTCTCGTGGCTGTGCTGCTGGTGGCGAGCGCATCGGCGCAGGACAATATCATCCGTTATGCTTCTTACAACAGTGATGAAGGCCCGCGCCAAGCCGACGAAACCATCGTCGCGATGTGGAATGAAGCCAACCCGGATCAGCAAGTGGAACACTCGGTGACCGATCACGAAGCCTTCAAGCAGGCGATTCGTACCTATCTGGTCGCCAATCCCTCCCCGGATGTGCTGACATGGTTCGCGGGCAATCGCATGGCCTTCTTCGTGGATCGCGGCCTCGCCGGTGATCTCACGGGCCTGTACGAACGCGAAGGCTGGTATGACACCTATGCCCCCGGCTTTGTCGCCCTCGCCTCGCAGAATGACGCGCAGTGGTTCGTGCCGACCAGCTATTACTGGTGGGCCATGTATTTCCGCCCCAGCATTTTGGAAGCCAACAATCTGACCCCGCCGACGACGTGGGACGAACTGCTCAGCACCTGCGATACGCTCAACGCGGCAGGGATTATCCCGATCACCATCGGCACCAAGGCACCGTGGACGGCGGCGGCGTGGTTCGACTTCCTGAACATGCGCATTAACGGCCCCGAATTCCACATCAACCTGATGCGCTTGCAGGAAAGCTACACCGATCCGCGCGTGGTCGATGTCTTCACGCACTGGGCGCAGCTTTATGAACACAACTGCTTCCTGCCGGACAGCGCCGCTTACGAATGGCAGGACGCGCTTGACTTCATGAACCGTGGTGAAGCCGCCATGTACCTGATGGGCGATTTCATTCGCGACAGCGTGCCGGATGAACAGGAATCCGACCTCGATTTCGTCCAGTTCCCCATCATCAACCCCGATATGCCGATCGGCATTGACGCCCCGACTGACGGCTTCTTCATGTCCGCCGCCAGCACCAACCCTGAAGGCGCGTATGACTTCCTCGCCTTCCTCGGTTCGCAGGAAATTCAGCAGTACGCCGCCGATAACCTCGGTCGTCTGCCCACCCGCACTGACGTTGACACCACCAACTTCACCGAAGCCCAACAGAAGGGGATCGGGTTGGTTCAGAGTGCCGACTATGTCGCGCAGTTCTATGACCGTGACACCACGCCCGAAATGGCGGAATCCGGTCTGAACGCGTTTGCGGAATTTATCGCCGACCCGGCAAACGCCGATGTTCAGGGCATGTTGGAAAACCTCGAGGCGGATCGCGTCCGCATCGCGGCAGAACAGGCTGCCCAGTAGTCTTTCCTCGATCGTAGGGGCAGGGTTTCAGACCTGCCCCTGCCAGAATGGTTCGCGAACCTAGGGGCGCAGCTCATCATCAATGGCGGGCTGCGCCCCTAGCTATATATAGACAGACTTTTCAGGAGACTTTTTATGGCGTCCATCACTGCTGCACAGGGAGGAGAAACATCCCGGCGGGCGCGGCGGCGCATCAACTGGAATCCCTATCTGTTTCTATTGATTCCGCTGACGGTTTATTTCATCTGGATCATCTTCCCAACCCTCTTTTCAATCTATCTCAGCTTCACCAACTGGGACGGGATTTCGCCGATTCCCGGCCCGGCGACGCTCAGCTTTAGCAATTACAACCGCCTGTTTGCCGATCGCGACTTCGCGATCTCGTTCGGCAACAACGTCAAGTGGATGCTGGTCTTTTTGACCGTCCCCACGACGATTGGGCTGGCGTTGGCGATGATCTTCAATACCGAAATTCGCGGATCGCGCTGGTTCAAGATCAGCTTTTACGCCCCATTGATCCTCTCCTTCGTCGTCATCGGCACCATCTGGTCGTGGATTTACGAACCGCGCGCGGGCATCATCAATTCGGTGATCGTCGGCGTTTCGCAGGCGCTCTCATCGGTGTTTCCGTTCATCACCCCGTTGGAGCGCGGCCCCGGCTGGTTAGCTGAACGTAACCTTGCGCTGTGGGCGATCATCGGCGCGGCGGTGTGGCGTCAGTGCGGATATGTCATGATCCTGTATCTGGCGGGCTTAAAAAACCTCGATCCGTCGTTGGTGGAAGCCGCCCGCGTGGACGGTGCGAACGGGTGGGCGCTCTTCCGCCGCGTGATTTTCCCGCTCTTGGGGCCGATCACCACGGTGGTCGTCGTCATCTCGGTGATCGACTCGCTGCGCGCGTTTGACCTTGTGCAGGTGATGACGCGCGGCGGCCCCGGCGGCGCTTCGAATGTGTTGGCAAACTTCATGTATATCGAAGCATTCAACAACTACAACTACGGGTATGGCGCGACGATCGCCGTGACGCTGCTCGGCCTGTCGCTGATCATCATCATCCCATACCTGATCCGCACCGCCCGCACCGAGTTGGACTACTAAGGAGGCCGATCATGGCGAATACCAGCCTCAGCGGCGACCTTGCCCTTTCCCCTACGGAGTTTATCGGCAGTGCGCCGAAGAAAAAACCGCTCACCGTGCGGCGGGTGCTGCTCTACGTCGGGCTGATCGCGCTCACGCTGATCTGGCTCGTACCGTTTTTCAGCGCGCTGCTGACCAGCGTGCGCACACAGGACGAAATTTCGCTCAACGGCTTCTGGAGCCCCGATTTCAACGCGCTGACGCTGAACAACTTCACGCAGGCGTGGAATCAGGCCAACGTGTCGCGCTATCTGGGTAACAGCTTCATCATCACGCTGCCATCACTGGTGGCGACGTTGTTCCTGTCGTCGCTGACCGCCTTCGCGCTCTCGCGCTATCGATTCCGGTGGGCGCTGCCGCTCTATTTCATGTTCGTCGCTGGGACGATGCTGCCGTTCCAAATTCTGCTGCTGCCGGTGTTCAAGCTGGCGAACGACTGGCGCATCTATAACACCCACTGGGCGCTGATCGTCATCCATACCGCCTTCCAGATGGGCTTCTGCACGATGGTGCTGCGCAACTACATGAAGACGATTCCCAACGAGATCGTCGAGGCGGCGCGTGTGGACGGGTGCAGCGATTTCCGCATCTACGGGCAGATCATCATCCCGCTTACACTTCCGGCGATGGCGGCCTTAGCGACGCTCGAATTCACATGGATTTTCAACGATTACCTGTGGGCGCTGATTTTGATCCAAAACGATGCGCTCAAGCCGATCACCGCTGGTTTGGCGAGCTTGCAGGGGCAGTTCACGACCAACTGGCCGCTCATCACCGCCGGGTCGCTGATCGCCGTCATCCCGACGCTGCTGGTGTTCGCTTTCTTGCAGCGCTATTTCATTCAGGGCTTGACGATGGGTTCAGGCAAATAATCTAATCGATGACATAGCAGCACCCATCTTCTGGATGGACGCTGCTATGCCCCGGTTATTGAACCGCCGATTGTACGCCTGCCAAGCCAAGCAGCACGGCGGCAACGAGGATCACCCCCCATACGAGGCCGCCGATCGTCATGGCGACGAACAGGCGGCGCGGCGGCGCTTGCATCGCCAACCCAATCGCCGCGCCGATCTGCGCGCCCGTCGTCATCGGCGCCAGCAGCCCCAAGCCGATCATCCCGTAGCGCTCCCAGATGCGATAGATACGGCTGTTCGGATCAAGCGTCGCGCGCCGTCCCATCCGCTGAAGAATCCACGTCCGCACCCGTCCGCCCGCCAGCGTCACCAGCCCGACGCCGCTGGTATAGCCCAGCACCGCCGCGAGGAATACCGCCAGCGGCGACAAGCCGAGCGCGAACCCGGCGGGGATTGATCCCCAAAATGAAAAGAACGCAAGCACGGCTGTACTTGCGATCTTCGGAAGGTCGAGCAGAAGATTATCCGAGAATCCGGGCATCCGGGCAGCACTCCTTCAGTGGGTTTGCGGACTTGCTGCCCGAATTATACGCGATGTGGTTCGAGAATCGCCTCAGACGATTTCGTGCGTCTCGATGATACTTTCGAGCGGCGCGGCTCGCTCGTAACGCGTTTTCGGCTTGAAGGCGATGCGGTTGTAGTGCCCGTTTGGGCATTGCAAAACGACCGAACGCGGTGGTGCTTCCTCCGCGCCGCTCACGTCGAGCATGGCTTCGGGCTGGTGCCCATGCATGACCCACTGCGGATCGTATTCGATCAACGCAGTGCATCCGGGATGCTTACACGGAATGTGATAGATGATCATGGCTCGTCTCCCCACTCAAGCGGACGATGTGCATCGAGACGGCTGTGTGCGCCTTGGTATGCGCCCCCGTGTTTAATGCGATTCCCCGCGCCCACGCCGCCAACGCGCGATTCCTTTGTCGTGTGCCGCCTGCTCGTGGGCGCGTTCCGAAAAGGCGGAGTGCGGATCGATATGCTTCCATTGGACAGGTTTGAGCGTGGAGATGATCCCCGGCGGCAGATCGCGCGATCGGTTCATGTGGGCGGCATTCGATACCGTCGGTTGGTAGTGCGCGGGTTCGGCGTGGGCTTCGGGGACGGCGATGCGGTTCAAATGTCCGTGCGCGCAGGTGAGGTAAGCGACCGGTTGGCCGGTGAAGTGTGAGCGGAGATCGAGCGACTCTGGATCGTACTCGATCACGTCTTTGCAACCCTTATGTGTGCAGTGATGCCGAAGGGTTGTCATGGTTTTCCCTCCTAGAAACACTGCGCTGGGGATGCCGGACTTGAGCTGTACCGGTATCGGCAGCGCCATTCATCCCTGCTTTCAGTATAGATCGCATTTGTGGGGCCAGCGCGTAAATTTCGCAGATGAATGTCATTTTGCCCATGCTTGTGTATGTCGGTTGTAGGAAAGAAAACGAAAAATCAAACCACAGAGGACACGGAGATCACAGAGAAAATTTCCCCTCAGAATCTCTGGGATCTCTGTGGTTCAAGCATGTGTGCATTACTTTGCTGTAATCACTTCCTTGCGCCTTTGCCTCTTGGCGTCTTTGCGTTAACTCTTTTTTCTGTTGCGTTTTACGATGGCCGAAATCACTTCTGTCTGCGAAAACGGGATAACCCTGTTATAGTTAGATCACCGTCAACATGCAGCCCCACAGCCAACTAAGCGTCCAGTGAGCAAGGAACCACCCCATGTCCGACACGATCCGAGTGCCCTACACCGAACTGTTTCAGCGGGCGGCGCGCATCCGTGAACAGGCCGACGCGGTGCGCCGGGAAATTCAGACGCTCGCACAGACCGTCGAAAGCATTGAGTGGATTGGCGGTCGCGCGCAGCGCTTTTTCACCATGTGGAGCGATGCCCGCCCGGAGATGGAACGGTGGGCGGCGGCGCTCGATGGTTTTGCCGATGAACTGGAAGCACAGGCGCGCCGTATGCAGGCCGCCGATGAAGCGTTTTAGCCGTACGGATTTGACGCGATGCAGGATCCTCAAATAACGGACGAGGCAGGCCCTATATGCACCTCCTTTTAGGCGGCAGGCATGACCCTCTTTAATCGTCCGCCGCGCGTCCCCCTGCCCTCACTGGAAGACGCTCACCTTGATCTTCCCGCGCCGCCGCCGATCGCGGGTGGGCAGGAAACGTCGTGGCTGGCGGCGCTCGTGCCGCTGCTCGGCGTCGGCACAATGGGCTTAGTCTACGTCTTCCGCACGGGCGACGCGCTGCTGGCGCTGCCTATGCTGGCGGTTGCTTGTGCCGCCCTGATCGGCGCGCTGGCTGCCGCGCGCATGCGCCGCCGGGGATCGATTCGAACGCGGGCGCAAGCCGAAGCCAATTATCTCCGCCTGCTTGATGCCGCCCGCGCCCGCTTACGCGCCGCCCATGATGCGCAAATCGGTGTATTGGAACGTCACTTTCCCATCCCCGGCGATCTGCTGACGATCGCGCTCGATCGCGATATGCGCCTGTGGAACCGCCGCCCAACCGATCGCGATTTCGGCGCGTTTCGAATCGGCAGTGGACGGGTGCCCTCGCAAGTCGTCATTAACCTGCCAGAAGGCGATCAACCGGAGTTACAGCCCGCCCGCGCCCTCGCGGATGCGTTCCGCTTCTTGGAACCCGCGCCCGTCACCGTCTCCTTGAGGGCGGGATCAGCGGGGTTGTGCGGCGCGCGCACGGCGACTTTACGCGCCGCCCGTGCCGCTATCTGCCATTTGGCCGTCACGCACACGCCGGACGAACTGCTGCTCTATTTCACGGGCGACGAACGCTATGTGGACGCGTGGCGCTGGCTGGAATGGCTGCCCCACGCGGAAAATCACCTTGCGTATGATGCTGAAGCCCTGCGGGCGCTCAACAGTGATTTGACCGCCCTACTAGACGAACGCCGCCAGCGGGCCGCCCATGCCACCGTCAGCGGAAACCCCGCGCCGCCTGTGCCGCTCGTCGTCTTGATCGTCGATGCGGCGGGGCCGGACGCCGACGCCATCAAACGCGAAGCCGCCTACACCGCGATTTTGCGTGAAGGTGCGGCGCTGGGCGCGGCGGTATTGGCGATCGCGCCGACCTTCGATCAACTCCCCGGTGAATGCGCCAACGTGATCGAAATCGGCGGGAATGCCGAGTCGTTCCGCGTGTTCACGGCGGGCGCGAATGCCCCTGCCGAGACGATTCTGCGCGGGGCGCTGCTTGATACGCTCTCCATCCGCGATGCCGAACATATCGCCCGCGCCTTAGCCGGGATCGCGCCCGCCGTCACCGGGCAAAACCGCGATCTGCCCGACCGCGTGAGCCTGCTTTCACTCTACAGCTTCAGCCGCGCCGATGATCTGACCGGGCTGCTGCGCTCCAAGTGGGGGCGCGCCGCGCCCGAAGGCGTGCTGCCCTTCCCGTTCCCGATTGGCATGGAAAGCAGCGTCAGCGCGCTTGAACTCCGCTTGGACGATGCCCATCACGGCGCGCACGGTGTGCTGGCCGGGACGACCGGCAGCGGCAAGAGTGAACTGCTCTCCGCGCTGATCTGCGCGCTGGCGATTGAGCACGATCCGCGGTTGGTCAACTTTCTGCTCATCGACTTCAAGGGCGGCAGTGCCTTCCACCATTTCGCCGCGCTGCCGCATACCGTCGGCATGGTCACCAACCTAGACGGCGCGTTGATCGCCCGCACACTCGCCGCACTCAAGGCCGAAACCGACTGGCGGCAGGCATTTCTCAAGCGTATGGGTGTGCGCGACATCACCCAGTATCACCGCGCCTTTAGCGACGATCAACGGCGCTTGGATGACGCTAACACCGTCCCACTGCCGCATTTGTTCATCATCGTGGATGAGTTCGCGCAGTTGGCGAAAGAAATGCCCGACTTCATGCGCGAACTGGTGCGCACGGCACAGGTGGGGCGCGGCTTAGGATTGCATCTGATCCTCGGCACGCAGAGTCCAATGGACGTGATCACCGACGAGATGAACGCCAATATGCAGTTCCGGCTGTGTCTGCGCGTCGCCAATGTCGAAAGCTCGCGGGCGGTGCTGCGCCGCCCGGATGCGGCCTATATTCCGGCGGCGGCAGTAGGGCGCGGCTATTTTCAAGTGGGCGATGGCGGCGCGTTCAAAGCTTTCCAAACCGCCTATGTGGGCGGCGACTATGACCGCGATGCGCGTACACCCGCCCGCCGTGATCCGTATGGCGCGCTTGAATTGATCACCGCTACCGGCAAATCGATCAATCTGCGTCCGCCGCTGATGCACACCCCGCCGGGGGGAAACAGCAGCACCTATACCACCGCCCACGCCATCGCCGACGCGATCACCGATTACGCCCGCGCCGAAGGCATCCCGCCCGCCCGTCCGATCCTGCTGCCGCCGCTCAAGGAGCGGATCACGCTGCACGACGTTTTCGAATCGATCGGCGCGGGCGGTTGGAATGGCGCGGGCTGGCTCGGCGCGGGGCGCGATCATGATGGCCGCCCGATCCCGACCGGCAGCGCGCCGATCGGCTTGATCGACGATCTCGACAACCGCGTGCAGCATCCCCTGTGGGTGCATCTCCGCGCGGGCGATTCCGAAACGGCGGTCGGGCGCATTTACCAGCGTGACGGGCATGTGCTGATCGTCGGTGCACCGGGGACGGGTAAAACCAATTTGCTGCGCACGCTTGCGCTCAGTCAAGCCCTGCTGCACGCGCCGGATAAGCTGCACCTGTACGCGCTCAGCTTCACCGGGGCGGGCTTAGACGACATTGGACGGCTCCCGCATGCCGAGTCCGTCATCCACGCGACCGAAGGTGAACGCGCCCGCCGTTTGTTCGCCCGCTTGATCCGTCTGCTCGATCAGCGGCAGGCCGCGCAAACGCCGGGGGAAAGCCCGCTGCCGCTGGTGCTCGTGCTGATCGATCAGTACGAAGGGCTGCGCGATCTGATGCGCGACAGTGTGAAACTCAGCACCGATTTCGAGCGCTTGATCACCGAAGGCCGTGCGGCGGGGATTTTGCTCGCGCTCACCGCCAGCAGCGCCGACGCGCTCCCCGAACGGCTGCGCGGACTGATCCGCCAGCGCATCGCGCTCAACCTTGGCGATCCGGTGCATTATCTCAACGTGATCGGGCGCGCACCCGCGCTCGACAATGCGCCCCCCGGTCGCGGCTATCTGTACGCCAGTCCGCCGTTGACCTGTCAAATCGCCCTGCCCAGCGATCAACCGATCACCACCCACATCGAGCGGGCGGCGCGGGCGCTGCCTGCCGCGCTGTATACCTCGGTCAACCCTTCGGCGGCGACGTTGGAAGCCGTCGTCATTGAGCGCATGAACGCCGTGTTTGAGTCGATGCGCTCCGCTTACCAAGCATCGAGTGGCATGGAACACGCCCCGACGCCGATCCGCATTTTGCCGCGCCGTCTGCCGCTGGTTGATCTGCTCTACGCCGCCGATGCCAACGACGATCACACTTTATCGCCCGTGATTGGGCGCTGGGATGATGATCCGCTCACGCCCTATCGCCACGACTTGATCGCGTCCGGCGGGACAGGATTGGTGATCGGCGGGCCGGGGACGGGCAAAACCAATCTGCTCCTCGCGGCGGCGCTCAGCCTCGCTTATGCCGCGCCGCCCGAACGTCTGCGCCTGATCCTCGCCGATGTCGATCAGCGCCAATGGTCGGCCATGCGCGATCTGCCGCACACCCTCGCCGTGTCGGGCGATGCATCGCGCGATGCCAAAGAACTCGCACATATCGCCGCCCGCCTGCGCGCCGATTGCGATCTGCCCGTGAACGAAACGCACACCGCCGTGTTCTTCGATCACTTCGATACGCTGGTCGATATGCTCCGCCACACGCCGGACGCGCTCAATGAATGGCGCGATCTGCTGCGGCGGCACGGCGGGCGGCGGCTGTCGATCTGGGTGGCGGCGTATGGCGATCGCGCCAACGATCCGCTCATGCGCTTCATGCTCATGCGGCGCGGCGGGTTCGCCCTCGGCGGACGCGATGCGCTGGCACGCCTCAACATTCGCGCCAGCGGCCTGCCCGCCGAACCGCTCCCGGTCGGGCGTGCTTATGTCCCGCTTGAGGACGGGATCGGCCTCATGCAAACCGCGCTGGTCGATGACCTGCACGGCTTGATCGCGCACATTCGCCGCCGCTGGGATGCCTATCCGCGCGCTGCATGGCTCACTTCAACCGGCAAAGCCTATGCCACCGCGCCTATCCCAACTCCCCGCACGCCCGTAGATGAGTCCGTCACCGACATCGACGTGCGCGGCCTGATTCAGGATTTGTTGGGGAAGAAATCATGAACCCTTCGATCACCGCCCCCGATCCTGCCGTGATCAAGGCACAGGCCGCCCTGTTCAACGGTGAACGCGCCGAAGTTCGCCGCTACCTGAGCGAATATGCTGATGCGGGCGGGGATACTTCCCTCAGCGTGATCCGCTGGCTGGATGCGCAAACCGCCGAAACACCGGAAGAACGGATCGACAAACTGCGTGAGATGGTTGGCGAAGGCAGCACGGACTCCGATCCGTACGTTCAGCTTGCCGCGCAAACGCTCCAGATCGAAGATCGTATCCGCGCCGTGATCACGCCCGATGGCGGGCGGCGTATGCTCACGGTGTTGATCGCGCTGGCGCTGATCGTCGGCGGGGCGGCACTCGGTGGGACGATCGCCTTGGCAATCAGCCGCGCCAACGCCAGCACAGAAATTGCCCAGACGACCGATCAAACGGCGGTCGAAACCGTGCCCGCCGTTGCGCCAACCGCCACCCCGATCGATCGTTCAGTAGGACTGCCGCCCGATTCGGGCTATATGACGCAGTACGCGGCGGGACTGCTGCGACTCATCGCCATCGAAGAAGACTCGCAGCGCGTGGTCGATGCCAGCGGCGCGGCGCTCACGCCGATTCCCGGTGCGCGTTTCGTCGCGCTCGGCTTTCAGTTTGAATGCCGCGCCGGGCTGTGCAACGATCCGCCGGAAGGCCGTGTGGAACTGCGCGGAAATAAGGCCTTTTTCACCGCTCCGCGTGAAGACGCCTTCATCAGCGGCGGGCGTGTGTGGGAAGCCGTCGCCCGTGACCGGGTGACGGGCGGTTGGCTGGTGTTCGAAGTCCCGGTCGATACCGCGATCGAAGAAATCGCCGTGTACCCGACCGGCGGCGATGCCAACGGCCCGCCGTACGTCATTCATTTGGCGGGTTAAAGAAGCAAGAGAGGGAACGGAATGGACGACCTACATGAACGCGCCAGCCAACTGCGCGCCGCCGCGCTGACGTTCCAGCATTCGGCGGAAAACCTGCGCACAGTCGTCGATCAGACCGACGCGCTGATGGACGATCTCAATGTGGCGACCGACAGCCCTGCGTCCGATTCGACGTTCGCCCGCTACCAGCATCAACGCGGTTGGCTGCATGAATGGGCGGCGACCGTCCACCGCTTCGCGGGCAGCCTCAACGAAGCCGCCGATCAGATTGACGCATCGGTAGGGCAGCAGGATCACCATAGCGATCCACAGGCGCAGCCCCACAGCCAACCCTACGCCGAACCCGCCGCCGTCGCGCCGCCCGCGCCCGATCCCGTCCACCATCACCCGTACCGCCCAACCCGCCCGGTGTGGATCGATCGCTTGGGGGCGCGCTACCAGCCGAACCAAGTCACCGATTATCTATCGGCGTTCAACCAAGCCCGCTACCAGCAAATGCAGTTCGATCAGCAGGTCTTGCCGTCACGCATGGCGGCGCTGGCCCACCTTGCCGATCAACGCGACACGGCGGCACTGACCGTGCGCATGCTGTCCGAACACAGCGTCACCGATGCCAGCCTCAATGTCGAACTTGCCCGCCAAACCGAGCACCTCAGCGATTTGAACACGCAGCACGACCATCTCGCCGGTGAAATCACCCGGCTGCGGCAGGAAATCGACACCATCAACGCCCGCCTGCAATTGATCACGCCCGAAGCAGGCGCGAACCTCAGCTTGATCCGCACGATGGAAGGCCACCAATCGCCGGATTGGCTGCAAAACAACACCTTCGACTGTGTGCGCTACATCGTCAGCCGCGTCAATGTGCCGCCGGATATTGCCCGCGATGCCTATCTATGGGATGATCAAGCGGCGCAGTTGGATCAATACGGCATTCGCACTGGCACCGTCCCACTGCCGGGATCGATCTTGGTCATGGAGCGCGACCATCCCTATGCCGATCCGCGCTTCGGGCATGTCATGCTGGTCGATCACGTCGATCCTGATGGATCGATCTGGATCACGGACAACTTGCACCCAAACACACCTGTTTTGCTGCAAACCTTGACGGATCAGATCCTTTTGAAGGTAAAATACTTGTATCTTCCCTGGTTCACACGGGCATAACACTATGGCGAAGCCGATTTACGGCAACTATACGCTTACCCCCGACGGTACAGGGGCAGATAGAACCCGTGTCTCTACTGCCGATTTTCGGACGGCGGGCGGCCTTGAAATCACCGCCGCGTTGGCGGCAGAGACGATTGACGCGGGCCATGATCCCGGCGAACCTGCCGAGATCGCCTTACGCACCGCCCTCGAATCGCTGCGCGCATCGCAGACGACTGATCCACGCACGCTGCTCCTTGAAACCTTCAGCGCCGCCAACACCGCCGTCTATGAACAAGGACGCCGCGATCATGAGCGCCTGACGTGTTCGCTCGTTATCGCGATCATCGTCAACGATCAAACGCTGTACGTCGGCAATTTGGGTTCCGCACGGGCTTATCTGCTCAACCCGGTCGATGGATTAGCGAGCATCACCTACGAACACACCTTCGCGCATGTGATGGTACAAAGCGGGCAGATGAGTCCTGATACCGCCTTAGCCAGCCCACGTGCGCTGTCTGTCATGCGCGGCGTTGGCATGAACGAAGAGGCCGAAGCCGATATTGGGATCTACGGCAGCACCATCGATTACGAAGTCGCCAAGCGGCGCGGGCAGGCGGGCTATACGCTTCAGCCCGGCGATGCCGTCGTCGTCGCCACCAGCGGCTTTTATCAAGCCTCGCGCTTGACGGGCGAACCGCTCGTCACCGACGCGGAGATGATCCGCGCGTTGGAAACCGATACCGGTGCCAACGCCGCCCGTTCGCTGATCGATTTTGCCATCCCGCGCCGCCCGGATCACGGGATCGCGCTTGGCGTGCTCAGCATGCCGGGGGGACAGCATGCAGCCGGTGCGCCGTCGCGTCGCAGCGCCTTCCTGTGGGTAGGGGCACTGGTCGCGCTGGTGCTGGTCGTCGCGCTGGCGATCCCGGCGATCACCACCTCCGCCGCCGACGCCAGCCAGCAGATCGTCGAATGGCGCACGGGAACCTATGTCGCACAGGTGGCGCTCTCCGCCACCGCTACCGATACGTCAACACCCACGCCAACCCCCCGCTTAGAGCTGGCGCAGGGCGAAGCGGGTAGTTTGCGCATCAACAACAACGACCCGAACGCGCCGATCACGACCATCAACCTGAATCAGCCGCTTCCGCCTGTCGAAGAGGCGATGCGCGCCCGCATCAACGAGCCGAACAGCACGCACGATGATGCATGGCTGTACATCAACGCCGGTACCGGCGTGAATTTTGGGCAGGTACAGGGCGGCACGATCAGCCTTGCCTTGTTGCAGCCCGGTCACCTGTTCATCGATGGCGGCGGCTTCCACGAGGGCATTTTCGTCAGCGTCCCCGATGGTCTGAATACCGATCTGTCTGTGACGGGATCATGCCTCTCCATCCTGAGTCCGCGTGAAGGCGTGCTGCAAGCCGCCTGCTATGACGGTGACTGCACGTTCCGCACCGGGCCGAACGTCAACGGAGAGCCGCCGCCGGAAACCCCGCTGGAAACGGGCTATCAAGTGTCGTTCGACTACCAGAATCACATCATCGGCGAACAAGAACCGATCAGCCGTCAGCGCCTGCAAACCGATTACAACATGCTCAACGACAGTGATATTGGCCTCGCATCGGCGGCGGCCTGCTTTGGCGATCTGATCAACAATGTGACCACTGATACCCCCACGCCAACCAACACGCCGACGGTCACCAATACGCCCACCATCACCGACACGCCGATTTTCACCGCTACCCCCACGCCGACGATCACGCGCACGCCGAGCCGTACCCCGCGCCCGACCACACCTACGCGTACACCTACGCCGGGGCCAAGCGCAACCAACTCGAATACGCCGCGCCCCAGCAGCACGCCGAACGACAATCCGAACGCGACAGACGCTCCGGCTTCCGCGACGCCGAGCCGCACGCGTACACCGCTGCCGCCGACGGCGACCGATTCTAATACCCCGGTGCCGCCAACAATGACGCGCACCAATACGCCCATCCCGCCAACGGCAACGGATTCGAATACGCCTATTCCGCCGACCGCGACGGACTCGAATACACCCATCCCGCCGACGGCCACCGATTCGAATACGCCAGTGCCACCGCCCAGTGATACGCCAGTGCCACCGCCCAGTGATACGCCGCTGCCCCCAGCGCTGCCACCGGACGGGGATGGAGACGGTGTGCCCGATCCTAGTGATGCCTGTCCGACTCAAGGCGATCAAGGCTACGGCTTGCAGCCCAACGGCTGCCCGAACCCGCCGCCGGAAACCACCGCTTCACCCTAGTACCGAAAGTGGCTGCTCTTTTGCCCAGTTCCAAGCTCAAGCATATCCAGCATGAAGGAAACACCATCTCCTTCATGCTGGTGCAGCGGAAGCGCAAGTCCGTCGGGATTTACGTCTACGCTGACAAAATTGAAGTCCGCGCGCCCCTGCGCATGGCCTACGCCTTGATCGAACCGATTGTCCGTGATCGCGCCGGGTGGATTCTCCGCAAGCAGCGGGAACTTCAGCAGCGCGTCGCCGCCATACCGCCGCGTGTTCCCCACACCTACACCGATGGCGATCGCTTCATGCTGCTGGGGCGCGATTATCATTTGGAGGTTCACAGCGCCCGCCGCGACAGCATCCAGATCGCACGCGGGCGGCTGATCGTTTGTTCGCGTGATCCGCTTAACCCAGAGCGAACCAAGGCCCTGCTCGAACGTTATTTCCGCGCCCAAGCCGAGCGTATCTTCGCGCGGCGGATGCGCATGTGTTGGAAGCGCGTCGCTCATTGGGGCAAGCCGTATCCACTGCTGAAAGTGCGTGTGATGCGTGCCCGATGGGGAAGCTGTTCGGCGCGCGGATCGATCACGCTGAACCGCCGTTTGCTGCAAGCGCCCATCCCGTTGATCGACTATGTGATCCTGCACGAGTTTTGTCACCTGCGGGAGATGAATCACAGTGCGGCATACTATCACCTGCTCTCTGGCATTTGCCCGCACTGGAAAACCTACAAGAAGCGCCTCAACGTCGTCCCGTTCGTAGATTAACCCGTTTTTGCACGCGCCCCTTCCCGAATTCGGGAAGGAGAAGGCTCGCGAAGCGAGATAGGGGTTAGGTGATTCGAAAACCGGACGAGGCGGGCCTCGTCCCTACTTTTGCCTTTCGTCCACGGGGGTGATCTTGGGCGCATCGTCACCCTGTGGTAGACTGGCTTGCATGACACCGACCGACCTTTTGTTCATCACCACGTATACGGGCATGGGCGGCGGCGAAACCTCGCTGCTCACACTCGTCGAACATCTTGATCCGGCGCGTTACCGCCCCCATCTGTGCGTCCCACGCGAAGGCCAGCTCACCGAACGCTGGCGGGCGCGCGGCTGGCCCGTCCACATCACCCCGTTTCGCGGCGCCAGCACCTATTTCATCCCGGCGATTTGGGGACGCTTCCCGATCACTGGGCGCATCGCCGCCTTGATTCGCCAGTACCACATCCAAGCCATTCACAGCGATTATCACAGCCTGCCGTTCGCCGTCTACGCGGGTGCGCGGATGGGCATCCCGGTGGTGTGGACGTGCTGGGGTTGGTGGTTCCATCCGAAAGCATGGCAGCGCGCCTTTTTCCAGCGACCACAGGCCGCTTTCGCCGCCAGTTGGGCGATTAAAGACGGCTTCTTAGGCGATCCGCCGTTCATGCCGCCGGATCGTCTGCCGGTGCTGCCCCCCGGCGTCGATACCGAACGCTTCAAACCGGGGATCGACGGATCGAACGTGCGCGCGGATGCCAAGGCGGATCCCGATGCGCTGATCGTCGCGCTGATCGCCCGCTTTCAGGATGTGAAGGGACACGACACCTTTCAGCAGATGGCGCTGCGCGTCGGCGGGGTGATCCGCAAGGCGCGCTTCATCGTTGCCGGGGAAAATGTGCATGGCGCCAGCGCCGATGATGCCTACAAAGCCCGCATTCTGCACGCTTATGAGGCCAATCCTATGCTGCGCGATCGGATGGTCTATCTCGGCTTTCGCCCGGACGCCGAAAAGGTGATCGCCGCCGCCGATGTGGTCGTGTGCAGCTCCGATTTTGAGAGCTATGGCATGGTTAACATTGAAGCGATGGCGAGTGGCAAACCCGTCGTCAGCACGCGGCGCGGCGGCCCGTCTGAAACCGTCGTCGATGGCGAAACCGGCTTTCTGGTCGATCCGAAAGACCCGGACGCCCTCGCCGATCGCGTGGTGACGCTGCTGCGCGATCCCGATCTGCGCGCACGCATGGGCGCGGCGGGGCGTGCCCGCGTCGAGCGGTTGTTCTCCGCCCGCGCGATGGCCGATACCTTTATGCACACCCTCGAAGCGATGATTAACCCAAATGCGAAGGCATAAACCCGCCGCAGCGTTCCTTATGAACGCCGTCGGCACGCGATCACGGAGACGACCATGCATATCCTGCTGATTTCTCGCTGTCCGCCGTATCCGCTCCACCTTGGCGATCGCCTGATCGTCTATCATCTAGCGCGCGAACTGCACGCACGCGGCCATGTGATCGATCTGCTGGCCTTCTCCGATCGCATCGATGATTTTGCCGATCGCCAGCACTACGCCGAGTTTTTCCGCGAAATGCTGCTGCTGCCGGAACCGCCGCGCTTCCAAAGCGATTATGTGCGCCGATTGCTCGGATGGCAGCCGCGCTTCGCGTCGCAGCCTGATCAATCATGGTCGCCGGAAATGGCGCGCCAGATTGAGAAGTTTCGCAGCACGCACGACTATGATGTGGTGCATCTGTTCGGCGGCGTGCAGGTCTACGAGTACGCGCCGCTGCTAGGCGATGCCCCCGCGCTGATCACGCCCTACGAAAGCTATGCGCTCTATCTGCGCCGCATGCTCGATCTGGCTGCACACACGCGCAGCCCGTTCAGGTGGATCAAGACGCGCCTTCAACTCACGATCGCGCGCGGTTTCGAGCGCTTCATGTTCGCGCCTTACCGGGCGACGGTCGTCGTCAGCGAACCCGATCGCGCTGAACTGCTGCGCCTGAATCCCGCGCTCAACGTGCAGGTAATCCCCAACGGCATCGACTTGAATACGTTTCATGTCCCAGAGTCGTCCACCCGCCCGCGCGAACTGGATACGATCCTCTTCACCGGCAATTACGAGTACGCGCCCAATGTCGATGCCGCCCTGCGCCTGATCCGCCAAATCGTGCCGCGTGTGCGGGCGCGTATCCCCGGCCTTAAGGTGTGGATCGTCGGTCATGCGCCGCCAGAGTCGCTGAAATCCCTCGCCGATGATACGATCACCATCACCGGGCGCGTCCCTGATTTGCGTACGTATCTCGCCCGCGCGACGGTGTATGTATCGCCGCTGCGCATCGGCGCGGGGATCAAAAACAAAATCCTCGAAGCATTGGCGATGGGGTGCCCGGTCGCCGTGACGCCGCTCAGCGTGGATGGGATCAGCGTGACGGATGGCGAAAGCGCCCTGATCGCGCCGGGGGATGAAGACGACGACGCACTTGCCGAGGCCGTGATCCGGCTGCTGAAGGACGCGACCCTGCGCGAAACGCTCAGCCTGAACGGGCGGCAGTTGATTGAGCAGCGCTACACATGGAGTCAAGCGGCGGCGGCGTATGAATCGCTCTACCGGACGATCGCTGCGCAACGGGAGGAGAGGGCATGAACCAGACGAACCGCATCCTAACACGAAGTGTCCTCAGTCTACTGCTGATCGGATTGGTGGGCGTGTGGCTGCTAACCGCCGCTTGCACACAGCGCGCCGTCGAAGATCTTGAAGACATTCCCACGCTGGCAGACATCAACGCCATGCAAACCGCGCTGCCGCTGACGCAGAACGCGCCGCCCGCGCCGTACAATCTGCCGGTCACCGCTTTCGGGCGGGTCGATAACCGCCTGAACGAGCTGGCGGGCTGGCATTATGTGGTGACGTTCGAATTCAACGGTGTTTTCTCGAGCACGCCGCGTGAAGTCAACGCCTCCGCCCGTGCCGAAGTTTGGTTCAATCAACTCGCCTCTGCGCGCCGCATCCTGTTGGCGACGAGCGGTACCCTGTTCGGGGAGACGGGCGGCGTCAACTATGAAGCCGTGCGTTTGGGACGCGATGCCTTTCTCGTTCAGAACAACGCCTGCCTTGCCAACCTTGCCGGTGAAACGGGCGATGCGCAGGCCGCCGCCGATCTGGGAGCCGGGGCGCTCGTCGGCGGGATCAATCGTGCAGTTCCGGCAGGGCGGCAGGCGACCATCAACGGTGAGCAGGTCTACGGCTATGCCTTCGATCCCGCCGAGTTGGTGCTGCCTTCGATCTCGCTCGAAGGCGGGGGGACGCAAACCGTCAGCAGTTCGGAATTGTGGATCGCCCCTGCTGCCAACGCCGTGATCCGCTTCTACGTGAACCTTGATGTCGAAAATGTGACCCTGCTGGACAGTCAGCTTCCTGTCAGCGGGCAGGTGATTCTGCGCTACGATCTCTACGAAGTTGGGAACGCCTTCAACATTAGCGAACCATTCGGCTGCTAGCCGGAGAGGGGGCGAATGCTGCTGCGAGTGCTTTGGCGCGGTTCCTTATGGATCGGTTTCGCGTGCGCGCTGTGCATCGGCGCGGCGAGCGGCTTTGGGCGCATCCTTCCCTATGACAACAGCCTGACGTTTCTCACCTATACCGGTACGCCCACGTTTCGACCAGACATCGCCGTGATCGATCTCTCGCGCGGCACGGTCGGCTATTTAGAACTCGGTGATGGGGAATTTGCCGGATGGCAGCCCGGCGGACGGGCGTTCGCCATGCTCAAATATGTCCCCGCGCGCTGGCGACCGCGTCGGCTGCTGGTGCTGCGCCGTCTCGATAACAGCACCCCGGAGCAGCACTTTTTGCTGCGCGGGCTTCTGTACACGAGCGGCGCATGGTCGCCCGATGGCCGCTGGTTGGTCTACTCCAGTGCGTGGACGTTGGGGACGCGCTTATGGGTGCTGGACACGCAAACGGGGATCACATCCGCGCTGACCACCGAAGTCGGCGTGCTGGCGAACCCGATTTGGTCGCCGGATGGCCGCGCTGTGCTCTATTCCTATACCTCTGAAGACGAGCAGGCGCTTCACCTGTACGAATGGGACAGTGGACTCGTGCGCAGTTTTCCGTTCGCGTCGTATCTTTCAACGGTCGAATGGTCGCCGGACAGCACCCAGATCGCCGTCGCCCACTTGGACAGCAGCGACGATCGATCGCTGTTTCTGATCGACTCCGCGCTGACGGCGCAGCGGCAGATCACGTTTGGGACGTTCGTTTCCGAATACACATGGTCGCCGGATGGCCGCGAGATCGCCTATGTCCATCGCCTCGGTCAAATCTCCACGCTCACGAGGCTGGATCTTCAGACTCATGAGGAGCGCATCCTGCTCACCACACAGGCGGTGATCGGATCGCTGCTTTGGCTGGCGGATGAAGCGCTCTACTACACTGCCGATTCGGTCAACGGGCGGCAGGTGCTAGTCGGCATTGACCGGCAGGGACGGGAGTTCCGCCGTATCACCCTTCCCGACGGTTTTGCCGGGGGACTGGTGCTCGGCCCCTGAATCGGCCTTATCTGCTGATTTGGGCGGCGTCGGCAGTGTCGGTGCGGTCGAAGCAATCGGTACGATCGGCGTTCCCCGTGGCGGCGTGACCGCTTCGGCTTCGGCGGCGGTTGGCAGCTTGGGTGGCTGTACCGGCTGCACATCGAAATAGCTCAAACTACGCCGCATTTCTTCGACGTGTTCCATTTCCAGCGTATAAGTGAGGCCGGGGACGGCTGCTTTGATGTCGCGCAGAATGTCGTGATATTTCAGCACGCCATCGGGCAGCGCGCGGTGTACGTCAAGGATGCCATCGTTATTGTTCAGGTGAATATGCTTCAGAACCGGCGTGATCACGTTCAGCCAGTGTTCAAACGGCACTTCGCTGAACAAATGCGCGTGGCCGATGTCCAAACACGCGCGCAGACGGGGGTGATCGACTTCTTTGATCAGATCGACGATGATGTGGGGATCGAACTCCCACATATTTTCCATCACCACGTTGATCCCGTGCGCGTCGGCATAGGCCGCGATTTCTTTCCAAAAGACGACGTTACGCGCATGCCAGCCGGTGCGATATTCATCCTGTCGCAGCGAACCGATGAAATTGGCATGAAAGACGATCAGTTCGGCTTTCAATTCGGCGGCGATGTCGATCGCATGGTGGTAGCGGTCACGGACGAGGGCGTTGATACGCGCATCGGGGCTGCCGGGGGCTAGATCGAGGAATGGCCCGTGCAGCGTGACCGGCGAGATGCCTTGCAGCGCCTTCTGGTACCACGCCAAATCCTCTTTCCAACTGCCATCCAGCACATCGGGATATGCAAAACACATCAACTCGATGCCTAATCCGTATTCGTTCGCCAGATCGAGGCACGCTTCGATATTCTTGCGTCCTGCACTCAACAACACTCGATCGACCACACGCGCCTCTTTTCAGTAATCCCTGTGATGACAGTCTAATCCAAGACGAAACGGGGAGCAATAAACTATAAAAATTCATTTATGCTCGTGTCTTTTATGGATTTTGGCACAACGATTCCGTTGTGAAACCGGCTGGGCTCCACACAGAAGGGGTGTTCCCCATAAAGGCATCGTCTAATAAAGTATAGCGCGCATTTTGCATGTCGATTACGACCATTGCATAGGCCGATCGCGCCGCCAACCAGTGCCCATCCGGGCTGTAGCGCGGATAATCCATGTTCATCAGTGCCGGATCACCCGCGATCTGCACCGCGTCGTTGTCGGCAACGCCCACCAAAGGAATACGCCACAATCGGTTTTCACTGACTCCGCGAAAATCGCGCAGCGCGGCGGTTAGTGCCGTGCTGTCCGGCATCCATGTCAAATCGAGCGCCAGTGCTTCGATATAACTCAACTGAGTCGGCAGCGCATCCGGCGAACTGCCCATCATCCACACTTGATCGTTGTTCGGCATGGGTGAAAACACAAAGGCGATCAGATCGCCATCAGGCGACCAGCGCGGCATGCTCACACTGCCCACCGGAAAATTCGTACGCCGGGTCTTGTTCAACCCATCCGCGCCCACCACCCACAAATCCGCCTCGCGGACGGTCGCGCTGACCGGATCATCGGGGACGGCGGTCGAAAGCGGATCGCGCCCCGCCGGACGTTCTTCATAGCTCACATACGCTAACCACTGCCCATCGGGCGACCAGCGCGGTGTGTGCTCGTCTCCTGTGACGCTGTAAAAGGCCGGTTCGCCGCCGTCGGCAGGCACCACCGCGATCCGGTGCTGCTGGACGCGTGTACCGTCGTTCGCTGTCTGCGTCACGATCAGCGTGAACGCGATGCGCGGATCAGCCGCGTTCGGCGACCACTGCGGCTCCCAGACGCCCCATTCGCCCACAGGCGGCGCGCTGAATTGGATCAATTCGCGCATGTCCGATCCATCAAGGCGGGCGGTATAGGCGCGGGCGTTGTCCAGCCCATCGCTAAGCGTGAACAACACCCGGCAGCCATCGGGCGAAAAGCCCCATACGCGGTGCCATCCTGTCCCGAAACGCAGTTCGCGCGCGGTGGCGTTGGTCACGTCATACAGGATGATCCGATCCTGCGCGGCGGTATCGAACGCCAGCAGCGGCCCACTGAGCGGCGCGTCGAGCGGATTTCCCGGCGCGGCGCTGGCACTGTAGGCGATCAGCAGCACGCCGGTCACGATCAGCCAAACGGCGCTGACCGCGAAACGGGAGCGCAGGCGGGGTATCACGCGGTCTTTTCCCAAAAAGTCGCGTCGCGGCCCGGAAGTTTCAATACCAACCGGTCGCCTTCGACTTCATAGAAATAGTCGGCATAGGTGTGGTTGTGCCACATCAGCGACAGCACGATCCCGTCTGCCTGCCAGTAACCGAGGACTTGCCCGTTTCCATCCGCGAAATGCCCATCAGCGAGGAAACGGCGGCTCGCTGCTGCTGGAGTTGGGGGATTGGCTTGCTCACGCCAGTTTCCGAACAGCAGCGCATCCATCGATAGGACGGGCGGGGCGGCGGCAGCGGCGGCGACCACACTCAAAATTTCGTCGCTGCTGCGGATCAGCGCGGTGAGCAGGTCACGGTTGGCTTCTTCCAGCCGTGCGTCCAGCCGCCCGCCGATCGCTTCGCCCATGATGGCGTGCGCCGTGGCATTCAAGTCGTGCAGATGCGCTTCCGTGAGCAGGGGCATCCCCGCTTCTTGGATCATCTGCACCGTTTTCAGTGCCATATACGCGTCGTCCAGCACGCCGAATAAGCCATGCTGATCGTCCTCAATTTCGTCATCCGGGTTGATGAAATACGCTTCGATCTGGTCGAACAGGGGGCGGTAGTAGCGCTCGGTGTGCGTCAACTCCGTCCATTGGATCGCGTTCGCCAGCATATCCGGCGCGGTCATGATGTAGAAGCGCATCATATCGACCAAACGCGTAAGTTCGCCGGGGTCGGCGGTTCCACCGGGTGCGCGCTCTGCGATGTAGGTTGGAAAACGTCCTTGATCACGAGCCTGCGCGCCTTCGATCACGCGCTTGATGCGTGCAATATCCATGCGCGGGAAGTCCTTCGCTTGTCATGCGGCACGGCTGCCCAATCGGAGCCGTGCCGCGAATGCCCATTCTAATAGAACCACGTCACCGGAATATACTCGTCGCCGGGGTTGCGGAACAGGCCGCTTTCGGCGGTGATCCAGCCCTCGACCTGCGCGCCGGTATCACAGGTGGCACTGATTTCGTACCACGTCGTGTCGCTGGTGCGCCCGATGATCTCATATTCCAAATTGCCGGGGATCAAGCAAATATAGTTGCGGTCAAAGGTCGGGGCCGTGCGCAGGAAGTTCTCGCTGCCCACATACAGGCGCGGAATCGCGTGCTGGCCTTCGGTCGAGCTGACGATCGGAATATCGCTGGCGTTGCCGCGCAGGTATAAGAAATCGCCGCGCACCCATCCGCGCATACCGCCGACCTGCACATACCACCATACGTTCTGCGTATTGCCGTTCCACCCCAGCGGGATGAGCGACGTACCGCCGTCCACGATGGCGACCTGCGCGTATTCCGGTGCCGGGCCTTGGCGCACAAACAAATTATCCGTATTGACGATCAAATAAGCTGCTTCATTCAAATTGGTCGGGATCGTTTCCGGCGGGGTGAGCACCGGACGGGGCGGCGCGACATTGAGCGGGTAGGCGGGGGAAACGCGCCCATCCTGTTCAAAAGGCTCTCTCTGGGTGACGCCCTGAGCGCCAGCCGGAAGCGCCGCTGCCAGCACGACGAGAGCGAATACAGCTATCCACGCAGGACGAAATCGGCGGATCATGACCTAATTCTCCTTCAGCAGCAGAACCCAAACCAGTATGCTTGTATTGTCACCGAAAAATGCCTACAGCGCTACAATCCTTTTCTCCTGCATGCACAATCGGTGGGCAGTGTCCGCGCGCCTCGTACGCTTTACAAGGAGTGAGGATAGTTAACGAATAGTGAAGCTTTCGGAAATAATTCACGAAATTTTACGACTTCCTCCTTTATAATAATACCAATGGTGACTCTAAGACCATACTTCAATCACAAGGTGCGGTATTGTAATAAGGATCAGTGAACACACGGCAATGACTGGCAGCAGCACCGCAGTACACCAGAACCAACTGAAGGGCCGCACGTTGAATACCCATGCTGAAGGCGATTTTCTGCCCTACCTCTATCAGCTCAGTGTTGACCTTCTCAATCAGCGCCAGCCCGATCAAGTCGCTCAGATGCTCGTTGATGAAGTGGCACGATTGCTGCGTTCTCCGTTCACCGAAGTGATGCTCTACCGCGAGGAGCGCCTCGTGGTGATGGCTTATACCGACCGCGAACCTTTCATCAAGGGCGACATCATCGAGCGTGCCGATGGGCGGCTGGCATGGCAGGCGTTTGATACGCGCAAGCCTGCGGTACTGGAGAATTATTCTGCATGGGAATTTCGCCGCCCCATCTATGAATCGTCCCACCTGTACGCCGTCGCGGATGTGCCTATGATCGTGGGCGATCAATGTGTTGGCATTCTCGCGATTGGGCGCGACACCCCGAACGATCCGTTCACCGACGACGAGATTCAAAAATCGATCATCTTGTCGCAGTTGGCGGGCGCGGCGATCACCAACGCCAGCCTTTATGCCGATGCGCTGCGTGAAATTGAGCAGCGCAAACAGGTCGAAGAAGCTCTGCGCCGCAGCGAACTACAATTCCGCGTGATGACCGACAATATGCGCGAAATGGTCGCGTACATCGACATCGATGGACGCATCGCCTACGCCAGCCCGTCCTATTACAACGGGTTGGGCTACCTCCCGGAAGAAATGATTGGGCAATACGCGCTGGATTACATTTTCCCCGAAGATCACAACCTCCTATCGCAGTTATTTCAGGGCGCCGTCTTTCATCACACTGCCGCCAAATTGATCGAGTTTCGCTGTCTTCATAAAGCCGGATATGCGCTGTGGATGGAAGCCTCTGGCACCATGATGCGCGATTACCGGGGCGACATGATCGGCGTGCTGCTGGTGCTGCGTGACATCCATGAGCGCCACGAATTAGGAAAGCTTCGCCTTGAAAGCGATCGGCTTGCCGTCACCCTGCAAAAAGAACAGGAACTCAGCCGCCTCAAAAGTCACATGATGGCACGCATCGGCCATGAGTTTCGTACGCCGCTGGCGAACATTCAGGTGACTGCCGATATGGTCATCCGCTATCACGACCGGATGACCGTCGAGCAGCGCGAAACCCGCCTGCGTTCGATCACCCCGCAGGTGCAGCAGATCACCAATATGCTGGACAGCATTAACGCCGTCGTCAACCCGCCGCGCGTGATGGATATTATCCCGGTGCCGCTGGGTGAATTGTGCGATCAGCTTGTTCATGAACTGCGCGATGCATTATCTCACCGTGGCCCGGTAGAGGTGCGGATTACGCCGCACAGCTTATCGGTCAATGCCGATCGTAAGCTCCTGCTGCGAATGCTCCATCATATCCTGCTCAACGCGATCGAATTTTCGCCCTCTTCGGCCCCGATCATGGTGACGATCTTCGAACACGAGTATCACGTCACCATTGAAGTCCATGATTTCGGCATCGGCATTCCGGCAGACGATCAACCTCGTGTGTTCGAGCCGTTCTTTAGAGGAAGCAATATTGGTGAGGTCAGCGGCTTGGGGGTGGGGCTTAGCATTGCCCGCGCGACAGCCGAAGCACACGGCGGCACTATTCAGGTCGAAAGTTCGCTCAACCAAGGCACGCACGTCACCATTCGCCTCCCCAAAGTCCCCCCGCAGGAAACAAGCGAATTCGCCATCATTCAATGACCGTAGACAACCCGCCTATCGCCATTCGCCCGCATCCACGACTACAATGGGACGTATGGAAGTAGGTAGGTTTAGGAGAGTCTCGGCTATGGCAGCGCTAGACAGCCCGATTACCCCTGTGGAGCATGAACCACAGGCGCGCATCCGCTCGACCGATTATCCCGCCGGATCGTTCGGCTTTGATCTCGCCGCCGCTTTGCTCGGCCTGTGGTTCGCGATCGGCCTGTTCGTCGATGGGTACGCGCACAATCACGGCATGGTCGATGACACCTTCTTCACGCCCTACCATGCCCTGATGTATTCCAGCATCCTTTTCACGGGGATTTTTCTGGGTTACCACCAGCTTCGCAACACGGCGAAAGGCTATGCTTTCACGCGTGCGTTACCGCGCGGCTTTCGCCTCTCGCTGATCGGCGTGGGGCTGTTCTTCATCGGCGGCGGGTTCGATTTGTGGTGGCATACCACTTTCGGCTTTGAAGTCAGCACCGAAGCGCTGCTCAGTCCGTCGCATCTGCTGCTGGCGACGAGCGCGGTTCTGATCGTCACCGGCACCATCCGATCGACCGTCGTGCGTTTTGCACCCGGAACGCCGCTCAACTGGCGTGATGGCTTGCCGTTCATCATCGCGCTGACGGCGCTGCTGTCCGGCATCACCTTTTTCTTGCAATTCGGCAACCTGTTCACCCAGCATCTTTCGCTGATCGGGCGCTCTCTCGATCACGGCAGCACGCTCACCTCGGCCATCATCAACGGCATGATCATCACGGCGACTGTGAGCATGGGCGTGCTGCTGTTTGGTGCGCGCACCGTGCGTCTGCCGTTCGGGGCTTCCACGCTGATTTTGACCGTGAACGCGCTCGGTATGTTCCTGCTCGATCTCAGCCCGCGTCACTACTGGATCATCTTGATCGGCGCGGCTGCCGCAGGATTGGCCGCCGATGTGATCCTCCGCCTGCGCCTCTCCGAACCCGTGCGGGCGCGCCTATTCGGGTTTGCCGTGCCCGCTGTGCTCACCGCCGGGATTTTCCTGTGCTTGCTGGCGGTCACGCAGATTATTTTGTCGATTCATCTGTGGTTGGGGTTGGTCTTGATGTGCGGCGCGGCAGGGTTCTTCATCAGCTATCTTGTTGTGCCCAACGAACCCCGCCGCGATTAGCAAGCGGCTGTACGTCGATAGAATGCGACGTACAGCCCGGCTTTCCATTACACAAATTGCATTAAATCGACGCCGGGTGCCCACTGCGATCCATCCGGGAGGATGGTATCGCGCGACAATTCGACATCATCGAACACCGCGCCCTTGACATGCGCCCCGCGCAGATTGGCCCCGCGCAGATTCGTGTCCTGAAACATCGCGTTCTCCAAATCGGCATTTTCGAAATTGGTGCCTTTGGCATTCGCATCATGCCACTGGGTATCGCGCAGGAGCGTCCCGGCAAGATTTGCGCCGCTCACGTTGGCATCGCTGAAATCGACCGAACTCAAATCCGCGCCGTTGAAGTTGCACCCGCTGGCGTTCGCGCCGTTCAGGTTGGCGTCACGCAGAATGGCGCGGTTGAAGTTGCCACCGCTGATATTGGCATCATTCAAATTGGCATTCGATAGATCGGCCTCGTTCGCGTTCGCGCCGCTCACATTCGCATCGCTGAGGTTAGCGTCGTTCAGCCGCACATGCGAGAGGTTTGCACCGCTTAGGTTGGCGTCACTGCCGTCGATCGAAGTCAGCGTTGCGCCGGAGAAGTTCGCGCCGGAGAAATTGGCGTCGCTCAGGTTCGCATCGCTCAGGTTCGCGCCCTGCATATTGACACCGCTGCCTTCAACGTCGCTTAGATCGACCGATGAGAAGCTGGCGTTGACGAAACTGCCGCCCGTCAACCGCACATCGCTCATATTGCAGTCATCGAAGATCGCACCGTTTGCCTGCACGCCGCTCAAGTTGGCGTCGTCGAAGTCGCTGGACGAAAAATCGCTGTTGCTCAAATTCGCGGCGCTCAAGTTGCTGCTGCTGAAATTCGCATCACGCAGCGACGTTCCGCTCAAGTCCGATCCGCTGAGGTTTTCGCCGCCATCTAACCGCACGACGGCGCGGCGCAGCATCGTCCGGGTTGCGCTCACCACGCTCTCGCTGATGTCGCGCCCGAGGTCGGAAAGGTCATCATTCTTGCGCTTTTCGCCCATATCGCCGATCGCGTCACGCACTTCACGCTGGAATAAGCGGCGCGCGGCACGGTCATCCGGCGGCGCGTTTTCGCGCATATAGCCTTCGACATAGGCAATCAACTGGCGCAGCGAGAGGTTGACCGCGCCCAAACGCTGACGGTCATCGGCCGTCTCCGGTAAATCGACTTTCAGCGCCTCGGTCACGAACGGATCGTCTTCCATTATTTCTGACAGCCGTTTGTGCAGCGCGGCGTAACTGCGCAGTGCCACTCCGCCCGTCCCCTGCTGCATGCCAAAATCCATATTGCGGCTGATCGCGTCGTTCAAGGCGCGCAGTGCCGATAGGATACGGTTGATCTTCTCACGCGTTTGCTCGTCCATATGGTCTCTCCTTTGAGTGGACTATGATTTCTGTGATGCTTAGGAAAATTCTTGCTCAATCGCCTCAAGCGCCGCCGCGCTCAGCAGCCCACGCAGTGAGCGCTTGGCATAATGGAGGCGGCTTTTCACGGTACCGATATTCGTACCCATCACGCGGGCGATCTCGTCGTAGCTCATTTCCTGCTCGCAGTACAGCAGCAGCACCTGCCGCTGCGCTTCCGGCAGCCGATCGATCGCCGCCTGCACTTCGACGTTGAGCAGCAGCCAATATGCCGCTTCTTCCGGCTGAATTGACGGATCGGCGGCGACGACGTACCCGATGCCATAGGCGCTCATGTCGCCATCCCCGCCCGCCTGATCGTGATCGGCTTCCAGCGACAGCCCGTAGCGCTCGACGCGACGCAGTTCCTCATAACATAGGTTGCGTGCGATCCCGAACGCATACGGCTTGGCATCACCGATTGGGATACGCTTCTCATCTGCCGTCAACTTGCGATACAGGGCGATGAACGTCTCCTGTGCCAGATCTTCGACGCTGGTTTCATCCCCATAGGTGCCCAGTGTGCGCCGGATAAAGCGGCGGATCGGCGCATCCAGCCCGGTTTGAATCGCCGCAAAGTCGTCTGCGCTTAAGACGGGCCGCGCATCGACCGCCGGTGATTGATCGTCCGGTTGGGGGGCTTGCTCCACGTCGCTATTCTCCGCATAGGGGACATTCAACACGTCGGCGATCCTTTCGATAAGGGTATATGGGCAATGCATCCCCTTTTGTTCAAAATTGGTCAGGTCAATATTGCGTGTTCACAAAATCAGCCCGTTTTCGGCGCGGTGCTCACCTTTTCACACGATATCGAAACACAATCTTAAGTGAGGCGGCCTTATCAAAATTTCCTTAATGCTTTTCGCCTTGTACCGTTGGGCTAAGAAGAAGCGATACAAGTAAGATCCCAGTAGTGATATGCAAATTTGCTAAAATTTGTAAAGTTGGTAACAATAGTCCGCGGTCAAAGTCCGGTGGAGCGGGTGCATATGCCGATCGTGCGTGAGTGGAACAGCCACGAGTCTGTTCTGTATCTTCAGCTTGTTGGAGAAGTTTCGCTTGACGAGATGTACGAACAAGATGCACTCACGCAGCGGCTGCTGCAAGAAACCGGCGTATCGATCTATGTGATGGCCGATGCCTCTCAAATCACCAATTTCCCCATGAGCCTCAGCGATCACTATGCCCTGTGGGGCCGCCAGATGAGCCCACAGGTTCAGCTCCTTGTGATCTACGGGATTCGGCTCCCGCTGGCTGCCTTGCTGGCAACGATCATCGCCCGTGTCAGCCGGGGGCGCTGCCAAATCGTCCCCACCTATGACGAAGCGCGGCGGTTGGTACACCAGCATAAGCAGGGGCAGCCTTCGGCGTATCTCAGCGTCTAGTGGTGCCGCGCCAGATCTGATTCCTTTTCGCGCCAAGCGAAAATTTGTGCTACAATAACACGCATGAAATATGCGAATATCGCTGTCGATGCGCCTATCGACAACACCTTTGACTATCATGTGCCGCCCGAACTGGTCGATCAACTTCAGCCCGGCCATCTGGTACAGGTACCGTTCGGGACGGCGCTTCAGCATGGAATTGTGCTGTCGCTGCACGACGATACCCCGATCGAAAAAACCAAACCCATTCACAGTCTGATCGATCCCCGCCCGCTGATCACGCCGATGCAGATTGAAGTGGCGCGCTGGATGAGCAAGACGTATCTCGCGCCGCTTGGCTTGTGCCTGTGGCTGTGGCTGCCCCCCGGCTTGACCGGGCATCAAGACCTCGAAATTACGCTGCTTGACGAAAACGCCGACTACAGCGGCAAACCCGCCGTTGAATCGCCGCTGGAAGTCGAACTGGTTGCGCTGCTCAAGCGGCGTGGATCGCTGCGCGGCTCCCAGTTAAATATCGCGCTGCATGGCAAAAATTGGCGCGCCGCCGTCGATGGGCTGGCGAAGGCTGGGGTGCTGCGGAAACAGCCTGTGCTCTCGCCGCCGCGTGTGAAGCCGAAGATTGTGCAAACAGCGGCGCTCGCTGTTCACCCAAATGAGATGGAAGATCGCGCCCGCCGTGCTTTTAGCGTGACTTCCAAAGCCGCCGATCTGCTGGAATATGTCGCCGCCAACGATGGCACCGATGCCAAAACCGCCCTCAAAGTGACCGGTGCCTCTGCCAAGCACGTCGAGTCGCTGACCGCCGAAGGGCTGCTCTTACAGCAGGGCGAGGGTCTCTACCTTGGGGTGCCGCGCGAAGATGTGCAAACATGGCTGGACTCGCTGCGCAAGTTGGACAAGCCGCTGCGCATCCTGTCGATCCTTGCCCGCGAAAGCGAACCGCTCGATGTGAGCTGGCTTTACGCGCAGGCTAACTGTTCCCTCGCGGATCTCAAGGAATTGGAAGATGAAGGGCTGGTGCTGCTGGCCGAAAAACAAAAGTGGCGCGATTCGCTCGAAGACCGGGCATTTGTGCCGCGCATGGCGCCTACACTGTTGGTCGAACAGCTCGATGCATGGCAGCAGGTTGAACAGGCGCTGGAGAGTACCTCTCCCCCGGCCCCTACTTTGCCCCCACCCCCAGCCCCTCCCCGTATACGGAGAGGGGAGCGAGCAGTGCGTTCGCACGAAGCATATGTCAGTTCATCAAACAACTTTCACAGTTGGAGTATGCCTCTCAATCTGTATGAAAAGTTGAAACCTATTCGTAGAGAACTTCGATTGGTGCCAACCCCTGCCGAAGGTCGGTTGTGGAAATCTATCAGGGGCAATCAGCTCGAGGGCTTCACATTTCGCCGACAGCATATCATCGAACGCTTTGTGGTGGATTTTTACTGCCGTGACGCTCGTTTAGTGATTGAAGTTGATGGTGGAATTCACCAATACACTCAGGAAGAAGATGCGATTCGCCAAGAGTTTCTCGAAAACTTGGGGTTACGCGTCATTCGTTTTTCCAACGAAAACGTATTAGAGCAGACGCAGTCAGTCCTTGATCGGATCAGGGCTGTTCTACTGGAGCAACGACAGAAACTTGCCAGCGAATCCGTCCTCGCCCCCCTCCCTGAATTTGGCACAGGGGCGCAAACTAACGTGTCTAATTCGCGCGAGTCAACGCACTCTCCCCTCTCCGTATACGGGGAGGGGCTGGGGGTGGGGGCCACCTTCCTCCTCCATGGCGTGACCGGTTCCGGCAAAACCGAGATTTACCTGCGTGCGATCGAAAAGGTCTTGCAGCAGGGGCGCACAGCGATCTTTCTCGTGCCCGAAATCGCGCTCACCGCGCAGACGGTGCGCCGTGTCGCCGCCCGTTTCCCCGGCAAGGTGGGCGTTGTCCACAGCCGCTTGAGCGACGGCGAACGCTACGACACATGGCGGCGCGCCCGCGATGGCATCGTGCAGGTGATCGTCGGGGCGCGTTCGGCGCTGTTCACGCCGCTGCCCAATTTGGGATTGATCATCCTCGATGAGTGCCATGACGACAGCTATAAGCAGTCGCCGCCTGTGCTGCCGCCGTATTATCATGCCCGCGACACCGCCGAAGCGATCATCGCGCAGCGCGGCGGGGTATTGATCCTCGGCAGCGCGACGCCCGATGTGGAGACGGCTTATCGCGCGGCGCGCGGCGAAATTCGGCTGCTGGAACTGCCGCGCCGCATCTTGGGGCATAAAATCCGCATCGAAGAACTGAGCGAACGCGCCGGTGTGCAGCCGCGCTATCACCCGGCGGACGTTGGCACGACCGCTGACGACGCCCTCACCATCGATCTGCCCCCCGTCCACGTGATCGACATGCGCGACGAGTTGAAGGCGGGCAACACCAGTATTTTTAGCCGCTCACTGCAAGAAGGGCTTGCCGATGTGCTGCGGCGGCGCGAACAGGCAATTTTGTTCCTCAACCGGCGCGGACAGGCGACCTATGTCTTCTGCCGTGACTGTGGCTATGTCGCCACCTGTCCGCGCTGCGATACGCCGCTGACCCATCACCGCGCGGGTGAGGTGCTGCGCTGTCACCGCTGCAATTACAGCCAACCGGAACCGGTGAGCTGTGCGCAGTGCGGATCACGGCGCATCAAATACTTTGGCGCGGGCACACAGCAGGTCGAAATGGCACTTGCCGAGATGTTTCCGCTGGCGCGCATCGCCCGCTGGGATGCCGATACTGCCGATTCACCGGAGGCGCATGAGGCGATCTTGCAGCGCTTCATCGATCGCAAAACCGATGTGATGATCGGTACGCAGATGGTCGCGAAGGGGCTGGATCTGCCGCTGGTGACGCTCGTCGGGGTGGTCAGCGCCGATGTGGGCATTCATTTGCCCGATTTTCGCGCCGGGGAGCGCGCCTTTCAAATCTTGACGCAGGTGGCGGGGCGCGCGGGACGTGGGCTGCTCGGCGGGCAGGTGATTTTGCAGACCTACAACCCGCAGCACTACGCCATTCGAGCCGCCTCCCATCACGATTTCCGCTCGTTCTACGAACAAGAAATCGCCTACCGGAAGCAGATGGGCTATCCACCGTTTCGCCAGTTCGTGCGCGTGCTGTTCCGCTTCCCCACGGTGATGCAGGCGCAGGCGGAAGCCGAACGCGCCGCCAATATGATCCGCCACCGCCTGAAAATCCTCAACATGACCGGCACCGAGCTGATCGGCCCTGCACCCTGCTTTTTCGAGCGCGAAAACAAGCTGTTCCGCTGGCATCTGCTCCTGCGCGGTCCCGATCCGACTGCCGCACTGCGTGACTTAAATCTGCCGAAGGGCTGGCATGTAGACGTTGATCCGGTCGAGGTGTTATAGCGGGATTTAAGCTGGTCACGCACTCACCCTGCGAATTCTCGGTGTATAATCCGTGATCAAGAAGACACCGAGAGTAATCCTATGACTCAAACGGTTACCCTGCGCCTCGCGGACGACCTCGCCCGCAGCGCGCGACACATCGCCCAAATCAAACAGCAGCGGCTTGAAGACGTGCTCACCGAATGGATTGAGCGCGGCATACAGGAATCCGATCTTGATCTGCTGCCCGACGGCGACATTTTATCGCTGGCGGATTCGCATCTCCCGGCGGATGAACAGGCCGAATTGAGCGATCTGCTGGATAAGCAGCGCGAAAGCCGCCTGAACGAAGGCGATCGACTGCGCCTCGATCATCTGATGGGACTTTACCGGCAGGGATTGGTGCGCAAAGCCAAAGCCCTGCGGATCGCCGTACAGCGCGGCCTGCGTCCTGCTTTGAGCAGCTAAACGCATGGCCCGTCAGCGGATCAGCGCCGAATTGGATGCGCGCATACGGGCGGATGCGAAACATCGCTGCGGCTACTGCCTCAGTCCACAGCGTCTCGTCATGGCGCGCTTGGAGATCGAGCATATCATCCCACTCGCCAAAGGCGGCACCAACGACGAAAGCAACCTGTGGCTGTCGTGTCCCCTCTGCAACGCCCACAAAAGCGACAAAACCACCGCCGTTGATCCGCTGACGGGCGAAACGGTAACGCTGTTCAATCCGCGCACGCAGCGCTGGCGCGATCATTTCCGCTGGAGCAGCGACGGCCTGCGCGTTTTGGGGATCACGCCGGTTGGGCGTGCCACCGTGATCGCGCTGCACTTGAGCGACGATGCCGACGCGCTGGAAGTGCGAAGTTACTGGGTTTTGGCTGGTTGGCACCCGCCCGATGAATGACCGAATAAATCCACCGTTCCCCCTACGCCGCCGCGCTTCGCCCTCGCAAACCGTGTCTATTTTCGCTAGAGTCACCCTTCGCATGGAACGCGATCAGACAGGAGTATGTCCTCTTATGCAGAGCCCGAATGCGCGAACGAGGACGAACAGAGTGCTTCGATGGACTGCCGCGCTAGCCGCCGCTTTACTGCTGGCGGGGTGTACCCTATCCACCGCTCCGGCGGATACTTCCGGTATCATCAGCGGAGCGCCGACTGTACGAATCGTTTCGCCGCTGCCAAACGCGGCCTATTTGGTCGGAGTCCCGGTGAATATTCAGGCGCAGATTGGTAATGCAGGCGCGGACATCGACCGGGTCGAAATCGCGGTCGATAACACCCTTGCCGCCACCCTGCCGCAGCCGAACACCAGCGCATCACCCGCCTTCAACATCGTCTATACGTGGACGGCGACCGGGGAAGGCGATCATATCGTCGCCGTGACCGCGTACCGCGCCGACGGATCGAACAGCGCGCCGCAAACCGTCACCATCAGTGTGCGGGCGCAGGGTGCGCAGCCGCCAACCGATCTGCCCACGCAGAACACCACCACCAACACGTCGGGCGGCTCGCAGAACACCCAACCAACCAACACCTCGCAGAGCCAGCCGAATCCGCTCAACTTGGCGCAAACCCAATCCGCCGCACAGCAGGCGGCCCAAACGTCTGTGCAGTCGGCTTCGCAACCGGCGTCGCAAGCATCGCAACCGGCGCCGCAAACAGCCGCCTCCGCGACTCCGAACGTGCCGACCGCTTCGTTTACACAGGCGATCAATGTGCGGCGCGGCCCCGGCACCAACTTCGATCCGCCGCTCGGCACATTCGCCGTTGGGCAGACGACCGAAATCCTTGGCACCAACCTTGATGGCACATGGTTGAAAGTCCGCTTTGGCTCCGGTGAGGGGTGGGTTTATGGCCCGCTCACGACGATCACCGGCAGCATTGCCCAGCTTCCCCGTGAAGCAGGCCCCGCCACACCGATCCCGACCGCTGTTCCGCCCCCGCCGCCAACGGCGATCCCGGCGACGGCTGTTCCGGCTTCGAATGTGAACTTGGTCGCGGGAATCGTCGTGCTGGAACCGGCACAGCCGCGCTGCGGTGAAACCTTCGTCGTCGGTTTTGATGTGGCGAACTTGGGATCAGGGGCATCACCGGCCAGCGGTACCGTTTCGCTCACCGATGCGCGTGTGGCAGATGGTAGCACGCAGGGAACGACTGTCGGCGGTTATCCGGTACTTCAGCCGGGGCAAACCTTCCGCGTCACCATGCCGATCACGATCAATACGTGGTACAACGAACAGCACCGCATCACGCTGGTGATCGATCCGCAAAATCAGATCCCCGAAAGCAATGACGGCGACAATACGCAGACGGTTGTGTATACGCTTGATAAAGCGGGGTGCTCGTAGAGGAAAAACAGGGCGCGAACAAAGAGTGTGCATCGGACATATGGGAATTGAACCCGCGCCGCCCGAAGGCGGCGTTCCAACCAAAGGATAACCGATGCACAGCGGCTCGCGCCCTGCTTAAAGCCAAGCGATGCGGATAAGGTTGTCGAGAGGGATATTCGCGTTTGCCAGCTCCGCCACACGCCCCGGAAGGGGCGTGGTGGGACTCGAACCCACGAATCTTCTCAGATAGATAACCCTGCTCTATCGACCCGCATCACCCTATAACTGATTGTGATCAAAGCGGTGCGAACAAAGGATTGTTCTGGGTCTTATTCGTTCCAGAGACGATAACCCATGAGCAGCGGCTCGCACCCTTCGACTTCTTAAAAAAGCGGAACGAGCGAAACAGCGTCGTGGGGTGAAGTCAGGAAAAGGACGGTAACCCACGATCAGCGGCTCGCACCGCCATCAACCACACGCTTTACAACGTAGGCGTTTACAACGTACCGCGCGCAAAATCCGCCATGATCTGCGGGGCGGCGGCATCGAACCCCACCACATCGAGCATGCCCGCATCATTTGGATCGGCGATGCTGAACTGGGTCGCGGTCATCCCCACGACGATCAGCCGCGCCGGAATGCCCATCTGTTCGCGGTACTGGACGAGCGCCTGCGACGGATGAATTCCGCCCGCCCACGTCTCGTTGTCGGTGATCACGACGAATGTATCGACCGTGATTTTGTGCTCCAGAGCATACAGCATCGGCTGAGCGCAGTCGGTGCCGCCGAACGGCAGCCCGCTGATCGTTTGGATCGCGCTGTCGAGCCGCAGTTTCGACGTGAAGCCGTTGAGCGGTGTGATCCCGGTTTGGAAGGCGATCACCCCATACTGCGCTTCGGTGCGCGCGGTGACGAGAGCAAGCGCGGCACTGGCTTCTCGTGGAGTCAGCCCCGGTACGCCCGCGATTTCGCCGACACCCATCGAGCCGGACACATCCAGCGCGATCAAGAAGCGCTTGCCGGTCGGTTCGACGTTATCGAACGCCATGTAAAACGCTTCGTCCAGCGCATCGATAATGGGCGCGCTGGCCGTCCATTCGCTTGATCCGCGTACGCCGCGCCCTCGTGCATACACCCGCAGCGCCGAAAGCAGCATGATCGGGTGGATGCGGGCTTTGCGCAGCGCGTTCCGGTCGCTGAGCCGTTTGACGATCAGCGATTCAGCGTCACTGAGCGGGGCGATCAAGCCGACTTTGCTCATCACGCCAAGGTTGCGGATCATGGCCGTCATCGGCATTTTCTGAAGCAGACGTTCCCACACCGCGGCCTGATTCAGCCATTCGGTCGGCAGCGCTTCACGCGGCAGATCGTAGTCGTCGATCAATTGAAGGATCGTCGCGAGATCGGCGGCGGTCTGCGCTTTCTCGAACGCCCAAATGCGGGTGAGCGCTTCATTATCCGGTGGGGTGAGCGCGGTCGCCCAAGCCTCCGGTTCACGTTTTTCGCTGCTGCGCCCGGCGATCCAGCGATAAATCGCGCTGTGCGCGTCTTCGTTCGGCGTCGGGTGGGCAAGGCGGAGCAGATCGAGATGCGTCCAGCCTTCGCGCTGGCGATACTTGATCACCTGATAGGCGAGATCGCGTGGTTCCATGCCGTTGTACCAATCGGCAATCCCGCGCCGCAGCCCGCGACCCCAACCGCGCATCGATTGGACGTAGCCCGCGAACTGGAACAAATGCGTTCCGGTGCGGCAGACCTGCGGCAGCGCCTCAAGCGCCGCGCGCCGTGTCAGCGGATCGCCGAGGGCGGCGCAGAGCGCCAATGTGAAGATCGCCGGATCGTTTTTGGGCGCACGCCCTGAATCGGACAGGGCGGTCGTTTCACGGACGACGCGCTGACCATCGGCCTTGATACAGGCGATCGCATTGTGCGCGTTTTCGGCGGTGAGTGCGCGCTCGGTGGCGTAGTAGGAGCCGCCCTCGCTGCCCAGAATCAGGAAGCGGTGCAGCCGATCCCATGCGTCGATCTGAAACGAATAGCCCCCGGCGTTGTTGCGTGCTTGGTTCGTACCGGGGATCGGTTCGGACTGCGGCGTTTGAGGTGTGTGAAGATTTTGAGTGAACTGTTTGTAAGCCATGCAACCCCCTTTCCCGGCTGTAGGGACAAAAAAGTGCGGATAAATGGAAGCGCTGTGGGATTCTTGCTCTACCCTTGAGCTACGAGTGCTTTTCAGCCCCCGGCGGGACTCGAACCCGCAACACAGCCATTAAAAGTGGATAACCCACAACTTTCGACCCGCACATAAGTCAGCATACATCTATTCTGTACACAGCGTCAATAGGGTTCATGAGGGTTCAAAGCCCCAAGTCATGGGGCTTGACGCAGCAGTGAGATTTACGGGGTGCTGAGGCTGGCGGCGACGGCGTTGATCAGGTTGGTGTACTGCGCGAGTTCGCCCAGCGCGCACGAGGCGGAGAGCAGCACAAACTGCCCCGGTGCCAACTGCACCACCGTGAACGATCCATCGCGGACATCGGTGCCGACGGTGACATGGGCGGCATCGTGATTCCCTGCCGTGAACGTTTCCACCGTGCCCATGCGATACACCTCTGCCGCCAGCGAATGAAGCTGATCGTTCAGATAATCGACCGTGCCCCACGAGGTTGAATCGACGGTTTGCACCAGAATCCGCAGTGAAAACTCGCCGCTGTCGTAGGCGGTTAGGCCGGTTTGTGCGTTGGGGAGGTTTTGCAGTGCGGCGCGCCCGTTGTACAGGTCAATCCAAGCATCATACGGGCCAAGCTGATCGTCCGGGGTGATGAGGACATACCAGTCCGCCGGGTAGCTGAACTGCACGACCGGACTCGTCGGCGGGAAGGCGCGTAAACTGCCGCTCTCAAGCGGCGGCGCTTCGACGGTGGGCAGGGCGGATTCGACCACGCCGCGAATGCTGATACTTTCGGCGATCGCGCGGCCTGTCCGCACCCATCGATCGCGCTGGCCGGGTGCTGTCGAAACGATCACCGCGCCCAGATAGGTTTGATAGTTCAGCGCCACGCCGAACGAATCACCGCTGGTATCGCTCAACAGGGCTTCATAGGCCGCGTGGGAGCCATACTGCACGCTGTCGAAGGACAGCACATCGGTTCCGGCATCGAGCGTTCCGAGCAAACTTTGCGCCAGCGTGCGAAAGTCGGTCGTGGGATAGACCGCCGCATTGCTCAACTGCGCGGGGGACACGATCAAAACGGCGATCTGCACATCGGTGTTCGGCGCGGCAAGCACCACCAGCCAATCATACACGCTGTTACTGGCCGCCATCTGCGCTGACCAGTTTTCCGGCGCGCGGATCGCGTAGCGGCCATCTGGCGTCTGTACAGTTTGGGTCAATGGCAGGGCCGCGCCGCCGCTGGGATCAGTTTGAGCGGCGAGAGGCAGCGGGAGCAGCAGAAAGAGAAGGGTGAGAAGGAAAGCTCTCACCCCCACGATCGGCAGGCGTATCAACGGCGGCCCCGGTTCCCACCACGACGGCGGGATCGCTCCACCTCATCCTGCTGCATTTCGCTGACCATGCTGTCGGTGAATTCGCCCTCATCGGTGAAGCGCACCGAGGGACGTTCGTCATTTTTGCGTTTTTGTACGGAATCACCGGCATCCCCAAGGTCGTTGATGCTGTCACCATCGTCGGCTTGATCATTCTTGCGTTTGGCGGTGCTGCCAAGGGCGGCCCGTTCGCGTTCGATGATGCGCTCGACTTCCTTTTCCGAATTGGTGCTCCACGAGAACGTATCGGCAGCATGGGCGGCCAAACCGATCCCCCATCCTGCGACGACCAACCATCCCCATGTGCCATCGCTGAGGATCATCAGCATCAGGTTGATCAACAGGTAGACGACGAGGTGCGAATAAAACTCACGGCGCTTGCGGAAGGGACGATCGGCAGCATTACGAACCTGCATCAAGGTGCTTTTGCTGGCACGCTGCCAGTTCGGGCCAAGCTGATCTCGATACGCACGTTGAATGGAGGTAATACGACGGGCTTCCCGCGCCCCAGTGCGGAAATAGGTATCGACCCAGTGCGCAGCTAAGCCTGCTCCCCATCCGAACAGCGGGAAAATGACCCAAGAAGCGCCATCGCTCATCACAATCAGGAACAGATTGACGAAAATAAACGGAATCAAGTGGCTCATGAATCCCCGCCGCCGCTTGATCTGCTGCTGAGCACGGCGTCGCGCCGCCCCTTCATCTTCCGGCGAGGCCAGTTCATCGGTTTCGGCCAGAATCAGTTCCAGCGCTTCATGCCAGTTGTTTTCGCGAACCTTGCTCCACCATGCAGCATCGCTGGCTTCCTGCCCAAAGCGAATTTCGACGCCCGATGAGTTGCGCGCGATGATTTCACCGATCGACGACCGCGCGATCTCCGCGCCATCGCCGCGCTTGAACATCACCTGCTCGGTAGCCCGGCGGGCGCGCTCCTGCTGATAGGCGTTGCTCGCTTCGGTGCCAGCGCGGGCGGCGGTTTCGGCGGCAAAGCGGGCGGCACTGCTGACGAAATTGCCTAAATTGGTGGCAAAACTGCCGGGATTGATCGATCCCGGTGTGGGCGGTTCCGGCGCTGCGGGCGGCGGCGGAATGCGCGAACCGGAAGGGCCGGACGGAGGAAGCGGGAACGCCGATGACGGCGCGCTGCGACTGCTCAACGGCGGTGGTTCCGGCGGCACTTCTCGTTTGGGTTTTGGTTTGGCGGCCCCGGCTGCCGGACTTTGCGCGGCTTGCGAAAGATCGGGCTGTGTCGGGGTTTCGGTGGGCGGCACTTGCGCCTGCGGTGCCGGAATCACGTCCGACAAATCGTAAGCAGCGCTGAAGTCATCAGCGCGGGGGAGCGGCCCCGGCGCGGTCGTCATATCCGGGTCATTTTGCGGCGCGGGGGCAGACAGCCGGTTCAGGCGCGCTTGTGTGTTGCCGGTTGGGGCCGCGCCGGATTCATAAGCGGGCGGCACATTATCAATGCGCGCGGCGGCGATATGCGCGCGGTCTGGATTGAGAGCGGTCAATCCACTCTCGGCGACGGCGGCTTTGAAGGCTTCGATCATCGCCATCGCATTCGGATAGCGATCCGCCGGGTTTTTCGCCAGTGCTTTGACCAGCACCGCTTCCACCTGCGCCGGAAGTTCCGGGTTGATGGCGCTGGGACTGGGGAGCGGGCTGTAGATATGGCTGTGGATGACGGCGAAGGGCGTATCGCTCGTATAAGGCACGCGCCCGACGAGCAGTTCGTACAGCACGACCGCCAGAGAGTACAAGTCGGTCGCGGTCGTCAGATCGCGGCTGCCCATCGCCTGTTCGGGCGAGATATAGTGCGGCGTGCCAAGCAGCACATCGGCGCTGAGCGTGCTTTCGTTGAGCGCCGCCATGCGCGCGAGGCCAAAGTCGGTGATATACGGCGTGCCATCGTTGCCGAGGATGATATTACTCGGCTTGATGTCGCGGTGCAGCACGCCGACACGATGCGCATAATCCAGCCCGCCGGCGACCGCCGACATGATCCGAACGATCTCTTCCAGCGTGGGCGGATTCTGATACATCATCTGCTTGAGGGTGCGCCCCTCAACATATTTCATCACCAGATACGGCTGGCTCGCGTGTTCGGCAAAGTCGTAGACCTGCACGATATGCGGATGTTCAAGGCGTGCGACGATCTGCGCTTCCCGTTCAAAGCGTGCCAGAAAGGTTTGATCATGCTGAAATGCTTGATGCATGATTTTGATCGCGACATAGCGATCAAGGCGGGGATGATAAGCTTTATAGACGGTTGCCATTCCGCCAAAACCGAGCTGCGAAACGACGCGATACTGCCCTACCATCTCCCCTTCAGAGAGCGCCATAACCTCATGCTCCGGTGGTTGTGCGTGCTTTGTCATCCATTATATCCTAGTGGCACGCTTCCTTATACGTGAAAATGATAGGAAAGTTCTAAAACACGGACGAACAAAAGGGCATAACGGCGGATTTTGTCAGCTTATTGTGCGCCAATTGACCGAGTTTCTTAATTTGCTACCGGGTAGGGGCAGGGTTTCGTACAATAGAACGCGCAAAGTGATCTACGAGGGATGGTGCGAATGAAACGTCTTCTGCTCATCTGTGTGCTGGCGTGCTTATCGGCGTGCCAAACGGTACAGCCACCGCCGCCCACGCCGATCGCGATGAGCGCGGCGATCGCCGCCAACAACACACTCATCCAGTGGGTGCGCAGCGCCGACACGATCGTGTTCCGTGCCGATATTTCCGGCGGGCAGCGCGCTTCGACCTTCGCCGCCAAGCGAGACATTCCGCTGTGTACCATCTACGGCGATAACCGGGTGGTGTGGGTCAACGAACTGGGCGCGTTCAACATTCAAGTGCTGTATGACCGCCTGCCGGATAGTGTGATCGCGGATTTCGTGGCGTATTTGACCGTCAACGAACGGATTTACACCTACAATTCGACCCCCGTGCCGGAGCAAGTGGGCGAACCGGATGCAGTCGTCGAGTCAATTCAGATCAATGTGAATGGGGCCGATCATTACGCCGATGCGTTCAGCGGGTGGGATGATGCATGGTTCAGCCGGGTGCTGACCGCCTGCCGCAGCCTCAGCACGACGCCCGTGCTGTTTGAACCGTCCGGCGGTTGGATGAGCGTGGTCGAAGTGCCCTTTGACCGGGAAGCGCCGCTGCTCACATGGGATGCCGCCGCGACCGGGTTGGATCTGCCGACGCTGGCGCAGGGCGGGTCGGCAGTGTGGGTGACGGGCACGAACGCGGTGCAGTTGTGGCGCACGCAGAACACGCAGCCGTCGCGGTTCCTTTACTTCCAATCAGACAAGTTTTTCGCCGTCGCGCTGCAAGTACCGGGGATCAGCACGAATTCGCCGCCGCCCGGGTGAGTTTTTTTGAAGTCAGGTTTGCCCACAAAGGGCCCTTCGAAGAGCTCTTTGTGGGTTTTTCACCGCGTGAACAATCCCCGTTTTTGTGAGAGTTCCACAATACAACCTTCGTACATTTATTATATAAGCTGATTGTGCTCATCTGCGAGGCTGTGGTAGCATAAAAATTACACAGGATTACGGTACAACCCGCGTAAGGCAAAACTATATTATGCCGGACTATACGTTCAAGCAGTTGATCGACGGACAGTGGATCGACGCTCAACACGGCGGCACTTGGGATTTAATAAACCCCGCAACCGAAGAAGTCATTGGCGTGATGCCCTTTGGCGATGACGCTGATGCGCAAGCCGCGATCGATGCAGCGGCGGCGGCTTTCCCCTCGTGGTCAAAAAAGACGGTTTACGAACGCGCCGACGTGCTCAAACGCGCCGCCGAATGGATTCGCGCCCGCGTTGACGAACTCGCCATCCTCACCACCGAAGAATGCGGCAAACCGCTGCGCGAAAGCGCCGCCGAATGGCAAACAGGCGCCAATCTCTACGAATGGTACGCCGAAGAGATCAAGCGGCACTATGGGCGTGTGATTCCCGCCCGCAAGGCCGACCGCCGCATTATGGTCGTGCATCACCCGCTCGGCGTGGTGGGGACGATCAGCGCGTGGAATTTTCCCGTGTACAACGTCGCCCGCAGTTGGGCGGCAGCACTGGCGGCGGGCTGCACCGTCGTTGGCCGTCCCAGTGAATTCACCCCCCGCTCGACGATGCTGCTGGCGCAAGCGCTGGTGGCGGCGGGCATCCCCAACGGCGTGATCAACGTGATCAATGGCGATGCGGACAGGCAGGGGCAGGTCATGCTGAATGACCCGCGTCTGCGTCACATCAGCTTCACGGGCAGCACGCGCGTCGGTAAGTTGTTGATGGATGGCGCGTCTAAAACCGTAACGCGCTTATCACTCGAATTGGGTGGCAACGCCCCGGTCTTGATCTTCCCTGATGTAGATGTGGAAGCAGTCGCCAAGCAGTCGGTCAGCGCCAAGATTCGTAACAACGGTCAGGTGTGCATCGCACCGCAGCGCTATTACGTCCACAGCAGCATCGCGGAGGAATATCTAGAGCACGTGACGACTTTCATGAAAGCGGTCAAAGTTGGCAGTGGGTTGCAATCCACGTCCGATGCCGGGCCGCTCATCAACGCGAAGCAGCGCGAGCGCGTTGAACAGATCGTGAAGGCCACCACCGCGCAAGGAGCCGAAGTGCTGGTGGGCGGTTCCCGCCCAGAGACGCACCCACGCGGCTATTTCTACAATCCAACCGTGATCGCCCATGTGGATCCCAGCATGCCGATCTACCGGGAGGAGATTTTCGGGCCTGTGATGCCGGTTGTCCCCTTCGACGATGTGGATGAAGTCATCCACATGGCGAATGACACCGAATACGGGTTGGTTGCTTATGCAAGCACAAACAATCTGAAACTCAGTACCAAGTTATATGAGGAGCTGGAATACGGCATGATCGCCATCAATGATTGGCTTCCGTCCACGCCGGAAGCGCCCTTCGGGGGTATGAAAGTCAGTGGAGTGGGCCGCGTCTGCGGCGAAGAAGGACTCAACGAATTTCTTGATCCCAAATCCGTGTATTTTGGAGGGCTAACGCCATGATGACACTCGCTCATTCGAGCGCGGGCGACACCCGCCCACAACATGATCACGGACATAAGCACGCGCATGTCCAAGAGTCCGTTCACGTCTCAATCACGAATATTCAGCCGGAACACGTCGTACAGCTCGAAAAACTTCAGCACATTGTGTTCCCCACGCTTGCGTCCGACGAGCTGTTTTCGGCGCAAAAATACCTCAAGCACATTGAACTGTTCCCCGAAGGTCAATTCGTGGCCATCGCGCGTACCGAAGGGCGCGATTTCATCGTCGGCTCGACCTCGACCTTCCGCACTAACTTCGACTTTGACGACATCGAACATACCTACGTTGAAGCGATCGCTGGCGGCTGGCTGACGAACCATGATCCGCATGGCGAATGGCTGTATGGTGTGGACGTAAGCGTCCATCCTCAGTTTCGTGGACTCAAGATCGCCCGCAAGCTGTATGACGCGCGCCGTGAATTGGCGCGGCGGCTTAACCTGCGCGGCGAAATCGCCGGAGCGCTGATGCCGGGTTACGAAGTACACAGCGAACACCTCAGCATCGCGCAGTATACGCTGCATGTGACTCAGGGGCGCGTCTTCGATCCGACGCTGTCGGTGCAGTTGAAAAATGGGTTTGAGGTGCGCGGCATCCTCTATGATCACATCAGTGATCCGCGCAGCGAAAACGCCGCCGCGCTGATTGTGCGCGACAACACCCACTATCGGGCACCCGCGAAGCACTAATGCCGGTGTCGTAAAACCTCCGACAACCCATTTTCCACTGAAGTACAGCCGAAGTTAACGACAAGGGGGCATGAACATGCCCCCCATTTTTAATTTTGTCTAGAACTTATAAATAGCACTTGCGCATTTGGGGAATAGCGCCACAATTTAGAATGTCATTTGTAATTAAGCTGAACTGTGGAGTTCTTCCCTCTATGAAGCGCATCACCGTGTTCCTGCTCATGTCCGCTCTTTTTATCGGGGCCGTGTTCAGTGCCGCCGCAGAACCCGCCGCCGATGTAACGCCAATTACTCTATCCTGTGGGTATAGCGGTGGTGGAGACCAAATCACACGCGGGTTCTATGTTACGGGCTTTCCCGGTGACTATCTCGATACCGTCACGCTGCGATACTATGCGTTCGGTGCCCCTGCTGGCGTCACGGGGATGACGTTGGTTGCGCGCCTGAACAGCTACGGCGGCGCTGTTCTGGGTACCGCTTCCGTTAGCGCTGATTTCACCGTCACGCAAACGCTGACCTACAATTTCGGCGGCGTTCCGGTGCCGATGGGCAGCACAATCACTTTCACACAGATCCCGGACGGGTACGTTACTCCGCCGGATGGTTACCTGTTCTACGATACGGGGACAGGCCCTTGCGCAGGCATCACCGAAACCAACGGAACGCTGCCCGTACTGGACAGCTACCGCCGTGACAGCATCGGCACGATCATCACCGGACATATCGGCGCTGCCGCCGGAACCTGCCTCGCGATCCCTGCTGGATCGGTCGTCGGCGCGCTGCCGAACGCGACACAGGCCTACTACGCGCCCGGTCAAGCGGCGAACGGCGTGATCATCAATGCCGGAACCTACTGGGTGATCGGTCAGGATGAAAGCCACCAGTTCTATAAGATTTTGCTGGGATGCCAATTCCTGTGGGTGCCGGTCAACTCGATGGAACCGAGCCATCAAGCGCCGTGGACGGGGCAGGCGCTGCCGACCACTGTGGTTGGTTAGCCGCTTTATCGGCTAGAGGGTGTGACACACGAGGGGAAGATCAGCATCTCCCCTCGTTTTTTATTGGTGCCCGACGATGGAATGCGGGCTATAGGGCGCTTCCAAATAGGTAACGTCTTCCGCCGTCAGTTTGACCGACAGCGCGCCAACTGCATCTTCCACATGCGAGAGCTTGGTTGCGCCGATGATCGGAGCGGCCACGGGTTTCTTTTGCAGCAGCCATGCCAGCGCGATGTGAGCGCGGGGAACGCCATGCTGGTTTGCGACTTCCGCGACTCGCTCCACGACCTGTTGATCGGCCTCAGCGCTCGCATCATATTTGAGTTTCGCAATGTGATCGGTTTCTGACCGAAGCGTGTTATCCCCGGATCGGTCGCGGGTTAAGCGCCCCGATGCGAGTGGGCTGTAGGGAATCACGCCGATGCCTTCTTCACGGCAGAGCGGGAGCATCTCTCGCTCCTCCTCGCGGTAAATGAGGTTCAGGTGATTCTGCATTGAGACGAAGCGCGCCCAGCCGTGTTGCTCGGCGATATGCAGCGCCTTCTGAAACTGCCATGCCCACATCGCCGATGCGCCGATGTAACGTGCTTTGCCCGCCCGCACGACATCGTTCAGCGCTTCCATTGTCTCTTCGATCGGTGTTTCGTAATCCCAGCGATGGATCTGGTACAGGTCGACATAATCCGTCCCAAGCCGCTTCAGGCTGTGGTCGATCTCGCTGAGAATCGCCTTGCGGGAAAGTCCGGAACCGTTCGGCGCATCGGACATTTTCCCATGAACCTTTGTGGCAATGACCACTTCATCCCGTTTGGCGAAATCCTTTAAGGCGCGCCCCAGAATTTCTTCGCTGCTGCCGATCGAATAAACATTGGCCGTATCGAAAAAATTGATCCCCAGTTCAAGTGCTTTTTGGATGATCGGGCGGCTGTTTTCTTCGTCCAGCACCCACTTGTGAATCCACCGTGCTGCATCGCCAAAGCTCATGCAGCCGAGGCAGATACGCGAAACTTTCAACCCTGTTGAACCTAAGCGTGTGTAGTCCATGGTAAGCTAATCCAACGCGACTTGAAAGTCCGGTAGATCGATCAGCAGGCGCACCAAATCACGCACAAACGTAGACATCGTGAACGGCTTGGTCATGCAGTTGTGAAAGCCCGCCGCGATCGCTTTTTCGCGCAGCCCACCCATCCCGCTCGCGGTCAGCGCCAGCACAGGAATATCGGCGGTGCTGCGATCATCCTTCAACCGGGCAATGAGCGCCCATCCGTCCATATACGGCATCGCTAAGTCCGAAATAATCAGCTTGGGGCGCTTCTCGTGGACAAGTTTCAAGGCTTCTTTGCCATCATTGGCGACGATCACTTCTGCGCCATGCCGCCTAAGAATATAGGAAGCGACCTGTGTATTCTCCGGCTCATCGTCAACGACAAGGACAAGCCAGCCTTTGAAAAGATCACGACTTATGGGAGTGGGGGCCGCAGTCATCATACCCAATGCTTTCTCACTAAGACCATGCAGGCTGTCACCAGACGCAATGCTAATATTAACTCCACTGACACATAAATGGGTGGGGATGGTGAAGTATTTTCATGAAAATTTCATGCACAGGGCGGAGTTTGCAAAGGCTTTACCCTTCGATGACACCCCGCCAACAGATTGACGGTTCCCTTAAAGACAGCACCATTAGTCTGTGCCTCTAAACAATCTAATGGCTAACTTGTGCGCTTAAAATGGGGAAATAAGGGGAAAACTGCTCATGAGAACGCGTGCGTATTATCGCCGCCGCCCAGCCTTTCGCCGCCCAATCGGGATGCGCCCGATTGCGCGCCCGTTCGTTCGACCACGGTTCTTTCGCCGCCGCTGGGGATGCCTGCTGCCGGGGGTTGGCTTGTTCCTGTTCTTGATCCTGCTGCTGTGGGTGCTGCGACCCCCTCTGTAAAGGCGGGGATGTCCCGCCCTTATTTGACCGCTGCTGCGACTCGCCGCGCGGCGGCGCGCCCGTCGTTGACCTGAAGTTCGAGCCGCTTTCCGCGATAATCGCTCCCCGCAATGGCGACGTTCGGCGGCAGCAGCCGGTCAACTTGATCCATCACGCCCGCAAATTCGGGGAGGTGGCGTGTGAGCGGATCGGCTTCCGGCCAGTAGTACACCCATGTCATCTCCGGCTCAACACGGGTGGGGATGAAGGTCTTGACTTCAGCGATCAGCGCATCGAAGTTCGGCGGACTGGGCGACTTTAAGGGCACGCCGAGGGGGAAAATCGCGTTGCCTTGCGGGCTGTTGACGAGCCGAACCCCGGCGCGCACGAGTAAATGCTCTGCCGGAACGCGATCAGCGTAATCGTACGTCTCCACATACTTGATATGCGCGGGTGTGTCCGGCACCGCGATCATCGGATCCATGTCCGACTTCAGATAGCCAAGGTGTACCCGCACGATCGGATCATAGGTATACCCGTCAAGCAGGAGCGCGGCTTCAGGGCTGAGCGAATAGATCATGTGGCTGATGTGGCGCGCAGGCGGGGTGAGGATCAACCCGTTGGCGTGCAGCAGCAGCCCATTTTCAAGGCAAACGCCGTAGCCACCCGTTTCCAGTGAGCCAACGCTGCTCACCGCCATCCGTTTCATCACCGGGTGCGTGATGCGTGCCGCCAGCGCATCGGTGAGCAGTTGTGTCCCCTGTTTGAAGACAGCCAACCGCCCATCGCGATAGCGCCCCATATAGCGCAGGGCATCGGCCAGCCCCAGCGGTTCGAGGAAGTCCCACGCGCCGTATTTTTCGACCACGAACGCGGTTCCGTCGAGGGTATAGCCCGCGCGCTGTTCGGTGCGGATCGATCCGCCGAGGCGTGGTTTGACCTCGATTAACGTGTAATCGACGCCCAGATTTTCGAGTTCCCATGCGGCGGCGAGACCCGTGAGCCCGCCGCCGACGATGATGAGGTGTGTCATAGAGAGGATTCAGTTTCGGTGGTTCGGTCGCAGGCCTTCATTTTACATCGAAGTGAGTCTGCGGGGAATCAACGTCTTGAAAACCCGAACAATATTCAGCCCAGCGCCGCCTGAACGATTTCGATAATTTGATCATGCATCACCCCGCTGCTGACGATCATGCCGCGATTGCCCAATACCGATCCGCGCGTGAAGTCGAGCGCTGAACCGTCCACATCGGTGACGACACCGCCCGCCGCCCGCACCAGTGCCGATCCCGCCGCGTGATCCCATACCTTGTGGCTCGGATTGGCTTCACGCGGCAGTCGCAGCGATAAATCGGCATCACCCGCCGCGATCATGGCGTATTTGTCTTGACTATCCACGCTTTCGACATTCGCCAGCGGCACGCCGATTTTTTCATAGACATGGTGCATCAATTCAAGGTGCGCGTGCGATCGTTCGACACTTTCCACGATCTTGAACTGCGCCGGTTTGCTCCGCGTGCTCACGGCGATACGATGCGCCGCGCCGCCGCGCATTTCTTCAACATAGGCGGTGCCGCGCTGCGCGTAGAACAGCAGACCACGCCCATCAGCGGTCGGGTAGCCGGGAGAGGCCAGCACCCCCGCCAGCGGCATCCCATTTTCCAGCGGACTGATCGCGATCGAATAGCGCCGTCCTGCGACAAAGCCTTTCGTACCATCCACCGGATCGATCAACCATGTGCGCGCAGCATCGCGATCGCGCCCCCAATCCAGCCATGCGATGAGCTGTGCTTCCGTGATTTTCTCACCGAGCACATCGCCCACCAGTTGAACGATCGCCGCCCGCTGCGCGGTGTCCACCAGCGAAAGGAACTGCGCGCCCGTTTCTTCCGCCAGCACACCGTCATCCGGATATGCGAGGCCGATCGCCCGCAGCAAAATCGCTTGGCTGCCGTAATCTGCAATGGTCACCGGGTCGCTGCCCGTCCCTTTATCGCTGCTGTTGAGGTGAAGCTGCTGCACACGGCGGGTGAGATCGGCGGCTTGGCGTGCCGCCGCAAGGATCGGTTTCAGGTCAATCACAGGGAAGTCTCCAATTGTGCGAATCGCGATCCAGCTTACCTAACCGATCGCCGATCGATCAAGGTGAGTTGCGCACAATCCGCAATTAGCATAGGGTAGATATGCGCGCTCATTGATGCATCATGCTGCAAGCGTACCCACGATCGCGAGAGGGTTCAGGAGTCCGGAATGATCCACCGTTCGACGATGATTCACCGTGCGCGCAGGCTTCACGCCAAGCGCAAAGCCTTTGTCGGTATCCTCTTGATTTTATTCATGCTGCCCGCTGTGATTTCCGCTCAACAGGGCGACGGCGATGGGGATGGCGTATTCGGCGCCAAAGACTACTGCCCCAACGATCCCGGCCCGGCGGAAAATAATGGCTGCCCCATGGGCCAGCCGCTCCCGGATCGGGACAGCGACGGCACCGCCGATTTTCTTGATTTCTGCCCGGATGTGCGCGGCGATTCGACCAATAACGGCTGCCCCTTCACCGTCGAGCTGCAAGCATCGCCAACCGCGACCGCTTTCAACATTCCCACTCTGCCGACCGGCGGCCCGTGTATCGCCGCGACCGGCAGCACTGTCGATGTGAATATCCGCGAATATCCACGCCTTACCGCGCCGATCGTCGGCATCTTGAATCCGTTTGAAACCGTCCTCGTAACCGCCCGCATGAGCGTTGGTGGGGAAGTTTGGTATCGCACCGAACGCGGCTGGATCATCGGTTACGTGATGCGGTTGGGCGGCGACTGTTCCAACCTGCCTGATATTGCGATCGGCCCGCTGGCACCGCCGGAATTCGTCCTGCATTTCATCTATAGTTCGCGCATTCCTGTTCCTGAAGGCCTGCTGCTCGACTCGCGTGACTTTTGCGATGGCTCGGTGCGTCTGCGTGAGTACAATCCGAATGGGTCTTCTGACGCGGCACCCTTCGCCGCACCAGAGTCGTGCGAGTCGCAGGCGGCCTTCGGCCTTTCGCTGCGCAGTGCTGATGGCAACCGCCGCCTGATCTTCCCGCCCGTTGATCCGCAGGGCATTCTGATCGGTTTGAATCAGCCGTCTGTTGATCCGACCGGCATCTTGATCGGCTTAAATCAACCGGAGGTCGATCCGGCGGGCATTTTGATCGGTTTGAACCAGCCGGACGTCGATCCGACCGGCATTCTCATCGGCCTCAGCCAACCCAGTGTCGATCTGAACGGCATTCTGATCGGCTTGCTGCAAGGCACCATCGATCCGCAGGGGATTTTGATCGGTCTGCTGCGGGACAGCGCCGATCCGCAGGGCATTCTGATCGGCTTGCTGCGGGATGCCGAAACCTCTGCATGGGGAGAAAACGCGGATAACGGGCTGCTGCTGTTCCAAACCGACATCGGGACGCGCTCGTATCTATGGGGATTCCATCCCGGCGGTGCGAACCTGCCCGGTTGGGATAATTTGGCGTTTGTGATGTCGTGGGTACATCCCGGCGGCGTCAATGTGGGTGAGCGGGGACGCGTCTTCAGCGCTGCGGAATTCGATCCCAATGGCACTTTCGATGCCTTCGACGGTGAGCCGTTCATCGCGAATTTCATCGGCCCGGACGGATCAGCGCTTGGGGTATGCTCGCAGGAAGGCTGCATCGGTTTCGATGAACTCCCCTAGAGCGGGGAACATCAAGCATGGGGCGACCCGGCGGGTCGCCCCATGCGCACTAAGGGGCCTTACGAACTCGCTTCGGCGGTGGCGGCTGCCGCCGCACCCTTGACCGCCACAAAGTCGATCTCCACCAGCACATCATCGCTCACGTTGGCAACACCCGGCGCGTTCGGGATTTCCAGACCGTAACTCGCCCGCGTGACCGTCGCCTGCGCGTGCCCGCTGAGGCGTGTATCACTTTCCGGCGTGACCGTCACGTCGAATGTTGCAGACTGCGTCACATCGCGGATCAGCAGATCGCCCGTGATTTGGAAGGTGAACGCCGTCCCCATCGTGATCGTCTCCGGTAGACCGGTGATCGCCGTCGGTGTGAACTGGGCGAACTCGTAGCGGTCGTCTGCCGACTGCAAAATGAAGCTGCGGATCGCGCGGTCGCGCATATCGCGGTCGGTCGCCAGCGTGCGCACATTGATGCGGATCACGCCAACCTCAGAATTCGCCGGAGTCGTGAAATCGACGGCGATGTCTCCCGCAACCTGATCGGTCTCACCGACGACGTGCGTCGCCTGCCCGAACAGTTCTTCATCCAAGCTGAAGCGCACGGTGCTTTCGTCCGACACGATGCTGAAAGTGTTGTTCGTCTCCAGTGTAGGCGCGCTGATGGGAGCGCTAGCCTGCCCGTCTCCACCGGAAATGAGCGTAGCGGCGAACACGGCTGCCGAAAGCAGCGCCATGACCACCAACGCAATCACCACATAGCGCAGCGTTTTGCCACGCGCGTTTCCCGTTGACATCGTCAATCATCACCTTGTATCTGTTGTCCATGAATCTTGTAACGCCCAACATGATAAGGGTAGTTTGTGGGTAAAGCATGAAAATTGACAGGAATTTGTAAAAAGTTCGTAAACTGATCAATTTTCGCGTAATGAAGGGCATAACCGTACAGATTACGGAACTAATCCTCATGAAAATTGACTAGTTGCAGTTTAAGGAAAAATGAACCACAATTGTGCCCCAGCCGTAGTAATGCATGACGGTGAAGGCTCACTGTTGTGCACCTGTAGGTGATGCGTGCTAAACAACACTTTGGAGGATTTTCGATGAAAGTTACACGGTTTGCGCTGCTGCTGGTAGCACTCGTGATGGTGCTTTCGGTAGTCGGCGGCGTGGCGGCGCAGGACACCACCGTCCTCGTCACCGGTCGTCAAATGGGTGCCTCGGACATTCCAACCCTCGATCCCGGCTTGGCACAAGACGTGCCGTCGGTGCAGGTGATCACCGAATTGTTCCCTGAATTGATTCGCTTGAATGAAGAGACGGTCGTGCCGGAAGACGGTATGGCAACCCATACCGTGTCGGATGACGGTTTGGTTTACACGTTCACGCTTACACAAAATGTTCCGTGGGTTCGTTACAATGCCGATACCGGCGCTGTCGAACAGATTCTGGACGAAAGCGGCAACCCGCGCTATGTGACCGCGCAGGATTACGCTTATGGTATCCTCCGCACGCTTGACCCGAACACGGCTGGCCCGTATGTCTACGTGCTGCGCCCGTGGATCGCTGGTGGCGATGCCTTCAGCGCCGCCGACCCGGCAGCCGCTGACCTCGAAACCCTGCGCTCCGCAGTCGGCGTCAATGTCATTGATGACTACACGCTCGAAGTCACACTGTCTCAGGCGTCGGGCATTGCGCCGCTCATTTTCGGTATGTGGATCACCACCGCCCAGCCTCAGTTCGCGATCGATGAATACACCGATTTCTGGACTGACCCGGCCAACATCGCCACCTACGGCCCGTTTGCCCTCAAGGAATGGGTCCGCGCGGACGGCGGCAGCCTGACCATGGTGCGCAACCCCTTCTTCCCCGGCAGCAACGCCATCCCGGCAGCGACGATTGACGAAGTTCAGTTCCGCTTCCTCGACGAAGAACCGCAGCTCACCGAATTCGAAGCCGGTACGCTTGATGTGGCGGAAGCCCCTGCGACCCAGCTCGATCGTATCACCAGCGATGCCACGCTCAGCACTGAATACTTCCGTGGCCCCGGCTCCTGCACCTACTACTATGGTTTCAACAGTGAAATCGCACCGTTCAACGATGCCCGCGCTCGCCGCGCCTTCTCGATGGCGATTGACCGTCAGGCCATTGTTGACAGCGTGCTGAACGGCGGCGGTCTCGTCGCGCAGTTCTACAGCCTGCCGAACCTCGTCGCGGCCCCGACAGCGGAACTGTACCCGGATCTGGGTATTCAGACCGACGTCGCTGGTGCTCAGGCGCTGTGGCAGGAATACCTGACCGATACCGGCACCGATCCCGCCAGCCTCCAGCTCACGATCTTCCACAACGAAAGCAACCTGCACGGCGCGATTGCGCAGGCGGTTCAGCAGATGTGGAACACCGAACTGGGCGTGAACGTTCAGATTGCCACCGCCGACTTCGCGACCTATCTCGATACCCGTGGCAACTACCCGATCTACCGTGCGGGCTGGTGCTTCGACTATCCGGACGTGCACAACTTCATGCACGACAACAACTTCACCAGTGACGGTCTGGAACAGAACCCGACCCACTGGACGAACCAGCAGTTCGACGATCTGGTCTGGCAGGCGTTCAGCGAACCGAGCCTCGAAGCTCGTCGCGATCTGTATTCGCAGGCCGAACAGATTCTCGTCAACAGCGATGCCGCGATTGCCCCGATTTACTACTATGTCACCGACGATCTGACGGCGCCGTACGTCACCCGTACGCACTCGTTGATCACCCGTGAATACTACGAAAAGTGGACGGTCGAGGCTCACTAATCTGAGCTGTTTTGAGGAGGGGCACCGCATGCGGTGCCCCTCTCTATTCCGTCCCCCTCACGTTTGACTTAAGCCCTACTTGAGAGGGTTCGCTCGGCAGGTGCAGCAGGAAAGCAGGAAGAAAGACAACAACAAATGGCCGCATTTATTATTCGACGCTTTTTGTGGATGCTCTTGGTCTTATTTGTCGTTTCAGTGATCACGTTTGTGCTCCTGCGACTTGTCCCCGGCGGCCCCTTCAATAACTCCGAACGTGGCATCCCTGCGGCGGTCATCCGCAATATGGAAATCAAATACGGTCTCGATCGCCCGCTGATCGAGCAGTACATCCGCTACATGGGAGACATCGCCATTCCGCGCATCACCGACAATACATGGCGTCACAGCGCGGTCGATGATTATCTGATCAATATTGATTTGCCCTTCTTAGGGGAAGATGCTGCCTTCCGCTGGATGAACTTTGGGCCGTCGCTGCGCATTCGCAGCCGCACGGTCAACATGATTTTCCAAGATAACCTGCCCGTTTCCTTCCAGTTAGGGCTGGCGGCGATGGCCGTTGCCATGGCGATCGGCATTCCGTCCGGCATCATCGCCGCGCTGCGCCGCAATACCGTCGCGGATTATGCCAGCATGGGCATCGCGATCGTCGGCGTCAGCATCCCCGTGATCATCATGGGGCCAATTCTCCAGTATGCCTTTGCCGTCAACTGGAAAATCTTCCTTCCCACCGGTTGGGGCACGCTGCAAACGATGGTGCTGCCGTCGTTCGCGCTCGGCTTTGCTCAGTCGGCGCTGCTGGCCCGCCTCACACGCGCCAGTCTGCTGCAAGTCATGAACGAAGACTATATTCGCACAGCGCGCGCCAAAGGCTTAAGCGAGCGCATGGTCGTGCTTTTCCACGCGCTGAAAAATTCGCTGATTCCCGTCGTCACCGTGCTGGGCCCGCTGTTCGCCGCACTGCTGACCGGAACGTTTGTCACCGAAACAATTTTCGGCGTGCCGGGGATGGGACGCTTCTTCGTCACCAGCGTGAACAACCGGGATTACCCGGTCGTCATGGGGACGATCCTGCTGTATGCGTTCTTCCTTGTGCTTGCCAATACCATTGTCGATCTGCTCTATGCGTGGCTTGACCCGCGCATCCGTTACAACTAGGCCGGTAAGGAGTCGTCTCAAATGACAGTCGCGGAACAACGAAACGACGGGACGAATCCCGCAGGGACGAATCCCGCAGGGGATACCCCGACAGGGACGAGCGCAGCCGGATCGGGAATTGCTAAACTGCACCAGCCTGTCAAGGGCACCAGCTTATGGACGGACGCATGGATACGTCTGCGCCGCAACAAGTTGGCCCTGCTCGGCATGGTGATCATCATTCTCAATCTTCTGGTCGCCCTTTTTGCCGATCAGCTTGCACCGCAGTCCTACGCGACACAGGTGCTGGCGGATGGTGACAGCGCCCCTACATGGGTGACGCACCTTTTCCCCAACATGATCCCGGTAGGGCAGCCGGACGGCTACGTGCGCATCAACGAACATTATCCGCTTGGGGCGGACAGCCTTGGGCGCGACCTGCTCAGCCGTATGATCTACGGATCGCGCGTGTCGCTGCTCGTGGCGTTTATTGGCCCGCTCACCTCGTTGATCATCGGCACCATCGTCGGTTTGATCTCCGGGTATATGGGCGGCGCGGTCGATAATATTCTCATGCGTGTGGTCGATGTGATGTATGCCTTCCCCACGCTGCTGTTCGTGATCTTGCTGCTCGCCTTCTTCCGATCGAGCATTTCGCAGCCGGAACCGGGCACGCTCTCGGCCATCATGGCCGGGCTAGACCGGCAAACCGGCGGCATGTTCTTCGTGATCGCGGGCGTCGGCATCACCTCATGGATGAATCTTGCGCGGTTGGTGCGCGGGCAAATCCTGAGTGTGCGTGAAAAAGAATACGTCGAAGCGGCGCGGTCGATGGGCGTCGGCATGAGCGGCATCATGTTCCGCCATATGCTCCCCAACATCCTCGGCCCCGTGATCGTCTCCGAAACGCTGACCATTCCTACCTACATTAGCTTTGAAGCGTTTTTGAGCTTCATCGGCTTGGGCGTGCAGCAGCCGACGCCCAGTTGGGGCAGCATGATCAGCGAGGGCGCGACGAAAATTAGCTCGTACCCCAATCAGGCGATTTTCCCGGCGCTGGCGCTTTTCTTCGTTATGTTAGCCTTCAAATTCTTGGGCGATGGCCTCCGCGACGCGCTCGACCCCCGTATGCGCGGCGTGGATTAAACAGAACCTCACGCAAATGACCTAAGGCGCAAAGAGAAGTTTCCCTTTGCGCCTTTTTGTTTGCTGCGCCGGGGGTATTGCGGGCATCTGCAAATCGTCTATAGTGAAATAGACAGGCATTCCACATCGCAAATTTACATGGGGGTATTTATGAAGCGCGCTTTACAGCTCGGGATAATTTTGGGCATGCTGATCTTCGGTGCGGCGATCCCCGCATTCGCACAGACAACTACATTTTCGGGCACCCTGTCAGCCGGTACGCCGCTGACCGGTGGCCGTCCGAGTGATGATGCGGTGAGCTGCTCCACCTTATCGGGAAACACATTTTACTATGACGTTCAACAATTTCAGGTGCCGGCCAGCGGCACATGGACATATGCTGACTCGACCTATGGCGGCGCAACTGGCGATTTGTGGGTCAGCTTCTATACCGGCACCTTTGACCCGTCAAATCCGTTGGGAAATGGCTGTTTTGCCAACTTCGACGACGAAGGCAGCATCAATTTGACCGCAGGCGTAACCTATACGGTCATGATTTCGACCAACACCCCCACCAATGTTGGCCCCTATACCTTTATCTTGACCAATCAAACCAATACCGCAGCCCTCTCCGTTGGGCCAACGCTGTCCCCCGGTCGCCCAAGCTACCATGGCATTGGCGGGTGCAGTCCAACCAGCGGCGGAACCTTCTACTATCAAACCGTGCAGTTCACCCCGTCAGTATCCGGCCTCTATACCTATGCGGATCGCGGCTATGGTGAAGGCCTTGGGGTCGATATGGAACTCTCCATCTACAGCGGCACGTTTGATCCGAGCAATACAACAGCGGGCGGATGTATCGCCAACTTTGATGATATTGGCGCGGTCAACTTGGATGCGGGCGTTACCTATACCCTGCTCATCAACAGTCACGCTTCTGGCGCCACCGGCACGGCTTATTATGTGTTCGCCGGGCCGGATCAACTTGGCGCATGCCCAACACAGCTTCCGGCGGGCGCGGTCGTCCGCTCGATACCCAATGGTGCAGCCGCCTATTGGGGGCCGGATCTCAGCCAAAGCGCAGATTTCACGCTTCCGGCGGGCACATGGTGGACATACGGCACCAGCGGTGATTTCACCCATGTGTGGATCGCCTGCTATGCCAATCCGATCTGGGTACCCACCAGCGCCGTCGCCCCGTAACCGATACCCGAACTGAACCTACAAAAGAGGCGAGCAGGCATGCTCGCCTCTTTTGATTCTTGCGCTCGTTTTGGTATAAAACATGTCCGTTGAATTATTGCACATGAAAGCATATTTTGTAATTTGAAATATCCGATTTAGTGCTATGATGATAAGGAAACCTCTTCACTGCAAGGAGTTCTCTCCCTATGTCGCTCAAGCGAATGCTCCTCCTCACAATGATTATGGCGATGCTGCTGATCGCTACCGCCGCGCTGTCCGTTCAGGCGCTTTCCAATGCCGACATCACGCTGAGCGGCTATTGGACATACGACTCCCAAGTGCTTTTGTGCAGCTACGACGATTCTTATTTGTGGATCGACTACACCGTGACGGGCAATGCGGACGTAAACGATGCGCCCGACAATGTCGATGGCGCGTGGGATGACTTCGCGATTGTCATTCTGGACGGGAACGGCAATGTGATCGATCTCGATACCTTCTCCGAAAGCCTCGGCGCTTTCGAAGACTATGAGAGCATCGATCCCGGCATTGACGAATTCAGCGCCCCGCTGACGCGCCCCTTCACGATGATCGTCTACGATACGCCGTCTATCATCGACAGCGTGTGGAATGACGAGAACACCTATGCTTCTTATGATTGGGTGATCGCCAATGGCGTAGAAATCGCCCGCATCACAGTCGATCCGTCCTTTGCTGGCCCCTGCGGCGATTTGCCACTCGCTTCAAGCGCGGGGACATGCCTTAACGCCCCGTCGGGTTCGGTCGTCGGTGATATGCCCAACCGTACGCAGGCCTTCTACAGCCCCGGCAACCTCTCCCCCGGTCTGTTCATCAACCCCGGCACCTATTGGGTGATCGGTCAGGACGCCAGCGGCCAGTTCTATAAGATTATCTTGGCGTGCCAGTACCTCTGGGTGCCGGTCGACTCGATGCAGCCGAGTTTCCAATCGCCGTGGACGGGTCAGCCGCTGCCCACCCGCGTCGTCAGCTAAACGCATCGGTTTCACAAGCGATTCAAACGATTTAAGAGAAGGGCGGCTGCTTCACGATTACGAGGCAGCCGCCTTTTTTGCGTCAAATGACTTCTTATGCAGTGGATTTATGAAAGTTGTGAATTTATTCGTCGCCCCAAAGCGCAGGATTCCTTTTCACATTATCATCAAATCATCAAGGAAGCGTACTACTTCACAAGGAGTTTGCTACCTATGTCGTACAAGCGAATACTGCTCATGGTCTCTATCGTGGCGATGCTGGCGGTCGCCGTCACCGGGCTGGCGGTACACGCCCTCGAATCGGCCACCCTTGAAGTGCCCGGTGACTGGGGATATGACGCCGAGGTACCGGTCTGCGACTCGGATGCATCGTACCTCTCTATCGATTATGTCGTTTATGGCACGGCGGACACCGATGATGCGGGCAGCGAGGGGAAGGGCTGGGACGATTTCGCGGTCGTGGTTTTGGATGGCAATGGCAATGTGATCGACCTCGATACCTTCTCGGTCGAAATCGGGGATTATGAGGAATGGGAATCCATTGATCCGGGTATTGACGAATTCAGCGCCCCGCTGACCCGCCCGTTCACCCTCATCGTCTACGATACGTCCTATATTCCCGATGATGTGTGGAATAACGAGAACACCTATGCTTCTTACGATTGGGTGATCGCCAATGGCGTAGAAATCACCCGCCTCACGGTCGATCCGTCCTTCGCGGGCCTCTGTGGTGATCTGCCGCTGGCTTCGAGCGCTGGCACCTGCCTCAACGTACCGTCGGGCTCGGTCGTCGGCGATATGCCCAACAGCACGCAGGCGTTCTACAGCCCCGGCAATATTTCCCCCGGTCTGTTCATCAACCCCGGCACCTATTGGGTGATCGGTCAGGACGCAAGCGGTCAGTTCTATAAGATTATCTTGGCGTGCCAGTACCTCTGGGTGCCGGTCGACTCGATGCAGCCGAGCTTCCAATCGCCGTGGACGGGGCAGCCGCTGCCCACCCGTGTCGTCAGCTAACGGTTCGTCAGGGGGCGGTTGCGAAATGCACCGCCCCTTTTGATTCCCATCCCTCATGCGTGTCTGTGCAAAGCCCGTGCGAATCACCTATAATCATCGGCTGTAAATAAATCCATAGGCATGCATCCCCGGTACGCGGTAGAAAGCGGCAGACGGAGCGAGATGACCGACGAACTGATCGGCAAGCGATTTGGTGGCTATGAAATCCTCGGCCTGATCGGCAAGGGCGGCATGGCGACGGTGTACCGCGCTCATCAAGTATCGATGAACCGCACCGTTGCCTTGAAGGTGCTGCCGCGCCAGTTCGTAGAAGACGAAAACTACCTGATGCGCTTCAACCGCGAGGTGAAAATCGTCGCCCAGTTGGAGCATCGCAACATCGTCCCCGTCCACGATTACGGCGAAGAAGATCGCCAGCCGTACATCGTGATGCGCTATATGGGCGGCGGCTCGGTCGATGACATGCTCAATGAAGGGCCGCTTCCGCTGTCGAAAATCGTCAGCATCCTCGATCAGATTGCACCCGCGCTCGATTACGCGCACAGCCGGGGTGTTCTGCACCGCGACATCAAGCCCAGCAACGTCCTCATGGATGATAACGGCGGCGCGTACCTGACCGACTTCGGCATCGCCCGCATTATGGGGGATCACACCCTCAGCGTTGCCACGCAGGGCGTGATCGGCACCCCCAGCTACATGAGTCCCGAACAAGCACAGGGGCAAGACCTCGACAACCGCAGCGACTTGTACTCGCTGGGTGTGACGCTGTTCGAAATGGCGACGGGCCGCCGCCCGTTTGAAAGTGAAACCCCCTACGGCGTCGCCGTCCTTCAAGTCACCGCGCCGCCGCCGCCGCCGCGTTCGATTAACCCGTCGCTGCCGCCCACCGTCGAAAATGTGATCCTCGCCTCGCTGCGCAAGCGGCGTGAAGATCGCTTTGCGGATGGCGCTGCGATGGCGTTGGCCTTCCGCCGCGCTGTTGAAGGGGCTTCGCGGGTACGGGATACCGATCCGGCGCTGCCGCGCGCGTCCGTGCTTGATGTGCCGCTGGCAGACGACGACACAGCACCCACGCCGCTGCCCCTTGCGGCTGAACCTTCCGCCGCGCTTCCCGAACCGCCGCCCTCGCTGTCCGCCGCGCAGCCGATCGTGCCTCCTTCGACGATACGGCAGGCCGCGCATGCTGGGTCGATCCCGATCGTGCCAACCGGCAGTTCGTCCCTGACCGGATATGTACCGCCGCGCGCTTTTCCCATAGGCGCTTCCCGTGATCGTCAGGCGGGCCGTCGCGGGGGCGGTTGGTGGATTGGGGGGATTGTCGGCGCGCTGATTGGCTGTGGACTGCTCACCGCGATCATCGCCGTCGCTGGAATTCTGTTCATTAGCAGCCAGCAGGAAGAAAACGACATCCGCAGCGCGACCGAAACCGCCGCCGAGCAGCAAACGCTCGACAGCATGACGCCGATCATGATCCCGTCCTTCGGCCCGTCCACGCTCACCGCACAGGCCGCCGACGCGGCCTCAGACGACACCCCGACTCCCGGTGCCTCAAGCACGAACGGGGCGACGGTTGAAAGCCCAACCACGCTCCCCGGCTTAGGAACCGCCGCGCCTATCGGTCAGCGCCCGGTGATCACCGATTTGCGCGGACGGATTATCTACGCGGCGGAGCGCGCCTCGAATGGGCATGCGCTGAACCCCGTCGATGAAGGCGATTACAACCTCTACGGGCTGGATCTCGCCACCCGCGCCGAAAGCCGCCTCAGCGGAACGGCCTACGACGAGCTTTACCCGTCCGTCTCACCGGATGGCGAGTCGGTCGCGTTTATTGCGGAACGCGGCTCGGATTATGATTTGTTTGTGATGAATATTCGCACGCTGGCGGTGCGCCGCCTCACCGATAACGGCAAGCCGGATCGCACTCCTACATGGAGCCCGGATGGCGGCGTCATCGTATTCTCGTCGGATACGGACGAGGACGGCGGCTATGATCTGTATTCAATCACACCCAATGGGACGGATTTGCGTTTGGTCTACGATTCGCCGAGCGGTCAGCGTGCCAGCGATCCTGCTTTCACCAGCGATGGGCGTTATCTGTTATTCACGCAGGGCGACGTTGGCAACGCGGGGACGTGGGAAATTATGCGCTTCGATCCCGCCAGCGGAACCGTGACGGCGCTTACCGACAACGCGGTCAAGGATTGGGAACCTATCCCCGCTCCGGATGGCGGCATTCTCTATTTGACCGAGGAAGTCGCCGGGACACCGATGAGCGGCTACGCTGGAATCGCGCATATGACCCTCGACGGCACCGAGAATGGGCTGTTCTACGATGGCGCGGGCTACGAATCTGGGGCACACTATTCAAATGACGGATCGCTGCTGTTATTCGCGAGTGATGCCAGCGGGCGCGATGAAATTTATGCGCTTCGGACAAGCGATCTCCCGACCACCGAAGTTGAGCCGGAACGCATCACCGATGAAGGTGGGATCTCGCCCGCGTGGCTCGGTGATAGATAGTGCCTGTCACCCCTATGGGGCGTTTAATTAATTCCAAACGGTATCTTAAGGCCGGTCAGGGTGACCGCTGGGCAGGCGTGATGTCTACGATCGGCAGATTGCCCACTACCGCCGCCATCTCTTGAGCGATCGATTCAACCCCCTTGCGGGCATCCGCATCGCGGTTCCACAGTCCACCGAGCGCGAGCGCTTCCGTGTCGGTTTGCACGCCCACATTCCAGCGTACCAGCGGCGCGCCCGTCGCGTTAGCTTCTATCGCCAACCGCTCCAGCACGACCGCGCGCAGCTCCGCAAACGGGATCGATCCGGCTTCTACACCGCGAGACGGCCTAATCTCGATCTGCTGTGCCGTGCGGTTGAACACCACCCGCCCCTGTCGCAGCGTTCGCCATGCAGCGAACCATGCGATACACAGCACCCCTGCGATAGCGATCAGGAAAGCCGCGATACCCATCATGCCGCTTCCGCCGTTCAACAAGGCGTTGAGCGCTGCCAAGGCACAGCCCGCCGCGCTCACGCTGAACAACAGCAGCCCCAACGCGTTCGCCAGCGATCGCGGCTTCAGCACCAGATCGCCGTTCGGCATGACGAGCAGCACCATCCCTTCCAGCCCATAAGAACGCACCGCGCCGCGCACGACCTCGCGCAAATACAGCCGGTAGACGACGAGCGGCACGACGACCGCCGCGATCAGCGGCAGGCAGATGGACGTTAGCAGCGTATCCATACGCTCAGACCTCTCCTACACCCATCGCCGTGATCAGAATCGCTCCCACACTCCTTCCCCATTGAGGATGCGGGCGATTTGGCCGGGGAAACGCACCGGATCGAGCGGTTTCGCAAGGAAACTGTCGAAACCGGCGGCGTAAGCCTGTTCAAGTTGGCTCACATACACGGAATAGGCGATCACAGGGAGGTGCGCATATTCTGGCAGACCGCGCAGCATTTCCAGCACTTGGTACCCGTTGACATAGGGCATGACGAGATCGAGAAAGACCAGATCGAGATGGTCAAGCTCTTGGAGCGTATCCGTCAGTCGGGTTGGATCAGCCAGCCCGGTACTTGTGATCGATTGCTGATCGAGCAGCGTCGCAAGCACTTGAATATTCGAACGGTTATCTTCAACAATGAGGGCGTGGCGTGCAGTCATAATACCTTTGAAATGCAATGTATAGTTGCGGCGCGAAGGAAGGTTTGGTGAACCGCGAGACAAGCCGTTCGCGATTCACCCAAATCCCTAAGCCGATGGCTGATTGACCGGTTCCTTATCGACTTCATCCAGCCACGCAATCGCGTTCTCTAGGGTGGTGAAGACCGACATGCGTAAACCGAGTTCGTAGAGAATTTCGATCACCGGCATGAGTGTTCCTGCGGCGGCTAAATCTTCAGGGACAACCATCGCCCAATATTTCCATCCCGCCTTCAACGTTTTGGGCTGCCACACATTCATCGACCATTGGTTACCCTCTTCGGTCAGTGAATCATTTTTGCGGTCATCAGAAAGCCACTTGCGAACCTTATACTTCGCCATGCCTTCCGTTCCTGCATCGAGCGCGGTTTTGAACATATCCACGTGCTCATTGATGGGTTGGTGGATGGTGTGATAGATCAGCGCTTTATCAGGCCAATACTCAACCGTGATGTAAGGGGAGGTGTAGAGAGTTATATTTGGCATGGTTGATACTCCGTTTTTGTTTGTTTGTTCAATATAAATCAGAAATGACTTATCGTAAATACGCCTTCATGTGGGGCGGTTTACAAGCATTATTGAATGATCCGCCACACCTTTTCGCCCTTTAAGATGCGGTCGAAAATGTCCGGGAATCCGGAGATGCTGATCGGTTTGCTGATACAGCCGTCGAATCCGGCAGTTTCCAGTTCGCGGACTTCTTCGCTCATGACGCTCGCCGTCAGCGCGACGACCGGAAGGTGCTGATACGCCGGATGCTGGCGCAGAATCGCGAGCATTTGAAAGCCTGTCAGCGGTTTCATGTGAATATCGAGAAAAATGACATCCGGCGGCGGCGACAATTGTTCCAGACGAGCGACGAAGTTGGTGCTGTCCTCGAAAATATGCACATGACGAAGCCCCATTTGATCCACCAACAGCAGTTCGATGACCTTCCGGCTAAGGCTGTCATCCTCGACATACAGCACCACAGGATCAGTGTTCATCAATCGACTCCCTAAGCTGATGGAAGGCTTTCGTTCGATACCCGATTCCGGGTGTCCGCACTCATTGGGATGGTGGAGGAGAATAACACTTTCAACTGTTCGGAATGCACCGGCAGCTCGACGAAAAATGTTGTCCCCACGCCCAGTTGGCTTTCCAGCCAAATCCGTCCTTGATGGGCTTCCACAAGATTCCGGCTGATGGGCAGCCCAAGTCCGGTGCCGCCGCCCTGTCGCAGTCCGCTTTCGGTCTGTTTGAACGGCTCGAACACCAGTGGGAAATCGGCTTCGTTGATCCCGGGGCCGGTGTCCGACACTGAAATCATGATATGGTCGTCGTTGGGCGAAGGCTTTGCGGAGCCCGGTGTAACCCATGCCTTGAGCGTAATTTCGCCCTGCTCGGTGAATTTACAGGCATTCGAGAGCAGGTTCAAGCAGACTTGCAGCAGGCGCTGCCGGTCTGCGCGAATCGACGGCAGATGAGGAGCAATGTCGAGCGTGAATTTCACAGGCTTATCGCCTAGCAGCGTTCGCGTTGTCGCCGCCGCTTGTTCAAGCAGCGCTGTCAGATCAACATTCTCTTCCGGCAGCAGCCGCAGCGATCCGGACTCGATCTTCGACATATCCAGCACATCATTGATGAGTGAAAGCAAATGCTGACCTGCACCGACGACATCGTTGAGCGTGCTCGACTGCTTTGGTGCCACCGGGCCAAGCAGCCCGCTCGATACAAACATCGTCAAATTGATGATCGCGTTCAGCGGCGTACGCAGTTCATGCGACATACTGGCAAGGAAGGCCGATTTGACATGATTCGACTTTTCCGCTTCTAAACGTGCCTCGCGCGAGTCTTTGAACAACTGCGCATTGCGCACCGCAACCGCGATTTGATCCGCCAGCAGGCTGAACACCTGCACTTCGTCACTGCCGAAGCGGCCCGCCTGTTCCGACTGCAAGTTGAGCACGCCGATCAGCGTTTGCTTGACCATCATCGGCAGTGCCACTTCCGATTGTGTTTCGGGCAGCAGCGGGTTCGGCATGTACTCTTGGCTGTCGCGCACAAGGTTGATGATCTGCGCCGTCCGGTCACGGGCGGCCAGCGAGATCAAGCCGCGCCGATTGAGCGGAAATTGGACACCGCGCTTCACCATCAGCTTCCCCGCAGTCCCTGTTGCAGCCTCTAGTCGCAGTACCTGCGTTTTGTCGTTGTACAGATAGACCGAGACGTGATACAGGTTGTAACTGAAGGCGGTCAAATCAACCAGTTGGGGTAAAAGCTGATCCAGATCCAATACCTGTGAAACCTGCCGCGAAACCTGCACCGACAGCGCCAAATCGCGCGTGCGGTTGGTGATGCGCTGCTCAAGGGTTGTGACGAGATCATTCAGCGCGGAGATTCGGCGGTTCAACTGCCCTTTGATGAAGCGCATCAACAAACTGACGACGATGAACCAGAACGACACCATCGCCGTCATGTACTGCATCGACAAGGGTTCGGTGGTTTGCGCCGCCGGGGTGAGCGGCATTGCGGGGGCGACCCCCCATCGTGCGGCAAGGTTGAAGATGACGATGAGCATGACCGTGTAGGGGACGCCGAGGGCTTGGGGCAGCAGCAGCGCGGAAAACATAATATTGGTCATCAACGAGAGCTGCACCGAGCTCAACCAGTAGCCGTTAAAGAAGGCGCCTGTTACGTCGCTGATTACCCATGCGGCCATCAGCGCGAGCCCTGCCTGCCCGATCTTCTGACGATGCAGCGCCCATAAGCTGTATATGAGCGGTACCAGCGAAAGCACCGTGGTTTGCATCAGCCCGATGAGACCCAAGGCAGAGGGGATATTGTAGACGTGCGTGACGACGACCAGCACAAGCATCAGCCGGATCACCAGCACGATGGGTAAGGCAACGCGAATTGATAATTCGCGGAAGGATTCTTCTAAATCGGTCGAGCGTGGTTGGAACCAATCCCGAATTGCCCTGCGCAGGGTTCGCTTAAGATGAGGCGGCAGTGGCATCTTCGGAAGATTCTGTCTCAAGGAAACCAAAATTCATTACTCCTGAATGATGCCTCTATTTTAGGGGACACTTCCGTACTTTATGCATGAAGACTCAATTCTGAAATGAGGCGGAATATGAAAAATTTATCAAAAACCCCCGTTTTATATTTAGAAATCAGTAGAATGAGGAACCGAACCCATCATTGAACTCTTAGGGAGCAGCTAGAGTGGCGTATCAAATCATCATTGACGATGAATATGTAACGATTCGTTTCGAACCGGAACATCGCTACATTTATCATACCTTCCATCAACCCATCCGGGGCGAAATCTTCCGCAATGACATGAATACCGGTTTGGATGCGCTCATCGACCTAAAAGCGACCAAGTGGCTTTCCGATGACCGCTTGAATGCCGAATTCACCCCCGACGACGTTGATTTCGCGCTCAATGATTGGGGGCCGCGCGCCGCACAGGGCGGTTGGAAACACTGGGCGTTGGTCGTTCCGGAAAATGTTGCTGGACGTGCCAGCATGACCGATCTCATCGATGTTTTCTTGCATCTCGGCGTCAATGTCAGAATTTTCACTGACCTCGAAAAAGCCCGGGCGTGGCTCATCAACTGCTAGAAGGAAATTGGGGGGCGATCGCTCAAACGATCGCCCTTCTCGAATCACAAATGCCCTTGATTCCTTCAGGCGATATGCAAATGCAGTGTGTTTTTTGCGAATTTTGTCCTTGCCGCAAAATTAAGGCTTTTTAAAGCATTAAAGCCGTAAGATGGATTTATGAAAAATTAATCCTTGACTTCAATGGAGTAGATGGAATGGCCTATCAAATCGTCGTCGAAAACGAATATGCGACAGTCCGGTATGAGCCGGAGCACGCCTATATTTATCACACCTTCCATCAGCCCATTCGCGGGGAAATCTTCCGCAAAACCATGAATACCGGCTTGGATGCGCTCATCCACAACCACGCGACCCGCTGGCTTTCTGATGACCGCCTGAACGCTGAATTTACGCCCGAAGATGTCGAGTTCGCGCTGATCGACTGGGGGCCGCGTGCCGCACAGGGCGGCTGGAAATACTGGGCGTTGGTCGTCCCAGAAAATATTGCGGGACGCGCGGGAATGACCGACATCATCAGTGCTTTTTTTGAGCTAGGGGTGCGGGTGATGGTCTTTTCTGATCTGGAAAAAGCGCGCGCGTGGTTGATCAACGTTCAAGAGGATGAGCAGCCAACTTCCTATCACGCGGCTTGAACAGCGCCGCCAGAGGCTTAGTTCAGTTGTGACTTTAGCCTCTGATTGTTTTACCCGCAAAGGTTTAGCATGTAGGGGTGATCCCTACCGTAAGGAGTGTCATGAGTTATCAGATTATCGTCGACAATGAATGGGCGACCGTCCGTTACGAACCCAAAGACAAATACCTGTACCATACGTTTCACAAGCCCATCGTCGACAACCCGGAAGCCCTGCGCGACATCATGTATAAGGCGCTGGACACCTTGATTTCCAATGGCGCGGAGAAATGGCTGTCGGATGATCGCAACAATGCGGCCTTCAAGCCCGAATCCGTTCAGGAAGCCGTGAGCCAATGGGGGCCTGCCGCCGCTGCTGCCGGGTGGAAGTATTGGGCGCTTGTGGTGCCGCAAAGTATCGCCGGGCGCGCAGCAATGACCGATCTTGTGGAAGCCTTTTATGGGTTGGGGGTGCGCGTCGCCGTCTTTACCGATGTCGAAGACGCCCGTGCATGGCTTGAAACGGTGTAATGCATCGCAGTACAAAACCACTTTCGCGCTTGGAGCATGAAAGTTCACGCAAAGACGCTAAGGAAAGCACTCTTTCTTAGCGTCTTTGCGTTGACTCTTGCATGCGCACGGTTGATCAGCCAGCCGCCTTGTTCAGGATATAATGGAGGGTAGCTGCCCATTCCACCAGAACCGGTGCATGTATCAGAAAGTCAAGCCGATGAGTGCCCAAAACGTAGCCGCACAGACCTTAGCCGCACGTACCCATATCGCCGAAACCGGGAAACGGCTCTTTGATCGGGCTCTCCTCGATCTAGCCGGGGGGAACCTCAGTGTGCGTGTCGGGGACGAAGTTTGCATCACGCCGCGCTATTCCGGCCCTACCTATCATTGGAATCTCACGCCCGACGATGTGATGGTCATCACGCTTGACGAACAAATCCTGTTCGGAAACGGTCAGCTTTCCCGCGAAAGCAAGGTGCATTTGCGTCTGCACCGCGATTACCGCGCGTATGGTGAGGCAATTGTCCATGCCCATGCGCGCAGCCTGCTGGTGTTCGCGGCGATGGCGCGCCCCATCCCGCCGGTGTTGGAAGGGACGCGCAGATTTGGGGAAATCAAAGTGACCACGTATGCGCCCTCTCATACCGATGAACTCGCGGATTACATTTCCGCTGGAATCAAAGGGCAGGAGGCCCGCATTGAAGCCCATGCCGCCGCCGTCCTCGCTCCGTATCATGGCATTTTCTGCATGGGGCGCGATCTCGATCTCGCAGCGGATGCTGTCGAGCGTATTGAGACGAATGCTTACTGTTTGCTCATGGGCGCGCAGATCGGCGCCAGTCCTGCGTTCACCGACGAACGGGCGATCATGGAAGCGGAAAAGTCGAAGTTCATCCACCCCAAAGAGGCGTAATCAACCGGCGCTTCTCTTTCCCTTCAAACGGTTCTCTCATAGGGGCGAGGCATGCCGCACCCGCCGTTTGACAGGAGAGTCAACCCGCTCTCAAATTGGAGCAGCGGTAGGGGCACAGCGTAGACGCGCCGCGTCTGCTGTGCCCTATGAAGATTTACACCGCGCGGGCAAACGTCAGCACACCCGCCGATCCATCCGCGTTGAGGTAATTGAGAACCAGTGTATCCCCGCTGATCGAATAGCCCGTCGTGTTGCCGAGCGCATTGATCACAGCGGTCTCCTGCGCCATGACGTTGTCAGCGCATGCCATGCGTGTACTCGCCAGCACGCCGATGCTCAATTGGTTGTTGTCGAACGTGAACGATCCGCTGAAGTTGTTGCAGCCTGCGTTCCCGCCGATTCCGGCCTCGCTGAACGTGATCAGCGCCGGGGCATCAGTTAGGGCAGTCGTTTGCGCATCTGCTGGGCCGTAGCTCAGCAAATTCCAACTCCCCGCCAACCCGCGCAGTGTCGGATCGGTGTTCGGTTCAGCGGTATCCGGCACGACCGTGACCGAGTCTGTTCGGGTGAAGTTGAGCGTCCCAACACTCCCGTCCGCATTCTGGTAGTTGATCGTCAGACGGTCAGCGCTCACGATGAACGTCGTCGCGTTGTTCAGCCCGTTTAAGACCGCCTGCTCCTGCGTCATGATCGCCTCGTCGCAGGCCATCAAGGTGCTGACGATCTCGCTGAAGGTGATCATATCGTTGCTGAAGGTGTAGTTGCCGCCGAAGCCGTTGCAGCCGACATTGCCATTCACGCCGCTGGTGCTGAAACTGAGCGCTGCCGGAATATCTGCCAGCGCGGGCGTTTGCGCATCCGGGGCACCAAAACTGATCAGCGTCCATGTCCCGGTTAAGGCATTCGATCCGGTTTCGCCGCCGATGGCGACATTGGTCGGCTCGACGGGCTGCGCGGGTTCCACTGGCTGAATGACTTCCCCGATGGTGAGCGAATTCACCACATCATCGAGCAGGGTCGTGGCGGGGGTAATATCGCCTGCCGCCGCATTGTTGATCTGCGCGATGCTGTCTGCGAAATACTGGTCGATCGTCGCCGTGAACTCGTCATAGTTGACCGAGTCCAGCGTGGCCGGGAAGCTGGCGATGTTGATCCGCTGGATGGCGCTCACATAGTAGTGGTTATCGTTGGTGATCGCCTGCACGGTATAGAAGAACTCATCCGCCGTGAAGGGGGAGACATCCTGCCGGAACACGGTGATATACGAAATGCCGCTGAGCGTTGTCGTCTGCACATAGCTCGTGTGCGCACGGAGTACCTGCCCCGCCGGATAAACGGGCAGGAAGGGCAGCGCAATCGAGCCGGTATCCGACGCGGTGGCCGCGCGCTCAAACGTAGTCAGGTCAGGCCGTTGAGTCAGCAGATCGCGCAGCGCCGATACTTCATTCTGCGAAAAATCGTAGCCGCCGAACTGACCGAGATCATAGACCGTCACTGACGCGCGGGCGGCAGCCGTGCCGAAGTTGTTTTCGGTTGGCACGGTCGAATCGTAAATATAGAAGGCCGTCTGCGGCGGCTGTGCCCCGCCCGGCTGTTGCAGCGTCGGCGGATCACCCGCAAAATTCCAGATATTCACGCTGTCGCCCAGCGCGCCGCTGTAGCTAAAGCTGATTCCATTGAACGACACGCTGTGTACCGGGGTGGCCTGTGCCTGCACCGCCACACCCACTGCCAGCGCCATCAGCGCGAGGAACAGCCACACGCCGAAACGTTGAGTTTTGAACACTAGGGAGCCTCCTTTTATAAGACGCCGTTTGTTGATGCCTATACACGATGATCTTAGCGGGTTCAGCGTTCCCCATGATAGGATAACCCGCCTATTCGTGCCGCCGATGATCTTCCCACGCGTTCAAGGCGCTTGACCTATGGGGTTGGTAAAAATGCCCTGATGCGCGCGAAGGCTTCATCGACGCTGATCCCGTCGCGCGTCCAGTCCCAATCGGTCGGCAGCGCGGCGGCGACTCCGCGTTCGCTCACCCGCGCCGGTTTCCACAGCGCCAGCGCACGATCCGCCGGGACGAACGGCGCATAGCGTACCGGATCGGTCGGGCCGAGGATCATGATCGTGCGCGCGCCGGACGCCGCAGCGAGATGCGTCAGCCCGGTGTCGTTGCCGATATAGGCGACCGCATCCGCCGCCAGCGCACCGATCTCGGCAAAGGAGAGGTTTCCGGCGAAAACCGTATGGGGAGCGTTCAGTCGTGCCGTCACCGCCTCCAAAATCGGGTGATCCGATGCCGCGCCGATCAGCACCAACGGCAGATGGGTGGCTTCGCTTAGGCGATCCGCGAGTGCCGCCATTTGATCCGGTGGGTAGCGCTTCACATCCATCACCATGCCGGGGTTGCGCCCGCCCGCCGGGTTGATCACCAGATAGCGAGCATAGGGCACACGCGCCCGCACCGCTGCTCGATCCGTATCCCGCACCGGGAGAGTCGCCCAACACCCACTCACGTCGATTCCCAATGCGCGCGACACATCGAGATAAATATCCCCTTCATGGCGCGGCGCTGCCGGGTCGATCGGTGCCCGCACGTTGTAGCCGAATCCCCGCCCGTTCGAGTCCAACCCGGCGCGGCGCGGAATGCCGCTCAACCACACAGCAGCGCTCATGAGCGGCGAACGCACCAGCGAGACGGCCAGATCGAATTTCCGGCGCGGAGCTGTCCCACGAACGGGAGAAAACCACGCCACGACTTCACCGGCAGCGACTCCGGGCCGGTATCGAGGATGGCGTTCACATCGGGGTGATGCTCAACTGCCGCCCGTGACCACGATCCGACCGCCCATGTGATGTGCGCGTCGGGATACGCACGGCGCAGCGCACACAGCGCCCCCGTCGCGATCACCACATCGCCGATGCAGCACGGGAGAATCAACACAATCCGCATCAACTATCGACCCTGCTTCCATGTAAACGCGATTGGTGCGCGCGGCAGACACCCGATGGGCTGTTCGATGCCGCTCCCATCGGCGGCGGTGACGATGAGGCGCGATAGGCCGCCGCTGTAGCGCAAATACCCGATCCACTGCCCATCCGGTGACCAGCGCAGCCCCAAAACATACTCGCTCAAATCCTGCGTGATCGTCTGCTCCCATAGGGGAGCGCCGTCACGATCGACCACATGCAGACGGTAATCGCTGTAATTGTTGTTGCTGGAAAAGAATGCGATCCGCGATCCGTCCGGTGATACCTGCGGCTCGAACACCCAACGGCCATCCAAATCGACCAGCACTGTCGAGTCTCCGGTCGCCACATCCAGCGCGGCGATGTGAAAATGCCCGCCGCCGCTGGCAACATGGATGATCTGCGCTCCATCGGGCGTCCATGCCGGGGACATCTCAACACTGCCCGCCGGAGTCAGGACGGTTTCGTCGCCCGTTTCCAAATCCAGCCGCACGAGATCATATTCGCTGTCCGTCGCGGCGGTGAAGGCCAGCGATCGCCCGTCCGGGTTGTAGGCGAGATGCGTATTGGTGGTGAAATCCCATGTCCTGCGGACGCTGTTCGTGCCCGTCCAATCGGCAGTGTGGACAGCCTGCGAACCGGTCATGGTCGAAAGGAAGGCGATCTGCGTCCCATCCGGTGACCATGCCACCGAATCGTTGATCGCCAGCAGGGGAAGCGGCACCCGTTCACAAGTGACAATATCCACCAGCAGCAGATCGGTATACAGACCGCTCGTTTCGTGATCGACCCCGACGAGCAGGACGGTATTGGGTGAACGAGCGCGTCCCGACGCGATCGCACTGCCGCTCACCACCAGCAGCACCGCCCACAGGACTCCGCTATACAGGAAGAATCGCCGCATCCGCCACCCGCCCACTTGATCGCTGCTGCGATTATAGCGTGATCCCGTGCCCTCAGCCGATGCCGTGCCGCTGCATGACACAGCAGCAGTCAAACCGCCTTCGATCGCTGAGTCGATCGTATGCGCTGCACGGAACTGCAAATTTTCCATTGGGGATGGATAAGCATGCGCGCACAGAAGAACATGCGCGCACAGAACGGCTACGAGCGGTGACGCGGCTTATTCCGCCACCAGCGATTGATATTCCGGGTGCCGTTCGATATACCGTTTGACATATGGGCAGCTTGGCACCACCCGCATCTGCTGATCGCGCGCGTAGTCGAGGACGGTCTGCGCCAGCTTCCCGGCGACGCCCTTGCCTTCGAATGCGGGCGGAACTTCGGTGTGCGTATAGATGATGGTGTCGCCCATGCGCGCATAGGCGATATACGCGACTTGATCGCCAACGACGGCCTCAAAGCGATGTTCGATAGGATTATCGACCACTTCCAACTTGCTGAGATCCAAACTCATCCGGGATCGCCTTTCATTGTGAACGTGTGGTTATGCTGACGCTGCAAACCACGGGTTTCTTCCGGTGGTTCTTGAACCCCCCTTAACAAATTCGTGTTAAACTCCTCGGAGCGTACTACGACGCTCATAGGAGAAAATCCCCAATGCGTAAACTTTTCTTGCTGTGCCTGATGGCGGTTCTGGCGCTCATGGTGGGCGCGGTTTCAGCTCAGGATTTGTCGTCCGTCGATCCAACCGGTCAGACCATTGTGTACTGGCACCAATTCACCAGCGCACAGGCCGATACCATGAACGCACTGGTGGAGGCATTCAATACCACCAATCAGTACGGGATCACGGTTCAGGCTTTGCCGCAGGGAAATTACAATGACATCCGTGAATTGGTGAACGCAGGTATCATCAGCGGTGAACTGCCGAACCTCGTAGCCGGGTATGCCAACGACGCTTCCAGCTATGCGCAGGATAACGTCGTCGTTGACCTCAACCAGTACGTCAATGATCCTACCTTTGGCCTCAGCGCTGACCAGTTGGCCGACTTCAACAATGCTTTGCTCAGCTTCGACACGGTGAACGGCGCGCTCGTCGCGTGGCCGCATCAGTCGTCGCAGCAGATGCTCGTCTACAATCAAGATTTGCTGGCCTCGCTCGGCTTTGATGCCGCCCCGCAGACATGGCAGGACTTCAGCGACATCGCCTGTGCCGCCGCTCAAGCGACCGGCCCCAACGGGGAAGATATTCAGGGCTTCCCGATTACCACCGATGCCTCGGCCTTTGAAACCATCGTCGCCAGCAACGGCGGCAGTATTTTCGATGGCACCGCTTTCACGTTCGCGGGCAATGACGCCGTGACGGCCACGCTGACGCTGTATCACGACCTGTATGCCAATGGCTGCGCCTACATTCCGTCGGAACGCTTCATTGAGCAAACCGAGTTCGCGCAGGGCTTGAACCCGTTCTTCGTCAGCAGCACCGCCGGCCTGACCTTCATTCTTCAGGCGCAGACCGACAATAACGCCACCTTCACGTGGGACTGGACGACCTTCCCCAGCAGCGCGCCCGAAAATCGCACGCTTCAGGTGTTCATCCCCAGCATCGTCATGATGAACAGCACCCCCGAAGCGCAGTTGGCCTCGTGGCTGTTCCTCAAGTTCCTCGTCGAACCGCAGAACGCCGCCCAGTGGAGCACCGGCACGGGCTACTTCAACCCGGTTCCGTCCACGTCGGAAATCATCACCGAAGAAATGTTCGCTAACCCGGCGATGTACCCGTATTTCAGCTCGGCGGCAGCCCTTCAGGTTGATCCGAGCGTGAGCCTGTACAACAGCCCAACGGTTCCCACCTACGGCGCGGTGCGCGGCTTCATCAGCGAAGCGATTGCCAATGTGACCAGCAACGGCATGTCGGTCGAAGATGCGGTTGCTACCCTCCAGAGCGAAACTGACGCATCCGTCGCAGGCAGCTAAGCTTTCACCAGCAAGACACGGGGCGGCCTCATCGGTCGCCCCGGCACTTCCCCCCTGATACTGAATGTCACTGATTCATGAGTTTGCGGGCGTAGGCGACCGTTTCTTTGGTCGGCTCGACGGCCAGTTCTTTCAAGAACAGTTCTTGCATTTTGTGGAGATGCTGAAGAATCTTGTGCCGCTCGCCTTTTTGGGCATAGCAGGACATGACGGCGCGGTGAATATCCTCGCGGAATGGATCGATCACCAGCGCCTGCTTATACAAATTCAACGCCTGCCGGTGATCGGCGCGCGCTTCGGCGCAGTAACCTAACCCTAGGACGCATTCCAGATACAGATCGCGCAGACGTTCGCGGTAGTGGGTGATCCATTCGGCATTGAGCAGCGGAAGAAAATCCCCCTGATAAAGATCGACGGCGCGGCGGAACAGTTCTTCGGTGCGCGCATCGCGGATCGACAGGTTTTGGGCGTGCTGCACCAAACGTTCAAATTCGTGGGCATCGCACCAAACATTGACATCGGGATTGATGGTGTACGTCTCGTTTTGATAGATGACGACGTTTTCCCCTAACGCCTGCCGCACCCGGTACAGCGTGGTATGGAAATTCGAGCGGACGCGGTTGGCCGATGATTCCGGCCAAAACACAAGGCTCATCGTCTCGCGGCTGGCGCTCCCCTGAAACATCAGGTAGAAGAAGAATTCCCGCGCGGCAGTGGCGCGCCAATCGTTCGGCAAAATCGGCACGCCATCGCGCTCGACTTTTTCTTTGCCCAGCGTGAGGACGCGCAGGGTGTAGGCGTATTCGGCACCAATGCTTTCTTCAAGCTCGATGATGGTGTTTGCTTTGCGGAATTGACTGGTGCGCAGATGGTTGAGCCGCTCTTTGATCCCCTCAAATTTGCTGAGATGAGTGATCACGAACTGATCGAGCTTGGCGGTATGCACGATTTCAGCGCTGAACCCCTGCATACTGCCGCCGCGCTTTAACAACTGCGCCGCCGCGTTCAACTGGGTGAGGGCTGCCGGTTGATTCCCCAAGCGGATATTGCCATAGGCACACACGGCAAGCGCTTGGGCGGCTTCGGCGTTCATCCGTTGGGCGGTGAATTTATCGACGAGATCGTTTAAGGCTTCGACCGAAGATGCGGGACTGTCGGAGATCATCCGTGCTGCCCAATAGCAGAATTCGGCATTCGACTGTTCGAGCGCAAGCTGATGGGCACGGGTGAGCGTCAAGCCTTCTTCCGCGAGTGAGAGGGCATTTTCGACCTGCCCCTGCCAGCGGTGAAGGGTCGAAAGGCTGAGGAGGACGTTGGCACGCAGGCCGGGTTCACGCGTTCCGGCGAAACTGAGCGCCTGATGGTAGAGCGCTTTCGCTTCATCGAACGATCCGAGATCGCGCTGTAAGTCGCCCATGCTCCACAGCAGATAGCCTTCGATGCGGCGGTTTTGGATACGCGCGGTGACGCTTAAGCCTTCTTGGAACGCGGCGAAGGCTTCGGCGTAATCGCCGTGCTGGTGATAGTGATAGCCGAGGTCGTTGAGCGCTTGGCTGAGCAGGAGGATACTGCCCATCGCGCGGCGGATAGCAACCACTTCCTGCAAACAGGCGGCGGCTTGTTTGAGCATGCCGAGGCGCATATAGACGACCTGCAAGTCTTGCAGCAGGTTGGAAAGCGCGAGTTTATCGCCATGCTGGCGGCTGAGCGGGACAGCTTCCTCTAAGCAGCGGAGGGCATCATCCAGTTTGCCAAGCCGGAAATACGCGAATCCGAGCGAACGGAGGGTACGACCGCGTAGGTTATCGCTTTCAACATCAAGTTGCAGCAGACGTTCGGCTTCCGCGACGGCAGCGAGGAAATGCCCGCTGATCAAATGAATGCGGACGCGGTGCAAGCCGACTTCAGCGAGCCGGACGCGGTTGCCTTCCGCGCTGGCGATTGCCGCAACGCGATCGAGTTCGTCGGAGGCGGTTTCGAATTCCAAGCGATCGATGTGGATGGAGGCGGCGATATAGAGCATCCGATCGCTGTGCAGACCGGCTTGTTCGAGGGCGGAGTTCCAATACAGCAGGGTTTCGACGCGGCCCTGTTCCCAGTAGGACTGGACGGCGCTGTGAATGGCCGACGATGCTTTGTCCGGCGCGCCCGCCGTCATGTAATGTGTGAAGGCTTCTTCGACCTGACGGCGCTCGACGAACCAATCGCCCGCGTGGAGATGGAGTTCGGTGAAGCGATCGGGATGCAGTTCGACAAAGCGGCGCTGCAAGAAGGTACGGAACAAGCCGTGATAGGTTAGACCGCCCGCGCCGCGCGTGAGAAAGAGGTTTTTGCGGGCGGCTTCATCGATGAATTGGGCGGCAGTGGTCAGCGAAAAACCGAGGATGCCGCTTACCAATTCGGGCGTCAACTGGGCCAGCACCGACGACGAGAGCAGAAAATTCTGAAAATCAGGCGGCTGGGCTTGCAGCATCGGCTCAGCGAGGGCGTCGAAGAGGGCTTCCGGTTCGACGGTGCTGCTGAGAAGCTGCTGCGAAACATCATCCGGCAGGGGTTGGAAGGCGAGCACCAACCCGGCGGCCCACCCTTCAAGGTGGGTGACCAGATCGCGCGCTGGGCGCGGTTGAGGCTGCGTTTCCGCTTCGGCCATCAACGCGGCGAGGGCGTCGGTTTCATCCCCGGTGAAACGCAGTTCCTGCTGACCGATCGCCTGCACTTCGCGGCGTGCGACCATCTCTGCCATGGGGAGTGCGGGCAGCACACGGCTGATGAGGATCAGATGGCATTTGACGGGCAGCAGATTGATGAAGGCGGTGAGCCATGTGTCAAAGCGCTTGTCATGGAATAAATCGTGGATGTCATCGAGGAATAAGAACAGGTCTTCTTTGACGACTAAGCGCAGTGCATTGGTGAGCGCGGCGGCACTCTCGGCGGGATCAGAAGAAAGACCGCCGACCGTCGCGTCGAGCTGTGGGAACTGCTGGCGAACTACGCCGATGAAATCGTAATAAAAGGTGGCGAAGTCGCTGTTTTTGACGGTGTGCCACAGACTGTGAGGCCGCGCTTCCAGATAAAACTGCCATGCAAGTGTGGTCTTCCCATAACCGGGAGGGGCACAAAGGAGGGTGAGTTTATGATCGGCGGCGCGCTGGAGTTTCCTGTGCAGGCGTTCCCGTTTGAGGATCGTTAGCATCGGCACATCTCCGCTGAGGGTTGCATAGAATATTTCCGACTATTGGCAGCAAGGATCGTAGCAGCAGCGATTTCAGGGGATCGTACCAAAATTCGACGGTATTTGACGTATGAATATACAAACGTCTGGGTTGCGTTCACAACCGGGCGTACGAGGGTAGACTTTATTTCTTGGTTTCGATACACAATTTGACCGTAACGGTTGTCCCTTTACTCACTTCACTGACCAAGTCGATAGTGCCGCCTAGATTTTCTATGATCCGTTTGGCAATTGGCAAGCCTAAACCAAAGCCGCGTGTCGAATGGGCTTCATCGACCCGGAAGAAGCGCTCAAAGACGCGGGCTTGAAACTCCTGCGGGATGCCGATGCCGTTGTCTTTGATCACGACAACCAAGCGATCGCCCTGCACGGTGGTGGAGACATGGATTTCGATTGGGGGCTTGGTGTATTTGAGGGCGTTATCGAACAGGTTTTGCACGGCAATAAACAGCAAATCGGGATCGGCATACACCCACGAGGTCGGCGCGTTGAGGTCGAGATGAACGGCGGCCTGCTTCACTTTGATGGTTTCGCTGAGGCTGGAATGGATGGTGCGAAGAAAATCGTCCAGTTTCACATAAAGCAGATGGCTGGAGAGGCCGCTGTCGAGCTTGGACATCAACACCATGCGGTTGACGAGGCCATCGATGTAGCGCGTCTGTTCCTCGATGGCGATCATGAGACGCTTTTGCTCGTCGGGAAGCAGACGCTTGGTGAGATGGGTGTTGACATTGATAATGGAGAGCGGCGTTTTGAATTCGTGGGATGCATCCTGAATAAATTCGGTCAGGATGCGCGTGCGCTCGTGTTCGAGGACGAAATCGAGGGCCTGCTGCTCCGCGCGTTCACGCTCGGCCATTTCATGTTTGAGCTTTTCGTTGGCTTCGGAAAGCTCCAGCGTTCGCTGTTCGACGCGTTCCTCTAGGGTCGAATGGACGAGTTCGAGTTCGGTCGTCATCAGGTTGAACGTCGTCGCCAGCGTGCCGACTTCATCGCGAGAGGCCACCGGTGCTTTGATGTACAGCTTGCCTTCGCCGACCTGCCGCGCGATGGCGGTGAGCGTGCGGATGGGCCGCGTGATGCGCCGCGAGACCATAAACGATGACACGAGCGAGAGAACGGTCAACGAGATGGCGAGCACGAGGATACCGGTTGTTTGCTGCTGCACCGTTTGATAGTACTGCGCGGCAGGCTGCGCCACGACCAACGACCAAGGCATCGTGGTGAGTTGAACGATCGCAAGGCGCGCTTCTTCGGTGGTGCCGGGCGTGGTGTAGCCGGACAGGACTTCCCGGTTGTGTGTTGTGGTGAGGGCTTCAGCCAAGCTGGGGATTGGCACACTCACATACTGATCCGGGAGGGGCGGAATGGCATACTGCGCGCGGAAGGCGGCGATTTCTTCGGTGGAGAAACTGGAAACGCTGCGAAAAAGCAGGTCTTCATGGCGGTTGTCCGCCAAGCGCACCTGATTTTTGTCAAACAGCATCACGTCCAAATCGTCCCCGTGGACGGCTTCAAAGAGGATGTTTTGCACGCTGGAAAGCGAAATTTGAATGCGCAGTACACCGATCACGGTGTTGGGCGGATCGGGCGAGCGCAGGGGAACGGCATAGTTATAGTAGATACCGGCGCGATCGGGACGGAACTGCACGGGGGAAACCGCAATCGATCCGCCTAAAAGGGCCGCCCGAAAATACTCCTGCTGCGATTCGTTGCCGCCCATGTTGCCCATCGCAGTATCGAGAATATTGCGCCCGCTGCGATCGAGAATGGCCTGCGATAGGATGTAGTACTCATCCCAAGGTTCAATTTCAAGCGAATCGAGCGTGATGAGCGTGCGGTTACGGAAGGCGGAATCCTGCCGCTGTTCTTCACTGGCTTGCAGAAAATCCACCAGATCCGGCAAGCGCGACCCAACATTAAAAACCTGCATATTGCTGCGGTTGAATTCATCGACTCGATCGGCCATCTGACTGGCAGTGACCAGCAGCGCGGTATCGGCTTCCGCGACGAGTTGAACGCGCAGCCATTGGTTGAACGCGACGACAATCGTAACGGTTAAGAACGTCGTGAAGAGAGACACGGCTAACAAGCGGACTTGGATAGAAGAGATTAGCGGTATCTTCAGCGACATTGCACGGTTCAATTCGGCAGCTTTACCTAGTTGTTGGCTTGGCGGGGCCGGTTACCGTCCCGCTGCCTATCCCTACTCAGGGAGGGCATCCAGCGCACTCTGGGCGTTCTGCATGATGTCTGGAATGGGTCGATCCGTCTTCAGCACTGCCGTCAGCAGGTCGTTATAGATCGCCCACGTTTCACGCGGGTGATTTTCCCACTGTGGCAGCAGCGTCAAACTGTCATTGTACAGCAGTTCATCAATGAAGGTGGCAGTTGCCGGATCGACCGTTTCCCGAATGCTGTTCAACACCGATAAGCGCACGGGAAGCCGCCCTAATTGGCTGAAGACGCGCTCCTGCGCTTCGGTGCTGATCAGAAGCTCTAGCCATTCCTTCGCCATATCGGGATGGTGTCCAATACTGGGCGCGGCGTAGAGCACATTGCCGACCAGCAGATTAGCCTCGTGCCCATCACGCGGGATGGGGATGGGTGAGTAGCGACAGCTTTCGCAGCCCGCCGATTCTGCCCAGCCGACATGCCAACTTCCGGCGATTTGGAAAGCCGAGACACCCCGGAACAGAGCTTCGTAGACCTGCCCCTCATTGGTATTGTTGATCAAGCCCGGTGGAGTGTAGGCGACGAGTTGGCGCAGCATCTCATAAACCGGGATGACGTTCGGGTTGTTGAAGTTCGGGATGGTGCAGGCAGCGTCCGCACACGGAAGCGCGTCCAATTGAGCTTGATAGACGGCGATGCGGAAGGCCGCACCGACGGCGGTTCCGCCGGGGCCTTGCAGCGTATAACCGAACGCGCTGCCCCCACCCGCTTCGGTGACGGCGGCGGCTTCGGAAAGCAGTTCGTCCCAATACTCGGGCGGGTTGTCACAGCTTAGACCCGCCATTTCGACGACGAGGCAGTTACGTTCGAAGGCAAACACCCCGGTAAACATGGGGATGGCATAGACGCTGCCCTCATACATGGCGGCGGCATACGTGGTAGGGACAATATCGTCGGCATAGCGCGCGAGGATGTCATCCAGCGGCAGCAGTGCCCCTTGGGCAGCGAAGGCACGGAAATAGTTTTCGCCAATGACGACATCGGGCGGGCTTTGCATCAAAATGGCGTTCTGCAAGTTTTGGCGCAGCGCCTCATCCCAGCCTTGATCGGTAATGATAATTTCAATATCCGGGTGACGTGCCTGAAAGGTCTGGGTGATGTAATTATCCAGCTCCAAGCCGGAAGGCCCCCACACAATAAAGGTATCGGTCGGGGGTTCCTGCGCATGCGTTTGGACTCCCGTCAGGATAAACAGGGGGATCAGTGCAGTCATGATCCATGATGTGCGTTTCATCGACACCCCTCGCTTCTATGCTTGAGAGGACGACACTTTTTGCTCATCTTCCCGTACGAACGCGAAAACGGGCATGCTTGAAAGTGTCGTCGCATGAACTTCTAAGAGGAGGGCGATTCGGTTGGGTGAGAATCGAAACCGCAAGGCGAACTGCCATCCGGTTTCGATTCTACATCAAGTCGCTTTCATACAGACATAACCTTTCCATCTGTATGAGGGGATGTAAGGATGAGGGATTTAAGGAAGGGGGCGAACGGTGCCGCGCGCGATGAGCTGGGTATTGATGACGGTCGTGATGGCGGCACGTTGAGGATCGGTGGCGCGATCGCGGAGCATTCGCAGCGCCATGGTGCCCATGAGGACTTTATCGACATGGAGGGTGGTCAGCGGCGGAATCACTTCTTGCGCGAGGTCGATGTCGTCAAAGCCAATCACGGAAAGATCTTCAGGGATGGAGCGGCCCAGATGGCGGGCGGCGCTCATGACACCAAACGCGGTTTCATCATTGCAGGCGAAGATGGCGGTGACTTCCGGGGCACGGCGCAGCAGCCGCAGGGTCGCTTCAAAAGCGTCGCGGCGTTTCAATTCGCCCGTTTCGACATAGGCCGCGCTGTCGTCCGCATTGATTCCAGCCCGCGCGAGTGCCGCGAAATAGCCGCGCCGCCGTTCGGCGATGCTGGGGTAGGAATCCGGACTGCTGCCGATCAAGCCGATGTGGTGGTGTCCCCGGCTGATCAGGTGGCTGACGGCGGTCAGCGCGCCGTTGAAATTGTCAATCACCACGCGGTCAAACGCCCCATCCTGCTCCGTATACGAATCGACAAGCACGATATTGCGCCCGGCACGGCGGCTGATGTCGGCAATGGCCGAGTCGAGGAACGCGCCGATCACGATCACGCCGCCTATCAGTTCGTTCAGCAGCATGGCCGGATAGCTGGCCGTACGGCTGCGCGCATCGACTTCAAGGTTGGCGTACATCAGGTTCATGCCGTGGCGCTGGCACTCATGCTCGATTCCGGCGATCACAGGCGAATAGAAAGGATTGACGGTCAGCGGTTCGCCTTCGATGCGTCTGGTCAACACGCCGACGGTTGAAAGTTCGTTTTTGACGACGGCGGATGTGGTGACGCGCTGGCGGTAGCCGAGCGCTTCGGCTGCTTCCAGCACACGTTCGCGCATTTCAGGCGAAACATTGGCTTTGTTATTCAAGACCTGCGAGACGGTACTGAGGGCGACATCAGCGCGGGCAGCGATTTCACGCAGGGTAGGATTCTTGGGCATGGGCGGAAACTCGAACAAATCGAACTTGTACGAAAACAGGTTCGAGGTTAAATTCAAATAGATACTTTGTCAAGGTTTCTTGAATAGGACTTCCTCATGGCTAGCACTCCCAAAACACACATGGTCGGCAACCCGCTTCCCAACATTCCGTGGGAAGATCGCCCCAGCGGTTCCGATGCGGTCATCTGGCGCTACAGCGGCAACCCGATCATTCCGCGCAACGCGATCCCCACATCGAACAGCATTTTCAACAGCGCCGCCGTCCCCTTTAATGGAAAATTCGCGGGCGTGTTCCGCGTAGACGATACCCGCCGCACGATGACGCTGCATGTGGGGCACAGCGACGATGGTTTGAAGTGGCAAATTGCCCCCAAGCCGATTGAGTGGAAATTCAACGACCCGGAGCTGAGCCCGTTCGTTCACCGCTACGATCCGCGCGTGGTGTGGCTGGAAGATCGTTATTACGTGACATGGTGCAACGGCTATCACGGGCCGACGATCGGCATCGGCTACACGTTTGACTTCGAGGAATTTCACTTCATCGAAAACGCGTTCCTGCCCTACAACCGCAACGGCGTGTTGTTCCCGCGTAAGATCAACGGCAAATATGCAATGTTCAGCCGACCGAGCGATACCGGTCACACGCCGTTCGGAGATATTTTCTACAGCGAAAGCCCGGATATGGTGCATTGGGGCAATCACCGCTTCGTGATGAAGCCGAAATCATGGCGCTGGGAAAGCACCAAAATCGGCGCAGGGCCGATTCCGATTGAGACGAGCGAAGGCTGGCTGCTGATCTATCACGGCGTGCTGACCTCGTGCAACGGTTATGTGTACAGCATGGGCGCGGCGCTGCTCGATCTCGATCAACCGTGGAAGGTGATCCACCGCGCCGCCCCTTATTTGATGTCGCCGCAGACGTTGTATGAATGTGTGGGCGATGTGCCAAACGTGGTCTTCCCGTGCGCGTCACTGCATGATCCCGATACTGGACGTATCGCGATCTATTACGGCGCGGCGGATACCGTGACCGGGCTGGCTCTGACGACGATCGACGATCTGGTCGATTTCATCAAGACGAATGCCGAGGATTAACCTTGGAAGTGGGCGTGTGGGCGTTCAACCGAACGCCCACACAACCGATCATCGAACATCGCAAACCTGTTTTAGTGGACAAAGCATGGTGGGGGACTTGAATGGTGGATCTTGAGCAGTTAGTCGTGGTGAACAACCCGTTAGAAAGCCGGTTTGAGGCATGGGTTGGCGATCAAGTGGCTGTGCTGGATTATGTGGTCGATCATGAGGGGGATTTAGTGCTGGCCCACGCCGGAACGCCTTCCGCACTGGAAGGACAGGGAATCGCCGGAAAAGTGGTGCATGACGCACTCGAATACGCGAAGGCGAACGGGCTGCGGGTGGTGCCGCTGTGCTCGTATGTGAGCGCGTATGTCCGTCGTCACCCGGAGTATCGCCCGCTGGTGAAGTAAGCAGTTCTGAAGTTCATGAAAACCCGGAGGCGATGGTGATGCTTATGCGTACTTCGGGAGGTTAGGTGATAAACTCACACAAAACTTGAATATCGACGAAGTTTCGCTATTCAGTCTCACAGCCGATGCGCATGCAAACTTCACGACGGCGGACAACGAGACCGTTTTTAGCTCATCAACGCATGGAGGATTCAAGATGCAGCCGCAGGTTCTCATCGATAACGAGTTCATCACCCTTCGTTACCTTCCTGACGAAAAGATCGTTCACCACACCATCCACAAGCCAATTGATTACAATACCCTTGGGGCCGCCATGGAACTTGGCCTGAAGGTGTTACAGGAAAATGGCGCTTCAAAGTGGCTTTCGGACGACCGCCTGAACGGCCCGGTTGTCATGGAGGACACGGAGATCAACCGGGACTGGGGAAAGCGCATGGTCGCGGCAGGCTGGCGCTACTGGGCGAACATCGTCCCTGAAGAAATCGTCGCCGCTGACAGCTTGGTTCCAATCATCGAGACGTTCTACGAAATTGGGCTGCGGATGATGGTCTTCACGAATGCGGACGACGCGCTTGCGTGGCTGAAAAGCGTTTAACGGTAGTTCCGCGCTAGCGATCACGGAGAGCCGCCCCGTGATCGCTAGGATTTTCTCTACAGGAGGATATAGTGTTTGTCATCCTTGTAGAGGATGAGCACAGGTGCGCCGATTGAGGGGAATGTTTGGCGAATCGTGTCGGGCTTCAGGCGTTTTCTGGAAATCGTGACCTGCCCTTTGCCCCTGATCTGAGTGCCGGAAGGGGTGACGAAATCAAACATGACCTCATAAGTCACACTCCGTCGTGCAGCGTTCACAGGCTGCTGCCCTTTGTAAGATCCCGTGATGAGACTGCCTGTGCGTGACATCTGATCGCGATATGCTTCATTCGCAACAACAAACCCTCCGCCGAGCAGCAACGCAGCGGGCGCAATCATCCACAGCAGTGCCCCCACAATTCGTGATGGCCCCAAAATCGCTTCCCCTTCGATGTAGGATTCTGCCGGGTTGGTTTTGGAATAACGGATGTCGATCGAATCGCCGATGCGAATCGCATCCCAAAAGCCGCCGCTGACCCCTTGACTGCCGCTGTACAATCGCCCGTCCACTTGATACGTGTAGTCAAGCGAATATGAGACAAAAAAGAGGTCCTGCGTGCGCTGTTCCCCGCCGGAGACGGTGGCACTGGTCGTCTTGCTATCCTGATCCACATGCCTTTGCCGGAAGTATTCCTGACCCCCAAGGACGTAGCCGATGATTCCGGCCCCGATCAAACAGATCAGTGCATAGAAGAATGCTTTGAACCAATTGGCGAGGCTGGCGCGCTTCCCCTCTACGAATTTTCGACTGCTTTTGTGGAAAAGGTGGATGGTTGGCTGCATGTTATCCCTCAGTGCGGGGTGAAGAGGTGGTAGGGTGTGTCTGATTTTCCAATGCTACCATGCGATCGGCGTGGGCGTTTAGAAGCAATCTCAAGGAATTGAACAACAAACGAGCGATCAAACCACAGACGACACGGAGATCACAGAAGTGATCTGAAGTAAGTTGTTTACAAATCACCTAACCCCCGTCTCGCTTCGCGAGTCTTCCCCTTCCCGAATTCGGGAAGGGGCGCGTGCAAAAACGGTGGAGAGGTCAAAAGCAAGCTGTTTACTTCAGATCAGAGAGAGTCTGAGAGAAACGTTCCTCTTATTACTCTGTGATCTCCGCGAAGCCGCTCATTAGGGGTGTTACTTGGCGATGGGGGCGGCGTTCGCCTGCACCTGCTCGATGGTGCGGGTGATTTGGTCGATGTGCTCGTTCGTGTGATCGATTTGGCCGATGCAAATTTGGCCGATGCGCGCGTAAGTGGTTTTCACGTCGGCGTCTTCCGGCGTGAGCGACTTGAGGATGGCGATCGTCGCGGTAAAGCTGCGCTGAAGCTCGGCAATTAGGTCTGCACTGGTGGGACAGGCCGCCAGTACGCCGACGAGGTGCAGCGGCCCGTTATTCGGCCAATCGTAGCCGAATCCGCCGCCGTGTGCGTTCCAAATATCGATCTGCGCACAGCGTTCGCTCCAAATTAAGTGGGCGAGGTTCTCGTTGACGCTCCACTCGTTCTCAGCAGGTGCGGTGTTGAGGGCACTTTCGGGCAGATCCTTGACGAGCGCCTTGATCTGCCCCATTTGGCGGTCGTACCCTTCCAACTGGCGGGCAGCGAGTTCAGCCGCGGTGGGAGGGACATCCGGCGCGGGGCGTTTGCCCAGTTCCATCGAAACGGTGTGTGCATCGGCATGGCGATAGAAGGTGACGCTGACGACATCGCCGCCGACTTTGCCACGTATCGCCGTACTCACCTCGTTGATACCGGTGATCCGGTGTCCGTTGATCTCGGTGATGACATCGTTTCCCTGAATACCCGCCTTGCGCGCGCCGAGTCCTTCCATCGTGCCGTCAATGACGATGCCGTAATCGACCGGGACTCCAAGGGCTTCGCGGCGTTCAGGCGTCAGAGGGCCGAGAAAAATACCGAGCATCGGGCGGCGCATCAGGCGCAGATCGAGGCCGGTTTCCACGAAATACTTCAAGCATTCGAGCATGCCCTGCCAACCCAGCCGGTGATCTTCGAGCAGTTTGGCGTCATTCTCACCATAGCCGGTGTGCGCCATAGTCACACGGGTGCCGCCGTCTTCGGGGGTGAGGGTGAATTCGACCCGCGTTTCGGGTTCACCCGCGCCGCACCATGTCATCGCGACACGTTTGCCCGGTTCCAAGGTGATGAATTTGCCTATCACCTGATACTCGTCGTTCCAGCCGAGATAGAAGCCGCTGCCTTCGGCGGCGCGGTAGTGGACATCGGCATGATTGCATAACCACTGGTTGATCTGGGTGGAGGTGGTCAGCGCGTTATAGACGATCTGTGGGGAGGCGTGGATCACGACACTATCGGTGATTTGACGATCGGACATGGCATCTCTCCTCATCATGAAGGGGTGAATACTGAGAAAAATTGGCTGAATGACGCGTGTGTATAGTATACACCTGTTCTAATATTTGCGCACTATGCACTATAACCGAACTATGCACTCAACCGAATAGACAGGCAGTGTGTATAAGGTTTGACCTGCACGAAAACCATATCAGGTTAGATGGAAAAACGGATTATAGGCGTCGCCCCATTTATAGTGCGCGGTGACGTAATACTCGCCCGTGATCACGTTGTACATCATGCGGCTGATCGATGTCCCGGAGAGCGAGAATTCGATATACGGTGAAATGCCGCTGGTGGCCGCCAACCACACCATACTCAGGAGATCCTTACTCTTTTTTCCTGTCGTAGCCGCCGTGAACAAATTTTTGTATTCAGCGCGCATGCCCGAATTTGAATTGATCCGGCGCTGCGCGTCTTTTTTGAGCAGTTTGCCCTGTAGCGCACGGCTGGCATTGTCATAAATCTGTTTCGCGGCGGGATCGACCCAATTGGCTGGCATCGGACTATCGGTGAGCCAACCGGCTTTATTCGAGTGATTGCCCTGATAGCGGGGAAGCCGATTCATCACAACCGTTCGAATGGCGTCCAAACTCATGTATTCGTACGGTAAGGTGCGGGTGTTCAACGGCCACAAGGTTTTTTCTTTGGCGATGCCCGCCTGAACGAGCTGAGCCGCCGATTTCACATTACCGGGCAGCGAATCGAGCGGAATATCGGTCGGTTTACCTTTTTCGCGCGACATCTTGTCTTTGCCGACGATGCTCACCAGCGTGTCAAATTCTGATCGCTCGCCCGCATCGAGCGTATGCTTCGGAATCAATGCGATGTTGCTCTGCAAAGCATTTTCAATGATGGCACGCAGCGCCGCCGTGTTGGGCGCGCCCCACGACATGACTCCGAAAGACTTATAGGCGTCAATGAACGCGGTGAGCAAGAGATCGATCACGATTTTAGCGTCCGCGCCTTTGTATTCGTCGGGTCTCTGTACTTCCCCCAGCACGTCTGGGACACGGTTCCTGAAAGGGGCATTGGCGGCACCTGCGAAGGCCGGACTTTCCCGAATGGCAGCGCCGACATCGGTAAAAAACTGGGAGCGAATGCGCCCATCGATGAAGTCACCTTCATCTGGGTCATAGTCGATTTTCTCAATCGTGATATAGGTGCGTTGGACGCGCTGCGCGGAACGTTCGTGTACCAACCGGGAGACGGCACGGTTGCCGATAGTCCGCTGCAAGTGGAGCACATTAGGGGCATTCAGGGGGGCATCGTGTGCCTGTAGAGCACGAATGGCGGTACTGCTTAGAGCGAATGCATCCTCGTCAGAGGTGGGCGAAGTAGGATCGATGCGACGGGATGGCTGGTGGCGCTTCGAACGGTGGATCGAGTCGCGGGTCACCATCACAGGAACCTCTCGTTATCGCTTTGTGTGCATTATGACGCTCTTAGTATAGGACTAAACCCGCCGCATCGGATCATCCGACTTACCCACACGGATAACGGCGTCAAAAAGCATAGCTGGTTTGGGTGGGTCGTCACTGACTCGTAACAGGGGAACGCGGTATCATTAACCCGTTCACCCGACAGTTAGCAGAGAGGGTTCACCTATGGCTAATTTTGATCTGATGCGCCGCCTCACCGTCGATGAGGGCGGCAAGATCATTCTCCTTGTGATGGATGGGTTGGGCGGTCTGCCGATGACGCCCGGCGGCAAGACCGAATTAGAAGCCGCCCATACCCCGAATATGGATCGGTTGGCGCGCGAAGGCAGCGTTGGCTTAAGCATCCCGGTCGCGCGCGGCGTGGCCCCCGGTTCCGGCCCCGCGCACCTCGCGCTGTTCGGCTATGACCCGCTGATTTACGATATCGGGCGCGGTGTGCTGGAAGGCATCGGCATTGGGCTGGATGTGAATGAAGGCGATGTCGCGGTGCGCGGTAACTTCTGCACACTGGACGCCAGCGGCAAGATCACCGACCGCCGCGCCGGACGCATCGACACCGAAGCGGGCGCGGAACGCGTCAAGCTGCTTCAGGGGATCGAACTGGACGGCGGCGTGAAGGCCGAAGTCAAGATCGCTGAAGGCTACCGGTTCGCGCTCGTGCTGCGCGGTGCAGGCCTCAGCCCGGAAATTGAAGACACTGACCCGCAGATCACCGGTGTGCCGCCGCTGCCCGCGCGGGCGAGCGTTCCCCAAGCCGAAAAGACGGCTGCACTCGTCAACCAGTGGATCGCCGAAGCGACCAAGCGGCTGAAGGGTCACGAACCGGCCAACGGCGTGACGCTGCGCGGTTTCGCGACCGATCCGCGCCTGCCGAAGTACAAGGAAGTGTATAAACTGCGCGCGGCGTGCGTCGCTGTGTACCCGATGTATCGCGGGGTAGCGCGTTTGGTCGGCATGGACATCATCGACACCGATCACGAAGACACGCCCGCCGACGAGTTCAACCGCGTGGCGAAGATCATCAACGATTACGACTTCGTGTTCTGCCACATCAAGCCGACGGACAGCCGGGGCGAAGATGGCAACTTTGACGCGAAGGTCAAGGTGATCGAGTCGGTGGATGCTGCGCTGCCGATCCTGACGGCGCTGAATCCGTCGGTGCTGATCATCACGGGCGATCACAGCACGCCCGCCAAACTGCGTTCCCACTCGTGGCACCCGGTGCCGACGCTGCTGTACGCGCCCGAAACGCATATGCCGGACTTGGCACAGGAATACGGCGAACGCGCATGCATGCAGGGCGCGCTTGGTCAGTTCCCCGCCGCCGACTTGATGCCGCTGGCGCTGGCGCACGCCAAACGCTTCGTCAAGTACGGGGCGTAAAGCAAAAGAGAGGGTGGGAGCTGTCCCACCCTCTTTATGATCGCAGCCGCCGCGCCGCTGCCGCATAACAGATCAGCGTGGCGGCGATGAAAACCCCCAGCAAATTCGCGACAAAATCAGCCCGATCCGGCGTACGCCCCGGACTGAACTGCTGCATCCATTCGGTGATGGCGCTGGTGAACGCCGGGATCAGCACCGCCACGGCCAGCGCCAGTGTAAAGCGCGCCCGCCATCCGCGCCGCGCTGCCGCGTAAACCACCCCCGTGAAAGCCCCCATCAACCCAGTATGACCGATTAGATCGCCACCCCAGATGTGGCGCAGACTGATCTCGATCTGTCTGATCAGGCTGACGCGATCCGGTAATGTGGTGAGCAGCACGACCCCGGCGATCCAGATCGCGGCGGTGATGAGCCACAGACGGCGCACCCCCGGTTGGGGGGCTGAATCTTCCCGTTCGATTGAATCGGCCATCATCGCTGTATTCCTTCTCACTCTGGCTGCGTGGTTTCCTTGATGGATGGGACAGGCAAACGCGCTGGCGGGTTGCGCAGCATCGATGAGCGTAGGGAAAGCGATGGGTCGTTAGTTTGCAGGGGCGATAAGCGAAGTCGGCAGGGCGCGCAGAAAACAGAGGCGAAAGACATTCGGCGTGGCGGTGAGCAGGCGCGGATCGCGTCCGTTGGCGTTCATGACGGAGACCTGTGGGGTGCCGCTTCGCTGAGTCGAAAAGACGATCTGCGTGCCATCGAGCGACCATGCCGGGTACAGATCGAAAAACGGCGAACGTGTCAGGCGGAACGACTCACCGCGCATCACGTCCATCAGCATGAGTTCGTAATTCTGGGCGTCGCCTTCTTGAAAGGCCTGCGCGTAGACCAGCAGGCGGCTGTCTGGTGACCACGCGGGTTGTACGCCGGAGCCAATACGACGGTTGGGGGCGCTCCCATCGGAGGCTGCCAGCCACAGTTCGGGATTGATCTCGGTCAGGGCAGCGTTTCGGGTGAAAACGATCCACGCGCCATCGGGGGAGACGATGACGGCTTGCTGGCGAAGATTATCGCCCAAACTGCGCGCCATACGATCGGTCATGCCCATCGGCAGCGCATTGGCGGATTCGCTCGGTGGGTCGGTTTCGCCCTCCGCGTTGAACCAGTGCACAGCGTTCCCATCACTGATGCGCAGCAGGTTTCCGTCAGCACTGCATACGAGATCGGTGAGCGTGCGGCCTTGATAAAGCAGCGGCACGGTTTCGCGTTGGGCGGGCGAGGGTAGGATCATTCCGATGCGGCGGTAACTGCGATCGACCACCAGCATCACCAGTGGTTCAGGCGGAAGGGTGCTCACCGTGCCCCACGAACGGCTGACTCCGCCGATCAGCAGCGCGCCGATGGACGAGAAGAGGGTCGCAAAAACGAGGGCCAATTTCAGCATTGCAATCGGTTCACCCGTCTTCGTTTGTTTAACGAAGACGGGTTAGCGCATTATCCTCATGGATTCAGCAGCATCGAAAACGCGCACACCGCCGATTCACCGCGCCGCACTGGAGCACAAGTCGCCGCGAGCTGCCCATCGACCAGCACCGCGAATCCGTCCGGGCTGCTTTCGCTGCGCCAGAAGAACTGCGTCACTTCGATATTCGGGCTGTATTCGCTTTGGACGCGGCCTTGACAGTCGATCGGCGGATCGATCTGCCGCTGCGCCTTGATGCGGAAACATTCGCCCGCACGCAAACTTCCCCCCGTGACGTGGGAGGCAATCTCTGTGATGCTGCCATCCTGTCCACGGAACGTGATGCGCGCCGCCGATGCCGAGAAACTGCTTGCATTGAGCAGGGTCAGCGCGCTGTCGGTATAGATCGCACGCATGAGCAGGATAATCGGCGTTGGGGTGGGCGTGATCGCGGCGGTTTCGGTCGCATTGGTACCGACGACCATCGGGGCCGTGGTCGATGATTCATCGGTGGGGTTGGTGGCCGCTGCGGTCGGTGTTAGATCCGCTCCGCCCCCTTGATCTTTCGGCAGTACGGCGATCACTACCACGATCACGGCGATCACCGCCAGCACGATGCCAATCAACGCGAAGGGTGGACGGCGGTTGGATTTGGTGGAGGTCGGGACATCCCACGATTCCGCCAGTCGTTTGGCGGAAATGGAACGGCGCGGCGCGGCGACTTTAGGAACAGGCGGCGCGACGTTGGCGGGTGGGGCGGCGGGGATAAATTCGCCGGTCTTGGTCTTTTTCGATCGTTGTTCGGCGGTCGCGCGGACTTCGGCGATCGCTTCCGCCATCGAGTCCGGTCGTGTGGGTCGCGAGGGCGAGTCCATCGGGCGCGGCGGCGTATCGTCGATCTGTAAGCCATAGGCGTTGCGTATCGACGCCACAAACGACATCGCGTTGCGGTGGCGGTTGTCCGGCGTTTTATCGAGCGCCTTCAGGAGTTCCTGTTCGACGGCAGGGGGAATGGTCGGGTTAAATTCAGAAGGCGGCGGCGGCGCATCGTGGATGTGTGCCAGCGCGATTTCCATCGGCGTATCGCCCGTAAACGGCGTGCGACCGGTCAACATTTCGTAAAAAATCACCGCCAGCGAGTAAATATCGCTTTGCGGGGTCACTTTATTAGAAGCAATCGCCTGTTCCGGCGAAATATAACGGGGGGTGCCGAATGCGGTTCCGAAGGTGGTATCGGTGGAGGGGCGCAGCAGCAAACCGAAGTCGGTCAGCGTCACCCGGTCTTGATCATCGACGAGGATATTCGATGGTTTGATGTCGCGGTGGATGATCCCGGCACGGTGGGCTTCATCGAGCGCCGAGGCCATTTGCACCATGAGATGCAGCGCCCGCTCGATCGGCATTTTCTCCCCGGCGCGGCGCAGCCGTCCCAATTCCTGAGCGAGGTCTTTGCCGCGCACCAAATTCATAACGATGAAGTAGACGCCGCCCACATCTTCGCCGTAGTCGTACACCCGCACGATATTTGGGTGCTCCAACCCGGCGACGGCATTCGCCTCACGTTTGAAACGCATCGTCAGCGTTTCATCGTCACCGCTGCTGGTATCCGGCAGCAGAATTTTGATGGCGACGGTGCGCTCTAGGGTAGTGTCGATCGCCTCATAAATGCGCGCCATGCCGCCGGTCGCCAACACGCGCACCAGTTTGTAACGCCCATTTTTGAGCGACCGCCCTACCAGCGCATCCGCGCCGACAATGGAGGATTGCTCATTCGGCTTGCTGTGTGGTTCCTGCTGCTGTGTCACGGAATGATACCCAGCTCACGCGCTTCGTCGTATGATAAAGGGCCGCGTTCACGGCGTGTTTCATTGGCCAGTTCTGCCAATTTATCCATGTCGAACAGGTCATCGGCGGCACTCAGATCGATTCCCTCCAACAGGTTTGGATCCAGCTTATTCAAATCCAGATTATCGATCGGTGTTAGGCGCAGCGGTTCTGGTTCGGGCAGGGTGACCTGCTCAATTTCATCCGAGCGCAAAATGAGCGGCTCGGTGTTGCGACGGGAAGTTTCGGCGGCGGCGACTTCGGAAGTCTTGCGCCCGCGTCCGCGCCGTTTTTCTTCAACGACCGGTGGTTCAACCGGCGGCGTGAGTTTCTGCGTTTCGGGGATGCGCGCGGCGATTTCGGCGGCGCGTTTCATTTCCATCGTCGCGCGGGCTTCACGCTCGGCTTCCACCATGAACGCGCTCGCGCCGATCAAAGCGACGAGGTCTTCGGCAGCGCGCCGCCCAAAGCGGCTGACCGCGCCCAACTGACCGCGCGCCGCGTTGTTGCTCTCAAATACGACCGTCAGCATGTGATGCAGCCCAACCGAGAGCATATACACATCGTAGCGTTCGCCATCGTAGTAATTGAGCGCCGAGGCTTTGCCGCCGACGAGTTTGCTCATCTCAAACGTCGTCATTACGGTGGGCAGCAGGGCCTGCGTAAGCTGTTCGCGGTCAATGTACCCCACCGCGCCGCGTTCCAGCAGTACTTCCCCCGCACGGTTGCTGAGGATGACCGCCATCGCGCCGACATCCGTCAGCACTTGATCGACAAAGCGGGTGGCGGCTTTCACGTCAATGGTTGGCACCGCGCCGATGTCGCTGTGCTTCGGGCGGCTGCTGCGTGCCGCGCCTTCAAACTGCGCGGTGAGCACATCGCGCCCGTCCAGCCCGGCGGCAATCGCACGCAGGAACAGTTCGGCGTCATTCGGGTGTTCGATGATCAGGAACGGTGACGCGGCACGCGTTTCTTCATCGAGCAGTTCAGGTTCGCTTTCGTGAGCGATCAGGATGACCGAGCACTCCGGGCGCTCCTGTTTGATGCGGAGGGCTAAATCTACTCCGGTCATCGAGGAGTCGAGCTGTGCTGCCGTGATCACCACATCCAGCGTGGTGCGGGAAATCTCGTCCAGCGCATCAAGGGAGGACGGCACGTCGAAGGTTATGGCGTGACGATGCAGCAGATCGACCGCAGCCCGAACCAACCGTGCAGCTTGCCCGGAAGGATCGACTGTCATGATGCGTGGTAAAGGGATCATGAATCATTCCTCATTGATTGGGACACTGTGTAATATGTCCCCGTACCCATCTGAACTGATTATAGCTTGAAAGTGAACCGGAACACCTTGATGAATCTTAACGATTCAGTGCGCCGCGCGCCACCTTTTCACCGTCGATTCACCTCCGTTCATAAGGGGGAAATAGCACGGGGCGATCGCTTAACCGCCCCGTAAACTGCTCAACTGTCTACCCTGCCACGCGATCCATGCTCAGGAAATTACACCCCTGCGTAGGTGAACGTGCCGCGAATGAGCAGCCGTGATGACGGCGCTGTTTGCGTTCGTGCGCGTTCCAACGACAGGTTATCGCTGAACAAAAACAGCGTAGAGGCTTCCAACATGTCCAATATCGACAGTACGAAACGGGTGACTACGCCCTCACGAGGAGCCGTTTTAGAGTACGGTGTGGCAAGCAGTACGGCTTCAACCTCATCGACGGGTGAGCATTTAGGCAAACAGACCGCTGTTGATTCTGACTCGGCGGTCGACGTGGCATCAGCGGCCTGTGCGCTCACCTTTGCCAGCAGCCCTTCCCAGATTTCCTGTTTTAGCGCCGCCGAAGGGGGCGTTTCTGGTCTGAGTGCCTGAATGATACAGTCATCCAGCATCTTATCCGAACGATTCCACATAGCTTGGTACACCCTCTATCCATGTACGATGAACTTCGCCCAATCGATGACGCAGATTTTCGCGGGCGTAGTAAAGACGGCTTTTCACCGTCCCGACCGGACAATCGAGGATTTCCCCGATTTCGTCTAGGTTGAGGCCACAGAGATAGTGCAGGACGACCACGACACGTTGATTAAATTGCAACTCACTGATAGCACGGCGAATCACCTGCTGAATTTCGTTAAATTCAGCCGCACGATCCGGGGCATCCCCCGGAGGACTCATGAGGCGATTCACCAACGACTCCAGCGAAACACGCCGTTTCTGCCGCCTCGAAATCCAAGTATAGCTCAGATTCACCGTGACCCGGTAGAGCCATGGGGCAAGCGGCAGGCTGACATCGATTCGGTTGGCGTATTGGAGGAGTTTGAGAAAACAGTCCTGCGTGAGGTCTTTGGCGACATCTTCGTCACGCGTGATAGCGGCGGCAGTGCGGAACACCTGCCAGTAGTAGCGATCAAACAGCGCACCCAGCGCGCTGACATCCCCGGCACTAAGCCGTTCGATCAACGCTGCGTCACTCTGATCGTCGGTTGTCTGCGTCATAAACCGATTCTCCGACCTAGGGAACGGCAGTTCCCCTGTGTCTATTTTAAGTTTTTGATCACAAAGAATATTGTGGCGCTTGGCCGGGAAAAATGACAGCCAACTCACGTTATACACTTTTTGGTTATGTTACACAAGGGGTTTCGATGAGGTAAATGTCCCGGTGGCTCAAAATATGCTCAACAACGCAAATTTTCGTGGATGGGACAGCAGCAGAGCCGCATCAGCAATGCGGCCCTGCCCGTAAGACGAGAGAAACAAGGGGCGTTAGGGGGCCAATGTTGGCGTCGCCGTCGGTGGGATCACCACGTTGGCGATGGCGTTCGTCAGCAGCGAATTCACGGTGCCGCCGAACACTGCGCTGATCAACCCATTCAACACGAAGATGAGAATCCCGGCGACGAGGACGGCCACACACCCCATCCCCGCGCCCATGTTGTAGGCTTCCCCGACCTTGCTCGCCGTTTTGAAGCTGAAGTACAACATGAACAGCACCAGAATGATGCTCAAACAAGCAATCAGCGGCGATCCGATGGTGGCGGAAGCGAGGATGAAGAATGCGCCGATCAAGCTGTACAGAATCGGATAAAACCGGTTGTAGAACTGGAGCAGCACGTCGAGCAGGTGCAGATACGTCCCCACCGCGCCCATCAACTTCGCCACCATATGAATGAAGACGGATTGCAGCAGCGTCGAAAAGATCACGCCGACCGCGCTTGTGATACCGATCACGAGCAGCAGGGGCAAGGGCATATACAGCGCACGGTTGATCGCATCGAGATCGACCATATTGGGATACTGCGCCAGCGATTCATCGAGTGCCGCCCGGTTCGCGGCGAACAAATTTTGCAGCACGCTCGTGATGACGATCGCCAGCAGGATGGGAAACAGGAAGTTGATGCCGATGTTCAGCGCCAATTCAAAGCCCACGCCGCCGACATTCGATTCTTTGGCTTTCGCCAACTGCTTATCGCGAACATCCTGTTTGACCCGCTGCACCTGCGTATCGACGAACTGCTTGCGCTGCTGGCTGTCTACAATCATGCGGACGGCTTCATCGCCCGCCACCCCGGTAACGCTCGCGGCGATGCTGGCGAAATACGAGTCATTGATCAGGTTGGGATCGAGGGCTAACCCCTGCGCCAAATCCTTCATCGCGCGGGCATTGTCGCCACGCATATTCGCGCCTAAAGCGCCTTCAATATATTCTTTCGCGCGCTTGCGCTTGTCCGGCGACACATCGTATTCGCGCCCGCGCGATGGGATGGAGGAGGGCGATTTCTGCTTTAGGTCTTCGGCGCTCGGCGTTTGGTAAACGTCAAGTTTCACTTTTTGCGGAGCCGAGGGCGTGCTTGGCGCATGCCCTGCCGCCTCATCGGATTTTTCGTTCTGCTGCCGGATATAAACCCCGGCTTTTCGTGCGAGTTCGCGCAGTTCGGGATCGGCGTCTTCCCGGTACACTTTCGCCAAGGCGGGCAGCGCGGCCATATCTTTCGTGCGGCCCAGTGCGATGATGGCTTGACGACGCTTCTCCGCGTCGCCGCTTTCAAGCTGCTGTATCAATGAATCAAGCATGTCTGCCTTATCCCCAGATGAATGATGCCGGTCTATGCATTATGCGCCGAATCCACCCCTGCGCGCGAAAAAGAAATGGAGATCCTGTTTGCTGCCCCAAATTCCGGTGGTTGACAACCTTTTCAATTTCGATAAACTTCAAATTAGATACCTGTCAATTTTGATGTGTATCGAAATTGAAAATCTTCTATCGAAAGGGAGAAAGGATCATGGAGGAGCAGCTACACGCAGATTACCTCCTGCACTGCTTTCAGGCGATGTCGGATCAAACACGCTTGAGTTTACTCGGTGCGTTGTCCCAAGGGGAAGCCACCCTCACACAGCTTAGTGAACAATTGAGCATGGGCGCGCAGCCGCTGACGAATCACCTGAACAAGCTGCGCGAAGCCGGGTTCATCAGCGTGCGTACCGGCGGCACGCCAAGCGGTGCTTCGACCAGCGCCCCGCTGCTGTACCGGCTGAACACCACCGGAATCGCCCGCTTTAAGAGGGCGGTGCAGGCGATGGATTTTGCCCCGAAACCGGTCGAAGTGTCGGACGAGCGCTGGATCGATGCGCTTCCGGATTCGTTTACGACTGAAGAACGCGACGATCTGCGCAAGCTCACCTTCAGCGGGAAATTGAAGACCATTCCCGCGATGCAGGGCAAGGGCTATCGTCAGCTTTTGATTGTGCTGCGCTGGCTGGTGACGAACTTCCAGCCGGAGACGATCTACACCGAGCGCGAGGTCAACGCCATTTTGCAGCCCATCCATGAGGATTACGCGCTGCTGCGCCGCTACCTTGTCGATCTGCGCTACTTGAAGCGCGACCGTGCCGGAAGCCGGTATGAGTTGGCCCCCGAAAGCTATCGTGTCGTCGATCCCGAAACGTCGATCATGATTGATTGAGCGGCTCAGCACTGCGAATAGAGGGATGAGGCATGCTTCGTCCCTCCTAGCGATGCCTGTAATGGCGACTCCTGACCGCTGGTGCGAGTTAAGAAGCGTCTCAACGGCGCCCGGCTCACGCGGCATTCGTGATTTATTTACCCGTGATCGGTTCTGTGGTTTAATCGCTTTTTTCGGATGATGAGCGGTGAAAGATCGGCTGCATGGCGAAACTGACGGAACTACAGGGCTGGCTGCTGCAAGGCTTCAAGGCGTTGGGCGATGAAAATCGTCTGCTGATGCTGTCGTGGCTGGCAGAGCGCGAACACAACGTGACCGAACTCGCAGAACGGCTGGATGTGTCCGAGCCAACCGTCTCGCATCATCTTTCCAAGCTGCGAGAGGCGGGATTCGTGGCGCTGCGCACCAGCGGGAACCAGCGATTCTACCGCGCGAATGATCCTACCTTGGAGCGCTTCAAGCAGGCCGTGCAGTCGATGGAAAAACCGGCGCCAAGTGCCAAAAAGCAGAGTGACAACCGCTGGATCGACGCGCTGCCGCCTGAATTTTCCGAGAATGACCGGACGTATTTGCGCCGCATCAGCTTTGACGGTCGCCTGACCTCACTGCCGCCGCAGCGACAAACAGCTAAGTTGGATGTGATCATGCGCTGGCTGGTGACGAAATTTGAGCCGGGCGTGATCTACACTGAGTTCGAAGTCAACGCCATTTTGCGGACGGTGCACGAAGATTTCGCGGGGCTGCGGCGTGATTTGATCGATACCGGGTATCTGCGGCGCGAACGCGGCGGCAGCAAGTACTGGCGCACGCCCGACGAAGAGAATCCCGGTACGCCCCCGCCGCCAGAAATAGAGCTTTAACCCGGCTGATCGAGCTTGAGCGGTGGGCCGAGCAGTTCCATCCCGTGCGCACGCCACAGCGCCGGGTCTTGCGGTGGCATCGCGTTCGCCTTCGTTGTTTCTTTGAAAAACGCCTCCATTTTTCCGGCGGGGGCGAATATCACCAGCAGCCTGCCGCGCCCTTCACCCTCAAATGCCCAGACATGCGGCACTTTGCGCGGGCCAAACAGCGAATCGCCGGGGGTGAGGCGAAAACGTTCGGTTCCAATCTCAAACACGAACGTTCCTTCAAGGACGTAGAACCACTCATCCTGATCAAGGTGAAGGTGACGGGCAGGGCCGCCCTTGGCGTGGAAGGTGTTTTCCAACACAAACAAGTCGGATGTATCATGCGCGCTCAATTTGAAATGGATGGCGCTGATGCCGAGTCCGTGAGGTGCTCCGAGGCGGTCAGCCCCGGCTGCAACGAAAACGGGAGTATCGTTCATCCGTTTTCCTTCCTTCCGATGCGATATGCTGCATCGTAGATCAAGGGGTGAAAAGCGGGTAGGGGACTTCTGGCACAGTAAGCCCGGTTATTGTATAGTGAAAAAACGCACAATTTATTGTGTAAAACGTCACAATCGATCGGTTTTCAATGGCTATCCTTAGGAGGCTATCCAATGAAACGGGTGCAGTTTTCGGAAATCGTCGAGGAATTTGTCACAGCGGCGCATCAGCAGGTGTGGTGTGCGGTAGGCACGGTCGATCCACAAAATCGCCCTCATGTGCGGCTGCTCCATCCCATTTGGGAGCATGACGCCGGGAGCGCGACGGGCTGGATTCTCACCAACCGTCACAGTCCGAAGGAAAAACATATCGCGCACAGCAGCTACGCCAGCCTGTGCTATGACCGGGATGTGGTCAAGCCGATCACCATCGACTGTGAGGCAGTTTGGGCCGACACGCTTGATGATACCGTGCGCATCTGGGAGCGTTTCAAGCGTGAACCGGAACCGCTGGGCTATGATCCGGCGCTCATCTGGAAAACGCCGGATAATCCTGATGTTGGCTTGCTTAAGCTGACGCCGTACCGGATCATATTGGGGCATTTGGGCGTTGAATGGCGTGTGTGGACGCGCGAGCAAGGATAGGTTCTCAGCGCAACTGCTTAAGCCGGAGTCATCAAGAAAAGGGGCGAACGCCCCATGGAAACAGAATCAAAACCTTAAACGGGCGACCCGCCGGGTCGCCCCTACGACCGATTTTCGTGAGGAGAAAACCCCTGAACTTGGTGCGAATAGGGGCCTTATACGAGACTTTGTGCTTCAATCCATTTGTCGAGATCACTACCGATCGCCTTAACCGATGCAGAAGAACATATCAGGGGGAGACATGCGCATTCGAGTTTTCCGGTGGGAGGATTTGCCCGCCATCGCGGACGTGATGAACGCCTTCTATACCGGATTCGGTATTCCGATCAACAACCCCATCACCGTCGAGCAGATCGAATCGCGCTGGCGGGTGCCTTACAATCACCCGGATCGCGACTGCTTCATCGCTGAGGATGAGGATGGCAGGATCATCGGCTTTGTGATCGCGGATCTACTGGACAATCCACGCCGCGCAAATGGGGTGTATCGCGTGCCAGCAGGCAACACTGAGGCGGGGCGGCTTTTGATGAATGCCGCGCATGAGCACTTCCGCCGCGTGGCCGCGCGGCGCGGTGTCAGCGGTGAACCGCTCACGATGCAGTGGACGATCATCGACAGCGCCGACGAGGTGATCACCTTGCTTGAAGCGGAAGGCTGTGCGCTGGTGCGCTCGTTCTACACCATGTCGATCAACCTGCCGGACACCCCGCTGGAACCGATGCCGCTGCCTGAGGGATTCGAGCGCCGCCCGTTCGTCCGCGACGATGTCGAAACGGTATTCGCCGCGTACCACGATATTTTCGCCGATCACTGGGGCGACCAGAACACCACCCTCGACGAATGGCGGATGGACATTGAACAGCCGGGCTTTGATCCTGATTTATGGTGGGTGATCTACGCCGGGGATGAAATCGCCGGGCTTTTGCTTTGCAACACCGAAACCGAGCAGGCCGGATGGGTGAGTCTTTTGGGGGTGCGGCGCGTGTGGCGCAAGCACGGTCTTGCTTCGGCGCTGCTGCGTCAGTGTTTCATCGAGTTTCAGCGGCGCGGACGTGAGCGTGTAGAACTCGGCGTCGATTCGGACAGCCCGACGAACGCGGTAAGCCTGTATAAGCGGGCCGGGATGCACGTTCGCCAGCGCATCCTGTATTACGACAAGGTGCTGCCTCCCCTCTAACATCGAGGATTTTGCCCTCTTGCCATATCTAACAAGTTATGTATGATCTGTTATACAGAAACGCTTGAACGCGCAGCCCTGTAGGGACACTCGTTATGTTGAAGTACATTGTGCTGGGCCTGCTCAGCTACCGTCCGATGTCCGGCTACGACATTCAGCATTGGATGGGGGCATCGACCGGGCATTTTTGGCATGCCACGCTGACACAGGTGTACACCACGCTGAAGAAGCTGGAAGCGGAAGGGTTGGCGGATTCGCACATCGAACCGGGGACGGATCGACCGGATCGACGGGTGTACCGCCTGACCGAAAGTGGCCGCGCCGATTTCAAGCGCTGGCAGGCGAGCGTGACGACCGATATGGAGGTCAAAAAAGACTCGCTGCTGGTCAAGCTGTTTTTCGCCGCGCCGGAAGATGTTGAAGGGCTGCTGACTCAGCTCCGCGTACAGGTGACGCTGCATCGCCAGCAGCGCGAAGCCTATGAACGGAACGTCCCGCAGGCGATGATGGCTTTTCTGAGCGATCAGCCGGAACTGATGCCCAATGCCGAACTCTGGGAGCTGACGCGCCAATACGGAATCCGCTATGAGGAAACGTACCTCGAATGGCTGCACATGGCGATCCAGTTTTTGGAAGCCCGCCATTCGTCTCGCCCAACTGATGAGCACAAAGGATAGGTCATGTTCGCACGGATCGTGAAACAGCAGCTTCGCAAGGGATTCCAGCAGATCAGCAGCGGAAATTTTGATGCACTGCTGCAAGGATTCGCACCGGATGTGATCTTCACTTTCGCCGGAACTTCAGCACTGGGGGCGGACGTGCGCGGGCGGGAAGCGGTGCGGACGTGGTTTGAGCGCATTCACCGCTTATTCCCTGACTTGAATATTGAGGCGACCGATATTCGCGTGGCGGGCACGCCGATCCGTACAGCGGTGACGGCACGTTTTCGCGTCGGGGCGACGCTGCCCGATGGCACGCGCTACGAAAACAGCGGTGTGCAAATTCTCACGCTGCGCATGGGTGTGGTGGTGGAAGATCATTTGATGGAAGACACGCTGATCCTTCAGCGGGCACTGGAACGACTGGCAGCCCTTGGAAATGCCGATGCGTCCGCCGCTCCCTTTCGGCAGCCTTCATCACGGGCGGCCTAAAGGCGGTGGCTAGCTGGGCGGCATGCGACGGCTGGTGTAATACAAGATGCCGCCCGACACAACGACCAGCACCGCGCCGATCACCGCCCATTTGAGGTCACCCGTCATGAAACTACCGGGAAGGATGTTGATCCCCTGCAAAATCCAGATAATGCCCATCAACGCCAGTATCACGGCGACAATATTTAACCCTGTTTTCACGGGAATCCCCCAAAATAGCCTTTTAGCATTGTGATTAAAACCGATTTGCCTTACAAAATCCACCTTTTGGCGCGATACCCCGCGCTGCTGCGTTCAATTTATGTCACAAACGCGCGGTTTTGCTGATACGGCTTCCAGCTTTCATCGGCGATGATAGCGGCGATCGCATCCATCGCCCCTCGGACTTCCGCATCGGTATTGTAGAAATGCGGCGCGATGCGAATCCCCGCCCCTTCCCGGAAATCGATCACGATATTTTGCGCCAAAAGCGCCCGGCTGATCTCATAGGCGTGCGGCATGTTGAGCGTAACAGTGCCCGCCCGTTGATCCACCGGCTTGGGCGTGTTGATCTGATAGCCCGCAGACTCCGCCCACTCGATCAGTTGGGTGGTTTGGCGGATCGAATTGGCGCGGATCGCGTCAATCCCCACCTGCTTGATGATCTCGACGCCGGGTTGAATCGCATATAAAGCAGCGATCGCGGGCGTGCCGTTGGCGAGCCGGTAGGCATCTTCGCGCAGATCGAAATGCTCCAGATCGAAGGCGAACGGGCGCTGATGAGCGAACCATCCCGTCATGCGCGGCTGCAACGTCGGCAGCAGATCGGGGCGCACATACAGAAAGACGCCGCCGGGGCCGCCGCACATCCATTTGAGCGTGCCGCCGATGTAAAAATCCACGTTGAGCGCGGTCACATCCAGTGGGATGATGCCGACGCTGTGATAGCCGTTGAGCAGCACCTGCGCGCCGACCGCGTGCGCTTTGGCGATGATCTCGGCGGCGGGCATGATGTAGGCCGAGCGGAACAGCACATGACTGAGCGATACCAAGCGCGTCCGCTCGTCGATCGCGTCGAGAATCTCTTGGGTATCGAGGCTAACGCCATCCCGTGAGCGGACGATGTGTACCTGCATGTGCGGCGGTAAATTGCGCGTCACGCTGTACACGTCCGACGGGAAATCTTGATCGCTGACGATGACTTTATCACGCCGCGTATCTGAAAAATCCAGCGCGCTGATCAAAATGCTGTTGGCGATGCTGGCGTTCTCATGGACGAGCACGCTTTTAGCGGGCGCGCCCATCAGCGGGGCGATTTCATCGCCCACCGCGCCTTTGAGCTCCCACCATGTCGGGTTATCGGCGAACGGCTGGCCCCACGCGCGCACGCCGAGCGTCGCCCATGTGTCGGCGTATTCGCGCAGTTTGTCGTAGACCGCGCGCGGCATCGCACCGAGCGAATTCGAGATCAAGTAGGTGCATGTCGAAAGAATGGGGAACTCGTCTCGGTATTGAAGCAAAGGGCTGTTCATCGACCTCATCCTGAACCCATCAATAATGAATGCGCCGCACCGGCTGAGGAAAACCCCAGCCGGTGACTCGTTCTGACTGCCTATTGAAGCAGGGTCGCGATCGCTTCTCGATACACCCATGTCGTATCGGTGCGTTGATAGCCGCAGCGTTCAAACGACTGCTGCATGGGGACATTCTGCAAATCGGTATCGGCGATCACCGTCGTGATGCCTGACGCGTGCATCGCCTGCATGCCCGCGCGGAGTAATTCATCGCCGTAGCGGTGACCGCGCTGCTCTGGCACCACGCCAATATAGCCGATCGCGCCCTCTTGACGGTGAAGGTTGTACGGGACACCCACCACATGCCCAACTAACTCATCAGCCGGGGTGTAGGCGGCCAGCCACCATGCCGGATGGAATTCAAATTCGGTTTTGAGGACATCGAAGTAGGTGCGGGCGTGGGCATCTGCGCCCATGCTATTTAGCTGAAGCTGATCGAGGGCATCCAGTGTGCCGGTCGTGGCCCGGCGGATGGCCTCGACGAACGCCGCTTCGCCGACTTCATCGAGCGTGCGAAAGATCAGCCGTGAATCCGGGGCAGCGTCCGCCGCGCCCACGTAGCGGAGTTTGGTTTGGATGAGCGGCAGCCCTAGCTGCTGCATCAAGTCCCGCACCTGATCGGCATACGACCATGCCGAGGGGACATACGCTTCGAGAATCTGCGCACCTGCCGCGTGAACGCGTTGCAAGCTCTCCCGAAAAAGCATCCTACCCACAGCCAGATAATCGGCTTGCCACGGCAGGGCTAACCCGGTGAAATTCACATCGCCCGTGCTGCCACGATACAGCACACGACCGACGATCTGCGATCCGTCCTCGACGACAAAACAAGCGTCGGGGCGGCTGACTCCAAGCTGCCACAATTCACGGATGTACTGAGCAAAGCCTTCAGTGCCGAGCGAATGAGGCCCAACCGCCGCAAAAGTTTCCACCTCGGCGGGGGAAATCGAACGAACATGCATAGGGGTGTCTCCAAAAGAACGACTTGATGTCAACCGATCAAGCGTCCTAATGCGCCCCAACTGCGGTTTACTTCTTCAATGGATCAAAAGGAGAAGGAAAACGGAGCAGGCAAGGTGCATTGGACGTTACGCGAGGATTTTGTCATGGTGGCACCTCCCTTTCATTGATGATAGGGTTGGCATTATAGTGAATCCCCGGCCACACGTCAACGCGGACTGCCGAATGAGATTGCGGCGTGCGATTGTCCCAACCTTTGGGACTTACGCCTTGATGTACACGGCGAATTCCTGTACTATTGGCAGTAGGGTCCCGTAGCTCAGCGGTAGAGCACCCGCCTTTTAAGCGGAGTGTCGAAGGTTCGATCCCTTCCGGGATCACCACCTGATCGAACCCAAATCGATGACAAAGCGCCTCGCAGCACGCGGGGCGTTTTTGTTTTCTGAAGACTATCCATGTGGAAGAAGGTCGCTCAACGACCGCAGATCGGCGGGGGCGGTTGCTAGGAAACTCAAAACAACAGCTTCAAAGGTGCCTTGCGGTCGAACCACCGCAAGACGGTCGCCGGAAGGACTCCAGGCTGCCGTTTCCAGTTCACCAATCTGGGTTGTTCTTGCAATAGATGCCCATCGCCGTCCCATTGGCGCACGGTACCATCCCCGCTCACTGCCAGAATCGTTCCGTCTGCGCCAAACGCGACAGCGCGGACCCAAGAAAGATGTAATTCAGGTTCGGGGATGTCGAAGCTGTCGGCGGTACCGTTCACATTTGCAGGAAACTGATTGATTTGTGTGAGTGTTGCTGCATCCCAGATGGTAATCAACCCACTGACGCTGCCAGTGACGATTTGGCTGCTATCAGGACTCCAAGAGAGTGTGCGCATCTGGTTAACACAGCAAAGACGATGAGGCTGGCTGATGATCGGTTGAAGTGTTTGCCCGTCAATGAGAGACAACACCAAAGAATACGATATGGCGAGCACTTCTCCATTTGGGCTGAAAGCAGCGTCATCAATAGTACCGGCATCAGTTGACAATTCAAGCGCACCCGTTTGCGAACCCCACACAAACAAGTTGGGCTGATTTTCGACCCCGGAACTGATCAACCGTATACCGTCAGGCGACCAGACAACTTGGGTCACAGGCTCGTTATGTCCGGTCAAGTCATGTAGAAGGGCGCCGGTTTCTCCATCCCAAACCTTGACCGTTTGATCGACGCTGGTGCTGGCGATGCGGAAATCGACGGGACTCCAAGCCACATCCAATATCGTATCCGTGTGACCTTCCAAGCGTTGAAGCAGTTCGCCTGATACCGCATCGTAAATGAGAACGTCGGTTCCTTCCACGACGGCAATGCGACTGCTATCGTAGCTCCACTGAGGGGCCACGAAAAAAAGAAACAGGTTTTGCATCATGCCGGGGACCGTATTCAGCGCAACGCACAAAACGGTTAGCGCTGCGAACACGATCGTGCGTCGTTTAAGCCAATTCATTACAGGTTCTCCGGTTACCAATTTTGCTGCATGAAGAGGGTTTGAATTTGCGTATCGATCCAGAGGTACCTTGAGTCACTTGGAAGATCGGCATCGTATCCTTCCGGGATCACCACTTGATCGAACCCAAATTGATGACAAAGCGCCTCGCAGCATGCGGGGCATTTTTGTTTTCTAGTTCCCCATCAATACCCATTCTTGGGGCGTAGGGCCTGATTGCAGCAGCATTTCCCCTGTGATCGAAAGCCCGGAAAAGACTCCCCGACGACCTAGATCGCGATCCGTGATCCATACTGTTTCATCGCCTGATGGAGAGACACGGGCAACTTCGGTGCGGAACTGAAGATTTTGCTCATGCTCAGTCCAACCACTGTAGAAATAGTAGTTACCTGCTGTGTCTACACTAACAAATTGAAAGGCGTTAAGCGGGTATCTGGGAAGCGATATAAAGCGGGGATCGTTCCAGATCTGTTGAGGCAAGACGGTCTGCGCTGTCCAAGTTGTGCTTAGAGGTGTCAGTCCAAAGATGGTAAAGGTGTTTTCCGCCCTGTTTTCACTATAGCCGGCTAGAAGCTCTGGTGGTGCTTCTGATGCGGTCATAATATAAAGTCTGCCATCCAGACCGCCGACTAAACTAGGCCAAGGTACATCCCGGTCTCCTACGCCTCGTGCCGCTCGCCCAAAATCAATCGTTTGAATGATCGATGTTGAGACTACATCAAATAGATGAATCAGGAGGTGCCTTTGGTCGTTGACCTCACAAATTGCCAATTGATTCGTTCCCCCTAACCGGACGATGTAGTTCGGCGTTAGGTAGAGCAGTGGGGAATAGCGATTGCACGCTATTAATCTTGCTGGATAGATGCCGACGTTTATCGTCTCCAGTTGTCCAGTCGCAAGCGAGTAAAGATGCAGATACCCATCAACACTGTAAAAGGCGACCAACTCAGCATCTTCAAAGAATACCAAGTCAACGAAGCCATTAAGAGGTGGCGGAAACTCGTTATACGCACTCAGATCATATCTGGCGTATCCAGAGCGATCCGCGTTTTGGATGTAGAGGTAATAAGTTTCCTGCTGAAAGCTGTAGATCCGCCCTGAATAACTTAGGCGAGTTTCACAGAGCATTTCAGCGGAACAGCTCGGTTCGGACACGGTAACCACGATCGATTGTGCGGAGACCGAAACTGTCATCACCGTGAATAGAGCAAGTGTCACTCCCGTGACCCACAAGGCTCGATGCAAATTGCGTATGCTGATCATTGATGTTCATCCCTTGAGTGAGGCATTAGACGTTGGCAAAGCGCCTCGCAGTACGCGGGGCGTTTTTGTTGCCGTGAGCATTTTCAAAACTGCCTGTGCTTCGATCCGTCGTGTAGCTGGTAGCTTGGCGTAGAATCACATTGGCATCCTGATTCGCGCTCCCATAGGTTGCGAGCACCGGGTTGGGAGTTGCTGTGTTGGTTGGCGTTGGAGTCGAGGTAAAAGTTGCGGTCGCTGTCGGTGTGTCAGTTAACGTTGCTGTCTGAGTGGTGTGCTTGTAGGAGTTGGTGTTGGTACGAAGCCCGCAAGATCGATAGAGGCTAGTCCGGATGGCAAATCGTTGTTCAGAAAAACGATTTCTCCGGTTACGGATTGGTATAGATAGTTCCCTGCGCCTATGCTTACTAGGGTCTGAGTAGGGATTTGCTCGATGAATTGACCAGTTGGGTCGAAAATGGTCAGGAGCGGCGTATTTTGGGATAAAGGATAATCCCAATAGTAGATGTTGCCTTGTTCGTCGACCCCCGCTAATTCACTGATCAAGCCTGGTCTCAAGGACAAACGAAGTATATAAAGTCTGATCGCCAGCGCCACGACGGGAAAAATGGCGGTAACGTCGTTGTGGGTGACCCGATGAGGATTGGTCCCATCGGGTATTGATGACCACAAGTAAATTATAGGCTTCGGCAATCCGCTTTGTACGCTCATGACAAGCGCTGACCATCCAGCACCACGAAACCTGTGATACCGACCGGGAAGATTGATGGCATAGAGCAATGTCGCTGAGTCGATGACGACGGCCCCGCCGTGGTCGTATCCATAATCATCAACCGGTCGTAGGACTTAAAGATCCCATCACAGGTAGGCGAGCTGCGAGTCGTCAGGCGACCAGCGCGGATAAGCGCTGTCGTCGCGAGGGGTATCCGATACAGCGGATACATTTTCGTGGAGGTATCGAGCAAAAAACGGCATAATAGGCGTAGTCAGATCGATTTTTGCCCGATGTGAATGCTATCAAATGTCCATCCGGGGAGGATTGGCTTCCGCTAGTTGTCCTCCGACCTGGAAGCTGCTGTCGATAAAACGATGGACATTTGAACCGTCTGCTTGCATGACATAGGCGCTCCGCTATCCATCGCGATCGGAGACGAATGTAATCGCCCGAGCAGGGGAGTTTACTTGACTTAAGATAGCATCAGATGGGGCTAAATAGACAATCGCCGCCATGATGAGCAGCCCCAAACGGTCTAACTTAGGGTCTTTTTTGCGGGAAATCACTGCCATTTTTTCAGCCTATTCCCATAGCAGGACACAAGCGGCGCAGCAGGGTCGATAATAGCCCTGATTGCACCGCGCGGCTCTGAACGTAGGCAAAGCGCCTCGCAGTAGGTGGATCGGGGTTGTTATCTTCGTTGACAACGCTCGTATTGAGGAGTCCCTCTCGAAAATGCGCAGATACCCTCTTGTACGCCTGATACCCGTTTTCCTGTTTGGGATTTTCCTCCTTGTTGGCTGCGATCAACCACGTGATGAGCAAATCGCGGGGCTGATTCTTGCTGCCGGGGCGCAGATCTTCTCCTCGCAAGAGGCAGCGGTAGACCCGGATACGCCGCGTCAAGCCTTCGCGCACATCGAAAACTACGCCGTTTACTACGGTCAGGGACAAGGTGAAGCGCTGGCGCAGTTCGACGCGGTCATCATCCAGCCGGAAACGCTGGAAACCGCCGATCTGCTGACGCTGACCAACAGCGGAACCCTCGCGCTCGCTTACCTGAGCATTGGCGAAGTCGAGCCGACACGGGCTTGGTATACGGATGGGCGTGTTTTGCCTGCGTGGATCTTGGGCGAAAACCCCAATTGGGGATCGTCTTATATCGATGCGAACGCTGCCGGTTGGCAGGATCTGATGGTCGATGTGGCGGGGCAGTATCTCGCGCAGGGCTTCAATGGGATCTTCCTCGACACGATTGATACGGTCGATGTATATCCTTCCATCCGCCCCGGCATGATCACGTTGATTCAACGGCTGCGCGAGACGTTCCCGAACGCCATTCTGGTACAAAATCGGGGATTCAGCGTCATGGATGAAACGGCCTCGCTCGTGGATGGGATCATGATCGAATCGCTCACCACCAGCTACGACTTTGCCACCACGACCTATATTCCCGTTCCGTCGGGCACCTATGACGACTTGATTCAGCAGCTCCAACAGCTTCATCAGGAGACGGGATTGGTTGTGCTGGCGCTCGATTATGCGGCTCCCGGCGATGCCGAAACCGCTCAAATAGCACGTCAAGCGGCGCAGTCCTACGGATTTATCAGTGCCGTGTCGGAGATCACCCTTCAGCAGGTGCCGTCCGCTGAATAACAGCCATCAATCCGCCTTGGATACCGGTTACAATGGGCGATGCGCATCGCCCATTTTGATTCATGAAGGAGAACAGCCGATCATGGCTTTGGTGCAGCCTGCCAACGACTCCGATCTGCCGGATATTCTCGCCATCCACAATCATGAGATTGCTCACTCGATCTCGGTATATCGTACCGATCCGCTGACGATGGACGACCGCCGTGTGTGGTTCGCGGAGCACCAAGCGCAGAATCTCCCCATCCTCGTCGTGCGCGGTGATCAAGGGCAGGTGATCGGCTGGGGATCGCTGTCGCAGTACCGCCCCGGTAGAGGCTACTTCCTCACGGTTGAAAACACTATCTTCGTCCACCCGGATCATCGCGGAAAAGGGATCGGCAAAGCGATTCTCTCGCAGTTGGTGAAGGAAGCCGGTCAGCGCGGCAAACACGCCATCGTCGCCAGTGTCGATACGCGCAACGTCGCGAGTATGGCGCTGCATGCCGCGTGCGGTTATCAACAGGTCGCGTTGTTCAAGGAAATTGGCTACAAGTTCGGGGAATGGCTCGATGTGGCCTTCATGGAATATCTGTTCCCGCGCCCCTGAAGTTGAGTGCAGGTTGATGGGGCGCGCCATACTCGAAGGCGCGCCCCAATGACAAAGAGGCTTACTGCGGTGAATCCGGCGGTACAAATGTTAGTGTCGCGTGCAAGCCGATCAGGTAGTCGAGGTTCGCCGCGTCAGCCTGCGGCACGCGGATCGTCACCGTTGTCCCATCGACGATGCTCACGACTTCCAAATCCTTGAACCAGAAATGCATGTCGTCGCCGCTCTGTGTATACGGCACGTGATCGATCGAAGCGGGGAGATCCGTCAGCAAATACCCCTGCGAAGCCGGGAAATTGACGATCAGTTGGAACACGTAATCCTCAGGCAGCGTTTCTGGCGCGGTGAACGTGTATTCGACCGGTGTCATATCCGGTTCCGCATAAGGCTCCCCGGTGTGCAGCCGCAGCTCATACGAGTTTCCCGTTTGGTAGAAGCTGACCAGAATGCCTTGCTGCCACGACGGTGCGGCGAGGGTGATCAATCCGGGTGTGAACCCTGCCACCAGCACATCGGAGGTGAGCACGCGCACCTGATTATCGATCACGGTGAGCACATCGACGCGATCACCGACTGCCAACCCTTGCGCGGTATCGTCCTGCATCGGCAGGCCGATTGTGTAGTAGCCCTCCGGTACCTCAGGGCAGTACGACTGCGGCAGATCGCAGATGTCGATCGGTTCGCCCAAATACGCCAACTCGATCGGCTGGAACCAGAAGAAGTCGAAAGCGGCGGTCTGCCCCACCACTGCTGCTGGATCGGACACGAAGGTGTGCCCCGGCTGCGCGGTTTGCAGTTTGGCAAGGTCACTTTCTGACAGGGTGATCACACTGATCATCGCTTCGGTGATTTCGGCGCCCACCGGAATATCCTGCGCGGCAATCACGATCTGCACGGTCGGTTCAACCTGCGCGGCGGCGAACGGTGTTCCTGAAGTCAGCGGAGTACCGCTGCGGCTGAGAATCAGCATCAATACGCTGGCCAGCAGTACGATCAGGGCGGCGGCCCACGCGAAGGATTGGGGCGGCAGCGGTCGACTCCGCCCCAATATTGGGCGGGCGGGGTAAGTACTCATCATGGTGTGTCTTTCCTTATCGGTCATGTATGGCATAGGTGGGGATGGCGTCCTCGATTGAGCATCGAGCGCCGCCATCAGCGTTTGCTCTAAATCCTGTTGAAAGCCCCGATTCGCTTTCGGGCGTGTGCTGGCCAGTACATTCGCCGCCGCATCGCTGCTCGGCGCGCCGTCGTCCAGCAGGCGATCGATCTCGTCGAGCAGGACATCGTCATGGGTTGGGTGGCGGCTGTCGCTGTCGCTGTCGCTATTGCGGTTCATTGGCCACCTCCTCTCGCTGATACGCGTGTTTCAAATCTTCCAATCCCCGGCATAGATGGCTGGCGACGGTGCGTTCGTCCAATCCCAGCACAATCGCGATCTCTTGATTGCGAAGTCCGCCGAAAAACCGCAGCGTCACGATCTCTTGACGACGGGGCGACAGCGTGAGCAGTGTTTGGCGCAGATGTGCGAACCGTTCTTTACGGTCGAAGGCTTCATCCGGCAGCAGCCCGCCGCTTTCGATCTCCGGCAGTTCCTCCAGCGGAATTGTCGCTGCATCGCGGCGCTGAAGTGTGCGGAAAAACTGCTGCACTTCACGGTGTGCGATGCTGAAAAGCCATGTCGCGAACGATCCCTCTCCTCGATATTCGAACCGCCCGATCGCCTCAACGACTTTCATGAACACCGTCGCCGTCACATCCTCGGCTTCCTGCCGTCCACCTACTCGATAGGCAGCATAGGCGAAAAGGCGGGGAAAATAATGCTGGTACAGCCGCCGGAAGGCTTCAGGATTTTGGGGCACTTGCCGAATGAGGGCGCGCTCCTCATTCGGCGCTAAATGTTCAGGCACACGTTCCTCCGTTGGAAGTGTTCGACTGCGCAGTACAGTGAGTAAAACGCGAATTCGGCGGATTTACTGCATGCATCGGGTTTGAATTTGGTTGATTGACAGACCTGTATACTGAATTAGCACGTGTGTTCTGTTTTGGTCTTTTGCAGGGTGATCGGAAACTGCCGATCGCCCATTTTCGCATGGGGAGGGATCGGGAGAGGAGTCAATCTCATGGAGTTGGGCGACGATTTTCAACCCGCGTTAGAGTTTGGATTTTCCGCCTTCAAGAAAATGATGTTCGCGCGGCTGGACAATGCCGCTCACCTGAATAAGCTCGACGAAGCGCTGGAGCAGATCGAACTGCATATCGCGTCGGGGGGGACGCAGGGGAACGGGCGGCTGATCGTCTCCATGCCCCCGCGTCATGGCAAATCCCTGACCGTCTCACGCCTCTTTCCGGCATGGTTGTTAGGGAGGAACCCGACCAAGCGGATCATGCTGACCAGCTACGGTGCGACACTGGCGCACCGGAACAGCCGCCTTGTTCGCAACCTGATGCGCGCTCCGATTTATCATCAGTGGTCGGGGGGCGTGCGCCTCGTCGCGCCGAAAGAGGGGAGCGCAGCGGTGGAGAGCTGGGACATCGCGGATCGCGGCGGGCCGACTGGCGGCGGGATGGACGCCGCTGGCGTTGGCGGCGGGATCACGGGGAAGGGCGCCGATTTAATCATCGTGGACGATCCGATCAAGAGCCGTGCCGAGGCGGAAAATCCGGCGCGGCGCGAACGGATCTGGGAGTGGTTCACCGATGACCTGTATACGCGGCGCGAACCCGGCGCGGCGGTGATCATCGTGATGACCCGTTGGCACCTCGACGATTTGGTGGGGCGGCTGCTGCGTCATATGCCCCATCAGTGGGAAAACCTGTGCCTGCCCGCGCTGGCGATACCGGATAACCCCGATGATCCGCTCAAGCGTGCGCCCGGTGCTCCACTGTGGCCGGAACGGTTTCCACTGGAAACCCTGCTTGAAACGCAGATCACTCTCGGTGAGTACGCATGGGCGGGCTTGTACCAGCAGCAGCCGATTCCCAGCGAAGGCGGGCTGTTCAAACGGGCGAATTTCCGTGAGATCAGCACTGACGAGCTGAATGATCTCCCGATTCAGCGCACAGTCCGCTATTGGGACTTGGCCATGACGACGGGTGAACACAGTGATTATTCGGTCGGGGTGCTGTTGGGGCATACGCAGCGCGGCGATCTGGTGGTGCTGGATGTGCGTCGTTTTCGCGCGGATTGGTATGGGGTCAAGCAGCAGATCATGGCGACCGCGCGCGATGATGGATCAGGGGTGCTGATCGGCGTGGAAGCGACAGCGGGCGGTAAGCAGGTGGTCGATCAACTGCTGCGCGAGATCGCCGGGTATTGGGCGAAGCCCTACGTGCCGAAGGGGAGCAAAACCGTACGTGCGCTGCCGCTGAGCGCGAAAGTATCGGCGGGACAGGTTTATGTGATCAAAGACACGTGGACGGAAGCCTACTTAGAGGAATTCGCGGGCTTCCCGTATTCCACCCACGACGATCAAGTCGATGCCACGACTGGCGCGCTGGCGATGTTCGACAGTGAACGCACCGTCCGCGTCACCGTCACCGACACGCGCTAAGACAAGCGCACGCACGCAAAGACGCAAAGTGTGTCTCTCTTTGCGCCTTTGCGTTGAACTTTACTCATCCTTGCAAAACGGGGTCGGCAGGCCGTCGATGCTGTGCATGTTGTTGCGCTGCTGATACTCGCTTACGCCGTCCGCTTTCTTCTCCCAGTACTTGATCAACGTATCGCGCGGACGCTCGAATTTCATGAGCGGCACCGCGTAGCCGCACGAAGTGGTCGCACGGTGAATGTCGGCGGTGATAATTTGGCGCATGCCGGTGATCGCTGAGAAATGCGGGAACAGTTCATCCCACGCGGGTGTATCTGGCAGGATCACCTGACCGCTGCCGTACAGCCGGACGATATTCGGCTCTCCCTTGAACGCGCAAAACATAAAGGTGATGCGCCCGTTTTCGCGCAGATGTGCGGCGGTTTCGTTGCCGCTGCCCGTCATATCGAGATAAGCGACACGATTTGACGACAGGATGCGGAAGGTATCCAGCCCTTTCGGGGACAAATTGACATGTCCATCGGCACTCAGCGGCGCGGTGCCGACGAAGAACATCGGCTGCTCGGCGATGAAGGCCGCGATCGAGTCCGTAATGTGATCATACGTCTTCGCCATGAGGGGCGTACTCCTGATAGGTTGACAGGGTTTTCGGGGTGCAGAGGTGAGCGTTTGTCATCCCTGCGTGATTCAGATTGTAAGGCAGTTCAGGAGGTTCACAAGAGATGGCCTCTAAGAGCGGATCGAATCAAGCCGGGGCGGTGCAGCGGCAAAGCGATAGGCGAGTTTACCCCTTTGGGGCGAATTCGCACGCTGACTTTTCCATAAAGCCACGCGAAAACTCGGAATACCCTACAAGAACACGAAGAAAACAGAACAATTCAAAATGCTCTGCGTTCTCCGTGTTCACTGTGGTTGATGCTTTACTTTACCGCTGCCGGGTTGACAACGTTCTGATAGTCTCCGGTCGTCAGCGCGGCGACGATCAGCTTGGCGGCATCGACCGCCACGACGACCTGCGCGTCTTCGGTGCTGGCGGCGAGGTGCGGTGTATGCACCACCCCCGGCAAATTGACGAGCGGATTTCCGGCTTCCGGCGGTTCGTTGGTGAACACGTCGAGCGCCGCGCCCGCGACCTGCCCACTCTTGATCGCTTCGGCGAGGTCGGCTTCGTTGATGAGCGCGCCGCGTGCTGCGTTGACGATGCGCACGCCCTTCTTCATCTTCGCCAGCGTGCCCTTGTTGATCATCTCGCGCGTGTCCGCCGTTAGCACCGCGTGCAGGCTGATGAAGTCGCTGCGCTCGAAAATGGTCTCAAGGCTCACCAGCTCGACGGGCAAATCGGTCGTCGTGACAAACGGATCGTAGGCGATCACGGTCATGTCGAAGGCGATCGCGCGTTTCGCCAGCGCGCGCCCGATGCGTCCGAACCCGACAATGCCAAGCGTCTTGCCGCGCAGTTCCAGTCCCATGAACGATTTGCGATCCCACTTGCCCGCGACCATCGTCGCGTGCGCCTGCGGGATCGAGCGGGCGAGCGACAGCATCAAGCCGAAGGCATGTTCGGCGGTGCTGACGGTGTTACCGTCCGGCGTGTTCATGACGATCACGCCCTTTTCGGTCGCCAGCGGCAGATCGACGTTATCCACGCCAACCCCCGCACGGGCGATCAAGCGCAGTTTAGAGGCGGCGGCTAGCACGGGCGCATCGACTTTCGAGGCGCTGCGGATAATCAGTGCGTCGGCATCCGGCACGGCGGCCAACAGTTGATCGCGCGTCATTTGACCGGGCGCGGTGTACTTAAGATCGGCACCGGCGGCGATGGCTTGATCGATCACCGCGACGGCAGAAGGATGTACAGCATCCGGAATGAGAATGTGGTAGGTCATGGGGGATCGCTCCAAAGGGTAAAGGATTGAACCACAGAGAGAATGCAAGGTCGTTTGTATGGGCGGGTCATAAAACCGCCCATACAAAGGAAAATCGCTGAGTTACCGGAGACCGCTGTTCAATTGGCCTTGATGCTTTCGAGGAATTCATCGAGGCCGGACAGCACCGATTCAAGGATGCTCGTTTGCATATCGCCCATGTGTGCGATGCGGAACGTCTTGCCCTTGACCTTGCCGTAGCCCTTATCCATCGAGAAGCCCTTGCCGCCCATGAACTTCGCCATCGCGTCCACATCGAAATTGATCGTGTTGCTGATGGTGCTCACGGTCGGGGAGCGGTAGCCCTCTTGTGCGAAGGCAGCGAGTCCGCGTGTTTGAGCCCACTGGAGCGTGATGTCGCGCATTTGCGCGTGGCGCGCCCAGCGCGCATCCAGCCCTTCGGCCAGCACATCGTCCAATTGGCGATCTGCCGCATACATGAGCGAGATCGGCGGGGTGGACGGGGTGTTATTCTTCTTCAGGCTGTCTTCAATTTCGATGAAATCGAAGTAGTAGCCGCGATTGCTCACCTGCTTGGCGCGTGCCAGCACGCGATCACTGACGGCGGCGAAGGCCAATCCCGGCGGCAGCGCGAAAGCTTTCTGGCTGCTGGTGAGGGCGACATCGAGTCCCCAATCATCCGTGCGCAGTTCCGCGCCAAGGAACCCGCTGACCGTGTCAACGAGGATCAGGGTGTCTTCATAGGGACGCACGACGGCGGCGATGTCTTTTACCGGATTGGTAACGCCCGTGCTGGTTTCGTTGTGGACGATGCACACCGCGTCATACTGCTGTTTCTTCAGCGCGTCGGCCACCATGTCCGGCGTATGCGCTTTGCCCCATTCGACGGCAATCACATCGACGTCTTTTCCGTTCAGCTTGCTCACATCGGCCCAGCGTTCGCTGAATGCGCCGCTGACCAAATGCAGGACTTTCCGCCCCTCGCGGATGCAGTTGCGCGATGCGCCTTCCCATAGGCCCGTGCCAGACGACCCCTGCACGAACACGCGCGATTGGGTCAGGAACGCCTGCTTCAGTTTGCCCTGCAAGCGGGCGAACAAATCGGCAAAAGCGGTGGAACGATGCCCGATCATCCACTCCGTTTGGGCGTCAAGAATTTCCGGACGGACTTCGACGGGGCCGGGGATGACTAAGTGCTTGTGTTTGTCGCTGCGCATTAGACTTCCTATGCTTTGTGACGAATAGAACGATTGGAATTGTAACGGAGAGGGGTGAAGAAACACAACAGCAGACGTTTGGGCAAAAGTACAGAGCTATTCTTGGGTATTTTTCCAAATTGGGGAACGGGCGCCCCGGCGGAACGCCCGTTTCGGCACCCTAGGGGATAATGCGGTTTTCCACTGCCAGCGCGACCGCCTGTGTGCGGCTGATCGTGCCGAGCTTGCTCAGAATATTGCTGACGTGATTTTTCACCGTCGAACTGCTGATCACCAGCCGTTCGGCAATTTCACGGTTGCTTAAGCCCTGTATCATCAGCGTGAGTACATCGCGTTCGCGCTCGGTCAAATCATGGCCGATCGTCGGCGGGCGGGTTGTCGCGCGGATCAACACCTGCGCGGCTTCCGGCGCGAGCGTGGACTGCCCTTCGACGGCGCGTCGGATGGCGTTCGCCAGTTCTTCACCGCCCACATTCTTAAGCAGATAACCAATCGCGCCCGCTTTCAGCGCGGCCTGCACGGTTTCTTCATCGCCAAAGCTGGTGAGCGCGATGACCTTCACATCCGGGCAGCAGTCGGTGATCATCTCGGTCGCGGTCACCCCATCGGTGCGCGGCATGATCATATCCATGAGCACGACATCGATATTGCCGCGTTTGGCTTCGTTCACGGCAATTTCGCCGTCGTTGACATCGGCCACGATTTCAATATCGGTGAAGCTATCTAGCAGCACGATCAATCCCCGGCGCACCATGTCATGATCGTCGGCGATGAGTACCCGAATTTTGTCCCCCATTGCTTCTCTTCCTTCTATGGTTTGCTCTTGTTTGATGAATGAATTGCTCATTGGAACGCACCTCTTAGCACCCAAGCTTGCCCGACACCATGAAATTCAAGCTCTCGAAAAAATCCTGCGCCGCGTTCTCCCTGTCTAGGGGTTCACACAGCGTCGGGTTTTTGCCAACGCAGAAGAATATGGGTTCCGTGATTGCGGCTGCTTTGAATATCGAGTTCGGCGTGGATGTTGTCGGCGCGTTCGCGCATGATGCCCAAGCCCAATTTACTGGGATCGACTCCTGCCATATCGAACCCGGCTCCATTGTCTTGAATCATCATAATTATATACCCGCCGCCATCCTGCACCGTGATTTTGATCTGGGTGGCCCCGGCATGCTGCATGATATTTGTCAGGGCTTCTTGCATGATCCGGTAAAACGCAATCTGCACATCCGAAGGAAGCGGCGTGCCGTCTGCTATCTCCAAATCGATCTTCATATCCCGGCGTGTTTGGAACATGTCGATATACTGCTGGAACAACTGGCGCATCGACGATTTTGTCAGTGTATTCGGGCGCAGTTCTGTCAGCAGCACGCGCATTTCCGAAAGGGCAGAGGCCGTCAGCCGGTTCGATTCCTCTAGTAATTCACGGGCACGCGCTGGGTTGCGATCCCACTGGCGCAGCGCCGCCTCGCTGATCGAGCGGCTGGTGAACAGCGTTTGGCTGATGCTGTCGTGCAGATCACGCGCCAACCGATGACGATCTTCCAGCACCGCCAGCGTGCGGTTTTGTGTTCGCACTGTCCGATCCATACGGCTCCGCTCCACCGCATAACGCAGCGAGCGGAGGATCAGCTTGGCATCTAATTCATCCCGGTTTAGGTAATCTTGTGCGCCTTCCCTCATCACCATCGCTTCATAACCGCGATTTTCGTGATTTAGAAGCACAATAATTGCTGGATCAGGCGCTTCAGCGCGCACGCGCTGCAAAATCTCGATTCCGTGACCGTCCGCCAGCGCCAGATCGAGCAAAATCACGTCGAAGGCGTCGGCCTTTCGGATGGAAGTGATCCCGTCCCTCAGGCGGGTGACGCGCGTAAGCTGAATATCCCAGTCATGCGCGCTCATGAGCAGTTCCTGAAGGATCTTAGGATCGCAGCGATGGTCTTCAATCAACAGCATCGATAATGTTTCGTGGAACATCTCCATAACATCACACCAGACTGCCAAACGGTAGTCTGAATTGACCTATCGCCAGCCTACTCAAATGAGGATCAGCTCCCGCAGTGAGCCAGATGATCACGCTTCACGGCCCCGGCGTAAGAAGGCTGCGCCGAAAAACCGCATGTGGAGGTTGAACATGGGGCAGCGCATCTCCATAGTGAGCAGCAGTAGAAGTGATTGGTAGGGCAACGGCTATCGTGTTGGAAGAGATGGGAGTCAATACATCCCTCCCACCTCTATTTGATTGTAAAAAATCTGCGGCGGCTCTGATCCGTCTACATACCACACTCGGCTAGGTCACCCGGCCTATTAGTTGATGTTCGATTAAGGTGCCCGGTGGTGTTTCACCGACCGATGATCAACCCGCCGGGGGTTGTCTCCTCTTTTTCGATCGGCTCCCCAGTATTCAGGATCACCGCGCCGCCCTCAATTTTGTGGGCGACTTTTTCCACCTGCGGCTCAATCACCAGATGGCGCAGCACAATCGTCAGGGTTCCGATGATGGGGACGGCGATCACCCCGCCGATCACACCATACAGCCCGAAGCCCGCTAAAATGCCGATGATCACCAGCAGCGGGTCAATGCGCATACTGCGTGACATCACGCGCGGCGTCAGCCAGTGCGTTTCCAACTGCTGCACGACGACGAACACCAGAAACACCAGCACCCCATTCGACGGGGAAGCCAGCGCCGCTAACAACGTCGCTCCGCCGCCGCCGATGAACCCGCCGATCACCGGGAGCATGGTCGTCACGCCAATGATAAAGGCGTAAGTAGCGGCATTTGGTACGCGCAGGATCAGCAGCAGGATGAAATTCAGCGCGCCCACGATGAAAGCCACCGAAATTACACCGCGCACATACGAACCGACGGCGGCTTCCGATTCTTCGAAAATTTGGTTGATCTGCGCCCGCGTTTTGAGCGCGAAGAGGTTTTCGATGAAGTCAGCGATCTTGTCGCGCGAGGTGAGCCAGTACACGCCCATCACGAACACAAGGATCGCATCGCCAAGGGTGGCGCTTAGCCCGTTGGCGAAACTGGGCAAAAGTTGATTCACCTCACGGACGAGCGATTCGGCGGCCCCGTTGATCTGATCCGGCGCGACGATTTGCACTTCATTTCCAGTGAAGTTTGACGCGGAACGCTCTAACCACGACACGACTTGACGCAGTTGCAGCGCCAGCCGGTCTTCATTCGTCAAGTAATTGCTCAGTTGATTCACAACCGGAGGCAGCACGAGCAGCATCAATACCAGCACACTGAGCAAAATCGCGCCGTAGACGAGCAGCACCGCCGCCCCAAACGGGACACGCAGGCGTTCCAAACGCTGTACCAGCGATCGCGCCGCCGAAGCGATCATGATGGCGATCAGCGTGACGACGAGGATCTGCAAACTGCTGAGGAGGATGTAGGCCGCCGCAATCGTGAGCAGCACCACCACCGTATTCCGAAAGACATGTTGGGTATCCACGAGGTTCGACTATCGCTTTCTTTCGGGCGTCTGCCCGCGCCTATTCGATTCAATGCTTGCTGCATTGTAGGCGTTCGGGGCGAATCGCTCATCGCACAAAGTGCCATATCCTGATGGGAGACCTCACCTATTCGCGCTTCCCCTGACCGGTTGACAGCGTAGTGATTTGTTCCATACTGACTTGTATCGCCAAAAAAGGGGGCTTGTCATGAAAAAGATCGGTTATTGGCTTGCTGCATCGCTGCTGTTGATGATGGTGGTCGCGCATTCGCCGCGCCTGCTGGGGATCTGAACGTCAACCCGACTTACAGCGAGAGTTCGAATTTCTGGTCTGGCCTCTATGAACCCGGGTGAGAGAGGCTCTGCTTGGAAATAAAAAACCCGGCGGGCTGATCGCTTCAAGCAATCAACCCGCCGGGCGGGGGGAAGGGTAACAGACGTGCTCGTTACAGATTGACGCGCCGACCAAACAGCAGCGACAAGAGGAACAGCACAATGAAGACCACGAAGATCAACTGTGCAATCCCTGCCGCTGTCCCGGCGATGCCGCCGAAGCCGAAGATCGCCGCCACCAGTGCCACCAACAGGAAGAAAATCGCCCAACTGAGCATAAGGTTCACTCCTTCTACAGTCCATCTATCGCGGCGGGCTGTCATTTTTTCAATGAAACGCGCCGCTAGACTAGGGAACATGTATAAAATCTACTACTGAAGCAGAAGGCGCTGATGGGCGGCGTGGGGGACTTTTTTTAGGACGGGTGGTGGGTTCTAAAATGGTCTGTCCGGCGGAAAACAGTGTCCCCCGCTATTCTTTGATCATCCCCCCATGATAGACGAGTTCGTAGACCTGCTGCCCCTGCCGGGTAATCCATTCTTTTCCGGTGAACGACTCGACGGTTCCGTCGTTGGTATCGGTATAGGTGTAATCGTCTACCGCGTAAGCAAACCCACCCAAGAACCGGCCTTCTTCATACAGCTTGGATAGGCTCACCTTGATGATGTGCCCCGCTTGGGCGGCGTGGATCAGCGCAGGGACGAGGATTTTGCCGTAATAGTTCATCGCCCAGATCGGCTGTCCGTGAAAATAGACCACTTCCTGACCGATGAAATCGGTGCCGCCATAGTAGCTGTCCAGATACGCGAACGGTTCCTCATGAAATTGAATGTCATGAGAACCGGGGCGATAGGACAGACTCTTTTTGGCATCTCCGACATACGAGTGGGCTTTGGCGCGAACGATAAACGCGTTTAACTGCGGTAGTGCTGCTTCAAGGGACATGGGGTATTCCTTACAGGCTGGGCAATAAAATAGGGGCTTGATCACGAAAGGTCAAACCCCTACGAATATGCTTCCCTTGAGCCTAAAAATGGGAGCAGGACGCGCCCCGCCCCCACGACTCAAGAAATCTTTTCCGCCTATTTCTTATCTTTCAGGGCGGCATGAGCAGCGGCCAAACGCGCCACCGGGACGCGGAACGGCGAGCAGCTCACATAGTTCAAACCAGCGCGGTGGCAGAAATCGATCGACTTGGGATCGCCACCGTGTTCGCCGCAGATACCGACTTCGATGTCGGGACGGGTCGCGCGGCCCTTCTCGACGGCCATGCGGATGAGCGTACCCACGCCCGCTTCGTCGAGAACTTGGAACGGATTTTCCTTCAGGACGCCATTTTCGACGTAGTACAGCAGGAACTTGCCTTCCGCGTCGTCACGGCTGATGCCGAACGTGGTCTGGGTCAGGTCGTTCGTGCCGAAGGAGAAGAATTCGCTGTGTTCGGCCATCTGGTCGGCCAGAATGGCGGCGCGCGGCAGTTCGATCATCGTGCCGATCTTGTAGTGCAGGGTTACGCCGTACTTCGCCATCACACGGTCACCAATCCTCGTGATCAGTTCGCGCATGAACTTGACTTCGTTCGGCTCGTTGGTCACCGCGACCATGATTTCGGGGCGAACTTCCATGCCTTCTTTTTCGAGCAGGCAGGCGGCTTCGAAGATTGCTTCGACCTGCATTTCGGTGATCGCCGGGCGGACGATGCCGAGACGGCAGCCGCGCAGACCGAGCATCGGGTTGAATTCCTGCAAGCCTTCGACGGCTTTCATCAGCTCTTCAATGCGCTGAAGTTCGTTCGGGCGGTCACCCATCAAGCGCAGACCGGCGGCGCGCAGCGCGAGCTGTTCGTGACCGGGCATGAATTCGTGCAGCGGCGGGTCAAGCAGACGGATGATGACCGGGTAGCCTTCCATCGCCTTGAAAATGCCGTAGAAGTCGTCCTGCTGGAAGACCAACAGTTTCTTCAGGTTCTGCGCTTCTTCGTCGCTGCCGGGTTCGCTCAGGATCATCGCCTGCACGATCGGGAGGCGCTCTTCTTGGAAGAACATGTGCTCCGTGCGGCACAGACCGACACCGGCGGCACCATACTCACGGGCGCGGCGCGCATCCTTCGGATAGTCGGCATTCGCCAACACGCCGAGTTTGCGGATTTCGTCTGCCCAGCCCAGCAGGCGCTTGAGGTAGGTTTCGCGGTTGAAATCGGGTTCGACGCGCTTGATTTCACCCACAAAGACTTCACCCGTGCCGCCGTCGATGCTGATGATGTCGCCTTCGTGGACGACCACTTCACCGACCTTGAGCGAACGGGCGCTGAGGCTGATGTCGAGCGCTTCTGCGCCGCAGACTGCCGGAACACCGAACTGACGGGCGACGACTGCCGCGTGGCTGGTTGCGCCACCGCGAGAGGTCAAAATACCCTTGCTGGCGAGCATCCCGTGTACGTCATCCGGCTTGGTTTCCGGGCGCACCATGATGACCGACTTGCCTGACTTGCCCCACTTCTCGGCGATGTCTGCGTCGAAGGCGGCGATACCCACAGCGGCACCCGGCGAGGCGTTCACGCCCTTGGCGAGGAACTTACCCGACTTGAGGGCGAGCGCTTTGTCATCATAGTCGAACTGGGGGTGCAGCAGTTGAAGGACGTGTTCGGTCTTGACGCGCTTGACGGCTTCTTCTTTGCTGATCACGCCTTCATCGACCATTTCAACGGCGATGCGGACGGCGGAACGCGCGGTGCGCTTGCCATCGCGGGTCTGGAGCATGAACAGCTTGCCGTCTTCGATCGTGAATTCAACGTCCTGCATTTCACGGTAGTACTTTTCAAGCTGGGCGGCGATGTCGACAAACTGCTTGTAGACTGCCGGGTTTTCCTGTTCCAACTGGCTGATCGGTTCGGGCGTACGGATACCTGCCACCACGTCTTCGCCCTGCGCGTTCATCAGGAAATCGCCGAACAGCTTACGCTCACCGGTCGAGGGGTTGCGCGTGAAGGCGACGCCCGTCCCGGACTTGTTGTTCGTGTTGCCGAAGACCATCGTCTGCACGTTGACAGCGGTGCCGAGGTCGTGGGGGATGTTGGCGGCATTGCGATAATCGACCGCGCGCTTGCCGTTCCAGCTCTTGAACACGGCTTCGATGGCGAGGCCAAGCTGCTTGAAGGGATCTTGCGGGAAGGCTTCACCGACCTGCTTCTCATAAACCTTCTTGAATTCGGCGGTGATCTGCTTCCAGTCTTCCCACGCCAGTTCTACGTCCTGCTTAACGCCGCGTTCTTTTTTGACTTCTGTCAGGTAATCTTCGAAGGCTTCGTCGGTGATGCCCATAACGACGGTGCCGAACATCTGCACAAAGCGGCGGTACGAGTCATAAATGAAGCGCGGATTCTTGGTCTTTTCGATCAACGCGGCGGCGGTCTCATCATTCAAGCCGAGGTTGAGGACGGTGTCCATCATGCCGGGCATCGAGAACTTGGCACCGCTGCGGACGCTGACGAGCAGGGGGTTCGCCACATCGCCGAATTTCTTGCCGGTCTTGGCTTCAACTTCGGCCATCGCTTCGAGCGCCTGTTCCCACATGCCAACCGGGAACTGCTTCGATTCTTGGTAGGCGTTACACGCACGGGTGGTGATGGTGAAACCGGGGGGTACGGGCACGCCTGCGCGGGTCATATCTGCTAGACCGGCACCTTTGCCGCCGAGCAGTCCCTTCACATCGTCCCATTTCTTACCGACGAGTGCTTCGGCTTTTTCGATTTCGCTGAACAGGTAGACCCACTTGGGGGCCTTAGAGGCATCACCAGTAGAATTCTTTGCGCGAGGAACGGCGGTATTAACCATTTTGTTGTAGGCTCCTAAAGAAGACGCGCGCACGATGAAACGCGTTCGGATGTGGGGCGCGTGCAGGGTGCGTGATGGTTTACGAATACACAACCATTGTGCGTCTGTGAAGAATGATACGGGTACTGATATTCATCGCTCACAGTGCGCGGATTGTCATAATGCGGCCTAAATATACCGGGTAGGGGTATGTGCCCCCGAATCGCTGGGGGGATTACACCCTAAAAAACGGGTTTATAATGAACATGTTTGCTCAATGCCTTTTATGGCTGTGGAGAATTCATCATGGAATCCCCGACCCGTAATGGTTCGGTTCCGCCAACGCTGCCGTTTTCCGCCAGTCCGTCCCCCCGCCGCCAGACCACTTTACGCAAGCGACTTCTCAAATTATGGGATCATGTGACCCCGGCCCGCGCCGCCATTGGTTTTGCCGTGCTTGGCGGGGTGATTCTGACCCTTGGCTCCGTGCTGCCCCTCTCCGATTACTGGGATGGTACCATTTCTAATCTGGGCGTTGAATGCCTCAGCATCGCCATCACCGTGATTGTGATTGACCGTTTGAACCAGAAACATACCGATCGCGAGCGCCGCGCCGACTTGATCACCAAAATGCGCAGCAGCGATCATGCTCGTGCGATGGAAGCGGTGGAACAGCTCCGCGCGCACGGTTGGCTGACGAACGGCCTGCTTGAAGAAGCCGATCTGCGCAGCGCCAACTTGCAGAGCGCCAATTTGTCCGGCGCCAATTTACAGGAAGCCTATCTGTTTGGGACGAATTTACAGGCTGCCGATCTCGGTTCGGCGGATTTGAGCGGGGCGGTGCTCGCGGCGGCTAATCTGCGTGCGGCGAACCTGTGGCACACCAATTTACGCGGCGCATTCTTGAAAGGCGCGCACTTACAGGGGGCTTTCCTCACGGGGGCTGATCTGGAAGGCGCGCAGATCGATACCGAAGGGGAAGGATTGCACGGCGCGACTCTTCCCGATCACACCAAGTGGTCGCCGGATGTCGATATGCGCCGCTTCACCGACCCGACCCATCCGCATTTCTGGCGCAGCGAAGACCCCGAATGCCCCGCCTTTCACCGGAATCGTCCGACATAAGGCAAAGAGTCAACGCAAAGGCGCAAAGAAAGAAGGTTTTTGCTTGGCACCTTTGCGTTGACTCTTTTTCGGCATTTACGAGGGAAAAGTTGGGCGGGTTTGTGACACCCGCCCCTTTTGTTCTGTGGAGGTTTTCGGAGATTAGACGTTCGGCTGGTAGGTGTTCAGTGCGCGCATGTACTGAGCACGCTCGAACGCGCTCGGATCGGCGGCATTGACTTGACTCACGCTGCCGCGCATCTGGCTGACCGACGCATACTCTTTTTCTTCCAACCACTTGCGCAGCCCGGTTTCCACCTCGCGCAGATGGCCGATGCCGTGCTTGAACAGCGCCGCCGTCATCATGGTGACATTTGCGCCGGCCAGCAGCAGCTTGATCGCGTCTTCATGTGTATGCACACCGCTCGTCGCCGCGAGATCGGCCTTGATGCGCCCGTACAGAATGCCGATCCACGTCAGCGGCAGGCGCAGCGCCTGCGGGGTGCTGAGGATGACATTCGGCACTACGTCGAGCGTGTCCAGATCAATATCCGGCTGGTAGAAGCGGTTGAACAGCACCAGCGCGTCGGCCCCGGCTTCGTCCATCTTGCGGGCGAAATGCGCCATATTGCTGTAGAACGGGCTGAGCTTAACGGCAACCGGGATCGTCACGACGCTTTTCACCGCGCGGACAATATCGAGCGCGTCAGTTTCAATCGCTTCACCGCTGCGATCCAGATCGGTCGGGATGCTGTAGATGTTCAGTTCGATCGCGTCTGCGCCCGCCTGCTGCATCTTATAGGCGAAGGATGTCCATCCGCCCAATGTCCCACCGTTCAGGCTGGCGACGATCGGCATCTTGACCGATTCTTTCGCCTTCTGAATCAATTCCAAGTACTTATCCGGCGCGGCGTGATACTGCACGGGCTCCGGGAAATAAGTCGTCGCTTCGGGGTGCGAATCGGCGGAGTGCGTCAGGTAGTAGTGTAAGACCTCGCGTTCGCGGCGGATTTGTTCTTCCCACAGCGAGAACAGGACGAGCGCGCCCGCGCCCGCATCCTCCGCGCGCTTGATGTTGTCGAGACTCTCCCACAGCGGCGAGGCTGAACAGACCAGCGGCGAGGAAAGCGTTTTTCCTAAATAAGTGGTGCGAATATCGACCATGTGATTTATGTCCCTCACATCAGCAGTTGAGCAGGGGCGCCGTCGGTTTCATCGGCGTGCACCCCCGATTCTCGTTCGTTTGGTTGTGGATTAGGCTTTCCCGTTGCCGTCGGTTTTGCCCGGACGACCGGCCAGATATTCGTAGTACGCCCAACGGGTCTTCACATCTTCCGCCGCTTGTGCGAACAGTTCACGCGCCACATCGGGCTGGCTCAGTTCAAGCATCTTGAAGCGGTTTTCCATGTTCAGATATTCTTTGAGCGCCATCTTCGGCCCGCGCGAGTCGAGCACCAGCGGATTTTCACCCGCTGCCGCACGCTCCGGGTTGAAGCGGTACAGCGGCCACTGACCACTGTCCACCGCGGCCTTTTGATCCTTCATGCCGGTGCCCATGTTGATGCCGTGCGCGATGCAGTGCGCATACGCGATGATCAGCGCGGGGCCGTCATAAGCTTCGGCTTCGAGGAAGGCACGCAGCGTTTGCTCGTCTTTCGCGCCCATCGCCACGCGGGCGACATAGATATGGCCGTACGTCATGGCGATCAAGCCGAGGTCTTTCTTGCCGACGCGCTTGCCGCCCGCCGCGAACTTCGCGACTGCGCCCAATGGCGTCGCCTTCGACATTTGACCGCCGGTATTCGAGTAGACTTCGGTGTCCATGACGAGCACTTTGACGTTGCGACCGCTGGCGAGCACGTGATCCAGCCCACCATAGCCGATGTCATACGCCCAGCCGTCACCGCCAACCACCCACACCGATTTGCGCACCAGATGATCCGCCAGCGAGAGCAGACGTGCTGCCGCATCGCCGTCCATCTTGGCGAGGACTTCCTTCAACTGGGCGACGCGCTCACGCTGATCGTGCAGTCCGGCTTCGCCGTTCTGGTCTGCGTTGAGGATGTCGGTCGCCAGCGTGCCGATTTGGCTGCTGAGGTCTTGCAGCAGTTCGCGGGCGAAATCGACCTGCTTGTCGAGCGCCACGCGGATACCCATGCCGAATTCGGCATTGTCTTCGAACAGCGAGTTCGCCCACGCGGGGCCGCGCCCTTCGCGATTCTTCGCCCATGGCGTCGTCGGCAGGTTGCCGCCGTAGATCGACGAGCAGCCGGTCGCGTTGGCGACGATGGTGTGATCGCCGAACAACTGCGAAATCAGCTTCAGATACGGGGTTTCACCGCAGCCAGAGCACGCACCGCTGAACTCAAACAGCGGCTGCTGTGCCTGCTGCTGGCGGATGCTGCCGACCTTGATATTGCGGCGGTCGGTTTCGGGAAGCTGGTAGAAATATTCCCAGTTTTCGCGTTCCTGCAATCGCAGCGGTGGCTGCGGGCGCATATTGATCGCCTTGAGGTTGGCCGCTGATTTGTTCTTGGCGGGGCAAATATCGACGCAGATGCCGCAGCCCGTGCAGTCTTCCGGGGCGACCTGAATCGTATACTTCATGCCGCTCCACTCGTTATCGCGCGCATCGACGGCCTTGAAGGTTTCCGGCGCACTCGTGAGCAGTTCGGCATCGTATGCCTTGATGCGGATCGAGGCGTGCGGGCAGACCATCGCGCACTTGCCGCACTGGATGCAGACTTCGGGATCCCATACCGGGATCTGATCGGCGAGGTTGCGCTTCTCATACTGCGAGGTGCCGGTCGGGAAGGTGCCGTCCACCGGGATCGCGCTGACGGGCAGCAGATCACCGCGATAGGCGATGATTTCGCCCTGTACCTTGCGCGTGAATTCCGGTGCGCTGGCGACAACGGGCAGCGCCAGTTCGCGGATGGCGGTGACTTCCTGCGGCACGGGGACTTCATACAGCTTGTCGAGCGTCATGTCGATCGCTTCCAGATTCTTCTGGACGATCTCCGGGCCTTTCTTGCCGTATGTCTTTTCAATGCTGTGCTTAATGGCCGCGATCGCTTCTTCACGCGGCAGCACACCGCTGATGGCGAAGAAGCACACCTGCATCACGGTATTGATGCGCCCGCCCATCCCGGCGGCTTTCGCCACGCTGTCGGCGTCGATCACATAGAAGCGCATGTGCTTGTTGACGATCTGCGATTGCATGGCACGCGGCAGGCTGTCCCAAATGCGATCGGTGGGGGTAGGCGTGTTCAGTAGGAACGTCGCACCCGGCGCGGCATTGACCAGCATGTCGAACTTGTCGATGAAAATGTCCTGATGGCAGGCGACGAAGTTGGCTTGCGTGATCTGATAGTTGGAGCGGATCGGACGCGGGCCAAAGCGTAGATACGAGGTGGTCATCGTGCCGGATTTCTTGCTGTCGTAGAAGAAATACCCCTGCGCGTAGTTGCTCGTCTCGTCACCGATGATCTTGATGCTGTTCTTGTTCGCGCCGACCGTGCCGTCGCTGCCCAAGCCGTAGAAAATCGCGCGGACAACATCCGGCGCTTCGACGGTGAAATCGGGGTCGAGATCAAGGCTGGTGTGCGATACGTCGTCGTTGATGCCGACGGTGAAGTGATTCTTCGGCGTGCTGGCGGCCAGATTATCGTACACGGCCTTGACCATCGCCGCGTTGAATTCTTTGCTGCTGAGGCCGTAGCGACCACCGAATACGCGCGGCATCGCCTGACCTTCGGGCAGGGCTTCGATCAGCGCGGTGATGACATCCTGATACAGCGGTTCGCCTGCCGATCCGGGTTCCTTGCAGCGATCGAGTACGGCAATCCGCTTGACCGTCTTGGGAAGCGCGGCCACAAACAACGCCGCGTCGAATGGACGGTACAGGCGCACTTTCAGCATGCCCAATTTTTCGCCGCGCGCGTTCAAATAATCGATGGTTTCGCTAATGGCGTCGCTGCTGCTGCCCATCGTGACGATCACGCGGTCGGCATCCGGTGCGCCGTAGTATTCATACAGATGATATTGGCGTCCGGTCAGCGCGGCGAATTCATTCATCACCTGCTGCACGATCGCCGGGGTCGCAGTGTAGAACGGGTTGACCGTCTCACGGCCTTGGAAATACACGTCGGGGTTTTGCGCTGTCCCACGCATCACCGGGCGATCCGGCGTCAGCGCGCGGTCACGGTGAATACGCACGTCTTCATCGCGGATCAAGGTGCGCAGATCGTTATCGTCAACCAGTTCAATCTTGTTGACTTCGTGCGAGGTGCGGAAGCCATCGAAGAAGTGCAGGAAGGGGATGCGGCTGCGCAGCGTCGCCGCGTGGGCGATGAGCGCGAAGTCGTGTGCTTCCTGAACATTGGCGCTCGACAGCATCGCCCAACCGGTTTGGCGGGTGGCCATCACGTCACTGTGATCGCCGTAGATGCTCAAGCCTTGCGCGGCCAGCGCACGCGCCGCCACGTGGATCACAGCGGCGGTCAGTTCGCCCGCGATCTTGTACATATTGGGGATCATCAGCAGCAGGCCCTGCGACGCCGTGAACGTCGTCGCCAGCGCGCCCGCCTGCAAAGCGCCGTGCACCGCACCCGCAGCACCGCCTTCGCTCTGCATTTCGATCACCTGCGGGATAGTGCCCCACAGATTCTTTTGTCCCTGCGATGCCCATTCGTCCGCCCATTCGCCCATCAGGGAGGACGGGGTAATCGGGTAGATGGCGATTACCTCATTGAGCTTATAGGCCACGCGCGCGCACGCCTCGTTGCCGTCGATCATCACGCTGATACGTTCCGTCATCGGTGAAATTCTCCTCAATGCGTTTGAAAACGCTGCGCAGTCTTTCGCAGGCCGCCCAAACGTTGTTCCCCCACACAATTGACAGGTCTGTCCATGATTGAATCATGCCTGTTAGGGCGTGAAGTCCGTAGTGACGTGCGTCATAGGCGCGGGGTATCGAATGTATGGTGATGCGTATACGGGGGACGGTATGAGGGAAAGGACAGATCAGCCGTAAGGACGATAGGACACACAGGCCAACCCTAGAGTCGGCGGCGAAAATACGTTACACTCTGAACACTTCAGGAGTTTTGGCAATCCGCCGATCAGCGAGGCATTTGGCCGGAAGGTAGGCAGGCATGGCAACCGATTCGCGCACGTGGTTCTATACCACCCCCACCGCGCGTCCGTATTTCATTGAAGAACGTGTGAACCATACCCTGTGGAAGCACCGTCTGGCGGGCATTCACATGGTCTGCACCGATCCCAATGTGCCGATCAAGATGGAAGGGCGCTGGCGCAACGAAATGCCCCTCCAATTTGAATGGAAACCGGGCTCATGGTTCATTCTGCGCATGGGCGAAGAGAGCAAAGAATTGATCGGCGTGATGCGCCAGATTTTGATGCTGCGCCCCACGCTGATTTATCACGGGGGCGACGGTATGTACGTCGTCGAATGGTACGTCGATGGCGGTGATGAACGTTGGCGTGAAGTGCAGGGGCAGCCGCAGTATCAAGGGGCTCGCCGCCTGAACGCGCCCAAGAAATAACCCGCATTAGCGACGCAAGCCGAATACACTCACGTAGGGCGTTCAACGGAACGCCCTCTATGCGTCAGCTTTCCTCAATAGGTTTAGAGGCTGCGCTGCCGCGCGGCGTAAGACCCGGCATGGTAGTTCCGTCTGCATCATGTGTGAAAGACTGAATCGTACATAGGAACAGAGATTTATGGCCGCGAACGTTCATCTTCGCCTTGACGACGGATATAAAGCCATCATTACCACACGGGGCTTGACCCTGATTGCCGATGAACCGCCGGAAGATGGCGGCACGAATCAAGGCATGAAGCCGACCGAACTGCTGATCGCTTCACTGGCGGCTTGCGCGGCGATCACGGCGAAAATGTATGCGCAGCGCAAAGGGTGGCCGCTGACCAGCGTGGAAATTGACGCCGACTTCGAGAAGATCAAGGCGCGCGATTACCCGGCGTATCAAGGGGAAAGCGATATTATCCACGAGATCAAACAGCGGATCATCTTCAAGGGTGATTTGGATGCCGATCAGCGGGCGCGCCTGCTGGAGATCGCCGGAAAATGCCCGGTGCACCGCGTGCTGACCTCGCCCAACTTCTTGATCGAAGAACTGCTGACTGAAGAAGAAGCCTCAGGGTTGTAAAAGCACCCCACATCAACGCGATCAAAAGCCGGGATACCTGCACAGGGTTCCGGCTTTTTTTGTTGCCCTTTTTCCCCCGGATGACCGGATCGAGCCGCCTCATCAGCGGGTATGATAGAATGAGATTCATAAAGTCATAACGAAAGGGCACTTCAAAAATGTCCGAAACCATGTACAGCCTTGACCGCGATCTGAACGAAGCACAGGCGATGGTCAATGGGCTGGACGCATATGTACGCGGCAGTACGCTCTACGGCAGCACCAGCGGCGGGATGTTTGGCAGCGGCGGTATGCCGAGCCTGACCGTCGGCGCGCTGTTGATGCGCTTGCGGCGGCTGCACGCGCTTGAAGATCGCATGAACGATACACAGCGCGGCACACTGGCCCAGATCGAGTCCAAGCACGATGCCGTTCGCCGCGAATGGTCGGTGCACTATCACCAAAAACTGACACAGGAAGCCGCTTCTCGCCTCAAAGCGATGACCGCCTTCTTTGACGAATGCGCCGATCGTCCGCGCACCTGCGGCAGTATTTATCTGCCGGAAGCCCTGCGCCGCACGATCGTGCAGGAAATCTTGGACGCGATGCAGGCCAGCGGCACCCCAAGCGATGAACTCTCGAAAGAAGCACGCCGCATTGATGCGCAGCTTCGCCGCTTCACGCAGCCGTCGCTGTTCATCTGGGCTCCCGCGCTCGCGGATGTGTACCCGCAGAACGTGTACTGGTGGCTGTACGCCAAACCGCCGAAAGGGGACAGCGACTCGTAACCCGACGCCGCACCCATCACCGATGAGCCTTCGAATTCTATTCTGCGCGTCGCTCCACCACCCGGAGCAGCTCCGCGCCGCCCGCGCCAGCACGCCCGCTGGTGTGGAGCCGTCCTTGTTTCCGCCCAGCGTCAGCCAGCATTTCTGGGAAAAAGCGCTGCGCAAGCGCGGGCATACGCTTGATGTGTTCTATCGTAATCTGCCTGCGCTGACATTGGGCACGGGTGGCGGCCATACCCGCCGTCACACACAGGGACTTACCCCCCGCAAGTTGATCGAAGCGGCGTGGAATCGCATCCCGCCGGAGATCAACCCGGAGATTCGCCTCCGCAACCGCAGCTTGATCGCGCAGGCGGAGGCTTTTAAGCCGGATGTGCTGTGGATGGTGGGCGATAACACCGTGATCACGCCGGATACACTGGCGCATATCAAGTCATCGACCGGCTGCCGCGTCGTTTATGCCAGCGGCACCTCGCCGATCGTCTTTTCGCATCGCATCGATCGCGCGGCGGCACGCCTGTACGATCTGGTGCTGGTGAACGACTTCTATCACGGCATGCAGTGGATCGAGCTGGGCGCGAAAGACATGGTCGCGCTGCCGATCGCCGCCTGTGACCCCGATTTTCACCGTCCGTATCCGCTGGTGGACGATGAACGCGCCGCGCTCGCCTGTGAAGTAGCGTTTGTCGGCACACTCGTCCCCGATCACCTTTACAGCCGCCGCGTGAAAGCGCTTGAAGCGCTCAGCGCCGCCGGGATCGATCTCGGTATCTGGAGCGTGCATGACGTACCTGCCAGCTTGAAAAAGCATGTGCGCGGGCAGGCGCTTGGCGCGGAGATGGAGCGCATTTTGAGCGCGGCGAAAGTTTGCGTCAACACGCACGGCGATTTTATGCGCTATGGGGGCAATCAGCGCTTATTCGAGGCTGCCGGGGCAGGCGTGTTTCAAGTCACCGACGATCTGCCGGGGGTGCGCCAGTGGTTCCCCGAATCGGATGGGCTGCCCACGCTGATCACCTATGCGGATGAAGCCGATCTCGTCGCCAAAGTGAAGCATTACTTGGCGCACGACGATCAACGCGCCGCCATCGCCGCCAACGGGCAGCACTATGTCGCCGCGCACCACACCTATGATCAGCGTGTGCTTGAATTTGAGCGCCTAATGGGGACTCACACCATCTCGGCGTGAGATGCCCCTAAGCGTTCGCGCTGGTGAACGATCATCTTCATGCCGTGCTTCGGGCGCAGCACGAACACACGCTGCGGCTCCACGATTTGACCGGGCGCGAGTTCGACCCGCCAGCGCTGTGCCAGTGTCGCCAGCACGAGTTTCGCTTCCATCATGGCGAACGCGTTGCCGATGCAGATGCGCGGCCCACCGCCGAACGGCGTATACGCGTATTTGGGTAGCTGTTTTTCGCGTTCCGGCGTGAAGCGATCGGGATCAAAGCGCTCCGGCTCGGCGAAAAAGCGCGGATCGCGGTGAACGCCGTATACGTTGAGGATCGCTACCGATCCTTTCGGGATCGTATAGCCGCCTAACTGCGTCTCTTCCACCGTTTCGCGGGTGATTCCCCATGCGGGCGGGTACAGGCGCATCGCCTCTTTGACCACCTGCTCGGTGTAGCGCAAATTTGGCAGATCGTCGAGCGTGGGCGCTCGTCCGCCCAAGACCGTGTTCAATTCATCCGCTAGCGTTTCCCACACGTGCGGCTCGGTCGCCAGCGCGTACCACACCCACGTGAGCGCGTTGGCGGTCGTTTCGTGCCCCGCGCCGAACAGTGTCATCGCCTCGTCAGCGATCTGCTTGTCGCTCATGGGATTGCCTTCATCGTCGCGCGCCATCATCAGCATCGACAGCAGATCGCCTTTATCGACACCCTGCGCGCGCCAATCATCGATGAACTGCTGAATGATCGTGTGCAGCCGTTCGTTCGCTTCCTTGAAGCGGCGGTTGCCAGCGGTCGGCATCCAGTAGGGGATGGGAAACAGTTGGTTGAACTTGTCATTGATTACGCTCAACACGTCGGTGACCGCGTGGCTGAGATCGGTCGCTTGTTCGCTCACGTCGGCATCGAACAGCGTCTTGCTGACGATCCCCATTGTGATATGCGTCATCTCTTGGTCAATGTCGAGCGTTTCGCCATCCTGCCAGTAATCCGCCGTGTGGTTGGCGACGCGCACCATCGCATCCCCATACGCGCCGATGCGCTTGGTGTGGAAAGCGGGCTGGATCGCTTTGCGCTGCTTGCGCCAGAACTCACCATCGGATGTGAACAGGCCGTTACCCAAGATCGGATCGAGCAGCAGCTTGAGGGTCTGCGTTTTCTGATATTTGGCGGCATCCTCCACCAGCACTTGATGTATCAAATCCGGATGATTGACCATGTAAGCGGTGAACGGGCCAAACTTGAACGACGAAATATCGCCGAAGCGCAGGCTTTCCAGCATAAAGCCGAGCGTATCCTGCGTGAACGCACGCATGTTGCCGAGTAAGGCTTGACCCTTCGGCGCGGGGGGAACCATCGTCTTGCTCATCGAATCGCGACTCCTTCGCCAACTTCATCAGCGGCGGCGGTGAAGTGAAAACGGGCTGATTGTGCTTTGTGAAACCTTGAACAAATACCTTTTCAAGGTACACCGATTTATGACATTTGACAAGGAGTGATCGTGTCTTTTTTCACAAATCTTACATATTGGAGGCAGCGCACTTCAGACGATATCTTAAGCAATGGTCAAATCCCATTATTGATTTTAGATAATCGATTATGGTAATGATGTGACTTATCGGCCACTGTGAAGCTAGCGTTTTCAGGCGGCAACTATTGTTTATTTGGTACCAGTTTTGGACCAATTTCATCTTCTAGTGGCACATATACAGCCTCTACATCAATATCAAAACGTCTATCTTGTATGCTGAGCTTAATAACCACATGGCTCAGAGCCTCTGTTGGCTTGAAATCCGCTCCATCTTCGATATCTGAATCTGTCAGGAAGATTTTGTAGAAAGCAACACTTGGATGTTCCTGTTTCTCAGCCAAGTTGATTTTTTCAATAGATTTCTGAGGCTTCTCCCTCTGAAATTTCGCTAGCACTTCTTCCGGTTCTTCGACAAATATTCCCGTTTCGCATGGATTCCGTCGTTTGATCTCATCGAGCGCAGAAACATCGCATACCACATAGTGGACTATTTCCACCTGAGTCTGATACGTCTCTTTCAGAGAACGCATTTGAGTTTCAAACCGTTCCCGGAATCTTTTGCCGAATCGCTTGCTCTTTCCTTTACTCTTATCGCCATAACTCTTGAACTTTTTGTCATGAATGTCATCTGTAATGATCATGCACTCTTCGACATTTGCTGTAAGATTTGAAGAGTCACCAAAGAGAAGACCACCGGGTGTACCAATCTTGGTAAAGTCGGCAATGATTACTCTACCCCAAGCTGGTCTCGCAAAAATCGCCCTTTTCAACGCCAATTCCTCAGTATTACCATGACAGAATAATCCTAGATCTGCTTCTAATCCGTTCTGTCCGATAAATACCCATCGGGGATGAAAACCCAGATATGCAGTTTCTGCTTGGTGCCCAAATGAGGCGTTAAGGTCGCGGTCATAACGACCCCCGGTTTGAAAAACATTGAACAGTGCTTCTGGAAGTGTGTTAGAAAGCGCAAGAAATGCTTGGTTGTTATGCGTCATTATTGTGTAATGCGTTCGTACAGGCTCGTTATCTGCCATATTTCTGATTATTTTTGCGATAGGCGTAAGCGATGTACCAGCATCGATCAATAATGAATCTCCTTCACTTAACAGGGATACTGCCCGCAGAGCAACCGCATATTTGCTGAATTGGCGGAGATTGCTCCGCATTTCGTAGTAACCTTCTTGGTTTTTCATGGAGTTTCTCAATCTATATCTGCAATGAGTTCACAATAGTAGAGGTTCCAGCGGGATCCTCGGGTGGAAATTCTGTGCGAATTGTCACAATTTCCAATTCCTTTTCATTGTTTGCGATAGGAATTGTAAGCTGGTGTTTAATATCATTGAGGCGATCGATGAGAATATCTTTGTCTATATAGGGATCTACTACGACTAGTTTGGTGTGTTTGCCTGCATCTGCCCTTTGTTTGAGGGCGTTAAACATCACAGATACAACGTCGATATCTCTAAATGAAAATCCAATAGCAAGAATCGTCGATGCCTCTAGGCATGTTCGGTATAGCTTTAGAAATGAACTTGTATAAGGCTCATTACCTTTCATTTGTTCTTTGCTGGGGTACATCACACATATTCTGTTGAAACTGTTACGAATGTCCTCCAGCGCACTCATATTGAACTCAACCGCGCCATCATCGATTTCTTTGTAATACCAAGCAACACACCCATGTAGCCTGTAGACATCGATTTGCTTTTTACCTGATGGAGTATGGTAATTGTTATGGTGCCAACAACCAAGATCGGAAAAATCCCCTCCAAACTCTGCAAAACCGTTTTGAAATGAAAGGTTTCCTATAGCTGAAGTTATTTTGGTATCGTAATCATTGTAGTTGACAGAAACATTCGCGTTTTTAGCCCGTTGCATTAGGAGCTCGGTGAAAAGAAACTCGGGGACAAGATCGTAGTTCGTGGTAAAAACTTCTACCCACCCGAATTGCTCAAGCAGCTGAGCATAAAAGTAGCGCGCATTACGGTAGAATCGCGGAGAAGGTAAAGAGCGATAATGCTCCACAGTCAATTCAAGAATATGGGTTCTGGCTCTCTGCACTACTTGATTCATTTCTTCGATGCGCGCCAAAAATAGCAGTGCGTCGGAAAAGCGCTTTCGGAGCTCTTCATCAGAAAACATACTTCGCAATACAATATTGTACTCATTTAAAGATGATAGATAGTTGTCTAGTGTATTCGTCTTTCGTTTGCGCTCTAACTCCCCGCGAATGGATGTCAATAGTGCACGTTCCTTATCAGTAGCATTCAATTTCGCAGGTTCCGTGCTGGTAGGCCAAAACATATGGGGAAAAGTAAGAAATGTTCGGTAACCGCCATAGCTTGATGCCCCAGCACCAAGGAATACACAAAGTTTTTTCTCAGAAGCGTGACTTGATAAATATACAGTACCAGCGCTCTCTAGTTTCTTGTTCTCCACTGTAAACGCTCCAAATATGGCCTATGAAATTACCAAAGCTCGCACTATATTAACGGTTAAATTTATTATTCTGGATGGTTGTGAAATGGCAAGTGACAAATATCCTTATGTTTGTATGACTCCGATATAATCTGAAAAACAAAATGTTATGTTCTTGCGAATGTTCCCACACAGGCCGCATTCTGCTTCTCTCTATTGGCACCTGAAGCACTAATTTACGGAGTAGTCGGCAAAACCCACTGCGCCATGATGACGCCTAGCACTCGATCAGGCAGCGCAATCTGAAACACCGCCCCGGTACTCACTGTCTCGATCAGCAGCGCACCGCCGCGCACGACAAGGCGCTGTGTCCCATCCGGTGAAGTGGACGGCGTGAAAAGGGTCGTACTTGTTGGCGCGGGCTGCATCACGCCGGTAAAAAAGTCGAGATGTTGGTAGCGCGTCCCGAAGGCGATCACCCCGCCGTGTCCGTCAGCATCCAACGCGACAAATTCCCCGGAAACCGAAGCGTGCGGCATCGCACACAACCCCGATCCATCCGGCAGCACCCGCAGCACCTCTTTCAGCACCCCCCGCTGCCAAGTTACCGCAAACACGATCGCGCCGTTCACTGCGTTCGCGCCCAACTCCGGGTCGCATTCCGGATAGGGCGCTGCGGTCGGTGTTCGCGTGACTGGCGTACGCACTGGAATGCGGGTTCGTGGCAGCGTGGGCAGCAGAGCTGCCGGCGTGCGAGGCACCGGTGAAGCGACGACGACAGAGGGCGCGGTCGTGTTAAGTGATGGAGCCCTGCCTGAGAGAGATAATGCAACTAAAGTAAAAAGAATGATGAGCAGATCTACCGCCAACAAAGCGGTTCGCACGGTATTGCGCGCACGCTGAAACTCGCTCTGGTTAGGGGCGGATGGATTGCTGGGCGGCTGACTCGGTGGTTCCACTGTCGATACCCCGGCGAGCGGCATAGGCTGACCGGTCTCGTCCAAGCGGATTATTTCCCCGTCATCGCCAATGAGATAACCGGGCAGCGGTTGAGAGTGCTCAGGCGGTGGCGTTTTTTTCGGGTCATTCAGATTGGCTGGCATGATAGGTGCATTCGTCTAAGGTGCAGTTGTAGGCACAACCCACTGGCTGAGCGATACCCCGATCACCTGCGGCGGCAGTTCGATCGTGACCGTTGAGCCGGAGACGGGTGACACAAGGGTTAGGCTTCCACGCTGGAACACCGTTTGGGAATCGACCGGCTGCGGTGTTGTGGGATGGTTTCTAACTGACCGAATCTCTCCTGTGAAGAAATCAAGGTGATGGCGGAAACTCTCACGTTGGATGATCGCCCCGCGCCCATCCGCCGACAACCCCACAAAAGTGGCGGTGATTGCGGTGCGCGGCATCTGGCACAGGTTCGATCCATCCGCTGATGCCCGGAATACCCGCCCCAAGGTCGGATCATTGACGCTCACGATGAACAAGACCACCGCCTCTGTCGAAATGGATGGGATTTCATCGCACATGGGAAGGATCGCAGCGGCGTAAATGAATTCTGCGGTGAGGATGGCGCGTATTTGCGCTCGATATGTTTCCTGAGCAACCAATCCAGTCCGGGTGGCACTACTTTGTGCTGTACGAGTTTGCGGGTTGGGCAGCGCAGTGCGCCCGGGCAGTTGGGCTATTCGTGTTTGCGTAGCGGGCGGCACCCTCGCGGCGACGGTGGGTAAAACGAATGTCGAGGCGAAAAAGCGCCCTCCGGTGCCAAAGCCGACCAAAACCACGACCACCATCAACAATACCCATAGCCCAATGATCCAGTACCGTGCGCGTTCGGAGAGGGTAAGAGGAGCAGGTGCATCACTCGGTGGCTCCACCTCCTCCACTCCGGCGAGCGGCATGGGCCTCCCCGTCTCATCTAAGGGGATCATCTCCCCATCGTCGCCAATGCGATAATTGGGTGGTAAATGTCTGCGTTTTTCAGTCGGTTGCTGTGGTGTTTGCTCATCATTCGGGTTAAGGGGGATCATGGTTTTCGTTTCGTCTTTTTGGGGTGATGTCGTCTAGGGCGCTAGTTGCGCAGGCACAACCCACTGGGTGAGCAGTACCTCGATCACCTGCGGCGGCAGTTCGATCGTAACCATTGAACCGGAGACGGGTGACACAAGGGTTAGGCTTCCACGTTGGAACACCGTTTGGGAATCGATGGGCTGTGGCGCTGCGGGAGGATGAATGACGGGCTGAATCGCTCCTGTGAAGAAATCGAGATGATGGCTGAAATTCTCATATTGAATGATCGCTCCACGCCCATCGGCAGACAACCCCACAAATGTGGCGGTAATCGCGGTGTTGGGCATCTGGCACAGGTTCGATCCATCCGCTGATGCCCGGAATACTCGCCCTAAGATCGAATCATTGACCCGCGCCGTGAACAAAACCACCGCTTCAGTGTCGGCTATTTCTTCGCACATCGGCAGAATAGCGGTAGCACGAACATATTCTGCGGTGCGGGTGGCTTGCCCTTGTGCGGCACGGGTTTCCTGCCTAAGGGCAGATTGCGTCATGGTCGCTTCCGGTACACGCGATGGGATGCCCGTTTGAACGGCAAACATCCCGGATGCTGAACATAGGCCTATCGAGAACACGATGAAAGCAAGGGCTAGGGCGACATAAACGAAGGGCTTCCTTCGCTCAAAAAGCCCCATCTTGATGGCTGGCGCGCCCGCTAGGAAGATGGGTTTCCCGTGCTCATCTTCAGGGAGGATTTCACCGTCGCTGCCCACGTGGTACCGGCTTGATTGCTGCTTCGACAATTGACGCGCTCCTTTTGGGTCACCGACCACACAATCTACGATGCCGTTGCAGGCGCGATCCACTGCGCCATGATCACGGCGATGACTTCTTCGGGTAGATCGATCCGCGTTTCGGAGCCGGATCGTATCGACATGATAGACAGCGCGCCGTCGCGGATCACCGCCTGCGGGTCGCCGCCGGGAGCGGTCAGCGTTGGGATGAACTCCAGAAACGCATATAGCCCGGAAACTGCCTCAACCGACCGCGTGAAGAAATCGACATGCTGAAAGAAATCGCCGTAGGACATCACCGCGCCACGCCCATCGGTATCGAGGGCGACGATGTGAGCGGAATTCGCTGTATTCGGCATTTGGCACAGATGCGATCCATCCGGGTAAACGCGCAGCACCTGCCCCAAACGCGGATCGCTGACCGTGACGGCGAACACAATCACGCCGGAGGGCGCGCCGCTGACGGTCGCGCTGCACATCGGCAGCAGGGCGGTAGTCGTGCGCTGTGCGGCGGCGGTGGTGGCTTGCAGTTGGGCCGCGCGCGTGCGCAGACTCCGCTCGGCAGTGGCGGTGAGCCGCGTGAACGACACGCCGCTGCCCGCTCCCGGCGTGATCCACAGGACACCCTGCTCAAGCTGCATGATCCGCTGGCACAGGGGGAACATCGCCGCCACGATTAGCGTCAGGATCAGCAGCGCGCGCCGGACACGCACCCAACCGGGCGGCGGGGGCAGCGGCTTAAATTCTAATGGCGGCTGGCTGGATGGTTCAGGCGGTTTGGGATCGGGAGTGTTCGCGTCCATGTTCGGCCTCTTTGAGTCTCTTCAGCGCTTTAACGCGATGAGGTAAGGGCGGCGATTGACCCGACCCACTGTGCCATCAAAACGCTCGTCACTTCCGGCGGCAGATCCAGCAGGGTCTCCCGTTCCGGTGCGGTCGATTCGATGAACAGTTCCCCATCCCGAACGGCGATCCGGTAAGCCCCATCGGGCGCACTCCACACAGGCGTTGATTCGACCGCCGAATAGACGGGTCGCACTTCTTCGCTGAAAAAGTCGATGTGCTGCAAGAATGTCCCGTACTGGACGACCGCCCCGCGCCCATCGGCATCCAGCGCGACAATATCGGCGGAAATGGCCGTATTCGGCATTTGGCACAAATTGGAGCCATCGGGAAAAACCCGCATCACATGACCCATCGCCGGGATTTGGACGGTCACCGCGAACACGATGACGTTACTGGGGCTTGAACGGCTGCAAAGGGGCATCACCATGAAGGCATGACGGGCGGCAGCGGTGGAGGTGCCTTGCACATTAAGTGCAGGGGTGCGCGTTGGCTGCGTCATGGCGATCGCCGTATGGAGCTGGTTCGCGGCAGCGCTTGCCTGTGTGGGGCGTCGGGTAGGGAGGTTGTACAGGTCGGTCGCCAGTGCCGCATACGGCGCCGCTTGAGTCGCCAGATCCCAAATGGCGGTCATATCAGGATCGTTTGGATAGCCTCGGTTGACATAGCTGCTCGTCCCTGTGCAGGTGCGGAGGATATACACCACCCCCATGAACAGCAGCACGCCAAGGCGCATTTTGATGCGCATCGCTCGGCGTTCTGCACGGGCTTGGGCAGCGGGGTCTTGCCAACTCTCGTATCGGTTCCGATCGTCATCGGTGTATGGCATGAGGGTTCCTCAGCGTTTGAAGGCGAACACCCCCCGTTTCCCGTTAAATCGCCAATCCGGATCGGTGCGCTGGAGGCGTTCGGCAGTACCGGCGCGCAGTCCTACGATAGTATCACTTTTAAGAGTGCGAAGCGCGGCGACTGGCACCGGCACATATTCGACCACCCGGTTGAACGGCGTGGTCGGCTCCCACAGCGCATCGCCGACCATGCGCCGGTAATTCATATCTCCTTTGGCGATCAGCAGTCGTGAGCCTTCCAGCAGCCGCGCCAAATCGTGTTTTTCCCACAGAAAACGGCTGCTGTTCCAGAACCAATCCGGGCGGATCGTGATCGCGCCTTCCTGTACCGCCGCGCTCAACCGGTCACCGAGTGCGCGCAGCGGTGTTTCTTTGCGGGCGCGCAGCAGTGCCAAAAAGTCGAGGATGTCTCCGCGCACCACATCGCTGACGAAGGTGGGATGCTGCTTCACGTGCAGCACTACCGAAAACGCCCAGTCATCCAGCAGCAGATCGACCAGCGCCAGATCGAGCGCCAGTTCGGTGCCCGCGTTATCGAGCATCAGATCGACTTGAAACGGCGGGCGCAGATCGACCAGATAATTGACCAGCGCGCCCGATTGATCGACTAACAGATCCTCCCCGGTGCGGCTGGTGCCGTGCGCCGCCGCGACCGGGTGACTCAAGTCGATGCTGTTGCCCCACAAATCAAGGTGAAGCAGCGTGTGCAGCTTTTCGTCGGCGCGGCGGTCGTTTTCACGGACTTCCAGCGCGGCTTCCAGCGTCGTCCATACCGCGCTGCCTTCATAATGAGCCTGTTTGTGCGGCAGGAACGGGTCGCGCCCCTGCCGGAACCAATCCACGATCTCGATCAAATGGCGGTACACGAACGTTTCCGCGAAGAACCATTCGCTGTTCAGCCATGTGTCGCCATCGTGGGCAAGGTACGCGCTCCGCCAGTCGGCATAATCGGGGGCCGGGTAGCGGATCATCGGGATCGGGGCGTCATTTTCCATCCCAATCGCCAACAAATGCAGTTGATCGAGGGTTTCGGCGGGCAAATCGGCGTTCAGGCGCACCATTTCGCGCAGGATGGCCGGGACGCGCGCTTGCATAGAACGGTGAGCGAAAGCATTGTCGTTGGTGCGAATCGGATCGGGACGGGAAAACACGTAGGCTACTCCAACATGCCGCGTAAGATATGAAACACGTCGAGGCTGATACGCTCGATGAAAACGGATGGGTCTTCCTGTGCGGCGATCGCATCATAATCAACCACGACGCCGCGCCACGGTTCAAAATTCCAGTACGCCGGTTTGGGCAGGTTCGGGTAGGTCGGCTCATCGGGGTATGGATAGGCGTAAGCATACCAGTAGGGGCGCGGAAAACCGGGGCTGAACGGTGCGAACCCGACCGCGATATGCGCTTTGTTTTGATCGAAATCCGCACCTTGAAACCAGATCGTCGAAAGATCGAAATGTTCGGGGAATACGACGGCGGGGCTCCAGTGACCGCCAAGCCGCGACCGGAACCGCGAAATTCCGGTGAACGCCGCATCGAGCACGGCTGCATAATCGCGGGCGATGACCGGATCGATATTCAGCGGATCGGTTTCCATGAACGACAGATGATCCGGCGGCAGATCCGGGCGTTTGGCCTTCAGCGCGTCGGTGAAGGCTTGCAAAAGCCCATCATCATCGACATACGCCAGCGTCCCGGCCAGTTCACCCCGGCTCAACGCGTTGAGCAGCGCACGATTGGCATAGGCTTGTGTCGTCGCCGCCAGCGGGATCGCCGTTTCCGGTTCTTCATCATGGTGGTAAATGAGCGCGCAGCGGCGCATATCCAACACGATCTCGCCGCCAGAGGGCAGCCGCCCGGTCGATAATCCTTCCGGTACCGGGCTGAGTGCCAGTTCCAGATAATTCGGGACATGAGGCAGCAGCAGCAGCCGTATCCCTGCGAGGATCTGCGCGGCACGGTGCAGACCGTGGGCCGTCGCTGTCCACTCGGTCAAAGGGGGCAGTGGCATAGGCATCGCTCCTTCGTGATCAACAGTTAATCGAAGATGAGGCACAGTGGAAACCCGCTGCGCCTCAACATTCAAATTATGCTCAGCTTTTTGGTGAAAAGAAAAGGTGAGTCGCCGGATACGCGGCTCGGAAACGTGGAGGAGTATCCGGCTTACAAGGGCGATCGATCTTTAGCCCAAGATGCGCAGGCTGTCGAGGATCGCTTGCAGCGTATCAACATAGGAACTGCCGCTGCTGTCCGCGCTGTACGTTTCCACGATAACGAGATACGGATCGCGCCGCAGATAGAACACATCGACCTGACCGGGGGCATATTCCCCGTTCGGCGATCCTTGATTCGCGCGGAAGCTGTGCCGCATGTAGGTGCCATCCTCTGCGCTGATCGATTCGACCGGTGTCAGCCAATCCTGCCCCTCGTAGTAGCGGCGCTCGTAGCGATCCGCCGCGTACTCATAGGCTGCGGTTGAGTTCACATCCGCGTTCAGAAATCGATAGGCTGAAGAAAGCTTCGCCCGCCTGTTCCCATGTGCGCACGCGCCGCGTCTCGTCGCCGTGTTCGCTGTACGACCAGCCGACCGGGATATTCAGACTCGCATGCTCACCGATCACCCGCTGCGAATTGGCGAACGGGGTGGGTTCCGGGGCGGACGTTACACGCGGCAGCACCTGTGTTACCAACACCAGCGCGATTACGGCGATCACGGCCAGCGCCCCCACGATCAGCGGGACAGGCGAACGGCGTTTTTCGCTCACCGGATGCGCGGTGACCGGGACGGCAGCCGGGATGCTGCTGTTATTCATCAGTCCGGGAGCGGGGACATCCCGTAGAGTTGGCATATCGCCATACTCGACATTGTTTGCCTGTTGTGCGGATACCAGCGGTGTCGATGCGCTGTGCCGGGTGGGTGTCGGGGTTGCTTTCAACGGCGGCGGTGTCATGGCGGGCGGTGTGGCCGAACGTCCCGGTGCCAGTGGTGTTTGCGCCGCCGGGGTCGGCGTTTCGCCGCTGTGACTGCCCGTGATCGGGCGTGGAGTCATCGCCGGAGGGGGTGGAGTCGGCGTATGCGAGGCGCGCAGTCCGGAGGGCGGCAGCGTCGGGTGATCGAGCTGGTACGGCGTCGCGCGGATCGCATCGCTGAAGGCATTCGCCAGATCGGCTGCCGACTGGTAGCGCTCATCAGGGTTCTTGGCCGTTGAGCGTGCGATCACGGTTTCGATCGACATCGGCAGTTCGGCGCGGAATTCGCGCACCTGCGGCGTCGGTTCGGTCATGTGCTTGAGCATCAGCGCCAGCGGCGTATCGGCTTGGAACGGTTCGCGGCCCGTCAGCATTTCGAACAACACGATACCGAGCGAGTACACATCCGACCGCCCATCGACGGGCTGGCCGTTCGCCTGTTCGGGACTCATGTACGCCGGGGTGCCGATGATCGCGCTGCCGGTGAGACGGCTGTTCAACACGCGGGCGATGCCGAAGTCGGTCAAATAGGCGTTCAAGTGCTCGTCGAGCAGCATATTGCCCGGTTTCAAGTCACGGTGGATGATGCCTTGAAGATGCGCGTAATCGAGCGCCTGCGCCACCTGTGACAAGGGCCGTTCGATCTGCGCCAGCGTGGGCAGCCGCGTACGGATGAACGAGGCGACACTTCCCGCCGCGAGATAGCGCATGGCGATGAAAGGAATGCCTTCGGCTTCACCGTAGTCGTAAATGGGGACGATATGCGGGTGTTCCAAATGCGCGATCACATCGACTTCGCGCGTGAATCGCTCGTAAAAGCTGGGATCATGCAGCAGCGACGGGGGCAGCACTTTCAACGCGACGATGCGGTTGATCGACTTCTGCCGTGCGCGATAAACCGTCGCCATACCGCCGCGACCGATTTCCTCGATGACTTCGAATTGTCCCAACGTTTTGCCGATCAACGTGTCGGCGGGTCGATTCGCGCTCACTGCCGTGCTGCCTCGTAATCGTGTGGACACCCTATCTTTTATACGTCATCGCGGGGATTCCGACAAGCTGGCCGGGGTTCGGTCTCGTGTAACAGCCGATCAGCGTGGGGAAAGCGAGGGGAAAGCGGCGTGCGCGGGGCGGACTCGTGAAGATCCGCCCCGACTTCGTACGCTTACGGAATCGACTCGGCCAGCGCGCGTTCATCCTCGATCGTGAACGACGCCATCAGCGCATCATACGCCGAGAGATCCGGCGTGAACGCCGTCTCCGGCTCCGCGTTGATCAGTGCGGTGAACTGGTTGACATACGGCGTATACACATCCCCGCTCCCGCCGAATGGATCGATCGCCGGGGGAATCGCCGCTGCCGGGATGCTGATCGGCAGTTCCGCCGAAATCAGATAATGCCCGTCCGCTGTGATGCCCCGGTAGAAGTAGATATACGGCGTGTCGGCACTAAAGACCACGTAGTTCTGCGCGAACACGGTCAAATAGCGCAGCCCGTTGCCATTCCCGAACGGCACATACGCCGGTTGGCCGTAGAAAACTGCCCCCGCGCCGATCACCGGAACCCCGGTCAGCCCGCGCGGTTCCTGCGCGGCCTGCATCAGATCGGTAGGCGTATTCAGCAGCGCTTCCAGTTCTGCGCCGCCGCGCTGCCAATAGCTGTACGAGAGTTCGGTGTCGTGGTAAGGCCACACGTCGATATGCCCCTCGTTTGCACGGGTAGAGGTGCTGGTTGTGCCGCCTTTGCCGCCGCTGGCCGGCCCCGAAACGTTCAGATCAGGGCCGCTTAGGGTGAAATGCAGCCAGCTTGGGATTCCGCCCATCATATCGGGATCGAAAACGCCCACCTGCCCGCCGACCATCACCGAATCAAAACCCGCTTCCGCCGGGACAGTGAAGGAGACACCATTCGTACTCACCGGCAGCACATTGACGGTCTGCGCACCCTGCGCCAGCACCGGCTCCGGGTTTTCAAAAGGAACGATAAAATAGCTGGTCGCGCTTGCCTCTGCCGTCCAGCCGATCAACCCCGGTGCGGCGACGCGCCGCCACAAGTAGCCGCCCGCGCAAACCGGGTCTTCGTAGCTGATGTTCATCACCGATCCCGCCGCGATCTGCCCGATCAGCGCCCCGGAAGTCGAAGGTTCGGCGCGCACATTGTTCGCCTGACCGGGCGTGACGATCGCGTTTTCCATCCCATTGCCTTCAAACTGCGTCGGTAAACAGCCATTTTGAGCCGAAGGCGCCGCCGCAGTGCTGAAGGCTCCGCACAACAGGGCTGCCAGCAGCCCGAATTTTATCCATCGCATAGGTCACATCCTTTTTCGCAATGTTGAGTGTAAAGGTTGATACATGTCCAACCATACACCTATTTGCCTTGCCCCGGTAGAGCAGAAATGACGATCGCCGCCTGCATTTCCCTACGGAATCGCCCGCATGAGCGCGTCATTATCGGTGATGCGGATCGACCCCAACAGCGCATCAAACGCAGCCAGATCCGGCGTGAACGCGCTCGTCGGCTGTGCGGCGAGGTTCGCTTCCAATTGGTGCAGATAGGCGGGATAGCGATCGTCGGCGCGCACTTCATTGCTACCGGGCGGGATCGCGCTGGCCGGGATGCGTATTGGGAATTCCGCTGCGATGAAGAAGGCGCGATCAGCGGTGATTCCCCGGTAAATCAGCGTGAAAATCCGATCCGAATCGAAGGCGACATAATCCTGCGCGAAATAGGTGATATAGCGGAACCCATTCCCGCTGACGAACGGTACATAGGCGGGCGCGCCGTTGAACAGCGATGCCACGCCGCTCACCGGCATTTGCGTCAGGCCGTGGACGCGCCCCTGTCCCGCTTCCGTTAGTGGTGGCTGGTCGCGCAGCACGGTTTCCATCCATTCGCCGTCGTACCAATAGTCTTCAGCGCCCGCATACGGGTAAAACTCGATCGTACCCATCCCCCAGTTCGAGTCGTCCGCAATGCGGAAGCCAATACTGCTAGGACGCGGCCCCATGCTGTCGAGGTTGAAGATACCAATCTGCGGCTGCACCCATACGCGTGCGGCACCGAACAGCGGCGGTACCACGAATGAGACGCCGTCTTCCTCAACGGTGATCGTGCCATCCTCGGCGGCGCTGGCGGTGAGCGCTTCATCCGGCGTGTGATACGGTTCAATGAAATAGTCGTCCGCATTGGCTTCGACCGTCCACCCGCTGATTCCCATCGCGGAGACTTCCCGCCACAGGTAGCCTTCGGCACAAACCGGATCGACATAATTGATATTGAACACCACACCGGGCGCGATTCGCCCTACCAATGCGCCACTGGTTGAGGGTTCGGCGCGGACGTTGTTGGCATCACCGGGGGTAACGACGGCGGCGGCGCCCCACTCGGTGAACTGAGTCGGCAGGCACTCGTCGAGCGATTGGGCATTTGACCGGACTCCGGCGGTGAAGAGCGCCCCAAACAGAATCAGCAGCATGCTGCGGGCGAAAGGTAATTTGAAAGCCATAAACGAATTCCTTGACACTCTAGGGGACGTAAAACAAGCCGTTTATAACTTATCACATTTCAGCGCGGCGTAGGGGGAACGGTTGGGAAGCGCATCACTGCGGTTTATTCGCAGCAGGGCGGCGTCTGTGCGTTGGGTGGCCAACACCAATGCGGCGCGGGCACCTGAATCGCGTCGCTGAGGCGCACCGGCATTTCGAGCGCGGGTTCACGCCGAATGCCATAGCGTGCCGCGCCGAGCGTTTCCTCATCCAGCCGCGACCCACAGGTGCGGCAGGTGAACGCCGTCCGGGTCTGATCGATGCCGAGCGCCGCCAACACGTCCGGATGAAAAGTGAGCACATCGGATGGGGCGGGGAATTCCAACCCACAGCCCGCCGTCAAACGCGCCGTAACGGTATGCACGCGGGTGATCGACCCGCAGGCGGGGCAGCGGGCCTCGTACAGGCGCACCGCCGTTTGCGTGACCGTCCCGGCATCGGCGCGTGCGCTCCCACAATGATGAATGCGCCCGTCGAGCAGGGCGGGGATGAACTGCGCCAGCGGATGCACTCTACCGTTCAGCCCGACGGCGAACGATCCGCTCAAATTGGGGTACAAATGAAACAGCGGCAGCCGCTTCCACGCCTTCAACAGCGGTTGATCGCCAAACGCAGCCTCCTCGGAGAGCATCCACGCGGGTGGGTGACGGAAGAACCAGCAGCCGCGCACGCCATCCTGTGCATAGCGTTCCTGCCGCGCCAGCGCTTCGTCCAGCCGCAGAAAACTCCACTGCACTTCGAACGCAATGCGCACCGATCCGCGAACCGCCAGCACATCGGCGCGCCAGCCGTCTCCGCCGATCACCTCCAGTTCGGCGCTCCACCCAGCCGCTTGACACGCCTGTTGAATGATCGCCTTCGCCGTCTGGTGATAGGCGGTTTCGCCTCTCGCGGGCATGGTGAGCTACTCCACGCGCAGGCGAATATCGTAATCGTATACGCCGCTGATGCCGATCCAGAACGGGCGGATGAGTTCGTAATCGCATGTGCCTTCGACCACCAGCCGCACATTGATCGCGTACAGCAGGGCGATGTCGTCGCGTTCCGTTCGGATGAAGTCGTGACGGGCCGCGCAGCCGTGACCGCGTGACCATGTGCCCACCAGTACGCGCCCGCCGCTGAAATCGAACGTCCCGCGCTCGATCGGATGGCGGCACAGATGACTGTTATCCGCCAGATCGAACAGGCCGGTCAAGTCCTCCGCCGATTTCAACACAAACACCTGACCCGCCGCATCCCACACCGATTCAAAGCACAATCCGTTGAATACAGCATTCTCGTCCGTCCATTCCACCGGGAAGGGCGGTGCGCTGATCGGCGTGTCGGTCGGCGGCGGCGCGACCGTCGGCACCGGGGTGATCGCCATCGGCGGCGGGGGAATCGTTGGCTCCGGCGTTCCGGCAAGGCTCCCGCACGCCGCGCTGATCAGCGCCGCACCAAGTGCGCCAAGGAGGGCAATGCGCCGCCATCCGGTTCGATTGTGATTCGATTTCATGCCCTGTTTGTGCATGAATCCTTATTCCTTCATGAGTGCCGTAACCTGCATTTTAGATAGCGCGCGCTGTATTTCCTCTGTAATTTCCCAATTTTTCACAATCTCTCTATTCTCAACAGTCGCTCCATCCGGGAAACCATGTTATCATGATGTGAAGATGTATGAAACCGATACTGCTGCTCGCTCTTAGGCTGTCTCCATGCGTATTCTCGTCATATCTGATATTCACGCAAACCTTACCGCTTTTGAGCAGGTGCTCGAAGATGCGGCTAACCAATGGGATTATGTTTGGTGCTTGGGCGACGTTGTCGGCTACGGGCCTGATCCCAATGAGTGCGTCGAAATGCTGAAGTCGCTCCCGCATTTATGCCTTGCCGGGAATCACGACTGGGCAGCGCTTGGGCGGCTGGATATTCGCACCTTCAACCCGGATGCGCGCAAAGCCGTCAATTGGACGCGCGACACGCTCACCCCGGATAACATTGCTTATCTGGAAGCACTGCCGACGACGTTTGTGCTGGGCGAATATACACTGGCACATGGCAGCCCGCGCGAACCTGTTTGGGAATACATCCTTGAGCCGCTGATCGCAGCGCTCAATTTTGCGCACTTTGAAACGCCGTACTGCCTCGTCGGTCACACACACCAGCCGGTGATCTATGAACAGGTCAACGAGCAGGGTGATACCGAAGCCGTCATGCCCGTCTACCGTCAGCAGCGTCAGCTCAACGGACGCCGCCAGATCATCAACCCCGGCAGCGTCGGCCAGCCGCGCGACGCGAACCCCGACGCCGCTTATGCCATCCTCGATATTGAGAAAAATGTGTTCGAGCCGCGCCGTGTCACCTATAATGTGGGGGCGGTGCAAAAGCGCATGCGCAAATATGATCTGCCCGAACGGCTGATCGCCCGCCTCGAACACGGGTGGTAAGGCCGATTTCCCTGAGCGGAAACCGACATGAGTAAACGAAACCCCTCACCGCCCAACAAGCTGATCGAGAACGACAGCATGGGCGGTGATTCGTCTGTACTGACCGTTGATGGGGGGCTGACGCCTACTATCCGCGATTACCTCGCGCAGATTTACCGGCTTAGCCTGCGTTTAGGCCCGGACACCAGCGCGGCGGGAACCGCACCCGGTTACGTCAGCACCTCCGCGCTTGCCGATTTGCTCAACGTAAGCGCGCCTGCCGTCAACCGCATGGTGACCAAACTGCGTGAAATGGGTCTGCTCGATCATGAACCGTATCGCGGCATCGCGCTCACGGCTGCGGGGCGGCGGGAAGCGCTCAAACAGCTTCGCCGTCACCGCATTGTCGAGGCCTTTCTCGTCAATGTGATGGGATTCGGTTGGCATGAAGTCCACGAGGAAGCCGACCACATCAGCCGCGCACTCACGGAATCGATTGAGGCGCGCATGGCTGCGATGGCAGGTCATCCCACCGTCTGCCCGCATGGCGAACCGATTCCCGCGCCGGATGGCAGCATCATTGAACCAGACGACTTTATGCTCACCAATGCGCCAGAAAAACAGCCGCTTTTCCTGTCGCGTGTGCGCACGCGCGAACCCGATCGGTTGGAATATCTCGGTGCGCTTGGCTTACTCCCCGGCACTGCCTTGGAAGTCATCCACATGGCACCCTTTCACGGGCCGCTTCAGCTCAAAGTTGGCAAGGAATACCGCATTATCGGCCACAACCTCGCCGAAATGATCCGCGTGACCAGCACCTAGGTCGAACGAATCTATACGGGTTCGGCTTCGCGCCGACGCGAAGCCGAACCCCGATCGCCC
>JAXLWG010000069.1:0-13878 GCA_046328615.1 Anaerolineae bacterium | reverse complement strand
GTCGGTGACAAGAGTGGACTTGCACCGGGATCCACAACCGGCGAGTCGATCGACCGCGCTGTTCTCGATTTGCCGGGAGTGCAGCAGCAGTTGGTCGAAGCGGTCTATGCGACCGGGACACCGACCGTTGTCGTGTTGACGAATGGCCGTCCGCACACGTTGGAATGGATTGCAGAGCATATTCCCGCTGTGCTGGTGGCATGGCTTCCCGCCGAACAGGGCGGAGCCGCTGTCGCGGAAGCGCTGTTTGGGGATGTCAATCCCGGTGGCAAACTGCCCATGTCATTCCCCCGGCATGTAGGCCAGCTCCCTCTGTACTACAATCACAAACCCTCCGGCGGGCGTTCTCACTGGCAGGGCCGCTATGTTGACATGGGTACCGATCCGCTGTTCGCATTCGGGCATGGGTTAAGCTACACCCAGTTTGAATATGCCAATTTGCGTATCACGCCCAGCGATGTAACCGCCGATCAAACCGTGCAGGTCAGCCTTTCCGTCACCAACACAGGTGATCGAGCGGGTGAAGAAGTCGTGCAGCTTTACATTGGCGACCCAATCGCGAGTGTGACCCGCCCGGTGCGCACTTTGAAGGGGTTCGTGCGCATGACACTTCAGCCGCACGAATGCCGGGACGTTACGTTTGATCTCGACGCGCGCCACTTTGCTTTCTATGACCGTAACATGCGCTATCAGGTGGAACCGGGCACCGCCGTCGTCGAGGTTGGCAGCTCCTCAAGCGACATCCGCTTGAAAGGGGAATTTCAGATTGTTGGCCCATCGACGGAAGTGGAACAGGTCTTTTTCACCCCGGTGCGGATTGAGTAATCCGATAGCAAAGTGAGGATTCCATGCGCAAATGGTGGATCGCGATTGTCCTGCTCGTTTTGTCGCTCCGCGCAGCCGAGCATACAGCGGTCGCACAGGAAACGCAGACAGATGGTGCTTTTTATACGAATGAGTATCCCAACGTGTTGAGCGAAATCGGGTTATCCGACGACGAAATTCAAGCGCGAATCGATGAAGTGTGGCAGTCCCTCTTCTATGGCGATGACGAGAGCGAACGGGTTTACTATCCAGTTGGCGACGATATGGCCTACATTCTGGATGTCGCCAATCAGGATATACGCTCTGAGGGCATGTCTTACGGTATGATGATCGCCGTGCAGTTGGATCACCAAGAGGAATTCAACCGGCTGTGGCGTTGGGCGAAAACCTACATGTACCAGTCGTCTGGGCAGTATGCGGGTTATTTCTCGTGGCACAACCGTCCCGATGGCACGCCCATTGATCGCAATCCGGCTTCCGATGGCGAAATATGGTTCACGACCGCGCTGTTCTTCGCGGCGGGGCGCTGGGGCAACGGCGAGGGCATCCTCAACTATCAAGCGGAAGCCAACGCCATCCTGAACACGATGCTTCACATCGAAGACTCCTCCTCCGGCGCGACCAATATGTTTGATGAAGAGTCGAAGCTGGTGGTATTCGTCCCGCAGTGGGGGCGTATCAGCGAGTTCACCGACCCATCGTATCAGACGCCGTACTATTACGAATTGTGGGCGCGCTGGGCGGAACAAGATCAAACCTTCTGGCAGGAGGCCGCCGCTGCAAGCCGCGCCTTCTGGCACACCACGGCACACCCCGAAACGGGATTGGTGCCCGATTATGCCGAGTTCACAGGCGAACCCGTCGTTTGGGGTGATTACGGTGAATTCTTCTACGCCGACGCGTGGCGCACCGCCATGCATATCGCGGTTGATTATCTTTGGTTCGGCGTGGATGAGTGGCAGGTTGAACAGAGCAACCGGCTGCTTCGATTCTTCTACGATCTGGGTATCAACCGTTACAACACCAAATTCGAAATTGACGGCACGCCCGCATCACCACAGCATCGTTCGCTCGGATTGATTGCCATGAATGCCGTCGCAGCGCTGGCCGCAGACGACCCAATTCGCTTGGAATTTGTGCAAGCCTTTTGGGACTCACCGCTCAATGTGGGGCAGTATCGTTACTACGACAATCTGCTTTATATGCTCGCGCTGCTTCACCTCAGCGGAAATTTCCGCATTTACTCACCAACAAACCTGCCGATGGCCTCCTAAGCAATGCGGCCAGTGTATCGCGCTCCCATTACCGGAGCGCGATATGCTGTGCCCGCGACTGTGCAATCAACGCAAGTTCGCTTACTGTGAAGCAGTGCGCTTGAGTCATAGCTGTTTCTGTCCGGTTCAGCACATCGTTGATGAGCTGGCGCGCGAAGGGCAGTTCGACCGACTCGCACATGATTCGTTCCACACCGGATTCATCCACGACGAATAGATGATTCGCGCCCTGCTGCCCGTCTAGATCGACATTTTTGCGGATTTCGATGCTTCCATTCGTCCCTATCACGAACAGGCGCACATCTCCCCATGTCGGCATGCCGTCCGGGGTCAGCCAATCCACGCGAATGTAACCGGTCGCATGATCACTGCGCAGGGTGAGGTCTCCGAAGTCTTCAAACGCTGCGAACTGCTGAAACTTCGCTTGGCCAACCTGCGCACTGACGATTTCCGCCTGCTGACTGCCGGTAAACAGCATGAATTGGTCGATCTGATGGCTGGCGAGATCGTTCAGGATTCCGCCGTAACGCGCACGATCAAACACCCAGTCTGGGCGCGGTTTGCCTTGGAACAATCGATGCGGCCCCATGCCGATGGTTTGAACGACGCGACCGATGCGCCCTGCTTGGACGATTTCGAGCGCTTTTATGGTCGCAGGGCTGTCGAACCGCTCACCAAAGAAGATGCTGTAGATGCGCTCCGTTTCCTGCTGTACTTGGTTGACCGCCTTCAACTGCTCGATGGTCGTGAAGCCCGGTTTAGCGCACAGATAGTCTTTTCCGTGCTGCATGACGGTGATGCCTAACGCCGCACGCTCATCATGCGGCACGGTACCGACAATGAGCTGAACATCCGGATCGCTGAGGACTTGTTCCGTGTGAACCGCCAGCCGCGCTTGAGGATAACGCGCGGCAAATTCAGCACGAGCATCAGCTTGGTGGTCGAAAAACCACTTTAGTGAAGCTCCGGCATGCAGGAGCGCATCCACTTGACTATAGACATGTGGATGCGCTGCTCCGATGGCGGCGAAGGTGATCGTGGGATTCATGGGCGTTTGAGCGTTTCTAGCTGATCGGCTTCCGGGCGTGCTTTATAGAACGTGTCCAGTGGATAACAGCCGGAGACTAAACCGCCGCGCGGTGCCGTTGTGCAATCGCTAAACGTGCGGCAGATTTGCTTTCGCTGAAGGGCTTTTCCGTTCAAAATATCGGCGGGCATTTCCGGGTAGCTCAGGATCATGCGCCCCAAACCGATGGAATCGGCCATCCCCGTGCGTACGACATGCTGCGCGACGTTCGGCAGCCAATCCTGCAAGTATGAATAGCCTGATCCGATCAGGAACAGGTTGGGGTGTGCCCGTTTCAGTTCGGCGGTTACGGCGATTTGCCTTGCAACCCCACATAAAGGATCTTCCGGCGGTTGGTAGCCGTCCGATGGTGGAAACAAAGCGGGGCGCTGAATATGGGGATTGTAATACGGGCTTCCCGCTGTCAGGCACACCCATCGAATATTCAACTGTTCCAGCAGATTCAAGAACAGGTGCGTTTCGGTGAGGTCGATCCCTGTCCCACTCCCATCACCGCCGAATGCATAGGGGTAAGCGCCTGCCCATGGTTCCCGTTCGCCTGTGCCATCCGCGCCCGCGCGGAAGGGCATCCAGTCAAAGGCACTCAGCCGCACGCCGATGCGCAGCCCCGGTGCTTTCTGGCGGATCAACGCCACAACTTCACGCAGAAAGCGCGTGCGATTCTCAAAGCTGCCGCCATAGTTGCCGGGGCGATCGACTGCGCTCAGGAATTCGTGCCCCAAATAGCCATGACAGTGTTTTACATCGACGAAGGTGAAGCCTGCCTGCTGTGCCAGTACCGCCGCTCGTCCAAAATCCTGAATCAGCACCTCAATGTCATCGTCGCTCATCACCGGGTAATCATCCGGCAGCGTGTAGCGCTTCTCAAGCGCCGGGTGATGGTAGAGAATTTGCGGTTCCAACCGCTTTTTGTCATTCGGACGCGAAAACCGCCCCGAATGGGTAAGCTGTAAGCCAACCACCAGATCGTTGGTCTCCCCATAGCGTTGTTCATGCGCGGTGACGAGATGGGCCCGCAGTGCCGCCATCTGCTCAACGGTTGCCTCGCTGATCACCAGTTGGTGCGGATTGGCGCGGCCATCATGCCTGACCGCGGTCGCCTCGCCGCCGAAAATCATCTTTGCCCCGCTGATCCCGAAGCGCTCCCATCGGCGTCGTACTAAATCACTTGGCTGACCGTCCGGTTCAGCATCCCATCCCTCCATCGGCAGCACAGTGAAGCGATTGCCAATCGTTAGGCCATCCACTATGTACGGCTGTGCCAGCGGCGATTCGTGGCCTTGTTCGACCGTTTCATCGAAGCCGAGCGGAAGGCCAAGCCGCTGAAGATGGCTGCGGAAATCGGCAGGGGTACGCAGTTGGGCAATACGCTTGTAACTCATCGGTTAGGCTCCGTAGCAGTCGTCAGTCGTTCGAGGATGTTCTGCAAGATTTCCCGGTCACTGTCGGGGCGTGATGGGGAACGTGGATGGGTGCGATCCGTGCTGATCCAGCCGCGCAGCTTGAGAAATTGTGCGGCACTGTGCTTGTAAGCCGGAACCGGGCTGCGGAAGGCGAAGAATCCAAGGTATTGGAGCAGGTCGTTGAGCTCATAAAATGCCGGATCGCCCATTTCCCACAGCGCATCCCGGCGCGCAAATGCTTCCGGGGCAAACGTGCTGAGCCCCAATAGGTAATCACTGCCATACATGACCATGTCGATGGCGAGATCATTCCCGGTAAACACTTTGAAATCCGGACGTGCCTCATCACGGCAGCGCAGACGCTCCCATTCAAGGACGCGGCTCAACGACGAGTGTTTTGCGCCCATGCACTGCGGAACCGCCATCAAGCCTTCGTATACATCCATGTCGTAAATTTTGCCGAAGGGCGCGAACATCGTACCCAGCTCAAAACCGATAAACTGTGGAGTATATCGCCCGATAGCGACGTACGAGTCGATGATTTTCGCGTTGGGCTGGTTCGTCAATCCGTAAGACTGAAAAATCACCGGCAGTCCGCCAGCCTCAAGGATCAGGTCAACCTGCTGGCGATAGGCATCCAAGCTCCATGCATCACCCGGCTGATCGCCAATGAACGCCCCGGCGACGAAGGATCGTCCTGCCAGCACATCCGCCGTCTGCGCAAGCACTTCGCGCTTTTGGGCATCGTCCAGCAGGTTCACATAGCCGGTATCCATATTGACGGCAGGGGTAAGACCGGCATCGGAAGTGCGGCGCACATGCGCACGAAACCCATCCCAGTCGATTTCTCCGTGTGCGTCAAATGGCAGCAAAATCGCCGACATGCCCGTGATTTTTCGCTGAGGTCGAATTAACGTCTCTACCGGTATCATTTTTCACTCCAAAACCATTGATCACCATACACGCGTACTTTGTTGTGGATCATCCCCAAAAGAAACTGGATCGTCAATTCATACCGTTTGACCGTCATCATTGGCGGTTCGTAATCGTGGGCATTTCAGGTAATCTTGGACTGCGCATCGATGTCGATGACTGCAAAAGGCGCATGTGTTAAAGGATTGAAAAATGCAGGATCGTCTTTTTTCGCCAGACCCAGCACGGCGATCGATCGCCCGCACCCTCTATGAACGCGTCGCCCTGCTGCCCCTGATTTGTCCGCATGGGCATGTTCCGCCGCGTATGTTGGCAGTTGATCAGTATGATTGGGGGACTCCGGTCGATCTGCTAATCATTCCCGATCATTACATTTTTCGCATGCTATATTCGCAGGGAATCGCCCTCGAATCGCTTGGCATTCCGCGCAAAGATGGGCGCGCGGTTGAACGTGATCATCGCAAAATTTGGCAGACGGTCTGCGATCACTGGTATGTGTTCCGTGGAACGCCAACCGGTATTTGGGTGCGCGACGAACTCCGTGAAGTGTTCGGGATCGAGCAGAAGATCAACAGCGCCAATGCGCAGGCGATTTATGATGCGCTAAGTGAAAAACTCGCACTGCCGGAATTTCAGCCGCGCCGCCTGTTCGAGCGCTTCAAGATTGAGGTCTTGGCAACCACTGATGCCGCTTCTGATACGCTTGAATACCATCAGGCGATCCGTGATTCGGGCTGGAACGGGCGTGTGATCCCAACCTTCCGCCCGGATGCGGTCGTCAATCTTGACACCGAAAATTGGCGCGGGCAGATTGACGCTTTGAGTGCTGTATCAGGAATCGACATCCACGACTACCAGAGCTTTATCGATGCTTTGGAAAATCGGCGTGCTTTCTTCAAGTCGATGGGGGCAGCCGCGACCGATCACGCTGCCGTGAGCGCAGCGACCGCGCAGCTTACCCACGCCGAAGCCGAAGCGGTCTTTTTACGAGCGCTGCGAGGGCAGACAGATGCGAATGACGCCGCGCGCTTCACCGGGCATATGCTGAGTGAACTGGCGCGGATGAGCCTTGAAGACGGCTTGGTGATGCAGCTTCATATTGGCAGCCATCGCAATCATAACACTACGATTTTCGAGCATTTCGGGCGTGATATGGGAGCCGACATTCCCACTGCCAGTGAATTCACGGTTCACCTCAAACCACTCCTTAACCGCTTCGGTAACGATCCCCGTTTGACGCTGATCGCCTTCAATTTAGACGAAACGACCTACAGTCGTGAATTGGCTCCGCTGGCCGGACATTATCCGGCGCTCAAATTAGGGCCACCTTGGTGGTTCTTCGACAGCGTCAACGGCATGGCGCGCTATTTCGACTCGGTCATCGAAACCGCCGGACTATACAACACAGCCGGGTTCAACGACGATACCCGCGCTTATCCGTCGATTCCTGCCCGCCATGATGTTTGGCGGCGTGTCAGCGCGGATTGGCTGGCCGGTTTGGTCACACGCGGCATCGTCGATGAAGAAGACGCCGACGAGATGATCGTTGATCTGGCCTACCGTTTAGCGAAAAAGACCTACCGGCTTTAAGCAGGATGAGACTCATGCCGCAGGGATCAAGGCCAGCGCACAGACGATCGCATAGAACAGGCCGAAAAATACTTCCTGAAAGCCCACTGTTTTGGCGGCCACGGGCCTTGATACCCACAGCCCATAGATCGCCCGCGCCAGCAGCACTGTGAGTCCCAGCAGAATGAGCGGGGTCGTCATTCCGCTGGCCCATAAGGGAATAGCGATGACGAGTGCTGCCACATGGAACATCAACGAAACGGCGCGATTGGCGGCTTTTCCGTGAATCAAGCGCAGCCGGGTGCGAACGTACAAGATCGCCGGGAGGGTGCGCAGCGCCATCAACCCCCACGCCACAGCAGCGGCGATCGCGCCGTCATGTGACGCTAGTAAAATCGCTGGAGCTGTCGCGGCCAGTGCCAATGCGCCGAACAGTTCCGAAATCAGGCTTCGCCCCTCACTGCGAAATTCAAACAGAAGTTGCACACCGGCAAAGGGCAGCGCCATCAGCAGAGGGATCAGCCAAACGGCGTCGCTTGCCGAAATCAGCGAGACGGCGAGTGCAGCGGCGGCGATTCCGCTGTACAGTACCAAGAATCGCTGAGCCAACCGCGTGCGTTCGTAAAGCCGTCCTTTGCGTCGATCTTTGACGACGATCTTGACCGGTTGATGCAGCAAAAACACCGCGGTGGCGGCGATTCCGATCCCCACACCCGCCAACGATGGTGCGATCAGCAGCCCCAGCAGTAGGGGCTCGATCAGAAAACCCCATCCGCCATGTTCGGCGGGGATTGCCACACTCTTGATTGAAACAGAGGGCTTTACTCGCATGCCATTGAGCGTGTCGTTCATCGTGTTCCTTTAAAGTGAGCAGTATCCGGACAGCATAACAGGGCGAGGAGCGCTTGCCCTCACCCTGTATAGAGTCCGACACGAGGTATTTGTTAGTGTCCGGCCATGTTCGCTTCAGCATCGCTGTGATAAATATCCGGTTGGTCTTCACCTTCTACGTACAGGTAGCCTGCCAGCCCGCGCTCCATCCGGCTCAGTGAGTGATCAACCAGAATATAGCGTCCCGGTACATCCACCCGAAATTCCACCATCGTCGCGCCACCGGTTGGCACCATCACCGTTTGCACATCCGTCAGCGGCGGGCTGGTGAGCGACGCAAGCTCATAGACGCGGTCGAAGATTTCACCGATCACATGGAATGATGAGGTGTAGTTCGGGCCGCCATCGCCGAAGAAGATACGGACGGTTTCACCGACATTGGCGCGCAGAGCGTGTTCATCGCTGGTTAGGCCGCCCACGGCACCATTGAACACGAGGTAATCGGCGCGTTCGTCGAGCATGTGCTCGGTGCTGAATGTCTGGTGCCCGGCGGTTCCGAACGGGAACTGGGTATAAATGTCGCCCTGCATCACATAGAACTCACGATCGACTGGGGGCAGGCCGCCCGGAGGTTCGACCACGATCAACCCGTACATGCCAGAGCTGATGTGATGCGGAATGCTGGCGGTCGCGCAGTGGTAAACATACAGGCCGGGGTTGAGCGCTTGGAAGGTGAACGAGGATTCGGCACCCGGCAGCGTTTGGGTATAGACAGCACCGCCGCCCGGCCCGGTCACACTGTGCAGGTCAATCGAATGCGGGTACAGGCTGTTCGGATCGTTGTGCAGATGCACTTCGACTGTATCGCCTTGACGGACGCGCAGCATCGGCCCCGGCACCTGACCGTCAAACGTGAAGTAATTGAAGGTCGTCCCATCGGCCAGAATGCCGGTGACTTCAACAGTATGCAAATCTATGCGAACCGTCATTGGCTCCCGATCGCCAATCGGCGGCGGTACATCCGCCGGATCACGCACGATGGAGACCGCATTTGCCGCCGCGGGTTCGATGGTCGGTACCCCGTTCGCAGCCGTGCTGCTTTGTGCGGCCATGTCCATATGATCCATACTGGGAGTGGTGCCATTCACATGCAGTTTGCCCGCCATGCCGATTTCATGATGGCCGGGAACGCTGCAAAAATAGGCGAACTCCCCCGGAGTCGATACCACAAATTCGACCGTGCTGGTTTGCTCATCGTTCACCATATCCCCGGTGGTGATGTTGAGATCAGGGATGCTTAGGTTGTGCATGATGGGATCGCCATTGACGACCGTAATCCGCACCGTGTCGCCCACATTCGCCGTCAGATCCGGGTTCAACTGCCCGTCAATCGTGCCGCCGACCCCTTGAAAGGCCATGGGTGGGGTTTGACCGAGTACGGTTCTCAGCGTGTATTCGATGGTCGTGGGCGCGGCGGTGTCGCTGCTAACTGCCGTGTTCGCCGGGGTTTCCTGTGCCTGTGCAACAGGCATTCCAAACTCAATCCTAATCGGCAAAATTGCCAGAAATAAAACGGTAAAGCCGACCAATACGGCGCTGACGAGATTAGAATTGATCGTTTTATCCTTCATGACTTCCCCCGTTTTGAAACATCCATTTTGAGGACGAGATAGGGAAGCTCAACGGCACCATTGGGACAGGTCGTCTCGCAGTCAGCGCAGTAACGGCAGTTTTCAGGGGAGACCAGCGCGGCCTTGCCCGCCTTCCAACCCAGTGCACCGGTTGGGCATAGGTCAATGCATTCCCCACATCCCGTACACTTTGCCACCGCGATCTGCGGCATCCACTGGAAGTCGCTTGTGTCGCTCATCTATCCATCCTCGTGATTTCGAGTAATGTCTTGAGCGTACGGGAGATGGCGCGGACTGTACTTCAGCTAGATGAAGTTGATCGCCATTGAAGGAGGCAAAACTTGCCAGCGACGATGAATTTCACCCTATATTTGATGACAGGTGTCATAGTACGGCGATCGACCGGAGCAGCTCTTCACGGATGATGCGAATCTGATGGCGGTCGAACTCGATTGCCCCGGCGATCTCAAGTTCACGCAGGGCGGTGCTGATCGTCTGCGGCGTGGTTGCGAGATGAGCGGCGAGCGTGGCACGGGTAACGCCGGTTCCACTTAACGCTGGGTCTTCAGTTTGCTTCAGCAGCAGTCGGGCTACGCGCGCCGTCACCGAATACAACGTTAAGTTTTCGATTTGCTGAACCAGCCCACGCACACGCCCTGAAAGGACTTGAATGACGCGCAGTGCGAAGCGGCCATCTTGTTGAATGAGATCGCGGAATACCTGCATCGGAAATACCCATAGGCTCGCGTCGCTCAAGGCTGCGGCGTTCGCCGGGTTAGCCCCTCCATCCAGCGCACTGATGTCATTGAACGTATCATGATCGCCAAAGATGCGCAGGACGTGTTCCTGTCCTTGTGGGTTCAGCTTGTATATTTTCACCCGCCCCTGCTGAATCATCCACAGCCCGGCGGAAGGCTCCCCTTCCAAAAAGAGGGTTTCGCCTGCCGTCACTGCGCGCGGGATAGCACTTTCCACCATGTGCTGAATGATGCTGGGGTTTTGTCCTTCAAAATAGGGGAGCTGACGGAGATGATCGGTTAATGCAAACGGCACCGGATACCCTCAGACAATTGGCTGCCAATTTCAAAAATCTCCCAAGAAAGCTAAAAGCGTGTGGACAGCATCACATGCTCGTAGCGTAGCATGAATCCATCATGCTGTGGCGATACCATCAGGAGTTCTACCGCACAACATCACATGATACACTTGGGCTCAGCCTTTCAGTTGTTGCCCCCATCTTCAGGAGTTGTCCAATATGGTAGAGTTTTCAATCGATGCAAACAGCACCGGAAGCCCGTTTCCGCACTACTGGGAACAGTGTGTCGGAAGCTGTCATGCGGTGATGGGGCTGCGTGCCGATTGGCGTGAGCAGCTCGAAAAGAGTCACCGTGAATTAGGCTTCCAGTATGTGCGTTTTCACGGCCTGCTCGACGACGATATGAATGTCGTCGCCCGCGATTTTGATCATGCCGCCGGAGATACCAAAGGATCTCTGCGCTTTTGCTTTTACAATATCGACTCGATTTTCGACTTCTTGCTCAAGATTGGGATGAAGCCGTTTATTGAACTCGGATTTATGCCTTCGGTACTCGCTTCGGGGACGCAAACCTGTTTTTATTACAAAGCTAACGTTACCCCCCCGGCGGATTATGCCGAATGGGAACTTCTCATCAAGACATTGACACAGCACCTCATCGATCGCTATGGTTTGGACGAGGTGCGCACATGGTTCTTTGAAGTCTGGAATGAGCCAAACCTCTCTTATTTCTGGAGCAGCACCAAAGAAGAGTACTTCAAGCTGTACACTCATGCCGTCCGCGCCATCAAGGCGGTTGACCCTACATTGCGGGTAGGCGGCCCCGCGACATCGGTCAATTCATGGATTCCCGATATGTTGGAGTACTGCCGCACCACCAACACACCCATTGACTTTGTATCCACCCATCACTATCCCACCGACGATCCGCTGTGGCGTCACAGCGATCTCAGCGGTGAGGAAGTCTACAAACAGTTTGCCCACGAATTCGGCAAGTACGAACGCGGGGTTCTGCGCCGTATGACGGCGAAAGCCAAGCAGCAGGCCGGGGATCTCCCTCTCTACTATACCGAATGGAATACCTCTGCGTGGCTCACAGACAGCATCCACGATGAAGCCTATTCCGCCGCGCTGGTCGCCAAAACCCTCGCCGACAATGACGGGTTGGTCGAAGGCTATTCTTTCTGGACGTTCTCCGATCTCTTCGAAGAAGGTGCCCAGTTCGCCGCACCCTTCCATGGGGGTTTCGGCTTGCAAAACATTTATGGGATTCCCAAGCCCACCTATCGTGTTTTTGAGATGCTGCACAACGTTGGAGATCGACGGTTAGCAGTCAGCGGCGGTGATGGCTCAACGGTCGAAGTGCTTGCGACCCGGGATAATGCCACCCTAACCCTTTTGCTGCACAACCACATCGCCCCCGGCGGCGACCTGAACACCGAAGCGATTGTGATCCACCTGAAAGGCATTTCGCCCCAGAAGTTGGTAACCATTGCTCGTGTAGATGGGGAAAATGCCAATCCGAAGCAAAAGTGGATCGACTTGGGTCGCCCTGAATATCCGACGCCTTCCCAACTGGCGGTGATAGAGGCAGCTTCAGCTCCTGTTGTCTCTAATCTGTCACCTGAAGTCAGCCCTGATGGCTGCATACTTCGACTGGAAATGCCGCCCCATGGCGTCGCGTTGATAACGTTCAAGGGATAACCCCCGGTAGGCCGCCACGGCTTTTGCAACTTTGCCCTGAAGGGTTGTGAAAAAGTCGTGAATTAAGCGTATTGGGTTATAATCTCAAGTGTGTAAAGGCCGGGGTGTGCGTACCATAAAAGATAATACTTTGATGGTACAGGCACACCCTCATGGCGACATTCACTGGCAAAGCCGACCTCCACGCACACACCTTTTTCTCCGACGGGCTGATGTCACCGGAAGCGCTCGTCGAATATGCCGTCACTCAAACCGATCTGAATATCATCGCCGTGACCGACCACGATACGGTCGCGGGCGCGCTGATTGCCGCCGCCTATGCGCGCACCTTCAGTCGCGATTTTCGCCCCTTTGAAGTGATCGTCGGTACCGAAGTTACTTCGGCGGATGGCGATATTCTGGCATTGTTTGTAGAGCAGGATATTCCCCCCAAATTGAGCGCCTCGGAAACCGTCGCGGCAGTTCATGAGCAGGGCGGAATTGCCATTGCTGCCCACCCTTTTGCCCATGCGCCGATTCTTCTACGCGGCGATGGCATGAAAGGGGTTGGCCGCCTCATCGCGGAAGTACCATTTGATGCGGTTGAGGTGCGCAACGGGACCCCAACCGAATTTGTATCGAACCGCCTGACGAGGTTCCGCAACCGTCGCTGGGCACGCCTTGCCGAAACAGGCGGCAGCGATACCCACTACATGCCGACGATCGGCAGTACCCACACCTGCTTTCCCGGCACCACCGCCGCCGAACTGCGTGCAGCCATTGAAGCGAAACAAACGGCAGCCGGGGGGCATGTTTACAGCCCATTTTTGATCGTGAATTTAATCCGCCAACTACTCAATCAAGAACTCCCCGTGCGTCACCTCCCCGTTGAGCGAAGCTCGCGGTGGATGCTCTCGCCATCTCCCGCCCCCACCAAATAGAGGATGCATGATGCTGGAAAAACCCACTTTACGGACGACATGGCTGCCCTTAGGTTTGGCGGCACTCACGTTGATCGTTCTGAATTTAGGACTTTATACACGGCTTGCCCCTGCACAGGCTGCACGTGTGGCACCAGAATTCCCCTACTTTGCCGATTATAGTGATCCTGACGCGCTGAGCAGCTATGTACCCTTCGGCGGCGACTGGGAAATTCGCGATCAAATGCTGGTGCAGTTGAGTACCAGCGGCTATGACCTTGGCACCGTGATCCCACTCAATATTCCTGCCGATCAGCCCTATCAGTTTGATGTCTCGGTGCGCTATCTCGACGGAGAACACAGCGGCGGCATTTTGTTCAATGCCCAACAACCGGGAACGCGCCAGAAGAGCCATATGGCGCGCTTCAACACTGCTGAAAACGCATGGTGGTTGATGTACGGGTACTTTGACGATGGCAGCGCATTCATCGGGCAGGGCAGTGTACGCTTGGATATAACATCGCGCGACCCGGCCCCCCACATGCTCGGTGTGCAGGTGAATGGCTCCGTTTACACCCTTTTCGTCGATGGTCAGCCGGTCGCCGCTGATGTCCCCCTTCAATATCAAGGGGGCGGCGTTGGTTTGATCACAGCGGCAGCACAAGTCGGTTTTGACGATCTGCGTG
>JAXLWG010000068.1:0-14564 GCA_046328615.1 Anaerolineae bacterium | reverse complement strand
TCTGCATCCGGTCAATGCGGACGGATCGCCCGTTTACGCGAATGTCTACGCGGCGGGGCGTCTGCTGGCCGGAAGTGTCCCGGTCGCGGAGAATGCCAGCGAAGGGATCGACATCGCGACCGGCGCGCACGCAGCGATCAAAGCGATGGAGGCGGCGCGCCTCATCGGGCAGGCTTAAATCAGCATAGGCCGCTCGACTAGCGGCTGACGACTCCAGAGGCTTGATTGCCAAAGCCGTCATAGCAGATACACTGCGATCCGTTCGGGAGAGAGATGTTCATTGGGCAGGAACCGAAATTCGTCACACAGTAGCCGAATCCGCTCGTGCTGGTGAAATTGGAAAAATCGCTAGGCTGATCGATCTGGTTAATGACGCCGACGACCACGAGGACGACCAACAACACGATCACCGCTGTGTGAATCAGCGAGATAGCAAGACCAAAGGTTGCTTGTGATCGATTGCGTGATCGGCGCCCGCTTAGACCGAACCATATGCTGAGCGCGATCGCAGGGAGCACGAGCGGAGCGACGACCACCCACATTGGAACGCTGAGAAGCGCCAGACCGAGTGATGCGGTTGCCCTCCACGAATCTGAGGCAAGGACTGCACCCTGTGGGGAAGAATACGCGGTACCGTAGGCGGGCACTCCACTGGGAGTCGTTCCGCTGGAGGGTTGCTCGGCGGAGGGGCCACCTCCGCCCGTGTAGCTTGTGTAAGGGGAATTCGGTTGGATACTCGCGGGTTGCCCGCCCTGTGACTGACCGACGGGCGGCTGATTGATCGTAGGCCTCCGCATCCGCTGAACCACCCAACCCAGTGCTGTGATGATCAGCGTAACAATGACGCCGCTGATGACTTCGCTCCCGATCTTGGAAAGATCCATCTTTCCCCCCACACTATGCTATTTAGTTTTGATGAAGTATCTCTTTCTACATGATACTACGGAAGCTGACATCCAAACGAGCAAACTCATGACTCCCATTTCATCAGCTACATCAGCCGGAAGGCGCGATCGTGGATGTAGCGGACGATGACGGGCGTGCCGATCGGCGGCACCCACCCGCGCAGATCACGGCGGCGCACGGTTGTCTTTTTCTTGAGCGTCGAACCGGTGGGACTGAGGGCGGTATAGGTGATGCTGAGGTTATACGATCCGCGATAGTACCAGCCGCGCGCTTTGGTGATCTGCCCGGTGATGAACTGCCCGTTGTTCGAGTAGCGGCGGTTGCGTGCGTCAGCGAGCACGACCCACAGCGCGAAGATCAGCAGGAAAACAGCGATGATGATCAAGCCGATTAAATAAGTGCCGCGATCGGTCAAGTTGATGCCCTGTGTATCGATTTCTGCGATCGATGGGTTGTTGGGAAGATAGCGCACATCCAGCCGCGCCCCTAGATACACATCCGCATCGTTATAGAAGGCCCAACTGACTTCTTGCTCAAACGAGTGAGTTTGCCCTTCGACGATGTATTCGACGGTGAGGTGATAGCTGCTGCTGTCACCTGTGCGGGAATAGCCATCGGTAATGCGCCCAGTCGCGACCTTGCCGACCGTCTCCAACTGCTGATGATTCCACAACTGCAACCCGACATAGCCCCCCAGACCAGCAGCGATGACGAAGAGAATCAGCGCGATGATCATCATTGTGCGGCTGTTTCCAATCCGCTCCCGCTGACCGGTCACGAATGCCGCGTTATCCAAATTGGCAATGAATGCGCCGTTTGAGTTGATGTTGCGATTCACCGGCACATAGGGTGCCGACGGTGGTGAGAATGACATGGCTGCACGACCTCCTCAGAAATCCGCGCCGAAGTATAAGCATAAAGGCACATCAGCGTATTATGCGCAAGCCCTAGGGGAAAACTCAACGGTTGTTTATGGCTTTTAGCCGGACGTATGCTGAATTTTAACGCGTGCCGCGCCGAGCAAAAATACACCGCCCATGATGGCAAACAGCATCACCGTTCGGCTGTCGGTATCACTCACACCGTCTATGTGCGCCCATTGCGGATCGTCCGGTATATAGCGCACCGTCACCGCTTGGCCGACATACATCTGACGATATTGATCGCCGCTGATGCGATCCTGCGTGAGATGGCACTGATCATTCACCGGATAGCTGAAAGTGGTGTAGTAATCGACCCCGCCGCGAACACCGGGGACGATCGCCAGATTGCGCACCGTGCCGGACGTGACCACGCTGGACGACTCGAAATAGGCGGCGCGTGCTCCCACAATGCCCAACCCGAGGATGCACAGCCCTGCGAAGAGCAAGAAGAGAAAAACATCTCCTCTGCGGCGCGAACCGCGCGTGTGTGATAGGGAGGACAATCCACCACCGGGGTGCGATCCGATAACAGGGTGCGAATCGTTAGGTAGAGGATGATCCATTAAAGAGGAAGAACGCTGCTGCCGAGCCATGACTCATCCATTGAGACATATCATTCCATGCGTTCTAGTATTGCGCATCTTTCGTGGACGCATCCGCCCCAATTTGAAAAGGGATGAGGGAATAAGTCTTATCGGTCAGTTGGGGGATGTCCCCGCCGCGACACCTGCCTACCCTGAAGTTATCGCAATCCGCGAATAAGGAGTCTTCGATATGCTGGCACGCATGGGGCGTAACTGGAGCTTGATCGCAGTACGCGGGGTGATGGCGATCCTGCTGGGAATCCTGATCTTTCTCGATCCCAGCATTGTGCTGACGTTCATCGCTGTTTTCGCGATCGTAGATGGGGTGTTTGGCATCTTGCAAGCGTTTCAGCACCGAGGGGAAAGTCAGTGGGGCTGGATGCTGCTGGAGGGGGTGATCGGTGTCATCCTTGGGATCGTGATCATCCTCTACCCGGTAGGCGCGGCGCTGGCGGTGACGTGGATCATCGGCGCATGGGCAATCAGCACAGGCGTGGTCGAACTCATTCTGGCGTTCCGTCTGCGCAAGGAAATTCAGGGGGAGTTCTGGTTGGGGCTGGCGGGGGTGCTGTCGATCGCGTTTGGGGTGGTGGCGATTCTGTTCCCGCTGTCTACGTTTATCACGCTGTCGTGGCTGATCGCGACGTATGCGATCATTTTTGGTGTGATGCTGGTGTTTCTGGCCTTGCGCGTGCGCAGCGAATACCACCGTTCGATCGCGGGCGATACCGCCGACGACTCGAGCACCAACGCGACCACGCCTTCACGCACGACGATCTAGCGCATGGGGTGGCGTTCAGTGCCGCCCCTAACTCGATGGAGGCAGCGAGATGATCTCGATCGAAGTGAAGCGCTTCATATCCGCCACATTCAGGGTAATCAGGCGGGTGATCCCGTTGGCGAGCATGGTAGCGACGATGTTCGCATCATGAATCTGCTTGCCGCCGGTGGGATACTGCTTGAGCAGGGCAAACAGCTTGTCTGTAACGGCGGCGGTATCGTCTGCAATGCGATACAGCGCATGAAAGTTTAAAACCATCGCTTCTGCTTGGTCAATCGAGAGTATAGGCTCTAGAGTGAACGGGGATGTCCGCGTCACCTGCACCAAGATTTCTCGAATAACCTGACGACTGATCCATAAGATCGCACCGGATTCACGCTGTTGAAGCAGTAATGCGCGGGCCGCCGTATGTTCGGGAAAACGGTCGATAGTGGCTCTCAACAGGATATTGGTATCCACAAAAACATCAACGGCCATCATCACCGTACCAGTCTTCACGCCTATTCGAGAAGTCGAAGTCTGCGGGCGCGTGAATGACGGCTAAATCAAAGAGAGTTTTCCACTCCGAGAACGTCAGATCGCGTTCTGATGCTGTTTGTAGGAGTGTCTTCCGGCGTGATTCGTCCAATGAAAGGGGAAGCTGCGTTTCGTTCAAGTGATCGATCAGCGCCTTTCGCTGAACAGGGTTGAGTCGATCAACCAGAGCGATGAGATATTCAAAACTGACATCTGGCTGTGCCATACACTTTTCCTGTGCAACTAACCACCACTGATGATTATACAGGGTTATCCCCCATCGGTATGGCTGGCAGGTGGCGCGTATTCGCTCACGGTGAAGGGGATCGGCGGGCTTTCGATCGTCGATCCATCAGCAAGGGTCCCCACCGCGATCACCTCATGCGAACCGACTTGCAGCGTCCACCAAAGCGTATAAGGCGATTCGTTCACCGTACCAAGATCGACTCCATCCATGCGATAGGTGACGCTGACGACATCCGGCGGCGCGCCCACCGTCAAGCGAATCCGCTGCGAGTCCGCCGGGATGAGCGGCGAGAGTCGAAATTCGGTATAAGGATCGGGATCGAGCAAACGCAGTCCGCGATCCGCATCGGGGAGGAGGGCGCTGGCTCCAAGCGGCGGTTCGGGATAGCCGTTGCGGCGTCCCCAATCGCGGGCTTCCTGCGGCAGCACAGCAAACGCGCGCACAACCCGGTCTTCGGGCGGCGTGGATTCACTCGCAAGTCCCCCGGTGCGGCGGTCGAGCGTGAAATTCTGGAAAATATTGTCCGGCTGCGTTGGCACGGTGCCGTCGATGAACCATTCGGCGCGCGTACTGGGGCAGGCGTCGGTCGGCAGCAGCCCGCTCAATGAGCAAACCGTCGCACGGGTTAGTCCATCGGGGCGCGGCCAACTGCTCTCCGGCACACCACGCAGCACATAGCGCATAAAGCTGTTCCATACCGGGGCCGCGCCGCTGATTCCCGTCACGCGCACCATCGGCGTGTTATCGGCGTTGCCGACCCACACGCCGACCACTAATTCAGGCGTATAACCGACGATCCAATTATCGCGCGTGTCGGTAGTAGTGCCGGTCTTGGCGGCGGCGGGCCGCCCAATGTTGAGCGCGCTCCCACGCCCAAAACCGGGAATGCGCGCTTCGTCATCGCTCAAAATGTTGGTGATCAACCATGCGACGCGCTCATCGATGACGCGCAGGGTGGGCGGGTTGCTGGGGTGGTGATAGAGCACTTCTCCGGCACGTGTGCGCACATCAAGGATGAACACCGGATCAACCCGGTAGCCGCCGTTGTCGAAGATGCTGAACGCCTGTGTGAGATCGAGCAAGCGAACTTCGCCGCCGCCCAAGGTGATCGACAAATCGACCTGTGTGTTGTTCGCCAGCGTCGTAATTCCAGCATTCGTCGCCACTTCGACCATCGCCGGGATACCGACATGATCAAGCGTCACGACCGCCGGAATATTGAGCGAACTGGCGAGGGCTTCACGGACGAGCACCGGCCCATGTTCGACCAACCCGAAATTCGCCGGGGAGTAACTCTCCAAGCGGCGCGTGACGAACGGCGTTTGCACGTCGAGGATCATGGTCGCCGCCGTCCACGGATCGGGGAGGGTTGGATCGAGCGCGGCGGCATAGGTGAACGGCTTGAGCGTACTCCCCGGCTGGCGACTCGCTAAGGCAGCGTTAACCGCGCCATCGATCGACTCGTCGAAGTAGTCGGGCGATCCCAACATGGCATAGACTTCGCCTGTGTGGGGATCCATCGCCACCAACGCGGCATTGTTGGCGTGTGCAGGCGTGCGCCGCGTGTTGAGTGGATCGTTCAGCGAGGCCAACTGGCGCTGCACAATATCCTGCGCGGCGTTGATCCAGTCGAGATCGGCGGTGGTGATCACGTCGAGGCCGTCGCGCGTGAGGCCGTCGGGGTAATCGCGCTCCAACTGGCGAATCACCGCCATGACGAAGTGCGGCGCTTGAATCGGAAAAATCGTTGGCGCGAACTGGAGTGCTTCCAGCGCAGCTTGATCGGCTTCATCGGCGGTCAGCGCGCCGCTTTGCACCATCAGATCGAGGACGACGCGCTGGCGATCCTTAGCCGCATTCAGGTTGGTCAGCGGATCGTAGAGGGCGGGTGACTGCGGCAGCCCTGCCAGCAGCGAACATTCCGCCAGCGAAAGTTCCGCCGCGTGCTTGCCGAAATAGGCCTGTGCCGCCGCTTCGATCCCATAGGCGAGGTTGCCGAAATAGGCTTGATTCAGGTAGAGCGCGAGGACATCATCTTTGCTGTAGGCATTTTGCAGACGAATGGCGAGGATCGCTTCGCGCAGTTTGCGGCGCAGGGTGCGTTCGACGCGTTCTCCCGCATCCAGTAGGGTGATGCGCGCGACCTGCTGGGTGATCGTGCTGCCGCCCGCCGCGATCTCGCCGCCTTGCAGGTTGATCCACAGCGCGCGGGCGATTCCGACCAGATCGACCCCCGGATGTTCGTAAAAATTCGCGTCCTCGGTGCTGATCACGGCGCTGATGCAGTGCTGCGGGATTTGATCCAGTGGGATAGTAGTATTCCGCCCGCCTGTCGCGCTGTTGGCGAGGATTTCGTAGAGCAGCCGTCCGTTGCGGTCGAAAATGCGCGTGCTGGGGAGTGCCAGCCCATCATTCAGGCGGTCGATGGAGGGAAGATCCCATGTGAGCCATGTCCACCCGCCGATCAAAGTGGCGGCGAACAGCAGGGCGAGGATCAGGGCGAGTTTTTGCCAGCGCCGCAGTTTACCCATCCGTACTGCAATCTGAGAACTAAACCGTTGCATCCGTTTCCCGTTTACTCACCTGTCGGGCGATTGGCATCGTCTTGAGCGGTCTGCGCGATCATCTGTTCAACCGCCGTGCGCAAGCTCGTAAGCTGTACCACCGCATCCCATACCGTATTCAGATCTACATTGTCATATTGGTGACTTAGAAAATCTCGAAAGCGCATGATCGCTTTCCAACTCACTTGAGGATATTGGTCAAGCATGCGGCAGCCGCTTGGTAATTTCGCCACTTCGGCGATACGCGCGGATCACAGCGAGTTGGGTTTTGCGTCTTCAAAAAATGGCTGTTTCATCTATCGTAAAAGTTTCGATATGCTGCACATATTGCAGTATGTCGAGCAAGTAGTCGTGTACGCGCCTTCATAGCGCGATAATTCCTTTTCGATTTGCGCTCGGAACTGATTCCTTAGCCGTTCTCGGAGATCACATCTCGGTACACTGCGTCCAAGCAGGGTTTGCAGTTCCATCCAGAATTTACGAGATCGTGGAATACACTCGTCCCTGTGCGTACCGCCACCAACAGATCGATATCACTTTGTGGGCCAGCATCACCGCGCGCGACACTGCCAAAGACACGGATGTCGTGGCCACGCCATAGCGCGCTGTGCCAATCGTAGAATGTCCTCACGCCGCGCACGCACCGTTCAGTGTGGGGTATGCGCAGTACCCTGAAGTTGAGAAACAGGCCGATCCTCTTGCTCGCTTGACTCGTATTTCGCTTAGTATAGCGCCAATTCAGTGCCCATAGTCTGCGCCTCATCTACGATAAGGGTATGCTTGTCCTCAAAAGACTGAAAAGGAATCCCATGCTTGATCTGCTGAAACGCCTGAACGATGCATCATGCTCACATGAGGAACGCGCCCGCATTGGCGATCAACTGGCGGCGATGGGCGATCCGCGCCCCGGTGTGGGGCTGCGCGCCGATGGGATACCGGACATCGCATGGTGTGCGGTGGACATCCCGCCGGAGCAGCGCGGCACCTCACGCCCGTTTTTCAATGAACGCGGCGAACAGTACGGTGAATTCGCGCTCGAACCGTTCCAGATCGCCCGCTACCCGATCACGTTCGCGCAGTTTGAAGCGTTCCTACTCGCTGAAGATGGGATCGGCGAGGCACGGTGGTGGGAAGGGCTGCCGGAACGCTGGCAGGGGCAGGCGCATTATCTGCTGCCGGGACGGGTACCAGCGGGCAGCCAACCGCGCGATACGGTGTCATGGGTGCAGGCGGTCGCTTTCACGCGCTGGTTGAGCGCTCGCTTACAGGGGGAAAACACAATCGTTCGGCTGCCGCTGGAATGGGAATGGCAGTATGCCGCTGAGGGACAGGAACGGCGGCGCTACCCGTTCGGCGCGTGGGACGAGCGCTTCGCCAACACCCGATCGGCGCGGTTGGGGCGCACGACGGCGGTGGGAATGTACCCGCAGGCGGTGTCATGGTGCGGCGCGCATGATATGAGCGGCGGCGTGTGGGAATGGTGCCTAAACGAATACAAATCACCGAAAAATACCCGCCTTGACGGTGAAGCAGCACGCATTCTGCGCGGCGGTTCGTTTGTCGATGTGCCGGAATATGCAGTGTGCGGGTCGCGCTTCAACGATCTGCCGAATCGCCGCCTTGACTACTATGGGTTTCGGGTGGTGTGCGCGCGACTCTAGACCGCCCTTACGTCCGGGATGAGCGCGGATCGTCCTCATCGGGGCGCACGGGACGCATGGAACCGGTCGTTTGCGTGCTGCGGGCAGCGGAATACTGTCCGGTCTGTGAGGCGCGCGGATCGACGGACACAGACGGATACGAGCCGGTCTGCGACGCGCGGATCAGATCAAGCTGAGCGCGGCGAACGGCACGCGGACGCAGGACTAATCCGTAGAGCAGTAGTCCAAAGCAGATCATCGCGCCAATCATCACAAGCGCGCCTAAACCGCTGATGGCAATGCGCAGCGCTTCCTGCCGGGTGAATTCCTCCGCCGAAGCCTGCTCGACCGCTGCCGAGGGAGCACCGGAAGGAGAGGCAATACGCTGTCCGCCGAATTCGACGACGGTGGGCGGCATACTTGGATCGATCGCTGCGTTGAACTGGCTCGCCGTGGTGGCACTGTAGTACGCGCTCGTCACCGAGAGCATATACTGCCCCTGTGCGAGATACTGAAAGCCGACGAGGCCCTGTGTCGCATTCGGCGATTGGTCGATCAACGCGCTGGCGATCACCGTGCCGGACGAATCGAGCAAATCGACCGCGATACCACGCGTAATCAACGGTTCACCGGGATCGCGGGTCCCGTTGCCATTGCGATCTTCAAAAGCGCGCACCCAAAGCTGTCCACCACTGCGATCTTGTGCGAACACCGCAGCACTCACCAGCAGGACAAGGCTGCATACCATCATCAACCGGAAGGTTGTTTTCATCAAAATCCTCTTTCGCCTGATGTTTGATCGATCCTCATTACCGCGCCTGACCGGTTCAGCGCTCCACATCGTGACGCGTAGAGCGCACGAGCAGCGTGAGCACCATACCCGTAAACAGCACGAACACCGCCACGCCAATCACCAGCACGCCGAGATTCTCGCGGATAAGCGCCGCGGTCGAACGCGGGTGAACGGGTTCGGTTTGCACCACGACTTCATCGGCGGGCGCGGGCTGCACCGGAACCACCCCCTGTGCCGCGCCAAATGTCACGCTGACGGGCACGCCTTCGACCGCCTGCACGACGAACTGCGACGGCGTGGTGAGTCCGTAATCGGCGGGTGCCTGTGCGCTAACCATCCATGTCCCCGCCGCCAGTTGATCGAAGCAGTGCGGTTCACTAGTGCCATCGGTGGTGTAGGTGATCGGCGCATTCACACCGTCATCGAGCAGGATCGCCGCGCCGGATAGCAGGGATTCCCCGAATTCCTGAATGCGATTGCGATTGGTGTCATTGAACAGTACCACACACACTGACGCCGACTCTACCACAGGGTTGAGGGCGGGCGGTACATCCGATGTGACGGGCGCGGGGGCAGAATTGGAGGATTGCACGGGTTCGCTGAGTCCATCGCTAGGGGCGGGCGTGGCTTCCGCTTGGCGGCGGGCCAGCCGTTTTGCCGATGCATCTTCCCCAAAATTAAAATCCGCCGGGGTTCTCCCGGCGGCGACTGTCAAATCAGTTGTGGTGGCGGGGAGCGCCGCGTAAGCGCTCCCCGGTGATGCACTCGCCATATTGGGCGGGGCTCCTATGTTGAAGCCCACATGCCGGTACGTATGCGGCGGGAAGTAACCGGATAACCCGGCGCTCCCACCCACCACCCCGATCGGGCGTTCGGTCGTCGTCCCCGCTGGCGCGACAATCGGCGCGCTGGGCGGCGGCGTGGGTTCAACCGGCCCGGCCAAACTGGTTTCCGGCTGACCGCCGGTTTCGGGGATAGCCGTCGGCTCGCTGCCAATGCCTGCCGCGATTCCGGGCGGGCGGATAGTGATCTCCTGCCCTTGCAAAATGTAACGCGCATCGCGGATTTGCGGGTTGAGTTCCAACACCTGATCGCGTGTCATGCCATAGGCGAAGGCAATGCTGTCGAGCGTGTCGCCGGGGCCAACGATGTGGATCAGGCTGCCATCCGGGCGCTCGTTCTGTGGCACCACAAACGGCACATATGGAAGCGGGGTCGCCGTGGGCGGCGCGACCGGGGTCGTTCCCGGAGCAGCACCACCGGGGCCACCGGTTCCTAAATAGGCGTCATCCCAATAGAGTTTATTCAACTGAGCGGGCAGATTTTGCGTCGAAAACAGGAAAATCGTCGCGGAACCTGCGGTCGTGGTGGCATTGGCGGTCATTTGCAGCCACGTATCGTGCGGGGCGGCGTTGGCCGACCATACGATGTCGCTGTCAAAGACATTGGTGCCGCCATTGGGGTCGATGCCGACGCGGGTATACACGCCGCTGTCGCCGGACGACTGGCAGTTATCGGCATTGGCGGGGACATTACAGGTTTTCACCTGCGCCCACGCGCTGGCGATCAAGTTGGTGCCCTGCGCGACCGAAATCGTTTGGTAGACGGCGACGGTGAAGGTGGCATAGCCACGGTTGAAGTTTTGGGCACGCGCGCCGCTGTGCGGGTTCGGGCCGGGGCCAAGGTGCGGGAAGGCGAAGGGCTGAAGGTTCATCCAGTCCGCCGTACGCGGCGACGTGACGACGGTCAACTGCCACGGAGCGGAGACGTTTAAGTCAGAGGCCCCACGACCGGTATATTCCCCTTCAAACCCCGGATCTTGGAGAAGGTTGCCATCCTGCGCGCCTGTTGGGGCAGCGATGATGACAAGGATCAGGACACTCAGTAGAGCGAGAAACGTTCGTTTCATGCGCGAAATCTCTCAGGGTTACGATCAAACGGCGGCATTATAGCATAAACACGACGGTGGTTTCACATGACGACTTCCCAACGGTTTTGGGAAGTCGACTTCGCGATGGTGTGAGAATCAGGCTGATAAAATTTCGATGCCGCTTGACATAGAACAAAATTTCCAGCATAGTATGTGCAACCAAAAGGTTACACATAAAGGAGTCAAGCGGATGGCGAGCCCCAAGAAAACAGGCGTGGAACGCAGTATTTGGATCAATGCGCCGCGCGAACGGGTATGGCAGGCGATCATCCAACCGGATCAGCTTGCGCAGTGGTTTTTGCCGCCCGCTATGGGCGCTCAAATGAAGCGTGATGAGAAGGGGATGCTCTTCGTGTCGTTGGGGGGAATGGACGTACCGGTTGCGATCATCGAAGTGGTCAGCGAATCGCATCAACTAATCAGCCACAGCGTCCCGGATATGCTGCTCACGACGACCTATACACTGGAGGACGAAAACAACGGCACACGCCTGACGGTTCGCCTGAGTGGTTTTGAAAAACTGCCGGAGCAAGCCGCGCAGGAGCGGTTGGAGCCATCTGGCGCGGGATGGGACAAGGCACTCAATAATCTGAAGGCGCATCTTGATGGGGCGGCGCTTCCTTTCCCGGAAGGCTACACCACCAGTTTATACGGATACCGCCGGGAATCGAAAGAATTGTTTGCCGTCGAACGCAGCATTTGGATCGATGCCCCACGCGCACGCGTTTGGCAAGCGATCACCGATCCGAAGCAGCTCCAGCAGTGGTTTTCGCCCAGCACCCCGTGGGGACTCACCGCGCTCGAAGTCGGTGGCAGGCTCTATACCTACCATGTCGAAACCGAGACCGAAACGTATGCCGAGGTGATCGAACACGTCGATCCACCGCTTCAACTGGTGACGCGCACAGCCGTCACGCCACCGGATACGCCGCATTTCACGACATGGCGGCTCGATGAAGAGCAGGGCGGGACGCGGCTCACGATTACGCATTCCGGCTACGAATTGGAACCGGAAACCACACGTCACCCGAACATGGAGCAGAACGCGTTTGGCTTTGGGATGATGTTGGCGAACGCGAAGGCCTACAACGAAGGGAAGGCGCTGCCCTATCCGTTCGGATTCTAAGCGTAACCCATTCCTGCGACACGGGTGGAACCCTTCCCACCCGTGTACTATAGAATGACAGGGATGTTGTGGAGATACTCGATATGGATAACGCGCCCATTTTTGCCGCATTGGCCGATCCCATGCGGCGGAATCTGCTCATCAATCTAGCCGAAAGCAGCCCGAAAACCGTCACGCAGCTTGCCAAAGAATATCCGGTCACCCGGCAGGGGATACTCAAACACCTACAAATTTTACGCGAGGCCGGATTGGTGGCGGTGCATCAAGTGGGGCGCGATAAACGTTACACGCTGACGCCTGAACCGCTCAGCGAGCTTGAGCAGTGGATTCAAGAACTCAACGCGAAAATGGATGCCCGTCTGCTGCGGCTCAAAGCGTTTATTGAGAGTGAGCCGCCCCATCCCGAAGAACGGCTCTAAACTCGTTTGTTAAAGTTAACGATGGAGACAAGCGGGGACATGCCCTAAAATATCGACCGCTCATTCCGAAGAGAGCAAGCAGGTGAAATCATCATCGGAGTTCAAAATGAGTTGTAAGCGGAATGCTTAAATCGCTCGTGATCCTCGGCGCGGGAGGTTTTGCCCGTGAAGTGCTTGATGTAGTAGATGCCATCAACGCCGTTTCCCCTACATGGGAGATGCTCGGTTTCATTGTTGATCATCGGTATGGCACTCCGGGCGATCTGGTGCACGATAAGCCCATTCTGGGGGATTTCTCTTGGTTAGAACAGCACCAAGAGGTTCAGCTTCTCTGTGCAGTGGGTGCCCCTGAAATACGTTACCGTATGATACGGCGATTGGCTTATCATCAGTGGCAGTTTGCCAGTTTAGTCCACCCAAGTGTTATTCGCACCCGCTGGATGAGCATTGGGCAAGGTGTAGTGATTACGGCCGGGTGTGTGATCAGCAACAATGTAGTGATCGCCGACCACGTCCATATCAACCCATCATCCACGATCGGTCATGACGTTCACTTAGAATCTTTTGTTTCGGTCGCACCCGGTGTACGTGTATCCGGCAATGTCTCTTTAAGGGAAGGTGCCTACATCGGTACGGGTGCAAACATCATTGAGAAAAAAACAATTGGGGCTTGGTCAATTGTGGGGGCGGGCGGCCCTATCTCTACAGAGATGCGCCAAGCCTATCTAGCGTCCCAAGGGACTCCAGATATATAGGTCGTTTCCCAGCGAAATACTCAATGATCCCGCCCTGCCCCGTTAGGTAACCGCTTACGGGGCGGTGGCAGGGACGAAATGCACCGCCGCGATGTTGTACTGGCAGTCCGCGCGGGTGAGGACGGTATACACATCGCTCATGGGCGCGCCGCTTGGATCAACAAGCTGGATGGTAAAAGTCGCGTCGGTGGCTTCGCTGGCAAGCTGAAGTTCATAGCCGCCCAATCCCGCGCTCGGTTCACTGCCCGTCGCCACAAACTGATCAATCCCACCGCCGACAATATGCACGCCATAACCCACAACTTCCGCGCCCGCGCTGTCGATCACGGTGCCGGTGATGCTTGACCACGCACAGCCGCCGCGTCCCTCCGGGTTGGTCAGGTACACGGCGCGTCCGCCGCGCATGATGTACGGGAAACCGGGGACGATCGTAGTATCCGTTCCCCCTGTGCCGCTGGTCTCCTGCGGCGTGCCGAGGACGATGCCGAGGGCGCTGGCGGGGAGCGGGGTAAACGTCAGCGTCGGGACAGGGGTGTCCGGTGTAGGCGTTGTTGGGATCGGCGTGTCGGTCGCGGGCAGTGTGGGCACGGGAGTCCGTGTCACTGTGGGAGTCAAGGTCGCGGTCGCCTGTGGGGTTTCGCTCACCATGACCGGAAAAGGCGTGTTCGGCGGCAGCGGATTGAGCGGGCTGTACGGATCATTCCAGATCATCACGTACACGCCGCACAAGACCACTGCCGCGAGCAGGAATAAGACCGAGAGGGCATTCAGCGCCCGCCGAGTCGAACGTTTACTGCGGCGGCGCTGCTCTGCCGCTTGCACGATGTCATCGGGGAGCGGGGTAAACCCGCTCGTGTCACGGTCAGGCATAAGACGAGTCCATCAACGCTAGAATGGGCGGCTCTGTTTGAAATTGACCAGCGCCAAATTCTGCGAACAGTTATTCGGGAAATTCACCTGTACCTGATCGCTGATCACGGTGCCGGTGGGTGACTGAAGTTCGACGATGAAGGCGGACAGACTGGTCGCTGTCCCAACCGGAATTTCATAGCCGGACTGCCCATAAAGCGTGTTCGATCCGCTGACGACATACGTATCGATGCCGGGGCCGAACACATGCACACGAATTCCCGTCAGCGGCAGATTGTTCACATCAAACACTTGACCGCCAACCCCCTGCCATAGACAGCCCGCCGCATTGGCGAAATTCTGCGTCAGGGCCGCCGGTTCGCGCAGCGCGAATGGGAACGGTGACGGCGTATCGCCGAGCGCAAGCGGCGTGAGCGTGGGTTGCGGCACGGTTGCGGTCGCCGTATCAGCGGGCGGCAGGGAAGGCGTCACCGAGGGGAACAACGTGCTGGTCGGCGCACCGGGCTGCGG
>JAXLWG010000067.1:0-16970 GCA_046328615.1 Anaerolineae bacterium | reverse complement strand
CTGCTGCACGAAGAGAAGCTGCGTGGGCGCTGCCGGGCTGATATTGAACGCACTGCTCGTGTCGCCCGTCAGGCCTGCTGCCGAAGCGGTGAGCGTGTAACCGACGCCCGCTTCATTGATGCTCAGGTTGTTGAAGGTTGCCACACCGTTGACCACCGTTTGGGTCAGCGTACCGTTGAGCGTGCCGCCGCCGGGATTGGTGCCAATTGCCAGCGTGATCTGCGTGCTGTTGTCCGCCGTGAGCAGGTTATTGAAAACGTCGAGCACCTGCACCGTCACTGCCGGGGTGATGGTATTCCCCGCGGCGGTATTCGTCGGCTGCTGCACGAACACGATGTGATCGGCAGCGCCTGCCGTGATGTTGAATGCGCTGCTGGTATCGCCCGTCAAACCTGCTGAACTGGCGGTGAGGGTATAGCCTACACCTGCGGCATTGATGCCCAGTGTACTGAACGTCGCCACACCGTTAACCGCTGCGACGCTGGTTGTACCGCCGAGCGTACCGCCGCCGGGGTTCGTGCCGATCGCCACATTCACCGTCGCGGAGCTGGTCGTGATCACATTGTCGAACGCGTCACGGATTTCAACCGTTACTGCCGGGGTGATAGCCGCACCTGCCGCGGTGTTCGTCGGCTGCTGCACAAACGCCACATGATCCGGCGCGGCGGCGGTGATGTCGAACGCGGTGCTTGTGTCGCCTGTCAAACCGGTCGAGTCAGCGTCGAGCGTGTAACCCACGCCTACTTTATCGATGCTGAGCGTATTGAAGGTTGCCACGCCGTTCACAGCGGCCACACTGGTCGTACCGCTGAGGGTGCCGCCGCCGGGGTTATTGTTGATCGTGATATCGACGGTCGCCGAGCTGGTCGTCACCAAATTGTCGAACGCGTCGAGGATTTGGACGGTGACGGCAGGGCTGATCGCCACGCCAGCCGTTGCGCTGGTCGGCTGCTGCACGAATGCCACGTGATCCGGCGCGCCAACCGTGATATTGAAAGGATTGCTGGTATCGCCCGTCAATCCCGTCGCAGAAGCGTCGAGCGTATAACCGGTGCCGACCTTATCAATGCTGAGACCGGGGAAGGTCACAATCCCGTTGACCGCCGTTTGCGTTACCGTGCCGCCGAGCGTACCGCCGCCGGGGTTATTGTTGATCGTCAGCGTTACTTGGGTGATGTTGTCGCCCGTTACGATCGCGTTGCTGGCATCGCGGACTTCGACCGTCACCGAGGGGGTAATCGATGCCCCTGCGACCGTATTGGTCGGTTGGGTGCCAAACGTGATCTGCGTCGGCGGTTGTGCGGTGATGTCGAAGGCGCTGCTCGTCGTGTTCGACGCGCCAGCCGATGAAGCGACTAAGGTATAGCCAACGCCGGGGCTGTCGATGCTCAATCCGGCAAACGTCGCCACGCCGTTCACAACCGTGACCGCGCCGCCGCCTGTGAGCGTGCCGCCGCCGGGGTTGGTGCCAATCGCCAGCGAAACCTGTGAGCTGTTATCTGTCGTGATGACCGCATTGGTGGTGTCGCGCAGTTCCACCGTGACGGCAGGCGTAATGGGTGAGCCGATGTTGGTCGTCGTGGGCTGCTGCGTGAACACGAGCGTTGGGCCGGACACAGTGGTCGTTGCCTGCCCGCTGCTATTCCCACCGTTCGGGTCTGTGGATGTGGTCGTGGCGGAAGCCGTATTGGTGACCGTGGTACCGCCGGTTCCCGGGTTCGTCCTCAAGACAAGGGTAAAGACCCCGTTCGCGGCAGGATTGAGGGAAGCGATCGAACACCCGACGGTACCGGTTCCACCTACCGAGGGCGTCGTGCATGACCAGCCGCCGGGGGAGGTGAGTGAAACAAACGTCGTTCCGCTTGGGACGAGGTCACTGAACGAAACCGAATTGGCATTGCTAGGCCCGTTGTTCGTGACCGTGATCGTATAGCTGATGTCCCGTCCTGCGGTGACCGGATCAGGCGAATCCGTCTTTGTGACGATCATGTCCGCAACTTCAATCGGGGTGAGGCTGCGCGTCGCGCTGTTGTTGAACGTATTCGAGTCCCCTGTACCTATTGGGGCCGCGACCGAGGCGGTATTGCTGAACCCGGTAAGCTGTGTGGTGGGGATGATCTTCGTCAGCAGGAAGATGACGCTGTTGCCGCCGCCCGCCGCGATATCGATCGACTGACTGATGCTGCCCGTGCTTGCTGCGCCCGTTCCAGAGGGTGAACCGCTTACGCAGGAAGCGACGCCTACCGAGTTGCATGTCCATGTGGCGCCGCTGAGTTCTGGCGGCAGCGTATCCGTGACAACCGCACCTGTGACCGCGCTAGGGCCGCTGTTCGTGACCGTGATTGTGTAAGAGAGGGTCACACCGGGGACGAAGTTCGTGTTGTTATAGGCGGGGAAACCCGTCACCGCGCTGGTTTTGCTGATCCCGAGATCTGCATTATCGGCGTACAAGCGTGCATAGAGTTCATTGTTCGGACTGGAAGGCCACGCGAACAATACAACTTCACCATCACTTAAAGCGACGGTTGGGTCTGTATCTGTGCCTGCAACCGTATCGACGCGGAATTCACTACCCACGCCAGTGCCTGAAGCGTTGTATCGGCGTCCTTCGGTTTGAACTTCAACCCCGGCAGTGACCGTTCGCGCCCATGTGATCATGAATTCGCCGGAGCCGTTCATGCTCACATCGGCGGTCTGGTTCACATCGCCGGTATTGGTGCTGACCAGTGTTTCACTCCCCTGAGGGGTGAGAGCGCTGTTATAGCGCTGAAAATAGACCTGCGCGTTTGCAAAGGCATGGGTGCTGTGCCATACGACCACAAAATCGCCCGTGGATTGGCGCATCGCGATCACTGGATTGCTTTGCAAATTGGCTGTGCTGCCGACCGTGACTTCGCCTGACAGCGCAGCGCCAGAGGGGTCAAATCTGCGCATCACAATATCGGGCGTCGCCGGACCAACCGAGGAGTCGCGCCAGACGATGACGAAATTCCCGCTCGAATCTATGCCAATGGCGGCTTGAATTTGCGGGTTAAGGATCGTCACATTGGCTTGTGTCGCACCTCCCTGAGCAGTTCCAGCACTGTTGTAGCGTTGGAAATAGACTCCAGTGCTGCTGCCATCGCCCAAGCTTTGCCATACGACTACAAAATTGCCGCTGCCGTTCATGGCAACTCTGGCATCCGTTTGCGCTCCGGTAGCTCCGGCAACCAAAATCTCGCCCGTCAGTGCGGTGCCGCTTGCGTTGAATATGCGCGCATAGACATTATAGTCGAATGCGGCGCTTACGTCGTCATCGCTTTCCCACACCACGACAAAATCGCCGTTGGATGGATTGACCGCAATGCGCGGGCGGCGCTGATCATTCGTATTGCCAGCGTGCACACGGGTATTAGACCCCTGTGCGGCACCGCTGCTGTTATAGCGCTGGAAAAAAACATCGCTTTCGGTTGCGCTTTGGTCACTTTGCCACACGACGATAAAATCGCCTGTCGTGGGGTTGACGCCGATGTCCGAGCGCTGATCCAACAGCGTCGAACCGCTGCCCGTGCCCGTGTTTACCTGAAATTCGCCAGTGATCGCGGTCAGCGCCGCATACACAGGGCTGAGAAGTAAGAAAAGACCGGCAAGAAGAGAAATGAACCCAAGATGACGCAGCCGTAAGTGAACGGGGTTCCGCATCGAGCACCTCATGGTTGGCCAAGCATTTCGACCGACGTATCGCGTTTTCACCTGCTCAATGCGGCGGCTGCGTTGAGTTTGAGACTAGGTAGGGCAGGCCAGTCGTGACCATCAATAGAAAGCTGTGTTTGAAAAAACAATCATACCGAGTATACTCAGGAAGTAGGCATTTTGACAACTTTGCTCACTACAAAAACATGACAAAGTTCACTACACTTTCATTCCTCTTGTTTCAAATGCCTCTTTTCTCTATATCACTGTGACTACAATTCAATGATCGCCAGTCTTCATAGACGAGCACTCGTACCATAAAGGACGACTATGCGCGGCAGCACAAACAGCAAAGGCATTACCCGGCGTACCTTTCTCAAAGGCGCAGGGCTAGGTTTCGCAGTCAACACACTCGCGCCGGTGATAGGAATCGTCAACTCCGTTAGCAGTCTTCGTGTCGCGGTCATCGTTCCAGAGTCTCGTCATTTCCCACCGCTCGGCGATCATTTCATGGACGGACTCAAAACCTATGCAGCGGTGTCCGGTCAACGGCTGAATACCACCCTCTACCGCACGCCCCCCGGCGTCGCCGCCTTCCGCAAAATGCTTCATGAAAATACTGCCGATGTCGTGATCGCCTACGCCAGCCCTTTGGCGGCGCAGTGGATCGGATCGGCCCTTGATCATGGGCAAACGACATTGTTGATGGTCGATCCCGGTTCACAGGTCACCTCACAAGCGGACGACAATCCCTTTGTAACCTACCACACGCTGAATCTGTGGCAGTCGAATTGGGCGATGGCTTCGCACGCAGTGAGCCAGTACGGCCAGCGCGCAATGATCGCCACTTCACAGTATGAAAGCGGATTCAGTGCCTTTGCAGCGGCTCAAATGGGAGTTGAGATGTCCGGCGGGCAGATCATCGACACTGTGATCACCCACATGCAGCCCGAAAACAGTGGCATTGACTCGCTGCTCAGCGCGATTCGCGCCACCCGCCCGGATTTTGTGTTCGCGGCGTACAGCGGTTCACAGGCGGTCGATTTCCTTCGCGCCTACCGTGATTCCGGTCTAAATCGCGAAATTCCGCTGGTCGCTTCGGCTTACACCGTCGATGAGGCGGTTTTGGCGCAGGTTGGAAATGCAGCACTTGGGATTCAGTCGGCGTTTTCATGGGCCAGCACGAATTCAGATCAGCCCAATGTAGATTTCTTGAATGCGTATCGTGCCCAGACCGCCCGACCTGCCGACTCGTTGGCGCTCCTCGGTTACGACACTGCCCATCTTCTCGATCATGCTGTACGGATGGCACCCGGTCAGCGCGGCGCAGCGCTTGCACAGGCGATTTCCACGCTCCAGATCGATAGCCCACGCGGGATCGTGAGCAGCAGTACTCAAGCCGGAGTACTCGGCAGTTCTGTCGTTCTACGCGAAGTTCAGCAGATAAATGGTCGTGCTCAGCAGGTCATGACCGGACAGTTTGACGCTATTCCGGAACAGGAAGTGCAGTCGAGCATCGCAGCCACCGCACGTACGGGTTGGCTAAATGCCTATCTTTCGTAAGCGGGTGCCGGAAGGTTTGCCGGTCGCAGATCACCTAACGCCCATAGAGTCCATTGAGGTTAAAGATGACAAATCCGTTTCTTGGTGAAATCAAGATCGTCGCGTTTGGTTTTGCGCCGAGAGGGTGGGCGCTGTGCAATGGTCAGATTTTGCCCATCGCTCAGAATCAAGCCCTGTTTTCTCTTCTCGGCACTACGTACGGAGGAAATGGGCAAACCAATTTCGCGCTTCCGGAGTTTCGCGGACGTGCACCGATCTATCAGGGCGGCGGCTTTTCCTTGGGGCAGCGTGGCGGAGAAGAAGCACATACCGTGACAATTGTGGAAATGCCTGCACACAATCATTTCGTGACCGCATCCAATAACACGGCGACGGCCTTTGACCCCGCCAATGCCTTTTTTGCCGCACCCACCCTCAATGTGTATGGGCCTGCTGGCAACCCAACCGCAACGGGCATTCAGGTAGGCAACATTGGGGGATCGCAGCCGCATACTAATATGCAGCCGTATCTGGTGCTCAGTTTCATCATCGCGCTGCAAGGTATTTTCCCGTCACAAACCTAAGGAGGACTCATGTCAAACCCATTCATTGGAGAAATCCGAATGTTCGCCGGGAATTTTGCGCCCAATGGTTGGGCCATCTGCGATGGTTCACTGGTCGCAATTTCAGAAAATGAGACGTTGTTCAACTTAATTGGTACGACCTATGGGGGTGACGGCCAAAGTACGTTTGCACTGCCGGATCTGCGTGGTCGAATTCCCGTTCATCAGGGGCAAGGGCCGGGGCTGCAAAACTATGTGATTGGCCAGCAGGCAGGCACCGAAACTGTTACTTTAACGGTCAATCAAATGCCCAGCCACGGTCATCCTTATGTAGGTACCCTCAATCCGGCAGCGGCCACTTCACCCAACAACTCGGTGTTTGCGCGGGCCGCAGGTGATGTTTACACATCAGATCTATCGTCGATGTCGCCAATGGCTCCGCAGAGCGTCAGCCAAATCGGCGGCAGCCAGCCCCATGACAATGTAATGCCCTATCTGGTCATCAACTTCATCATCTCGCTTTTCGGCATATTCCCATCACCCTCTTAGAGGAGCAGTCCCAAAATGGTTGATCCATTTGTTGCAGAAATTCGCATGTTTGCGGGAAATTTTGCTCCGGCACACTGGGCAAGTTGTGATGGTCAGATTCTGCCCATTTCACAGAATACGGCGCTGTTTTCACTCCTCGGTACGTATTATGGGGGGAATGGCCGCTCCACGTTTGGACTCCCAAATCTCCAAGGCAGCGCGCCGATGGGAGCAGGGCAGGGGCCGGGACTGACCGATCGCTTTCTCGGTGAGCAGAGCGGAACGCCGACGGTAACGCTCATTCAGACGGAAATCCCGGTTCATTCCCATCCCATTAGGAGTTCACAAGGATTCCCGGACAGCGATCGTATTCAGGCGGGAACGGCACCGGGAGCATTCGGCACCGATGCCCTGTATAATACTGCGATCGGCACCAGCACCACTATGTCTCCGCAGGCGTTGACCGTTACTGGGTCCAGCCAACCGCACAACAATATGCAGCCTTACCTGACGGTGTTTTTTATCATCGCGCTTCAGGGCGTGTTCCCGCCGCGCGGGTAGCGGATCCTCCGGCTCGACGTTATGGCACTCACCCTACGCAGTATCACTCAACAGGATGAGGGATTTCTGTACCGCGTCTACTACGGCACCCGTGAAGATGAACTTTCGCGGGTGCCGTGGACAGACGAGCAGAAAGATGCCTTTGTCCGCATGCAGTTCTACGCTCAACACACGTATTACATGGATCAGTATCGCAGTGCCAGCTATGATGTGGTGCTGCGAGATGAAGTACCGGTAGGCCGCTTGTATGTGGATCGACGTGAGACGACGATTCGCATCATCGACATCGCTATCCTGCCCGAATTTCGCAATCAAGGGATCGGTACCCTGATTTTGAACTGGCTCATCGCGGAATCAGAACGGACACAGGTGCCGATCAGCATCCATGTCGAAAAGTTCAACCGCGCGCTTGCATGGTATCAGCGCCTTGGATTTTGCCAAATCGAAGATCAAGGGGTCTACCTGTTGATGGAACGACAACCCACCCCTGCGCCTTGAATCCACCTCACTATCCCAAAAGAGACAACACGACCGATGGCTAACCTCACGAGCGGCGATTTTCGCCCGTATCTCAACCAGAAATTTCACATTCATTATGGGCAAGGGGAAATGCTGGAAGTGGAGCTGATCGAAGTCACCGATCTGCGCGAGAACCCGCAGAATGGGGACGCTGACAAACGCACCCCGTTTTCGCTCGTCTGGCGATCGGCAGTGACAACGCAATATCTACCGCAGCACATCTTCACCATCAGCCATGATCAACTGGGTTCGCACGAGATTTTCATCGTTCCGATTGGCCCCGACTCGGTCGGCATGCGCTATCAAGCGATTTTCACGTAGGTCGTCGCAGCAGCGGTTTCACAATTACCCCGTCTCCATCATATAGGAAAGTCGGTTTTGGAAGGCGGAGGTAGAAGTGACTCAAGAATATATCGAGATACGCGGCGCGCGCGAAAACAACCTCAAAGATGTTTCTCTGCGTATTCCCAAACGCAAGATCACCATTTTCACCGGTGTATCCGGCTCTGGGAAATCATCGATCGTTTTTGACACCCTTGCCGCCGAAGCGCGCCGTCAGCTCAATGAGACGTTCAGCACCTTCATCCGCAACTTTTTGCCGCGCTATCCGCAGCCTGAAGCCGACGCGATCGAGAACCTGAGCATGGCGATCGTCGTTGATCAGAAACGCTTGGGAGGCGGATCGCATTCGACGGTGGGGACGGTCACCGATATTTACTCGGTGCTGCGCCTGCTGTTCTCACGGGTGGGGCAGCCCTCCATCGGCTCCGCAAATCTTTTTTCGTTCAACGATCCGCAGGGAATGTGCCCGGAATGCAACGGGATCGGTCGTAAGATCGGCGTTGACTTGAATCTCTTCCTCGATACATCGAAGTCGCTCAACGAAGGCGGGATTCTATTTCCCGATTACGCTCCGAATGCATGGGATTGGACGATTTGCACCCAGTCGGGTCTATTCGACAATGACAAAAAGCTGGCCGATTACACCGAAGACGAAATGAATCGGCTGCTTTATAGTGAGCCGTATAAGGTCAAGACGCAGATGGCAGGCAAACCCTTCAATCTCACCTTTGAAGGGGTGGTTTCCAAGTTCAACCGGAAATACATTCTGCGGGATGTCAAAACCTTATCAGAGCGGACGCAAAAGAGCGTCGAACCGTTCATGACTTTTGGGCCGTGTCCTTTGTGCAAAGGAGCGCGCCTAAGTCAGGCCGCGCTGAGCAGCAAGATCAACGGTTACAACATTGCCCAATTGGCGGCGATGGAAGTCGATGATCTGATTGAAGTGATCCGGGGGATTGAGGATCCGGCTGCCGCACCGATGGTCGAGTCGTTGGTCGAGCGGCTTCAGCACATGATCGACATTGGCCTTGAATACCTGAGCTTGAGCCGTGAAACCGATACGCTGTCGGGCGGCGAGTCGCAGCGCATCAAGATGGTCAAGCATTTGAGCAGCAGCTTGGTCGATGTGATGTACGTTTTCGACGAACCGAGCATTGGGCTGCACCCGCGCGATGTTCACCGCCTAAACGAACTGCTGCAAAAGCTGCGCGACAAAGGCAACACCGTGATTGTGGTCGAACACGATCGGGATGTGATCAAGGTCGCCGATCATGTGGTAGATGTTGGCCCGCACGCCGGAAGTCGCGGCGGCACGATCGTCTATGAAGGCTCTTTTGAAGGTCTCCTCAACGCGGATACGCTCACTGGGCATGCGATGAAACGATCACTTCCGGTCAAAGCGAACCCGCGCAAGCCAAAGGGGAACCTACACATCGCCCATGCCAACACGAACAATCTGCAAAATGTCAGCGTCGAAATTCCAACCGGGGTACTGACAGTGGTCACCGGGGTGGCGGGATCGGGCAAAAGTTCGCTCATCCATCAAACATTTCTGCGCCAGCACCCGGATGCCGTGGTGATCGATCAATCGGCTATCGGCGTCTCAAGCCGCTCCAATCCCGCCACCTATACTGGGATTATGGATGACATCCGGAAGGTGTTCGCGACCGCCAATAAGGTCAGCCCGTCGCTGTTCAGTTTCAATTCCAAAGGCGCGTGCGAGAACTGTCAGGGACTCGGCGTCATCTACGCCGATGCTGCCTACTTGGATGAAGTGAAACTGCCCTGTGAAGTGTGCGGCGGCAAACGATTCAAAGATGAAGTGCTGGCCTATACGCTGAATGGCAAATCGATCAGCGATGTGCTGGCGATGCCCGTCCGCGAAGCGCTTGACTTCTTCGATCAGAAAGAAATCGTGCGTCGGTTGCAAGCGCTAAGCGATGTCGGATTGGGTTACCTGACCTTGGGGCAGCCGCTCAGCACACTGTCGGGCGGTGAGTGCCAGCGTATCAAGCTCGCCAGTGAACTGCACAAAAAGGGCAGCATTTATGTGATGGATGAGCCGACGACTGGTCTGCATATGTCGGACATCAGTCATCTGCTCGCCATCATCGACCGCTTGGTTGATACCGGTAACACGGTAGTCGTGATTGAGCACAATCTTGATGTGATCAAAAATGCCGACTGGATCATCGACATGGGGCCGGAAGGCGGCAACAAAGGTGGGCGGGTGATGTTCGAAGGCACGCCGCTTGATCTTCTCCACGCCCCACATTCGCTGACGAGCGCTTACTTGCATTCTTGAGACTTTCGCACGGATCAGCGAACGCCGATCCGTGCGATTGAAAGCCCCTCCTCACCCGGATGAAATACCCCATTCTGGGGATCAACTGAATAAGCGTCGGCGTAAAATTGAGGTGTTCATCTGTGGAGTCCCCATGAAAGATGTCTTGGTTGCGAACGCTCAAATTGAAATCAATGCGCCGGTTGCATTGGTTTGGCAGGCACTTGTTCAGCCTGAGATGATCAAGCAGTATATGTTCGGCACGACGGTCATTTCCGACTGGAACGTTGGCTCACCGATCGTCTGGAAAGGCGAATGGGAAGGCCGTTCGTACGAAGATAAGGGAGTGCTGCTGGAATTTCAGCCGGAGCATCTGCTTCAGTACACTCACTTCAGCCCGCTGTCCGGCCAACCCGATACACCGGATAACTATCACACCGTCACGATTGAAGTCTCGCCAATGGCGAAAAATACGTTCGTTCGGCTGACACAGGATAACAACGGATCGGAAGCCGAGCGCGAACACTCTGAGAAGAATTGGCAGTTGATGCTGAGCGCGCTCAAGCATTTTGTGGAGAAGGCGAGCGGGACGGGCTGACGCGGATCACAGCTTAACGAATTAACGCCTCAATCGCACGGCTTGCGTCCCCAATGCCATTTTCAGCGCGGATAGCACGTCCCACTTCCGCTGCCCGTTCGCGCATTACTGTGTCATCGCGCAGCCGTTCAAGGGCAGCGGTCAAATTCTCGACAATCAGCCGCTTGTGGGGAATCGGTGCGGGGGCGACTCCCATGGCCGCCGCACGTGCACCCCAGAACGGCTGATCGGCAGTAAACGGGACGATCAGCGTGGGTTTTCCCGCGCGCAGCGCCGCTCCGGTTGTACCCGCACCACCATGATGTACAGTCGCAGCCACTCGATCGAACAGCCAATCGTGCGGTGCCGAGTCGAGCTGCAAGATGTGATCAGGCAGCGAACTTCCACCAAACTTCCCCCAACCGCCCAACAAAATCGCCCGCTGGCGGGTGCGCCTCAGTGCCTCGATGACGACTCCGGACAGTCGTTCGGCTTCGCGGGTGACCATGCTGCCAAATCCCACGTACACAGGTGGCTCACCTGCTGCAAGAAAGTCGCTGAGAATCTGCGGCGGTGTCCAGCCGTGAGAAGTGTCGAGGAACCAGTAGCCGGTGACACGAGTGCGATCGTCCCATTCAGAGGGCGGTGGCAGCACCAGCGGGCTAAAGCCATACAGCGTGCGCAGCGATCGCCCAAACGGGTTCTCCAGCCTACGTGGGATTTCGGGAGCCTGCCGCTTGAGCACTTGATAGGCGATGCGGCTTGAATTCCAGAACAGCGTGGTCGAGAGGTGATGCGAGAGGCGGTTGGCGAAGGGGCCGCCGCCCGGAAAACCCGCCATCGGGAAAGCGCTGGTGGGGGTAAAGGTGGGAAACAACTGCGCCGAGATAAACGGCACATCGCGCTGCTGCGCCACCTGATACCCGCCGACGGTCAGAAGAAAACTTGCAAGGATCACATCGGCACCGCGTGACGCGTCGAGCGCGCGATGCAGGACATCACGCGCAATGGGCATGGCGAAACGCATCACCTCACCGATGAGCCGCACACGACTTCCACCGCGATCCACAAGATTTTGAATGAATGCGGCGGGATCACCGGGAAATGGTGCGTATTCGACTCCGTAAGACGTGATAAACGACTCAAACGCTTCCGGCGCGACGATCAACGGTTGATGACCACCGGCACGCAGTCCGCGTGCCAGTGCCACAAACGGCTGCACATCGCCGCGCGTTCCGATGGTGAGGATGACAATACGCATCAGCTAAGCTTTGGCTATCCGTTTTCGTCCGATGTGATTGGTTCCAGACGCACGGTGAAATGGCGTAGTGCAGGAGACTGCCACACAATCCGGTAGCCGGGCAGCGATTCGCGCTGCGCATACACCTCTAAGATGACTTCGGCCAGATAATCGACATGGCTTTGTGTGTAAGTACGGCGCGGGAAAGCCAATCGTACCAGATCCATGCGGGCAGGCTGTTCGGTGCCGTCAGGCTGCATCCCAAACATCACCGTGCCGATCTCGACCGCGCGGACACCGCCCAACAAGTAGAGCGCATTTTGCAGCGACCACCCCGGATATTGCAGCGGCGGAATATGCGGCAGCATTTCGCGGGCATCTAAATAGACGGCGTGACCGCCGGTTGGCTGCACGATCGGCACGCCTGCCGCTACCAGTCGATCGCCGAGGTAGGCGATGGAGCGGATTCGGTAGCGTAAATAGTGTTCATCAAGCGCTTCGTAAAGTCCCTGCGCGATCGCTTCGAGATCGTAGCCCGCCATGCCGCCATAAGTCGGAAAACCCTCGGTCAGGATTTCAAGGTTGCGACACTGCGCGGCGAGCGCATCGTCGTTGAGGGCGAGGAACCCGCCGATATTCGCCATGCCGTCCTTCTTGGCGCTCATGGTGCAGCCATCGGCATAGCTGAACAACTCACGGGCGATCTCCATCGGCGTTTTATCGGCATAACCGTCTTCACGCGTCTTGATGAACCATGCATTCTCGGCAAAACGGCAGGCGTCGATGAGGAACGGGATGCCCTCACGGCGTGCAACAGCGCTAACAGCGCGCACATTCGCCATACTCACCGGCTGCCCGCCGCCCGAATTGTTGGTGACGGTGAGCATGATTGCCGGAATGCGATCACGTCCAACGGCGCGGATCGTTTCTTCGAGCGCGTCGATGTCCATGTTGCCCTTAAAAGGATGGATCAAACGCGGCTGACGCCCTTCCGCGATGACGAGATCACGCGCTTCGGCGCCGTTGTGTTCAACATGGGCGCGGGTGGTGTCGAAATGCGTATTGTTAGGGATCACATCGCCCCGTTTAGCGATAGACGTAAACAGGATATTTTCGGCAGCGCGGCCTTGGTGGGTCGGAATCACATGCTTGAAGCCGGTAATGTCGCGGACGGCGGCTTCAAAGCGGTAGAACGACGACGCTCCGGCATAGGACTCATCACTGGAGATCATCCCTGCCCACTGGCGCGAGGACATCGCCCCCGTCCCGCTGTCCGTTAGCAGATCAATGAGCACATCGTCGGCACGCAGCAGAAAGGGGTTGTAGCCCGCCGCGATCAGTGCGGCTTTGCGCTGCGGCAGGGTCGTAAAGTGGATCGGCTCCACCGAGCGAATGCGGAACGGTTCGATGATCGTTTTGGGCTGGAATTCGCGCATGAAAGGCATCCTTGAAATTGCGTGGTGGGTAATCTTACCCTGAATTATCCAAGCTGTTCCCCTTCTTGACGACTCTTCTGTGCAAATCGCCATGCAGCGGGATCGAGTGGCATCCCACGGGTGCCGATTCAGAGCGCTATAATCCCCCCAAACAATTTGCTTATCTTGTAAAGGGATTCACGTTCATGGCGGTCGAAAATATTGCGCGCTATGCCCTGCACGCCGATGGTTCCATGCGTAACTGGCTGGCATGCGGCACGGTCACATCGCCCTTAACGGAAACGATCCAAACGATCGTTCCACCGGAGGGTGCGCCATTCGGTGATGGCAAGCGTTGGGTGTTGAATTACTGGGCGTGGTCACGCCCATCCAAACGAATTAAGTATCAGATTTACCATGCACTGCCGCCTTTCACATGGGCACCGGGCGCACGCCCCACGCTGCATAGTGAGGGAATGGGCGGCAAACGGTGGGACTACAAGGTCGCGGAAGCCGATCAGGTGATCGATTTCAGTCTTTTCAACTTCACGCCGACGTTGATGCAGGGCTGGACGTTTGCAATGCTTGAATCTGATGCGCCGCGTACCGTACAAGCCGAAATTATTACGATTGGCCCCGCGAGAATTTACGTGAACGGGTCGCTCGTCAAACACTACGACGATGAATTCAGTTATGTGGAGGTTCAACGCATCCCTGTGCGCCTTGATCTCAAGGCCGGAATGAACGAGATCTATTTACATGGTGAAATGCTTGGCTGGCGTGAAGCGCGGCTCGCGCTTGGTCTGCGCTTCATCGATTCTCCGCCGCTAACGGTATGCATTCCGATTGGCGCGATTCCGGCGGCACAGTGGCATACCGCGGAAAATGGGCTGAACGCGCTGAAAATTAAACAGTTCGCCTTTCCGACCCTGCCCGGTTATGTTGAGTTGGACTCAAAGGCCGCTGCGCCCTTCACGTTTGATGCGAAAGTCGAACTGCCCATCCCTGAAAATGTCTTTTCTCAGCTCGCACGGCTTGAACGACCGCGCGGCCAAGCGCGGCTGACACTGCAACCGGGAGCACAGGGCGAACTGCCGATCGTCACCGAAGTGACGGCGGGCATGTCTGGGATGCCGGGGGAAAACAGCGTGATGCTGACACTCACGCCTGCGGATGGGACGCCGCTGGCCATTCACCGGGAAATTTGGGCGGGGAAAAATTCCTTTAGCCGCACGCCCTACGGCGACTACGACTCACGGCGGCGCGAAGCGTTGGAACACCTCGCCGCCATGCCCTTCGATGTCCCGGCATCAATGGCGGCGCTTGAACTCGGCAACATAGATCACGTTTCCTCCGAAGCCGTCGCATTGGCCTGTCATTTCATGGAAAACCGTTATGACTGCGCCGATTTTTACGCGATCGGGCTGCTGGGATTGCTGTACCGCTTCCCCGACAAGATCAAATCCGCGGATTTGCAGCGCATCGAAGCCGCTTTCACCGGATTCAAATACTGGATCGATGAGCCGGGCATCGACGCCATGTGCTACTTCACCGAAAACCATCAAGTGCTGTTTCATGTGGTGGCATATTTATCCGGCCAGCGCGCACCGGATCGGGTGTTCACGAACAGCGGTTTGACCGGAAAACAGCAGATGCAGCGCGCACGGCCACGCATTGAACAGTGGATTTTGACCCGGCTGCGTGGCAGCTTCAGCGAATGGGATTCGAATGCCTATATGACGCTCGACGCGTTCGCGATGCTGGCATTGGTCGATTATGCCGAAAGTGCACGCGTACGCGAACTGGCGACGACACTGCTGCACAAAATTTTCTTTATGCTGGCGTGCCAATCGTTCCGGGGTGCGCATGGCAGCACACATGGGCGCTGCTATGTGACCGGTTTGAAATCAGCACGGGTGGAGAATACCTCCAGCCTTCAGCGAATCGCATGGGGGATGGGCATATTCAACGGCGAAACGCGGGCGACAGGTTTTCTCGCACTGTCACGGAATTATCGTGTGCCGGATGTGATTCAGCGCATCGGCGGTGACATCACAACCTCATGGGTCACACGTGCCCGCTCACGCGCGCAGTTCCGCCCACAGTTCGATATGCGCGGTGATGAGTGGGACGTGCGCACGCTCACCGTCAAAACGCCTGATGTAATGCTGTCCGCGGCGCTCGACTACCAGCGCGGCGAATTCGGCATTCAGGAACATCTCTGGCAGGCGACCTTGGGGCCGGAGGCCAGCGTGTTCACCACTTACCCCGGCAATAGTCAGGAACACGGGAACGCGCGCCCGAATTTTTGGGCAGGATCGGCCCGACTGCCGCGTGTAGGCATGCACGTTCACACTGTGATGTGTTTGTACCGCATTGATCCCCTCGTCGGTTTAGGCTTTAGTCACGCCTATTTCCCGACACAGCATTTTGACGAGTGGCACATTGATGGGCAGTGGGCATTTGCCCGCGTCGGTGATGGATATATCGCGCTGTGGGGGGATGGCGATCTGACGCTGACTGATCAAGGCAGGCATGCCGGGCAGGAAGTTCGGAGCGGCGGGAAGGGCGAAGCGTGGATTGGTCATATCGGCTGGAAAACACACGATGGGGGATTCGACACGTTCCGCGCGGCGGTGATGGGGCATCCCCCGCAGGTGAGCGCAGACGGCGTCCTGTCGTGGCATACCGCCAATGGATTCGAGCTGGTGTTTGGCTGGGACGGGCCAATGGTGGATCGAGGTGAACCCCTCGATTGGAGTGAAATCGCTCACTACGATAATGCCGCGACGTACACCGATATGACCGACACAACCATGACGATCGCCGACGAAACTGGTGCTGTTACCCTCGATTTAGCGCGTGGGCGGGTGCTGTAGGCGCATCGAATCATAGAACGGATCACCGGCTTGAATGCTGCCTTGATCGACGGCATAGCCTGTATAGGCTGATTTGTGCAGGGCGGTCATAAATTCCAAAATGCGGCGGGCTTCTGCACCCGTGACCAATGGCCGCTCGCCGCGATCGAGGCTGTCAAGCATCGCCGTGACCTGCGCGCCGATGCTGTTTCGTCCGAAATCGCGTATCTGCCAGCGTTCCTGATCCGCCGGATCGAGTGCTGTGATCGACCAGTCATCGCTGTCATATTCGTAGAGCGCCCGCACCTCGACGGTCGCTTTCTGGAAATCGAGCCGCAGATACGTTTCCTGACGCGGCGATACCGCGCTGCTCATCACGCTCCCAAAAGCGCCATCCCGGAAGCCGATCAGTGCGGCGGCAAGGTTATCGACCTCGATCGGCTGATCGAAAGTCGCAAGGCGGGCATAAACATCGCGCCAATCGGGGATCAGCCACAGCATCAAATCAATCAGGTGGATGCCATGCCCCATGATCGTCCCGCCTAAAGAGGCCTCCCATTTTCCGCGCCACGGATTGTTGTAGTAATCGCTGCCGCGATACCAAAGTGTATGGCAAACCGCCGCACGCAGATCACCAAACTCACCCGCTGTGATCAACCGCTTAACGTGCTGTGCCGCCGCACCGAAGCGCCATTGAAAGACGGTGCTGAGGCTGCGTCCCGACTCGGCTTGCACCCGCTCAAGTGACTCGAACTCTGCCAGTGAGCCGCACAGGGGTTTTTCTGATAGAACATGCGCCCCCGCTTTCAACGCGAGTTTTGCCAGCGGCGCATGCGTGATCGGTGGCGTACAGAGATGGACAATATCCG
>JAXLWG010000066.1:0-17852 GCA_046328615.1 Anaerolineae bacterium | reverse complement strand
ATGGGCTATACCGCCTGCCAAAACGCCACCTCCGATCCGGTCGCACAAGGCACAGTCGGTGCAGGAACGGGCTGCCGAATTGGAGCGATGTACGGCGGCGACCGTGCAACCAAGGGTGGCCTTGGATCGGCCTGTATCGAACTGGGCGGTGGATTAAAAGTTGCCGCGCTAGCGGTTGTCAACGCGGTAGGCGATGTGCTCGACGAGAAAGGCAGCATCCTTGCCGGACTGCGCAGCCCGGAGGGCAGCGGGTTTAGCGGGGTTCTGAGCGAATTCCAGCGGATGACAGGCGCTCCAGTCTCCCCCAAAACCGATCAAGGGCGCGAGAACACCGTGATCGGCGTCGTGGCGACCAATGCCCGACTCGACAAATCCGCCGTCAACAAAGTGGCTCAAATGGCACATGACGGCCTCGCGCGCGCCATCAACCCCGCTCACACCATGTTCGACGGCGACACCATTTTTGCACTGGCATCCGGCGATATTCAGGCCGATGTTAGCGTGATCGGGGCCTTTGGCGCGCAAGCGTTTGAAGCTGCGATTCGTGCCGCCGTGCGGAATGCGACCTCTCTTTATGAAGTTCGTGCGTGGAATCAGTGATCATGTTAAAAAGGTGGATCCAGCCCTTAACGGTTCGTTAGTGCATGCTTGATATTCTTAACTCTAGTAGAGGCTGCCTATGGACGAGGGATTGATGAAAGTCCTGATCGTTGAAGATCATGAAACACTGGCGCGAAACCTCGCAGAGAAGCTGCGCGGCGAAGGCTTTGCCGTCTCCACAGCGATGGATGGCGAAGAAGGACTGGATAAACTCCGGGACGAACACCCCGATCTCATTGTGCTGGACATCATGCTGCCCAAATTGGACGGTTTGAGTCTATGCCGGATTGTCCGGCGCGACACGGCGACTGCCCACATTCCGATCATCATGCTGACAGCGCGCGGGAATGAAGTGGACAAAATCGTCGGCTTGGAAAGCGGTGCCGACGATTACATCGTGAAACCGTTTGGTCTCGGTGAGTTTCTCGCCCGCGTGCGCGCTGTCATGCGCCGTGCGCCGGGACGCCCTGCCCTACAAGATGAACTCATGTCCAATGACCTGCGCCTCAGCTTGACCGGACGCCGCCTGTTCAAAGACGGTAAGGAAACCAAGCTGAGCAACAAGGAATTTGACCTGCTGGCGGAACTGATGCGCAATCGGGGCGTTGTGCTGTCGCGCGACTTGATCCTGACCAAGGTTTGGGGATACGACTATTTCGTAGATAAGCGAACGGTCGATGTTCACATTCGCTGGCTGCGCGAAAAGATCGAAGAGGATCCGTCGAATCCAAAGCGCATTGTGACCGTTCGCGGTGTAGGCTATCGATTCGAAGGTTAAACCGTCATGCCTGAGCCAACGATTGACAAATACATCCGTGCGCGGGAGCAGCAAATCGCCGATTTGCGCGGCTCGCTGGCGGAATACGAGCGTGCAGCCTCTTCCCTGCGCGATCTATTGACCGTGAATGAAATGGCACTGGAAACTTTGCGCGACAAGGTTGAGAAACAAGCGGTTTCGCTTGAAAACGAGCGCAAAGACGCGGAACGTTATGAACAACAGATGAGCCATCTGCAAGAGCAGGTTTCGGCAGGCGAAGGCGCGCACCAGTATAAGGTTGGCTTGGCGCTGACGCTGGCGAACGCTGCTTATGACGCGCTGCTGGTGTTGAACCGCAGCTTTGAGATCATCGCCATCAACAACAGCGCCGAAGAGTTGTTTAAACGCCAGCGTCCGATCGGCGAACACATCGGCACGCTGACCAACCTACCCGAACTCGTTTCGATCATCGAGGATGCGCTGATCAATGAAGAGGAATCGCTGGAAGAGCAAATCCTCATCGACCGGCGCACCTTCCGTATCAAAGTGCAGGTGATCCGCCGCGACGAGAACGACTTCATCGGCGTGGCGCTGCAAGACATTAGCGATCTCGTGCGGTTGGCGCGCGCGCGCCGCGATATGGTCGCTAACATTTCGCATGAGCTGCGTACGCCAATTACCAACATCAAGCTGACGATTGAAAGTCTATTCCACGAGCAGGATAAACCAAAGCGCAAGCAGAGCGCTTCCGCGCTCAAAGCCATCGCCCGTGAAGTCGATTCGATGCAGTGGCTGGTTCAGGGAATGCACGATCTCAGCATGATCGAATCCGGTGAAGCGATGCTGCGCATGATTGAATTTGCGCTTCACGAGATGGTCACTGATACTGTCGAGCGGATGAGTGATCTCAGCGAATCGAAAGAGATCACCATCGAGGCAGACGTACCAGCCGATCTCCAAGTCCTAGCCGACCGAGATCTGTCCATGCGCGTGCTCATTAACCTGATCCACAATGCGATCAAGTGGTCACCGCCAAATCAGGCTATTCAGGTGAGCGCCGCCAGCGAAGGCGACTCGGTGAGAATCTGCGTCAGCGATCACGGCCCCGGCGTACCGGCAGAGCACCGCGAACGAATCTTCGAACGCTTCTATCAGGTTGATCCGGCGCGATCACGCACAGAAGGCAGTTCAGGGCTGGGTCTCGCTATCTGCAAGCACATTGTGGAAGCGCATGAAGGCCATATTTGGGTCGATGACGCGCCAACCGGCGGGGCGCGCTTCTGCTTTACCCTGCCAAACGCCGCAGTGCTGCTGTGAGGAATACCGCTCACACGCGCTTGCTTGAAGGGCGATCTAGTGGATCGCCCTTAGATGCCGAAACTCCCCGGTCACAAACGTGTGACAATCTTCCTGATTGGGCGATTTCTCATACGGATCTGACGTTCCCCCAACAAAATAGCGGTATAATGCGAACATAAGCAAACCTTCGGGGCAGGGTGAAATTCCCTACCGGCGGTATTGCACAGTCCTCTGCACCCGCTGATTGCTGTGCAAAGCCCGCGACCCGTTTCCCTGATAGCAGTCCTCGACCGTCCGCGCGCCAGAGTTCCGCGCGTTCGATTTCGGGTATCAGGGAGCCGCACGAACTGGCATTCGTGCGCCGGTGGATCTGGTGAAAAGCCAGAGCCGACAGTCAGAGTCTGGATGGGAGAAGGGATTAGAGGCGCGCAGGATAGAGGGCTGCCTATTTTGGCATACCTCAGCGTGATCTCTTGCTTGGCTGTCCGTCGTGCTGATCCTTCGGGACTCCCTCACGCGGGTGATTTTTGCGTGCCGCAGCGCTGTCCGTTTGATCATTTGATCGTTGGATGGAGCTGCCGTACACGATGGGGCAACCACAACTCTCCTTGCGCCCCGTTGTCTTCGCGTTCGTACGCGTTTTCGACGGGAGTTCTGCACATGCAGGCATCAGCTTTGTTTCAACGGTTCCGCCAAAGGCAACCTCCGCGTTCGCCAACGCAGCGTGCGTGGGTTCCTATGGCGAGTCTGATCGCGATCCTTGCCCTCTGGCAGACGGTCGTGATTCTCGAAATCTACCCCACCTTCATTATTCCAGCACCGCTGGCTGTGGCACAGCGCTTCACCGAAGTCCTGCTTGACGGCGAATTGTGGCTGCACACCAGCACCACCCTCTCGCAAATGCTCCCCGGTCTGCTCGCAGGGGTGATCCTCGCGGTCACGCTCGGCGTCGTATTGGCGAAAAACCCGCTGATCGAAGCCGTGCTCTCCCCGGTGATCGTCGCTGTGCAGTCCACACCCGTCGTCGCCTATGCGCCGCTGCTGGTGATCTGGTTCGGCACAGGCGGCACGAGCAAGATCGTCACCACCGCCTTGATCGTCTTTTTCCCCATGCTGATGAATACGATCATCGGCATTCGCGGAGTCCCACAAGAACAGCGCGATGTACTTGAATCATTCAGTGCGAACCGCTGGCAGATGTTCATCAAGCTGGAATTCCCCTCGGCGCTGCCGGTACTGCTCGGCGGCCTCAAGGTGAGCGCGACCCTTGCCGTGATTGGCGCGGTGGTCGGGGAGTTCGTCAGCGCTGAGGCGGGGTTAGGGCGCTTGATCAACATTGCGCGCTATGACTTCGATACCCCACTGGTTTTCGTCGCTATCATCATGCTGGCGGTCATCGCCCGCACGATGTATGGATTAGTTTCCTTGCTGGAGCGCCGCCTTCTGACTTGGCAGCGCCGTCAATCTTAGAGTATGGCGGCGGCGCTGAGCGCGCATGCACCGTCATACTCCCCTATCTTGAGGAGTGCACTACCCATGTCCAAATCCAAACGTCCGTTGTGGATCGCCGTCCTGCTGCTCACCTTCAGTCTGCTGACCCTTTCGGGAGTCAGCGCCCAAACGAGCGACCAAACGTTGTTCATGACGTTCGTCCCCAACGTCCAGTTTTCGCCCGTCTATGTGGCGATCGAAAAAGGCTACTTCAGTGATGCGGGATTGAACGTAAATGTCGAATATGGCGATGAGCCGGTTGGCGTCGATCTCGTCGCCTCAGGGGAGCGCCAATTTGCCGTCATCAGCGGTGAGCAGGTGATCGCCGCACGTGCGAACGCGCGCCCGGTCGTGTATGTCTATCAGTGGTTCCAGCGCTTCCCGGTTGGCATCGTCGTTACCGACAATTCCGGCATTCAGTCGGTGAGCGATCTCGTGGGGCATGCGGTCGGCGTACCGGGGCGTTTCGGCGCCAGCTACAGCGGCTTGATCGCGGTATTGGGTGCGAACGGCCTGAGCGAGCGCGACATCAGCCTACAGGAAATCGGCTTCAACGCGCCGGATGCTTTGTGCCTCGGTGTCGTCGAAGCAGCATCGGTCTATATCAACAACGAACCGCTGCAAATTCAAAACCGCATCGACGCGGGCGACTGCGGATCGGTGACCGGGATTCACGTATTCCCGGTCAGCGACGCGGCCAATATGGTTTCCAACGGGCTGATTACGAATGAGGATACGATCGCGAACGATCCGGCGTTGGTGCAGGCGATGGTCACCGCGTTCGATCACGCGCTCAGCGATGTGATCCGCAACCCGGCGGAAGCCTATCTGCTCAGCGAAGCGCACATCGATACCCTCGGCATCAGCGATACCCTGCGGGCAGCCCTGCAAGCCGCTGCTGACGAAACCAGCGCCTATCTGGATGCCAATCCGCAGGCCAGCCGTGAAGATGTTGCCGCACAGCGCCAGCATACACTGGAGACGCTCAGCGCGTCGTTTGATGCGGCGACGCTGCTGCAATTCCGCGTGTTGTTGAACACGATCGATCTGTGGGATGCCGATCAGCTTGGCGCGACTGATCCGGCAGCATGGGATACCACCTTGCAAACGTTAATCACGTTGGGAACCCTCGACAGCGCGATCGATTTGAGCGGGGCGTACACCAGTGACTTCTTGATCGGAACGGTGCCGGCTTCCTCGTAGTGAAGGGGATGTGCAGGGGCGGGGAACAGACCTGCCCCTGCGTCAACGGCTGTAAAATAGTGCCAGATAGTGCCGTTTGGTAAAGTTGACTACCCGCTTATAAATTAGACCAGAACAGCAGATGAATAGTATCAGGCTTTCCCACGGCAGCACTGATTTTGACCCTTATACGGTCTCGTGCTGCAAGGCCAGCGTCATCCCGAATGTGCTGCCCTGTCCCGGTTCGCTGTAGAGATACACATTTCCGCCGTGCGCTTCCGCAACCGATTTGACGATCGCCAACCCTAACCCGGTGCCGGGGATATGCGCGGTGCCATCAGCACGGTAGAAGCGTTCGAAGATGCGCGCCTGCGCTTCATAGGGGATACCGGGGCCATCGTCGGCCACTTCGATATGCAGCATAGCATCGTTGACAAAGGCACGGAGCACCACCAACCCGCCCGGCGGCGTGTATTTGATGGCATTATCGAGGTAATTAGTGATCGCACGGCTGATCCATTTGCGATCCATCATGATGAGCGGAATATCCGGCTGAAGTTCGACGCGGAATTTGAGCCGGTGATCTTGTATCACATGCCAAATATCGCCGCCCAACTGCTCGATCAATTCGCGCATGTCTACATCCGACAGCTTGAAGTTGTAGCCGCTTTGAATCTGTTCCAAGTTGAGCAGATCGCCGATCAGCGAGTCGATGCGCGTAATGCCCATCATGGCGATGCGCACGAGTTCAGCGGCGAAGTGATCTTCGCCATACTGTTCATTCAACTGTTCGAGCGAATTCAGCGCCACGCCGAGCGGATTGCGCATATCGTGGGCGGCGGCTTGGATGAACTGCGTCCGCGCGATTTCGGCTTGATGCAGGTGCGTCACATCTTGCAGTACGACAACCCACCCATCCATCGTCGTGTAGGATTCAAACTGGCGATCGACATACACAGGCGAGACGATCACCGACAATACCTGCTGCGTATCCAGCGATACCTGAAACATACGCTTGGCTTCATCGCCATGTGCGGACAATGCAAACAGCATCGCATCGAGCAGGTTGGCCGCCAGCGGCGCTTCACGCAGCGGCACGCCGATCAAGTCGCTGCCGTCCACATTGAGCATCGCCTCTGCCGCCGTGTTGATCAACTGGATGCGCCCATTTTGATCGGTCGCGATGATGCCATCCGCCGAAGAACGGAGGATCGCACTCATACGGTTTTGGTTTTCAATGCTTTGCTCGTACAGACGGGCATTATCGAGCGCAACCCCCACCGTATCCGCAATGGCTTTGAGCACACCGACGATCTCATCATCAAACGCATAGGTCACACTGCTCATCAAGCTGAGCAGGCCGACGATCTTGCTGCGGGCGTGCATGGGCGTCATGACGATGCTTTGGAACGGCTCTTCGCGAAAGCTGGGGACGTGCAGTTCCTGCGCTTGGCTGAGATCGTTCCAGACGATCGCATCATCGGCGGCAATCACGCGTCCGCTCATCCCCTTCCCCACCGGGACGCGGATCGAACGTTCAGTGACGAAATCGTTGATCCAGCCCTGCTGCGCACGCAGCACGACTTCGCCCGTTTGCTCATCAATCAAGCTGATCCCGCCTGCTTCGGCGTTGGTAATATCTAACACCGCCTTCAATGCCGTCGTGAGCACATCAGGGAGATCAAGAGATTGGCTTACACTGGCGGCTACTGCGCTGATGGCCGCAAGTTGTTCAACGCGCCGCTGCACCTCTTCAGAGAGCAGGCGATTCTGGGCGACAAGGTTTTGTATGTCAACCATGAGAACTCTTTGCCAACTAACGCCATCTCAGCATTGTCTATCCATAATGGCGTGCTTTACAAACAAGCGGGGGATTACAAGAAAGGTCTATTTGGGCTATCCTGTACGAAATTTACCCTGATTATAACAGGAACTACCACAATGACGATGACTTCTCTCAATTTCGCGGAACTTCGGCGGAAGTTCCCCTCACTGCACCGTCCATTGGATGGGAGCGGCCTCTTGCCTGTTTACTTCGACAACCCGGCAGGGACACAGGTTCCGCAGCGCGTGATCGATGCGGTATCCAATTACTACCTCACCATGAACGCCAATCAGGGAGGAGCGTTTCGCACCAGTCAGGATACCGATACGCTCGTATACGCGACACGAGAGAAGGTCGCCCGGTTTTTGAATGCCCCCAGCGCCGATGAAATCGTGTTTGGCCCCAACATGACGACGCTGAATTTTGCCCTCAGCCGCGCGCTGGCGCAAACCCTGCAAGCAGGCGATGAGATCGTCCTCACGCGCATGGATCATGACGCGAATGTGTCGCCTTGGCTGCGTATTGCGGCGGATCACGGCCTGACCGTGCGATGGGTTGACATCATCGAGTCGAACTGCACGCTCGATCTCAACACGTTGGAAGCGGCACTGACCGACCGCACAAAGATCGTGGCGACGGTGCATGCCTCGAATGCCGTCGGGACGATCAACCCGGTGGCGCAGATCGCGCAGATGGCGCACGCCGCCGGAGCCCTGTATGTGGTCGATGCCGTACAGAGCGCCCCGCACGTTCCGATCGATGTGCAGGCGATCGGCTGCGATTTCTTGCTGTGCTCATCGTATAAATTCTTTGGACCGCACGCGGGGATTTTGTGGGGGAAATACGATCTACTGGCAGCGCTTCCCGCCTACAAAGTGCGCCCCTCGAAAGATGTGCCGCCGTATCGCTGGGAAACAGGCACGCCCGCATTTGAGCTGATCGCCGGGGTGGGTGCAGCGGTCGATTATTTGCTGGAGATCGGTATGGGGAACCTCGCGGCCTATGAGCGCGAGTTGGTGACTCACTTGATCGATGTGCTGAAACGCACACCGGGAACCCATATCGCGGGGATCACCGATCCGGCAGATTTCGCTCATCGCGTGCCAACGGTGGTGTTTACACTCGATGGTTATACACCAACGCAGGTCGCGGAACATCTCGCCGCAGAGGGCATTTATGTATGGGATGGCAATTATTACGCGGTCGAGATCATGAATCGCCTGCACAAACCCGATGGGATGGTGCGCGTGGGCTTGGCGCACTACAACTTGCACGAGGAAATTGATCGGTTTGAAGCCGCGCTTGGGAAACTGGCCCGCTGATAAGCGTGTAATCCCAATGCTTGAACCACAGAGATCACAGAGTACAGAGAAAAAGCAGGCGGATTTCCTCTCAAAATCTCTGTGATCTCCGTGTCCAGTACGGCGTTATTCTTTGGAGACCACCGCCGCGAGCTGCGCCCCGATCAGTTCCAGCAGCAGCACATCCTGCATGGTGATCGCATCCGGGCGTTCGCGGAACGCCGCCAGCACACCATAGCGGTTAGTCGTCCCCACCGGCACACAGGCGATTGTGCCTAAGCGCCCGCGCTTGACAAGCGGATGGGTGATTTCGTCGTTCATCCCGGCGATCTTGCTTTGCCCGTTCACCGCGACCCAACCGATCACATCGGCTGCGCCCGCGCTCTTGGGGGCGATCGCCTGCACGGCGATCGGGCCGTCCTGCGCCTTCAAGGTCATGACGACGGGATCGGCACCTTCCATGCGATAGAACGCGACATAATCATAGCCAAGGTCTTTGATCGCGCTGCACGCCGCTTCCTGTTTGCCGATTTCGCCAACCGCATTGCGCAGTTTCTTCGCGAAGGCGCGCACGGGCGGCATCGCATCAGCACGCAGCGTCTCTAGCCGTCGATCCGCCAGCAAACGGTTGATGCGGCGGGCAAGATCGCCATTACGGAACGGATCGGTGCTGATGTCGTCGGCCTGACCCGGCAGCGCGAAATCCGCATCTTCATCGACCAGCACAATGAGAATACGCGGGAACTTTTCGCGCACACTGCCGATCGCATCAAAGGCATTTTCGAGGGCATTTTCCAGTACCAGCACATCAATATGCATCGCCGGATCGCCCAAGATGTTTAAGGCGCTGTTTACCGTGTTGACGGCACGCACACGAAAATCCTTGATCACCGATAGGTTTTCTTCGTAACGCGTGGTTTGTTCGGTGCGCACTGCGACCAACACATCAATGGCAGCCATTCATTTCCTCACTTTGTTCCTGCGAGTTTTGCGGCGGCGTTGGATAAGGCCAACACGATAAGCTGGCGCATCCCGGCGGCAACCGGCCCTGTTTCAATGTACTCGTCCAAGCGGTGCGCATTGCCCCCCCGCGTGATACCGATCGTCACCGCAGGACAATCTTCCGAAAGGGGAACATTCGCATCGGTGCTGCCCGTTTCCATCAGCGCCCGTATACCTTGCGCATCGAGCACATCCACCGCCGCCTTTACCAGCGGATGCGCGGGATCGAGATACCCTGCCGGACGATCGCCTACCAACGAGATCTCGAAATGGACATCAGGCAGTTTAACCGCTTCGATCTGCGCTCGCACTTGACGCTCAAAGCGTGCCAGCGCCTCGCGCGATTCCGATCGCAGGTCAAGCCACAGCTCGGCGTGTGTCGCAATCGCATTGATGGCCTCGCCACCCTTGATCATACCAATATTAAACGTCGTGCGCGGCGATTTAGATGGCTGAAGAGCGGTGATTCGTGCTGCGACTTCCACCATCACATGCACGGCGCTGGGCTTGCCATAATGCAGCCAACTGTGCCCGCCGGGGGCAGTCACGGTAATGTTCAACCGGCGCACGGCGATCCCAGCATGATAGATGTGACCGAAGGCCAGCCCTTCCAAGTTGATGACACTGTCAATGTGCGGCGCGAGGGTTTGAAAGGCCGCGCGCATCCCGCCTAAATCGCCAAGGCCTTCTTCGCGCGTCGTCGCCGCGAACCACAGATCGACCTCCGGTTGAATCTGCTGCTGCTGCAAATAGCGCGCCAAGCCCAGCATCCCGCTCACGCCGACGCTGTTATCGCCCAATCCGGGGCCGTAGATGATCCCCGGTTCCCTGCGCACGGATAAATTGGTATCGGCGGCAAAAATCGTGTCGGTATGCGCGGCAATCATGGTGGCGGGCAGTTCGGGGTGACGCCCCGGCACCTTGCCCATCACATTCGCAACGTCATCGATGCGCACTTCTTGTAAGCCAAGTGTACGGAACATCGACGCAACAGCCTCAGCGCGAGCATGCTCTGCGAAGGTAGGGGCGGCGATCTGTTGAATCTGAATTCCCTGCTCAATCACCCAATCGGCCAGCGCAGACAGGGAAGTGTGCAGGACTTGAGAGTCGAACGTTTCAATGATGGTTTTCATAGATAATAGCTTACCGCAAATTCGCCTGACGTACATAGAAGAACGGTCTCATAAGGGGCGGTACTAAAGGCTGAAGCACGCTTATCGACGGGCGATGGAACCCCGATTCACCCGTGCATTCGGCTTTGACCCAAGCCGAGATCCTCGCTATAATCCCCCTTCTTCATAAGGTTGGACAGTATGATCCGAGTGATCCTGATCGAGCGGCCCCAAAAAGCGTCGTTTGCTGAAGTCTTGAACAAACGGTATTCCGTGCTGTCTGTTGCCAGTGGCAAGCAGGCGATCGCTGCCGCACGGCTGGAAACGCCCGTGCCTGCTGCCATCATTCTCGACGCAATCTCGATGAAGACCTCGGGAGAGCGAATTGCACGGCAGCTTAAGGCGGAAATCGACACGATTCCGCTCATCCATTTGCACACCGGGATGGAAGGTATTTCATCCCCGGCGGATACGGTCATCGCCGCCCCGGTCACCTCACGCAAGCTCATGATGGCGGTTTCGCGGTTGGCCGGTTCGTCCAAGCCAACGCCCAGCGATTCGCTGCTCACCTGCGGTCCCTACGCGATGAACCTGACGCGCCGGACACTGCTCGTCAACGGGCAGGAAACACCGCTGTCGCCCAAGCTGGCGCTGCTTGTCGAATACTTTCTGCGCCACCCCGGCGAAACGCTCGATCGCAAGCAGTTGATGGAACAGGTATGGCAGACGGATTATCTGGGGGATACGCGCACACTCGATGTGCATATCCGCTGGTTCCGCCGCGCCATCGAAACCAACCCGAACAAGCCGTCCGTGTTGATCACGGTGCGCAAGGTTGGCTACCGGCTCGAAATCCCGGTGTTGGAAGTTGTCCCCGTAAAAAATTCCGCCGCCGCGCTGCGCATCCCGTAAACTGCCGACCGCATAGCGGTTTCAATTCACGCGATTATCAAATCGAATCAATAAGGGCGTTCACTCATCGATGAGTGAACGCCCTTCATGGTTCAACAAGTGATTCGGTTGAACTTAGCTGGCCTGCGACGCCGCGTGGAGCTGCTTCATCAGGCGCGACTTACGCCGGGCTGCATTGCGCGGGTGGATCACTCCACGACTGGCGGCACGATCCAAGTCCTGAATCGCGAGGCGGGTGGCCTCAACCGCTGCGTTGGTGTCCGTTCCGGCAATCGCGACACGCGCTTTCTTGACGAACGTACGGGCGCGGCTGCGATACACACGGTTATAAGCGCGTCGTTTATCGTTCTGGCGGATACGTTTAAGAGCAGATTTATGGTTTGCCATGACAGTTTATCAATCACGCAAGTGTTCAGACGGAATTAGGCGCGCATTGTAACATGCAGCCCACGGGCTGTCTATGGTCGATGCGCGTTCTCGGACGCGAGTTTTCGCGTTCGAATGAACGTATCACAGCGAATTCATGACCTGCACGACCAATACACCGATCGCGCCGACGTTTAGGACGATCAAGGCGATGAGCAGCAGCAGCCCGATCAGCGGGTAGCCTTCGCGCGTTCCCGGCAACCGTGTGATCTTGATCTCGTCTGGGATGACGCCGAACAGTTCACCTTCGCCCTCTTCCAGCATTTGCCCATCGTGATCGGCATCCAAATCATTCGACAGCGAATAGTCGCGTTCGATCGGTTCGGGCATGAACATATCTTCCATTGGCCCGGAGTCGAATGAGATTTCTTCGGTACGGCGTTTTTCTTTCTCGGCGCGGGCGGCTGCGCGCTTTTCTTCCTTGGCGGCCTGCTTTTCCTCACGGGTCTGACGCTTCGGTTTCTCCGGCTTTGCAGCAGCGGAGTCGCCCGGTGAGAGCACTGCCGCGCGGCCAAATTCGAAACCACGCTTCTTGGGGGGTTCCGATTTAGCCAGCCCCGCCGTGCCCGAAAAGCCGGGATCTGCGGGGGCAGCGGGTGCCGACAAATCATCCGCCTTGAAAGGCCCATTGGCAAAAAGATCGTCGTCAAAGTTTATATCGGTGAACGGTGTGGGGCCGCCGGGGACATCGTCAAGCGTAGCAGGGCTAGGCGGCGGCGCGGGTGTACTGCTTACGCCCGTGGGCAGGTTCAGCCCGGTGACCCAATTATCATATTCCTCATCGGAAATAGGCGTCGATGCGGGGGTAAACGCCGCCGCCGATCCTGCGCCAGCATCCCCGGGGGTATCCCATTCGACACTGGTGGGCATATCATGCACGGAGGATGGGGGCGGCGGGGGTGCGGGCTTCGGCTTGTTGAAGTCCACATTTTGACCTTCGAGATAGGCCAACCCTTTGCGTGCACGCTCGTTCATCGGGTTGATCGCCAGCACATTTTCAAGACAGATGCGCTGATCGTCGGGAGCATCGACACACCCGCTCAACCACATCCAACCCTGTTCGTTGTACTGATCCAGCTCGACCGCTTTCGACAGCAGCGCCCGGGCTTCTTCCTTACGTCCTTCCTTGAAGGCGGCGATGCCCTCGCGCACCATTCCCTCTACATTTGCCGACATGCTGACTCCTGCCTGCTTTTCATACGCGCCGGGATTTTGTGTTTATCTTAGCACACCCCAAAAAGATGAGAAACTGATGAGAAGCCAATACGAGATGTCGAAAATGCACGCCGCTGTTCGACGTTTTGCCGAAGCGAGCAAAACAGGATGGCTCGCCCTAGCAGTTCTGGGAGAACCTCATGAAATACATGCTGTTGATCTACGGAGACGAAGCTGCCCATGCCGCATGGTCGCAAGAAGCTCTTCAGAAGGAAATGCAGGACTATTACAAGTTCGACTCGGACGTGCGGGCGCGCGGCATCAAGATGAATGGCGAAGCGCTGCTCGACACCAGCAAGGCGACGACCGTGCGCGTGCGCGATGGCAAAACGCTGCATACCGATGGCCCGTTTGCTGAAACCAAAGAGCAGTTGGGCGGGTATTATGTGGTAGAAGCGAAAGACCTCGATGAAGCGCTGGAAATCGCCGCCATGATCCCCGGCGCGCAGAACGGATCGATCGAGGTTCGTCCGGTTTGGGAATTCCCGCAGTCGTAGCTAACGACGGCCCGAGTGAGGTGAGGCAGATGACCGCTATTCTCCACGATGAACACGTCCGCAGGATTGAGCGTGTGTATCACGAAGAATACGGTCGCTGCCTCGCGGCGCTCATCAGCCAGTTCAAGGATTTTGAGCTGGCCGAAGACGCGCTTCAAGATGCGCTGATCGCGGCGATGGAAACATGGGAGCGAGAGGGTGTACCACGCAGCCCCGGCGCATGGCTGACGGCCATTGCGAAGCGCCGTATCATCGACCGGCTGCGCCGCCGCGTCACTGTGCAATCCCGCGACCCGCTGATCCTCGACACCCTGCCACAGGAAGCCACCGGGTTCGATCCTGAGGATGAAGCCATGTTTGAAAACGGCGTCCCGGATGAACGCCTAAAGCTGATGTTCACCTGCTGCCACCCGTCGCTGGGATTAGAAGCGCAGGTCGCGCTGACTCTGCGTACCCTCGGCGGCTTGAGTACGCAGCAGATTGCCCATGCGTTTCTGGTACCCCTGCCGACGATGGCGCAGCGGTTGACGCGTGCACAGAACAAAATCCGCGATGCGGGGATTCCGTTTGCTATCCCACCTGCTCATCGTCTGCCGGAGCGGTTGGACGCCCTGCTGGCGGTGCTGTATCTGATTTTCAACGAAGGCTATGTCGCCAGCAGCGGGCATGGCTTGACGCGCGAAGCCCTATGTGATGAAGCGATCCGGTTAGCGCGTAGTTTGGTCGATTTGCTGGCAGCAGTACAGGCAGATCACAGCCTGCATGCCGAAGCACAGGGGCTGCTGGCGCTGATGCTGCTGCACCATGCGCGCCGCGCCGCCCGTGTCAGCGATTCAGGCACGCTCGTCCTGCTCGAAGATCAAAATCGCGCTTTGTGGGATCAAACTGCGATTGCCGAAGGGATCGCCATACTCACCAACGCGCTGAAACAAAAGCATATCGGCATTTACCAACTGCAAGCGGCGATCAGCGCGGTGCATGCCGAAGCACCAACCTACGCCGATACCGATTGGCCGCAGATCGTCCAACTCTACGGCCTACTCGTGAGACTGCGTCCTACGCCTGTGATCGAGGTCAACCGCGCCGTCGCTGTTGCGATGGTCGAAGGGCCTGCGGTGGGGCTACGTCTGCTGCACCAGATCGGCAGCGAGTTGGACGAGTATTATCCCTACCATGCCGCCCGTGCCGATCTGCTGCGGCGGATGGGCGAACGCGAAGCCGCCGCCGATGCGTATCAACAAGCCTTCAACTGCTGCCCGAACGCACTTGAACGCGCTTTTTTAGCCCGCCGCCGTGACGACATGCTCGGCAGTGGGCCGGAATAACACGGGATTTAGCTGCGCCCCAACAGGTTGAGCAGCACATCCGGGTAATCGGTATTGATCCCCTGCACACCAGCGTCGATCACGCGCTGCATCCCTTCCGCATCGTTGATCGTCCACGGATAGACTTGAATATTCAACGCGGCAGCAGCGGCGACGAATTCCGTCGTGACAACCTGTAAATTCCCGGACGTTTCCGGCACTTGAAATGTATAAGCGGTCGGGTAAAACGCCCGCGCCAGATGAAGCTGATTGAGCACATAAAACAGGCGAACTTCGCTTTCCACCGCTGCCGTTGGCACATCCGGGCAGGTCTGGCGAAATTCGGTCATCGTGGTTTCGTGGAAGGTCGAAACCATCGTTTTATCCTGCATGTTGTACTGGTGGATCATCGCGCAGAAATCGGCCACGATTGACGGCGTTTCCTGCTTGATCTCGATATTCACGCGCATATCTGGAAACGCTTGAAACACTTCTTCCAACGTGGGGATGGTGATCCCCTGCCCGCGATACGGATACCCGCTGGAGTCGGTGCGGTTATCGGTCGGCCAGTTATAGCCCGCGTCCAATTGGCGAAGATCATCCAGCGTCATCTCGCGCACCAAGCCGGTGCCGTTCGTCGTGCGATCGACCGTTTCGTCATGCAGCACCACCAGCACCCCATCCGATGTGCGGTGAATATCGAGATCGAGGATGTCCGCGCCGATCTCGACGGCATGGGTGAAGGCCGCCATCGTATTGCTGGGGCGAATGCCATCGCCGCCTTGATGCGCGAACACCAGCACGCCGCTGCGCGCATTAAACGGGTGATCCGGCAGCGGCTGGGCGCGCAGTACGAGCACGACATAGCCGACGATCAGCACAGCCACCAGCACGATTACGCCCAACCCCAAGCGCTTTAGCCATTTGCGCAGCATCCATGTTTTCCTTTTCATAACGCTTCTGCGAGTCCGATCACCAGCTTAGCCAAACGCCTATTAAGGATCAAATGCGGCGCATTGACACGAAATCCCATTTTCCCCGATTGCAGGAAAGCAGCACCCTTTTGACCCCATCCAATCGATACAATGAATCGCAATTTCGGCCTTCTAAGGGATGCCTTATGAGTACTACACAGGTGTATCGCGTCACAGGGATGGATTGTGCCGACTGCGCCAAAACCGTGCAGCGGAGCGTAACCCGTTTGAACGGCGTCGAAGCGGCAGAAGTCGATTTCACGACCTGTAAACTGCGGGTGACCGGCACCATCGATACCGATACGATTCGTGAACGCTTGGAAGCGGTCGGCTATGGGCTGGAAGACTCCGCCCAAGCCGCTGAATCCGCAGCGCCTACACGCGGCGGTGTGATCGGCTTCTGGGATTATCTGCGCGGGAGTGATGAGACGCGCCTCGCGTTGATCGGCGGTGGGCTGATCGTCGCGGCGCTGTTTCTGTCGTCCATCGGCGTACCGGAACTGCTGGTCGATGTGCTGCTGGTGGTGGCGGTGGTGGCAGCGGGCTATCCGCTGGCGCGCAGCGGTTGGAATGCCGTCCGCATCAACCATGAATTCAATATCAACGCGCTGATGACGATCGCCGCCCTCGGAGCGCTGATCATCGGGCAGCCGCTTGAAGCAGCGACGGTGCTGGTGCTGTTCGCCATTGGCGAAGCGCTCGAAGGCTATTCCGCCGATCGCGCCCGTGACAGCTTGCGATCATTGATGAAACTGGCCCCGGCGACTGCGGTACTGCTCAAGGATGGGCATGAATCGACGGTTCCGGTGAGTTCGCTGTTCACCGGTGATGTGCTGATCGTCAAACCGGGCGAACGGATTCCGATGGATGGCACCTTGATCGAAGGGCGCAGCGCCGTCGATCAAGCGCCGATCACCGGGGAAAGCATTCCTGTAGACAAACAGGTTGGCGACACTGTCTACGCGGGGACGGTCAACGGCAGCGGCCTGTTAAAACTGCACGTCGATTCGCTGGCGGAGGACAATACCCTCAGCCGCATCATTCACATGGTGGAAGAAGCGCAAAGCCGCCGCGCGCCCAGTCAGCGTATGATCGACCGCTTTGCGCGCGTTTACACCCCGGCGGTCGTGCTGGTGGCGGCGGTCGTCGCGCTCGTGCCGCCGATCCTGTTCGCGCAGCCTTTCTGGGATGTGCCCGGTGAGCCGCACGGCTGGCTGTACCGCGCCCTGTCCCTGCTGGTGATCGCCTGCCCGTGCGCGCTGGTGATCAGCGCCCCGGTGACGGTGATCAGCGGGATTACCCGTGCGGCACGTCAGGGCGTGCTGATCAAGGGCGGTGTCCATCTGGAAGCACTGGCCGGCGTGAAAGTCATCGCCTTCGACAAAACAGGCACACTCACACAGGGGAAACCGCAGTTGATCACCACCCGATCAGCCGCCTGTGCGACGGGTGAACCCTGTGAGGCTTGCGAAGATGTCCTCGCGCTCGCCGCCGCGGTTGAGGTGGGCAGCACGCATCCGCTGGCAAGAGCGGTCGTTTCGGCAGCACAAGCGCATGGGGTCGGTGAGCGCTATCCGGCGGCGGGAGCAGTTGAAGTGTTCAACGGACGCGGAGTGCGGGGTCAGATCGGCGATCAAGTCGTCACCGTCGGCAGTCATGCGCTGTTCGATGAAGCCTTCCCGCACCCTGCGCCGCTCTGCGATCTGGTCAAGACCGCCGAGGCCAGCGGGCAAACGACTTTGATGCTCAGCGTGGATGGCGAAGTGCGCGGCTACATGTCCGTGTTGGATACGGCACGACCGGAAAGCAGCATTGTCATCGACCAGTTGAAGCAGATGGACATCACCACTGCCATGCTCACGGGTGATAATGCAACCGTCGCGCAGGCTGTCGCCGCGCAAAGTGGAATCGACGATGTGCGGGCGGGTCTGCTGCCCACCGACAAGGTGACGGCT
>JAXLWG010000065.1:0-18135 GCA_046328615.1 Anaerolineae bacterium | reverse complement strand
CCGGATTTCCGCCGGCGACATGCAGGTGCAACAGGTCATCATCTTGTGTGACTTCCACGCCCAGAACCTCACTATAAAACGCCTTGGCTTTTGCGGTGTCATCGACGGAGAACCCGGAAAATGCCTTGCTATCCCTGAACATCCATGTATCTCCACTCATCGAACGAGGTGTGACGACCCTAAGAATCGTATCGACTTCAGGTCGCCTCTCTTCGCTTCATGATGTCGTGCTGCGGGTCCGTGAATTTTGAGGGGTCTTGCTCACCTGTGAATGCGAATCGCTGTCGTTTCCCTAGCATGGCAGTGCACTCTAAAGTCAGACTTATATACGCTTACGGGAACTATCATTTGACGTGATGGTTCCCCTTGATTGGAGGGGACGCTCTGTAGGAGGGAAGTGGTTTGAGCATCCCATTCTAGACCTGCTGTGCTTGCTGAAAGTCGGTATCGTGGCCGAGCGTGCGGAGAACTGGAATTACAGCAGCCGAGCCAAGGCGCAAATATCGTCACTATAGGCGGTTGGTGTATTTATCGGTGACATCGGCGCACCCCCATTTGCACTCACATCGTCGCCCCCTGGTTACAATTGCGTCCAGATTGTGTTTGAGCGGGGGAACATGATGGAAGCAGAATGGGTGGTGGACCGCGCCAAGTTGCGACACCTGCTTCGGGACCATCCCGAGTGGTCGATTCAGCAGTATGCGCGTGCCGTTCAGCGGTCTCGCAATGGGTGCAGAAATGGAAGCATCGGCTGCACGCGACAAATCCGGAGGACCAAACCGTCTTGTTCAGTCAGTCGCGTGCCCGGAAGAATCGCCCTGCCCCGTATCATCCCAACGTCGTTGCCCGTATTCTGGATCTGCGCGACGACCCGCCTGAGCAGATGGGACGGACACTGGGCTCGCCCGCCATTGGTTACTTCCTGCATCAGGATGAACGCCTGAAAGCGGGTGGTTATCGCCTCCCGCGCTCCACCAGCACCATCACCAAGATCCTGCACCAGTACCAGCGTATCCAACGCCCCTCAGCAAGCGAGCACGTGCCCTTCGAGCGACCGCCCGGGATGGATATGTGGGAAATCGACTTCACTGATGTGGCCACCGCCCAAGCCCATCACACCGAAAAGCACACGCATGAAGTGGAAGCCTTCGGTGTGGTGGATCGCGGGTCGTCAATTCTGGTCGACCCGCAGCCTGGGGAGGATTACCATACCGAAACGAGCATTCTCGCGATGGCGAACGCCTTCATCGCGCATGGAGTGCCCCGTTGTATTGTCTTTGACCGCGACCCTCGGCTGGTGGGATCCTCGTCGGCAGAAGAATTCCCGTCTGCGTTCATGCGGTTCGTGCTCAACCTGGGGATCGCGCTGGATATTTGTCCGCCCCAGCGCCCTGACCTTAAGCCGTTCGTAGAGCGCTACTTCCGCACGCTGAAAACGGAGTGTATCCGCGTGAAAAAACCCGCCGACCCAGAGCAAACACGCCGTCTTTGCCGAGTATCGGCAGTTCTACAACCAGCAGCGCCCCAACCAATCCAAAGCCTGTGGCAATCGTCCGCCGTACACCGTGTTTCCCCCTGCCCCGTTCTGCCCCCCATGCCCACCTAGGTCGATCCGGATGTCTGGCTGCTCGGTTACCACAACCACTGGTTTCGGCGGCGTGTCGCTCACAGTGGGTGCATTCAGATTGATAATCGGCCCTACTACATTAGCCGCGACCTCGCCGGGCGACAGGTCGTATGCAAATTGGATGCCCATCGGCGGGTTTTCGAAGTCTTGCTGGACAACAAACCCGTCAAAGTTCTCCCGATACGCGGCTTATACGATGAGGTGTTAGAGTTTGACACCTACTTGACGCTCATGCTGAAGGAGGCCGCTGCCGAGCATCGTCGTCTTGAACGCATTCGACATGCTCAGCGGAAGCGGGGCGCGCCGATGTGAGTGCAATGGGGGTGCGCCGATGTCACCGATAAATACAACCTTCCGCCCTGTCTTGAATTCTCAACGGTTCCCCTAGCCTGCACCGTCGGTGTGGAAACACACCATCATCAATCGGGGAACTGCCTTCCATTGCGGTGTTTCGACAGCCGTGATTTTCATGATGATATAACCGTTACTGTGTTGACGAGGGTTCCCGCCTCACCCATGCCAATTTGGATGGCGTCTCCTACCGCGAGCGTGAAATCGCTCGCCGGAACGATACCGGTTCCGGTCATCAGCAGAACGCCGTCAGGAAACTGCATATGTCGACCCAGCCATGCGACCAGATCTTGGGCGCGGCGATGAAGCTGGTCTGTCGAAATCGAAGCCTGTACGACTGGAATTCCGGCGCGTTCAATGACCAGTGTGATTGTGAGCGGAGGATAGTCGGTCAGGGGATGCAGTACGATCTGCGGACCCAGCGCGCACGACGCGGTGTAGATTTTCGCCTGCGGCAAATACAGCGGGTTCGCCCCTTCAATGTCACGACTGCTCATGTCGTTGCCGATGGTGAACCCAACGATTTCCAAAGCTGGATTGACAACGAGCGTGAGTTCCGGTTCAGGGACATTCCAAGCAGAATCGCCTCGAATGCCGACTTCGCCCAAATGCCCAACTGCCCATTTACCCTGCGCTTTGAAAAACAGTTCCGGGCGTTCCGCCGCGTAGACACGCGCGTACACGTCGCCACCGTCGAGTGCCTCTTCTTGCCGTGCCTCGCGGCTGCGCGCGTAGGTCACGCCTGCCGCCCAAACATCCTGTTCATCGACCGGGGGAAGCAGATAATACCGATCCGCTGTTGGCGGATGGAGCAACGTCGAATACTCTAGCTGCCGGTTTGACCGCTGCGCTTCCGTGTGCAGATCGGCAATGGCAGCCTCAACGCGTTGACTACTCTCGCGCAGCCACGCACCAATAGTGGAGAAACGCCCGGTAACGTCATAGACGCGATTCCCATCACGAAGCCCGATGCGTACTCCGAAAGCAGGGTCGAAATAGCGAACGAGCGCATTCATGCCAAACTCCCGATGACATGATTATCGACGCTGCGCGCAGTCGTCAGGAAGGTGTCGCATGCGTCGGCTTGCGCAGCTCGACCACGCCAACTTTGGGGCCTTCGGCGCCGAAGCACGGCGATGCTCAGCCTGCCCCGATAACTATGGCTACTTTTCCCTGCAAACGCTTCATATGTGTATCCTCAATCAATTATCCATAGTCCTTCTATGCCGAATCCCGAGTCATCTGCTCATCAACCAGCCGCGAGATTCCTAACGGGCTTGCGTCTTTGATGGCATCCGCGAGCAGTATGTCCGGCATATTCTGAACGCAACCGGACGGTATTAAAATCCTTGATCGCCGTCATGCCGACAGCGGTGGTTTTCGGTGCGGTGGTTGTTTTCTTCAACGTTTCGATTGTCGTATGAGCTGCTCATCGAATAAGGATACCGCACCTCGCGCTGCTGCTGCTGTCGTTCATGGACACCGCAGCCATGAGCTTTACCCCCGGTCGTGGAGGAAACGGATGTCCGTTATACCCGACGAAAGGGAGCAGCCGTGGCAGTAGAGAAGCGGGAATATGATGCAGCGTTCGGGCAAGAAGCGCTGCGCCTGCTGGAAATTAGTGGCAAGAGTGTGCGTCAGATCGAGAACGATCTGGGGATCACGCCGGGCTTGCTGAACAAGTGGAACAGCGGTATCGCCTGCATCCGGAAACCGGAGACGGGAAAACCCAGCGACGAACGGGAACTGGAAGCGGAGAATTTGGCGGTTACGCCGTGAACTGGAGCGGTGAAGGCGGAGCGGGAGCTCTTAAAAAAAGCACCCGGGTTGTTCGCGGAGGATGTGCGATGAAGTACGCGCTCATCGAGTGCGGACGTGGTAGCCCGCCCGTCCAGCGCGCCTGCCATGTGCTGCACGTATCCGTGAGCGGGTACTATGCGTGGCAGCAGCGTCGGCAGCGCGCCAAAACGAAAGACAGAGACGAGCACTCTGGTGGCGCACATTCGCGCGGTGTTTGCGGACAGTCGCGCACGTATGGCAGCCCGCGGGTGACGGCTGCCTTGCGAAAAGGGCATGGTGTGCAACCGCAAGCGCGTCGCCCGGCTGATGCGCCAACACGGACTGTTGCCAAGCACCGTCGCCAGCGCCGGCGTCAGAACCACCGACAGTCGCTACGTTTCTTCCATCGCCCCGAACCGCTTGCAGCGGGAGTTCAGCGCTGAGCGTCCAAATGAGAATGGGTCGCGGACTTCACCCATATCGACACGGCGGAGGGCTGGCTGTACCTCGCGTTGGTGCTCGACATTTTCTCGCGCAAAATCGTCGGTTGGGCGATGGACGAGCACATGGGTCTGACCTTGTGGAACGCGCCTTGCGCATGGCGTTCGCATACAATCAAACCAAGCGGAGGGAGTGGGATTCGAACCCACGGTAGCGCTGAAGCACTACAGAGGTTTTCAAGACCACCGCCTTAAACCACTCGGCCATCCCTCCAGCGAGAGATAACTGAGGATAGCATACTCTACAGGCCAAAGTCAATGCCAGAAACAAGCTTCTCTAGAAGGAGAGCTAAAGCGCGATCTGGATGGCCGAGTGGTTGCGGGGACAAGTAGCCCATGTACATCGAGGAAGCGCATAGGCTCTGCTTTGGCTTTTCCCTGAAAACATCTGAATATTGGTTCACACAGCCTAAGGGTGATCTGGCAGTGTGACGGTGAAGGTTGTACCTACATTTACCTGACTTTCGACGGTGATGGTTCCCCTGTGCAGTTCTACCGCCTCTTTCGCAATCCCTAATCCCAACCCCGTACCATAGATCTGACCCACGTTCGCTGCGCGATGGAAAGGTTCAAACAGGTGCTTCAAATCTTCTGGCGGAATGCCAATTCCCTCGTCCATGATGCGCAGCACGATGTGTCCATTCTCTTGCTCAAGGGTGATATGCACGCTTTTTTCTGATGGAGAGTATTTGAGAGCATTGTGCAGCAAATTGGTGATCGCCTGCTGCAATAAGCGGGCATCAAAGATCGCCTTCACCGGTCGGTGTAAACACTCGTAACAGATACGATCACGATAATCCGGCAGTTCGGCCAGATCGCTGATAACCTGTGTGCATAGGGCATCAAGATCGTCTGATGTAGGCTCGAACTTGGTGTGGCCTGTTTGTATCCTCGTCATCTGTAGGACATCTTCCATGATGGCGGTCATCCGGGTGGCTTGTTCACGCACACGCTTCAGCCGATCATCGATTTTGGTCTTGTCCATATGTTCCCAATAGAGGGTCAGTGTTTCGGTCATCGCAAGGATCGCTGCCAGCGGATTGCGGAACTCGTGGGATGCCATCGAAACGAAGCGCGACTTAAGTTCGCCAAGCTCTTTTTCATGCGTCAGTGCTGCTTGGATTGCCACTTCCGCCTGTTTGGGTACAGTGATGTCAGCAAAGGTGACGACGACGGCATAAAGTTTCTGATCAACCGGGTCGATAAGTGACTGCGAATTGATGAGAATCCATACCTGTGTATCATCAGGTTTATGGACACCCATGATGACATTGGCTTGAGGTTTGCCCGTTTTCAGCGTCACCATTGCTGGGTGCGTTTCGCCGGGGAAAGGCGATCCGTCTTCATGAATTGCACGCCAGCGGGGATCCAGAGAAGTACGACCGAGCATCTGATCTACTGTCAATCCCAATATACGTGCGGCGGCGCTGTTACACATTTGAATAGCGCCATCTTTGTCATGTACAATCAATCCTTCGGACATGGATGCGATGGTCGCGCGGTAGCGTTCTTCGCTGGTTCGAAGTGCTTCGCCCGCTGCTTTGATAGCGCTGATATTGCGGGTTGTGCCTACCAAACCGATGATTTCGCCCTGTATATTGCGCAGCGGCGCTTTTGATGTGAGCATCCATGCTTCGCTGCCATCAGGCCCGAAAACATGCTCCTCAAGATTGTTGATAGCTTGCTCTGTTTCAAATAAGCGCTCTTCATCGGCATGAAATTGGACTGCGAATTGGGTCGGCAGCAAATCTAGATCCGTTTTGCCGATGATCTCTTCGCCGCTTTTTGCACCTATCGCTTGTACATAGGCTGCATTGTTCAAGATCAACCGATGCTGGCGGTCTTTCACATAAATGAAATCGGGAATCGCATCGATGACCGTGCGCAGCAGGTTGCGTTCCTCTTGTAACTCAGCAGTGCGCTCCCGGATGCGTTGTTCGAGGAGGCGATTGGTTTCTTGCAGAGTCGCTTCTGCTTGCTTGATGGCGGTGATGTCGGTTGAGTTCACCATGGCGCTTAATGTGTTGCCAAGCGAATCGCGCACCGGCTGAATACTGGTGCGATACCACCTTTTTTCATCTTGAATAATGGTTATCGCTTCGCGTACGATCCCGCTGCCGGTATCAATGACCGTGCGAATATTCGTCAGTTGCGTCTTCGCAACTTCCGGCGGGAACAGATCGAAATAGGCTTTGCCGACCAGTTGCTGCGGTGTCAGTCCAAACCTACGCGCGGCAACCTCATTTGCATACAGCACCTGACCGGAATAATCAAACTCCGCGATGACCGAGTCTGAGCTTTCAAGCAAACAACGATACTTTTCTTCGCTTGCTCGCAGGGCGATTTGCCCCCTTGCGTGTTCGATAGCAAGCCCGGTGATGTGTGCCGCCAGTTGAATGAGATCGAGTTCCTTTTCAGTCGGGTAACGCGTTGTACCATAGTACATCGCGAAGGTTGCCAAAATTTCGCCATTGCGATCCATGACAGGATGTGACCAGCAGGCTTTCAAGCCGTATTCTGCGGCAAGGAGCTTGAAATCTTTCCAGAGTGGGTCAGTGGCAATATCCTCAACGATCACCAATCGCTTTTCAAAGGCGGCAGTTCCACAAGAACCAACGCCTGATCCAATCGTGATACCGTCAATCGCAGCGTTATAGGCATCCGGTAGGCTTGGCGCTGCACCATGCCGCAGTTGCTGAGTCTTGGCGTCTAAAAGCAAAATAGAAGCTTTTATATCTGGCTCATACTCTTCGATAGCGACAACCAGTTTTTCAAGAATGGCCGGGAGTTTTTGCCCCTCAGCCGTTGCTTCTAAGATCTGGCTAATGCGCCCCTCTAGAGCGCTGCGGCGCCTTTCAGAGGTTACATCACGGTTGAGAATGACTCCGCCTAGTGCTTGCCCTTGCTCACCGTATAGCCGGTTGACAGACGCGACGATATGGTGTTGTCCACCAAACTTATCTGTCTCAAGCAGTTCACCGCTCCAATGACCGGTTTGATCATACGCTTCCAAAGCTTGTTGCCGACTATCGGTAAGCCATTTTGTTTTCAGAAGCGCTTCCCGTTGCTGACCAAGAGCCTCAACTTCTGTCCAACCGAAGGTTTCGACTGCCGCTTTGTTCCATGTGGTAATTTTCCGATCATTGTCAAATGTAATGATCGCGTCTGAGACCTGTTGTAACATCCGTGTCTGAAACTGTACGGTTGCCTGCGCCTCTTTCTGAAGGGTGATGTCAATCCCTGTGCACTGGATACCGGTCGGCAACCCATTCTCATCGGTCAGACAAATGAATTCCCACAAGGTATTACGAATACCGCCATGTCGTGCGTGTTTATCCAATTCTACCTGCACCGGCATTCCCGGATTCGCAAGGCATTTCTCCACGGCTTCCTGTGTGCGTTGGTGGTGATAGGCAAGCGTTAAATCGAGAGACAATCCCCCGCGTATTCCTTGCGGCTCATATAACCAGCCGAACTCTCGCTCGAATTTGGGGTTCCAATACGTGTAGCGCCCTTCGAGATCGGTACGAATCATGTAATTCGTCTGCGAATCAATCAGACTCTTCAGTTGTTGTTCGTGCGCGCGTAGATCATCTTCGACCTGTTTTTGGTCAGTAATGTCCCATGTGATGGCAACAACACCGATTATTTCATTTGAGGTATCACGATATGGGGAGTATGTTGTGCTGAGATAGCGTTTGCCCGAACTCGGATATTCGAACCAATAGGCGACGCGACTGGTCGCACCTGCTAGACTGCGGTCAATTTGTGGTTTGAGCAGTTCCTGAAATAATGCTTCTCCCATAATCTCAGCGATGGGGTGCCCTACAATTTCCTGCTGCGAACGTGTTGTGCGCTCAAGATATGCTGCATTGACCATCTCATAGCAGTATTCGCGGTTCAGCACCGCAATGCCATCACTTGTGCTGGAAATGATGCTTTTGAAGCGGTGAAGTTTGCTTTCTGCCGCTTTGCTTTCGGTGATGTCACGGGCAGTATCAATCAGTTGGATGGGCTTTCCTTGGGAATCAAAGTTGATCCATGCTCGGCGGTGCAGCCAATGCACCTCACCATTGGGCCAAATCACCCGATGATCGAGTTCGACAAACCCATCGCGGTAAACAGCTTGTAGCGCGGTATTCCCCATATCGACATCATCGGAAGGCATGACCTGCTTGTAAAAATCCCGATCCTTTAGGAATACGTTGGCTGGATAACCGAACACCTGCGCATACGAGGAACTCACAAAGATCAGGTGATGATCGGGCAGTGAAACCGTCATGATCGCATCCTGCATCGAGTCCAGAATCAACTCAAGCTGCTGTGCGGCTGACAATTCAGCCGACGCAGTTTGCCGAGCGAATAATGTCTGCTGAACGCGGTCAAGCCCATGTTGGGTATCTGTGGTTTCGATGAATTCCTGTACCCCTAAACGTCCAAGTTCGAATGCTTCTTGGGGGGTAACCTGAGATCCCATGACAATCACAGGAGTCTGCGGTTGGATACGCTGCACTAACTGGAGCAAATCGGTTGGATCGAGGGGCGTGTGAGCATAATGGCAGAGGATCAAATCCCACACACGCTGCTGAAGCAGCAGCTCAAACTGAGCAGAAGACGTGACAATCCGGTGATCGAAATTGAAAATATCGGTTCGATGAAGATGCTCAATGACTGTGTCTGCCAGTGTTGAGGTCTCATCGATGATGAGCATACAAGGTGGGCCAGAGAAATGCTGCTGTGTCATCGTCATGGCTCTCATTAGGACCGATTGATCAAGGTCTACGAAAGAACACGTCGTTTATCTCATTATAACGTTTATTTTGTCTTATTGAGCATCAAGAGCGCTTGGTATGTGTGATGTCTCAGCAACACGTTTTACCGAGCTATCGGGATTGATGGGCTAATTTATGCGGAGTTTTACACTACGATGTTTAAGTGCCTGCGGTTTCGCAGGGTAAGAGGGGATACCGATTGCCCTTGCTATTGATTAACCTACAACGATTATATGAATAATATTCCGTAATTCACGAAGAATTCATGACTTTTCGATCACTTATTCTTCTTTCACAGCAATACTTAAGCTAGAATGGTTTCCGTGTCCATTCACAATTCGATCGAAGTAGGCGGCGCTAAACGGGTTTCCTTCACAGCGCTGCCCCCGCACTGTACTCGAAAGCGATGCTCGATGAAAAACATCCGCATTACCCTCCTGACCCTCGTTTTACTCACCACTATCGGTTTGACCGGCACGCAGGCGCAGCCGGGAGACGGAACGTATACCGTAGGCTATCTCAATTATTTGGGGGGTGACGCCTTCAAAGCTGAAATGACCTCACTGGGTTATATTGAAGGGACTAACATCACCTATCTAGTGCCTTCTTTTGAGAACGTCGCGCCTGAAAACTTCATGGCGAGCTATATGCAGCAGGTGCAAGACATGACGGCGCAAGGGGTCGATGTATTCGTCACAAACGTCGACTCGGACGCAACCGGCATTCAGTCAATCACGGGGAACATCCCGATTGTTTTCTCGCGATCGGATGATCCCATTGCGACAGGTGCCGTGGCGGATCTCGTCCATCCCGGTGGTCGAATCACAGGCGTGGTCACCAACCGCCCCCACGAACGCCGCCTACAGCTTTTGACTGAAATCAAGCCAACGACGGATATGGTCGTATACCTCTACGATCCCAATTCACTTGATGGGGCAGCAGTCCTTCAGCAGGTGCAGATCGTTGCGGACAGCTTAAACGTTCAACTAATCCTTGCCGAGACGCCGGATGAAGCTGCCGGTATCGCCGCCCTGCAAAACTTACCCGATGGCGTCGATTGGTTGTTCTTGACGCCGCATATCCCCTATACGGCTGATTTCTTCAGTGCGTTGGCAGCAGCATCGGTAGAGCACCAAGCAGGATCTGTCTGGGATGCGAGCGATCCGCTACCCGGGTATGTGGTGAGTTACGGAATCAGCTTCTCCGAAACCGACCGCCAAGCAGCCCAAATTGTAGATCGTGTTCTGCGCGGTGCTGATCCGGCAGATTTGCCAGTTTCGATTGCCGAGAACTATCTGGTCCTCAATCTCGAAGCCGCTGCGGCGATCGGACTGGAAATCCCGGTCGGTGTGCTTCGTCAGGCAGATCAGATCCTCTATCCGGGCTTTTTCGACACGCCAACCCCGACACCCGGTGGCAATTAATGAACCTTCTCATTGGCCGCCGAGATTGAGTAGAGACAAAGACCAACCCAATGCTCAATAGTCTACGTGTACGTTTGATCGTTATCTTCGTGAGCTTGACCATTATCCCGATCGTGGTCGTCGGAGTCCTGATTGGGGTTCGTGCATCGAACACGCTTCAGGAACTGGCGCTCGACTCACAGTCGAGCAAAGCTGAACAAACAGCGAACAATCTTGAAGCGTTTTTCAATGAACGCCAAAACGAGCTGATCACGCTGACAGATACCTATGGGCTGACTCTGCTGGACTCGGCAACTCAACGCGATGTGCTGCTGGCGCTCTTGAGCCGCCAGACCGCTTATTACCAGTTGGTGCTGGCACAGGCTGACGGGCAGGAAACGATCGACATCACCCGTGGTTCGCTGGTGCCCGTCGGGACGCTGCCGAGCCTCGCCGATGACCCGCTGTTCCAGACGGTCATGTCTACCCGATCGGTCAGTTTCAGCCCGATTTCATTCAATGATGATGCGCGCGACCGCGTTGTATCGATTGCCGTTCCGATCACCGACATTTTGACCGGAGAGATCGGCAATGTGCTGATCGCGGTTGTCCGCTTCCAGTCAATCGGTGAAACCATCCTTCGCGATGTCAACCGCACGCAGGATGAAGACGTTTATGTGCTGGACGGAAATGGCGTTGTCATCGCGTACCGCAACCCGGACTTGGTGATCAACGAAACGACCTATCAATTACCGTCGCAAGCTGGGCGTGTGAACGGGTTGAATGGAACCGATGTTATCTTAGGAACGCACACCATTCAGCTTGGCAACTTGGATATAACCGTCGTCGCCGAAACGCCCTTCACTACCGCCTTCTCGCTGGCCTCTTACTTGGCAGGGCTGTCGGCTGTCGTGACGGCGATCACATTGATTATCGCGGTGCTGGTTGTGATCGTCGTGGTCAGCCGCGTGGTGAACCCGATTGTCGAGCTTTCGCGGGTTGCCCAAGCAATTCAGCAGGGCGATTTCTCGAAACGCAGTGACGTGAAGAGCCGCGATGAAATCGGCCAGTTTGCATCGGCATTCAATGCGATGACCGACGCGATTCAGAAACGTGAGAACGATCTTATCGCACAAGCCGAAGAGCTGCGTATCGCAACGGCGAAATCGAGAGAAGCGGCGCGTGTCAAAGGTGAATTCCTCGCTAACGTATCGCACGAACTCCGCACACCACTCAATGCAATCATTGGGTTTAGCGATATGCTGCTGGCAGGGATGAGCGGCCCGTTGAACGATAAGCAGCTTCACAAAATGCAGCGCTTGCGTGACAACGGCTCACGCCTGCTTACCCTCATCAATGATCTCTTGGACTTGACCCGTATTGAGTCAGGGCGACTTGAAGTGATGGAAAAACCCTTTTCTGTGCGTGACCTTTCCGGTCGAATGTCGGCGCAAATGGAAAGCATCGCTACCCAGAGCGGGTTGAAACTTGAAACGATCATCGACCCTGCCATACCCCAGTCGATCCTAGGGGACGAAAAGCGCGTGGAACAGGTTTATACCAACCTCGTTTCGAACGCTATCAAGTTCACGAAAGAAGGCTCGGTCACCATCAACATTGAGGCGAACGTACCTGAAAAAGTATGGACACTGGCTGTAACGGATACCGGTATTGGGATACCGCCGCACGCCGTGAACATCATTTTCGAGGAGTTCCGCCAGCTCGATGGTACCTATTCCAGAGCATACAAAGGCAGCGGTTTGGGATTGGCAATTACGCGCAACCTCGTTCGCATGATGGGGGGCAAAATCGCTGTAAAAAGCGAACTGGGCAAGGGCAGCACCTTTACGGTCACACTGCCACTTGCGACGCCCGAAACACGTTCTGTCTCCGCTGCGCAAGCCGTCGCTTCCAGTTAGGGACCAACCTGAGGAAAAACACCGATGATTGACTGGTTGGATGTTTCAACATGGCAGGTTCTGGTTGTGGACGATGAACCAGATAATTTGGAAGTGGTCGCCGAAACGCTGGAATACTCCGGTGCAGAGGTCAAAACCGCCCAGAACGGCAAAGAAGCGCTCCAAGTGTTGGCTTCCTTTACGCCAGATTTCGTCCTGACCGATCTTTCGATGCCTGTGATGGACGGCTGGCAGCTTCGTGCTGAAATCAAAGGAAATCCCCAGTGGGCCGCTATTCCAGTGCTGGCGCTGTCGGCACATGCCATTCTAGGCGACAAAGAACGCGCACTGGAAACCGGGTTCAATGGCTACATTACCAAACCCGTCAATATTCACACCCTGCCAACCGATATTCGCTCAGCGCTAGGGATAGGCGAAACCGCTGCTCCTGCTGAAAAACCCGCTGATGTTCCGCCCGAAAAAGCGACTGACAAAGCGGTTTCGTCTGATTCGACGGCTGCCTCTGCTGAAAAACCCGCCGATGCTCCGTCCGAAAAAGCGGCAGACAAAACGGTTTCACCTGTCTTGACCGCTGTCACTGCTGAAAAACCTGCTGAAGTTCCACCCGATAAAACGGCTTCGTCTGACTCGACCGCTGCTGTTGGATTGGCTGAGAAGGAATAAACATGACGATCACGAGCTGGAATGTCCTTGTAATTGAGGATGAAGCCGACAGTATGGAATTGGTTCAAGGGCTGCTGAGCTACTACGGCATTGAGTCTGTTGGAGCTTCGACAGGTGAAGAAGCCCTTGAAATGCTGGAGAAGATGGTTCCAACCCTGATCATTGTCGATTTGGCGCTGCCCGGTTTGGATGGATGGGATATTTTGCAGCGTTTGAAGTCGCACCGTTCCTTATCACGTGTTCCACGGGTGGCGATTACCGCATTTCACACGCCAGAACTGGCGGAGCAGGCGATCGAGAATGGCTTTGACGCCTATTTCTCGAAGCCCATTGATGCCACCTCGTTTGTGCGCGAGCTGCAAGCGATCGTAGGTAGCTAAGCCAAACTCGCTGAATGCAATTAGAAACGGCGGTACATCAGTACGGTTGTACCGCCCTCATTGCTCTTTAATATACTGTTCATGAATAGGCTGACATTTTTCTAAGATTATGTGTAAGAGCAAGTAAGCTTCTGGGGTACGCAGCATTTTGCTGATTTTAATTATTAATATCATGCAAAATTTCTGCTCGTACCTAAACCCTAACAAGATGGCAGTTCATGTGACTCTGCCGCCTCTATGAGGACCGTATCATGACCAGTATCCTGATTGTTGAAGACGACATCGACCTCGTTGAAACCTACACGGATTTGTTGGAGTCTCGCGACTTCAAGGTAAGCTCCGTCCACCGTGCTGCCGATGCGATTCGAGTTCTGGGGCGCGTGAGACCAGATGTTATCATCCTCGATCTGAATTTGCCGGGCGAATTGGGGGTGATTGTCATCAGTTTTGTACGGAATCTGGAAGGTTCACAGGACATCAAAATTATCGTGGCGACCGGGTATCCAGAGATTATTCAGAAAACTGGATATATCAACTCGAAAATCGATGGGATATTAACGAAGCCCATTTCCACATCTACCCTGCTTCAGGCGATCGACGATCTTGCCCTGTCTGACGCCAAGGCCAGCTAATCAAATATGGATGGAGCAAATAACACGCATGCCTGACGCATTCCATGATGTAAATACGCTCGTTTTGCTGCTTCGGAAAATGAGCCACGACATGCGCGCCCCTCTTGGATCTGCGGCTACCACCACAGAGATGCTGGCATCAGGTGTCTATGGGCCGCTTGATCCCAAACAGGTTCGCGCCAACGAGCGGGTACAACGAAGCGTGCTGCGCTCAATTGCCATCCTTGAAGATTTCATGATTTACCTGAAAGCAACTACGGGCCAACTGGATACCACCGCCAAGCCCTTCGCACCGCGCGCGGTGCTAGCACAATGGTGCGACGCCATTAAGGCCCACTGTGATGAAAAGAACCTGACTATCAATGTGGTGACGCAGGATAAACTCCCTGAAAATTTGGTTACGGATTCAGCGATCATTGGCAAAATAGTGCTGCCGCTGCTCTGGAACGCCGCTGCTTTTACTACGGAGGGCGGCGTCTGGATTGAATCGAATTGGTCGGAATCGCCACGCCGCTGGACGATTTCGGTGCGTGATTCAGGTATAGGAATCAAGCCTGAAGAAACGCCTCACATTTATGAGCCGTTTTGGCGTGGTGAGGAGCGTCCTCAAGTGCCAACCGCCTGCGCCGGATTGGGATTAGCCTCTGCTCAAGCCCTAGCAAAATTGCTGAAAGGGGATTTGACCCTTGAACAGTCTAGCCCAAAGGGCAGCACCTTCCGCGTTGACATTCCAGTAGAACTCCCAGAAGTCGCTGCTCCATCCCCTTAGGCGGCACCTGCACCACGCCAGCTCAAAGAATCTCAAGCTTGCTCAGGACGTTCGTCCTGAGCGTATGCTGTTCCTTTGATTCTTGCATCGCTGACACTCCCCAAGCTCCCTTCGACCATCTTGATTCGCGGATCATTCATGCAATCAGAATAGCAGGAGCTGCTGCTATAGTGGAAGCAGTGTTTTATCGGCTTAGGTGCCCGCGACCACGCATTAAATCTGTCTTAAATTCACCTGATCCGCTATAGAATCATGGGCAATCGATAAGGTATACCATGGCACACATTCTCCTGATTGACGATGAACGCAAACTGACAGACCCCCTTCGATCCTCCTTTGAGCGCGGCGGATACCAAGTAACCGTTGCCAATGACGGGCATGCAGGATTAAGCCTCGCGCTCGTCGAAAAGCCAGATGTTGTCATCCTTGATGTTATGATGCCGGGGCTAGATGGATGGCAGGTCTGTCAAGCGATCCGCGCGCACAGTAACATGCCGATCATTATGCTCACAGCCCTTGATGACAGCACCGACCGGATCAAGGGTTTGGAACTTGGCGCCGATGACTATCTCATTAAACCGTTTGGCTATAAGGAATTAGAGGCACACGTCCGCGCGATGCTCCGCCGGGTACGTCTTGACCAAGGGCAGCAGATGCCACAGCGGATTACGGTTGGCGAAATCACACTCGATCTTGAAGCCCATACCGTTTCACGTGGCACAGAACTGTTGGTGATGCGTCAGAAAGAGTTTGAGATTTTGTCGCTGCTGATGATAAACCTTGGCAAAGTCGTCACCCGCGAACGGTTATTCGATGAAGTGTGGGGAACGGATTGGCTTGGAGATACCCGTACGTTGGATGTCCATATGAGTTGGCTGCGGGCAAAATTGGAGGCGGATCCGGCAAATCCGGTTTATCTGCAAACCATTCGGGGTGTTGGCTACCGGTTCACTGCTCCAGATGGGAGCTCATCATGATGCTCAACCGTCTGACCATCCGCCAGCGCATTTTAGTCATTTTTATCGGGATCGCCTGTATGGGCGGAACTGTGCAATTTCTCATCGCCGGGCGACAGCTTGAAGCGGCAACCCTTGAGTTTTACCAGCACCATCTTGAAACGGATGCGCTGCTCGTAGCCACCACCTTTGCCGAACCGTTAGGGCAGTATCTTGAAGGGGACGGCGAAAGCGGTATCGGGCGTATCTTGACTGCCCTTCAGCAAGAAGTTGGGCATGATTATCTCATTGTTGACCGCGATTATCGGGTGGTGGGCTACACTGCGAACACAGGCTACGAACAAGTGGATCGGGTTCCATCATCCCCCGAACTTGTCGAAGCTGATACTGAACAGATCGGATCGGATATTCGCCCGAATCACGCCGGGGAATTGGCGCTGTACGTTGCTGTGTCGGTCAGGTATGAGGGAAATACGCTCGGCTATGTGGTGTTATCCGAACCAATGGCTCCAGCCTACGCTGAGGTGAGCCGACGTTATATGGAACTCGCGATAGCGACCTTGCCGGTGATCGTTCTTGTGATTGGCGCCTCGCTGTGGGTTTCAAGTACGATCTCCCGCCCAGTTCAGCATCTCCGCAATTCAGCGCTGAACATGGCACATGGCGCGCTGGATACTCGAATTCAAATCTCCTCGCAGGACGAAATTGGACAGCTTGGGGAAACACTTAATTACATGGCGCTTCAGCTCGAAACGCTGATGAAAACGCAGCGCAGTTTTGTTAGCAATGCCGCACATGAGCTGCGCACACCGCTGATGACGCTGAAACTGCGTGCCGAAGCCCTGAGCGATGAAACCCTGCCCACCGATCAACGTGAAACCTATCTCACCGAGATTCGGCAGGAGATTGACCATATGGCGGAACTCGTCTCCTCCCTGTTAACGCTGGCTCGCATTGATGAAGGGCGACACACGCAGAACGGCGTCGTGACGGATACGGTTTCGACCTTACATGATATCCTGCGCCATTGGCGGATCGAAGCGGAAGCCAAACAGCTTCAGTTTGTGACAAAAATTGATCCCGATCTCCCTGATCTGCCTATGAGTCCGAATGATCTGCGCGTTGTCCTTGATAATTTGCTATCAAACGCGATCAAATATACAGAACGGGGCAGCATTCGGGTAATGATTTCGCACACTCAACAGGCGTTTAGTATGCAGGTTTATGATACCGGGATTGGCTTTAACGAAGACCAGCGCAGCCACCTCTTTGAGCGGTTTTATCGTTCAGAAGCAGTTCGTGGCAAGTTTAACGGGAATGGCTTAGGGTTGTCGATCGTCAGGGCAATACTTGATTACTACGATGGACAGGTTGATGCAACCAGTCCCGGTACGGGGCAAGGATCAGCATTCACTGTCCGCTTACCGTGCCGGGTGGAAGCGTGATAGGTCATGGGGCAGCGTTCTTGCGGGCAGCCGGATGGGGCGCTTTCTCATGATCTTTTCCCATGCGAATGCCAAGGAGAAGGACAACGAGCAGTACACCTGCCCCGATGAGCAGCCGTAATCCCAAATTCGTGCCTTCAGTTCCCGCAAATACTCCGTGCAGCGACACAATGCCAAATGCAGCATAACTGGCATAGTGCAGCTTTTTCCATACCGCATGGCCAAGCCGTTTCTTAAATGGAAAGCTCAACGTCACTAGGACGATCAGCCAGAAGGCCAGCGTGCCTAACCCGACCGCTTCCGGACGGTATGGGCCTGTGAAAGGTACAAACAGATCGCCCAGCGTATAAGAGAAGTAGTCGTCAAGCAGCAGCAGCAGCGCGTGAATCAGTCCTAGTACGAGTGCCAACCATGAGATCGTGCTGTGCAGGGTCATCGACACGACCCCCGGCGACCAGTCTTTGACAAACTGTGCGCTAATGAATAAGCCCCACAGTGTCGAACCTGTCAGCAGCACATAGGCGACAATTCCCGACGAGCGCACCAAATGCCATGATAACTTGGTGTCCTCGGTCAGGGTGATGTTAAACACACCTGTGCCGATCATCCACACCACACAGACACCGATCACGACCACGCTTGCGATGAGGATGATGAGATCGAGACGCTTGGTCGATTTGTCTTTGTTCATGAGTGAGTACTCCTAGAAGTGGAGGGCGTGCGCGCCCTCCACTGGGTTGAGATGAAACCGATTAGCGGAAGGTCGCGCGGATACCTGCGATCAGCGTCTCTTGTTGAGCGCTCGTCAGATTTGCTTCAGGATGAAGCGGAAGGTATACCGGCGGCGGCATTTGACCCCGGTCGATCATCTCCGCCATTTCGTCCCACTCGATGCGGCGATCTGTCGAGATGTTGAGTGCATCACGTCCTTCATGGACG
>JAXLWG010000064.1:0-19565 GCA_046328615.1 Anaerolineae bacterium | reverse complement strand
ACGTGCGCGGTTCAACGCGCGGATATACAGATTGCTGACGGCGATGATGACCACCAGCACGATATAAGCCAACGCGCTCGCTTTCCCGGTATCGAAATCCTGAAAGGCCAGCTCATACAGGCGAATGGCGATCGTCTTGGTGGCATCTCCCGGCCCGCCGCCCGTCAGCCCGTTGGCAAGGTCGAACTGTTTGAAAGCTTCAATCGTTCGAAACAGCACCGCGATCAAGAGCAGCGGCATCACCTGTGGCAGTGTGATTCGGCGGAACTGGAACCATGCACTCGCCCGGTCAATCGCCGCCGCTTCATACAGGTAGTCGGGGATGGCGCTCAGTCCCGCCAGCACCAGCAGCATCACAAACGGGCTCCACATCCACACATCGACAATGATGATCGCCACCATTGCCAGTGTTGGATCACCGAGCCATTCGGGAGCCGTATTGATGTCGGTGAAGCCAAGGAGCGGGTTGAGAATGCCGTAGGACGGGTTGAAGATCAGCCGCCAGAACGTCGCCACCACGATCGGCGAGAGCATCATCGGCACAAGGATCAGCGTAGTAATCAACGGACTGCCCTTGAACTTCTCGCGCAGCAGCATCGCCAAGCCGAAGCCAACCAGCGTTTGCAGCGACACCGAGATCAGGGCGTACCGTCCAGTAATGCCAAAATACTGCCAGAAATTCTGGTCGGTCAAAATACGAACGTAATTGTCCAGCCCCACCCAAACCGGTGGCTGGCCGGAAATGACCGAATAATCGGTAAAGCTCAAAAACAAGCTGTATATCAACGGGAATATATTCATCAGGATCAGCAGGATGATGGTGGGCAAAATGAACAGGCGGACGATCGCCGCGTCGCTCATCTGCCGCCGTGCCACTGCCGATCCCCGGCTCGTCCCCGTGTTAGAACTGGTTGTCACCCCACACCTCAATTCTCGTTTGAGAACACAGGGATGAGAGAGGCAGTCGCCCACCCCTCTCATCGACGTATCACGGATTGGCGAATTACTGGACGTAGCCGTTATCAGCCAAAATTTGATCCTGCTGTTCCGCGATCGAGTCCATCACTGCCTGCGCCTCGCCTTCACCGCCGACGATATAGCTGTGCAGTTCCGTCTGGGCGACCTGAAGCAGTTCGGCGTAAACCGGAATGTTCCAGAAGTCCTTGACGAACGTCATCGTGTCGGAGAACGCACGGTTGTACGGCGTCTGGTTCAGGAAGGCATCGCTTTGCAGCACGGCGATGTTGCAGGTGTAGCCGCCGAGCGCTGCCCAACGTGCCTGCACTTCCGGCGATGCGAACCACGTGATGAAGTCGAGCGAAGCCTGCTTGCGGGTATCGTCGATATAGTTGTTCACGCTGATGCCCTGACCACCAAGCGCCGCGAAGCGTTCACCGCCGGGGCCAGCAGGCATGGCGAAGTAACCCGTCGAATCGCGGTAGGGGTTGATTTCGGGGTTATCCAGCGCCGGGAAGAAGGCGAAGTAATTCATGATCATGGCCGCCTGCCCCGTGATGAACGCGTCGTTCATTTCTTGGAAGAACGCGTCATTGGTGCCGGGAGGAGCAAACGAGTACAGCTCACGGTACATTTCCAGCGCGGCCACCGCTTCGGGCGAGTTCACGACGCCGAGCACGTTGTTATCGGCATCCTGCCAGTTTCCACCGTAGCTGAAGAACACGTTTTCAAAGCCCATCGTGATCGCGTCACCGCCGACCTGTGTGTAGACGGCCACGCCGTACTGGTTCTGGTCAGGGTGGGTGAAGAATTCGGCGATGTCACGAAGCTGTTCCCATGTTTCCGGCGGGGCCAGCGGATAGCCATAAGCGGCTTCGAAATCGGCCATATTCTGCGGATCTTCGAACAGGTCACGACGATACGCGAAGCCATTGGCGTCGCCTTCGGTCGGGTAGGCATAGTACGTGCCGCTGTTGGCCGGGTATTCGCCGTAGTAGGCGAGCGTCGCCGCCGTCACCGTATCCTTGAGTGCCACGCCGTTTGCATCCGGCGTCGTCAGGAAGTCAGTCAGGTCTACATAGTGACCCTGAGTCGCGCCCTGCCCGATCCACTGGCTGTCGCCCACCACCATATCAAAGGCACTGCCTTGAGCAGCCCATTCTGCCGCGACGCGGGTGTAATAGTCCGACCACGGGGTCTGCACGACGTTGACGGTAATCCCGGTCGCAGCCTGATAATCATTCCCAATTTGCTGCAAATAGTTTGCGGGGTCCCACTCTGCCCACCAGATATTTAATTCAGTGACAGCATCCTGAGCGCCAACAGCGCTAATTCCCAGTGCCATCACAGCGGCTAGGATGGCGATAACAAGAACGAGGCGTTTCTTAAACATTGTTTGTCTCCTGAGCTTTTGGACTATTTCGTACTGCACTTGGATGACGGAAAACGGCATTATTCGACGAGGTATCGATCGGCCTCCCTTCTCGCACAGCGTTGCGGGGTGAAACCAAACACATGCTGCCCACATGCGCAGCAGCGGGAGGGATTTGCAGTCCAAGTTGGGGGATCAAGCAGTTTCATGGTGCGGCTTCCCTAAAAGTACTTTCCAATCACCGTGAAATTGTTTTAATGCATCGCTGGAAGGCAGTGGGTTTACCGCCGCACCAGCCTTCTAAACATGTTTTCGCGTGCCTCACGCAGATGCACCTGCATCAGGCGTTCGGCCTCTTCAGCGTCCTGTGTGGCGATGGCTTCTACGATCAGCCGGTGTTCTTCGGTACCGTCAATCAGATATTGATCGAGCACGTGCTCGTCGGAGCCCTTGTGATACATGCGGTTGCGCGCTTGCAGCACCATCTGCCCTAGCAGTTGATTCGGGCAGCCGTTACACAACACTTCATGCCACTCACGATCAAAACGCGACCACGCATTCCGATCGACTTCGCGCGCTGCCGATCCCATCAGTTCGATCAGCTCGTGGAGCCGTGCGAGTTCGTTCGCCGCCAAGTTCGTCGCCGCAAGGCGGACGACTTCAGGTTCAAGCAGTTCGCGCACGCGCAGCGCGTCGAACAGTTCTTGAGCGGAACGCGGCGCAATTGTCACCGCGCGCCCGTTGATCAATTGAATGATGCCTTCACTGGCAAGCTGTTGTAGGGCTTCGCGTACTGGTGTGCGGCTGATGCCGAGCACTGCCGACAAACGGGTTTCAGGAAGCGCGGTACCGGGGTCAAGCGTTAGGTTTCGAAGGGCTTCGAAAAGGCGGCGGTAAGCGATGTCGCGCAAGCGGGCATCGCTTGAGGCTTCCGCCGCATGCTCCAACAGATACGCTTCCAGCAGTTCAAATCCATTATCCATAACAAACAGTCTCTTAAAAGAACATGGCGCATACAACCTGTATACAGCCTGTATACAATGACTATAACATAGGCGTAATCTTGCTGTCAAGCAATCTCATCAGTGCCGATTTCTGAGATTGATGCAACGAATTGCGACGAAACTGCGTCTTATAGAACAGCAGGAAACAACACCAACCGGAGCCTTGGGGAGAGGAACGACGACGATGCAGCTCAAAACACGCACACTGATTGTGACACTTGTGCTGGCACTGATTGTGGCAGCGACGATCCATTATGCGGCCATTCAAGCCGAAGGATTACGCGTCGCCGCCGGGGATAGCGGCGTTCACATGGTTTTGGAATAGGTTTAGAGGCGAAGTGATTTCAATGCCGACATCGCTGCGAAGTACCCGCTCATGCCATGAACACCGCCGCCCGGCGGCACGGCTGACGAACACAGGTACACACCTTTGATCGGCGTGGCATAAGGATTGAACTGGGGAATGGGCCGCGTGAACTGCTGAAACAAATCCTGCGCACCGCTGTTGATGTCCCCGCCCACGTAATTGGGATTATAGGCTTCCAACTCAACCGTCGTTCGCGTGCTGCGCGCCAGCACAATATCCCGAAAACCGGGCGCGAACCGTTCGATCTGCGCTTCGATACGATCCAACATATCCACCGCAGAACCGTTCGGCACATGACAGTACGCCCATGCCGTATGCTGTCCGTGCGGCGCACGGGTCGGATCAAATAAAGTGTGCTGAGCCAGCAGTACAAACGGTCGTTGCGGGTGTGCCCCCAGCGATACCGCACGTTCGCTCTCTACAATTTCGTCAAGCGTTCCGCCGATATGCACGGTTGCCGCGCGGGCCGTCTGCGGATCACGCCAAGGAATCGGTTCCGACAGCGCGTAATCTACCTTAAACACGCCCGCGCCATAGCGGTAGCGCCGCAGCAAACGCCGATACCATCCCCGCAATTCCTCTCCAGCGATCTGTTCCAACGTGCGCGGTGAGGTATCCAGCAGAATCACCCGTGCAGGAGGGAGATCATGCAGCGAGCGCACCGGATGATCGCAGAGGATCTCCCCACCCAGCTCACGAAGATAAGCGGCCAGTGCATTCGGAATCTGCTGCGCACCGCCGCGTGGAAAAGCCCACCCTACATGATGTGCGCTCAACTGAAGCATGAGTCCAAACGCCGCGGTTGCCACTTGATCGAGTGACAAAATCGAATGGGCGGCCATCCCTGCAAACGCGGCCCGTGCGCGTTCTTCGCGAAACAGCGTGCGCGCAAACGTCGTCGCCGGAAACAGCCCCGGCAGACCAGCCATCGCCAGCGCAAGCAGTTGCTTTGGGGGAATATTCAACGGGCTGAGGAGTTCGCTGAAGATCGCGTCGGCCCGCGCGTTCAACCTGCCGAATAGTTGACGGTAAACGGCACCATCGCGGTCAAGTCCCTCCGCCGTCGCCTCAACCGAACGGTCGATCAAGACGGAAGGCTGATCATCAAGCGGATGTGCGGTTTCGGCGGGCGGGAACACCCATTCTAGGCCATATTGTTCGAATGGAATTGTGCGGAAAAACGGTGAGGCGATCGTCAGGGGATGGATGGCCGAACAGACATCATGCACGAAACCGGGCAGCGTCAGTTCCATCGAGCGCACCCCGCCGCCAATCGTCGGCTTCGCTTCAAACACTTGAACCTTCAACCCTGCCCGCGCCAGCGTGATAGCCGCCGCAAGTCCGTTCGGCCCTGATCCGACGACGACCGCATCAACCGCCATTTTGCCTCTTAGATTCGATAGAACGCTGCCGCGTTATCCGCGAAAACGCGCTGGAGATCGGCAGGACTGAGCGCTTTCAACGCACCGACCGCTACATCCACCCACGACGCATAGGTAGAGCGTGCCAACCGCAGCACAGGCGAATCACTGCCAAACATCAGGCGATCGACGCCAAAGGTACTCAGCAAATGATCGATATACGGCGGCAAATCCGGGGGGGTCCAGTTCAGCGGATCGGCATTCGTGACCAATCCGCTGAGTTTGCAGCGCACATTTGGCAGTGCCGCCAGCGTCGTCATTTGTGCCCGCCACGGATCAAGCGCCTTAGCCGCAATATTCGGATTTCCACCGTGATCGAGCACAAATTGCACTTCCGGGCACGCCTGCACCAACTGAATCACATCGCCCAACAGCGCGGCAGGCGCACACAAGTCAAAGGTGTACTGGTAACCGGGCAGCAGTTTCACCCCGGCGATGAAATCCGGTTGAGTCAGCAGCCCTGCTTCACGCGCCTCCACACAGCGGCGGATGCCGCGCACCATCGGAAACACCTTCAGGCGATCCAGCCACGCACGGCTTTCGGCAGCACCTTTTTCAAGCGGCACATAGGCGACGATCGCGCGAATACGCGCATCTTGCGCGGCGAGACTGACCGCCCACTCCGTTTCAACGATCGCTTGCTCTGGGATCACATCCGCCTGTACAAACACGATCTTATCGACCGTCCAACCCGTTCCGCTCACCGGCACGGAATCTGGCAGGGTAGGCACGTTGATCAATGGCAGTTCATCCAACCAAACGAGCCTCATTTTCGTGGGCTCCCAGTAGTGAACGTGCGAATCGACGATTTGCATTCGCTGCCCTTCTGTTATGTGACCAACCTACCCTTAGTGTACTCTGTTGCTGAGGTGAGCGGAACGCTTCCGCTGGTGGATGTTGGACTAGGAACGAACGGTGATCCTCACCTTGGTTTCCCAAGGATCGCGCACCAGCACATCGGCTCCGTCGCGCGCATACGCATGATTCGACGCTTCGAGCCGTGCAATCACCTGCTCTACGCCGTCAAGCGATGGAAGCTCGATCGTCCATTCTTCCAAACCGGCACTGTTCGGCGGTGGAGCGCTGGCGCCCCTGCTTTGCCACATGTTCAAGCCCAAGTGGTGATGGTAGCCGCCCGCCGAGACAAAGCCGGCACCGCTCCACAACTGCATGACTTCAAAGCCAATCACCTCAGTATAGAACTTGACGGCTTTGTCGGTATTGCCAACGCGCAGATGCATATGGCCGACGCGTGTACCCACCGCCAGCCCTTCAAACGGCGGCGGATTGTCGCCCAGTTCAGCGAAAAAGTCGTCTAGGTCGATCGGTGCATTCGCCATCGCGAGCTGACCGTTGACGAAACTCCATTCGGAGCGCGGTTTGTCACGATAAATCTCAAGCCCATTCCCATCCGGATCGGCCAAATAAAAGGCTTCGCTGACCATGTGATCCGAATACCCTTCCATCGGGTACCGAATTTGAGCGAGGTGCATAATAGCATGCGCGAGATCGACGCGGCTGGGCAGCAAAATCGCCACATGATACAGCCCGGTCGAAAAAGCGGGCTGCCGTACCGCACCCGGTTTATGCTTGAGGATGATCACGGGAGTGTCTACGCCCATCACGGCATGATCCGCCGTGCGATCGAGCAGTTTGAACCCGATCACTTGGGAATAGAACGACACCGAGCGATCGAGGTCAGCGACCGACAGGGTTGCAGGGCCTAAGGTGGTGTCAGTAGGCAGCACACGCGCTGCGGCATCAAGGTGAAGAGGAGTGTTCACGGTATGCTCCACAAAAAACTGAGAGACTCACAAATCCTGACGCTGCTGCACGCCTCTGTCTTTCGGATCAGCGCGTTTCACCCGTGATCGATTGCAGCACACGCCATGCATTGATTGCGGTGGGAAAACCCGCGTAGGCGACGGTATGCAGGATCACTTCGCGAATTTCATCAGACGTGATGCCATGCCGCAGCGCCGATTCCATATGCACGCGAAGCTGCGGCTCGCGATTCAGCACGATGAGTGCCGTCAAGGTTGAAACCATGCGTTCGCGAACCGGCAGGCCGGGGCGCGTGTAAACTTCGGCGTAGGTTTGCTCGACAATCATCTTGCCCAAATCGCCCAGCGAATGAATGATGTCGATTCCGGTCTGCCCGGTGATGTCGGCGGCCATTTCCAGCCCGCGTGCGTAACGTTCACTGTCGGTCATAATCGTCCTGTCGTCATAGTAGGAGAGTACAAAGAAAACGCTTAAAGCAAGCGCTTCAACGCGCGAACTTTCGCCGCATCCACACCGCCACTGGTGCGTGCTGCACCGCCAAGATGGATCACAGGCGCGCGGGTATGGGCGATCAGTTCGGGAATCTGTTCCATCGTGATCGCACCGGACAGCACAAACTCGATCCGATCGCCGTACCGTTCAACCCAGCGGCGGGTCGTCTGCCGCCCTTCCCATGCAGTCGGCGCATCCCCTGAAGTCAGCACACGGGGCACGATCCCAACCAACGCCGCCAGCGATTCGTCCGGCTGCACACTGGTATCCAGCGCCCGGTGAACGGTGAGCGGTACCGGCGCGATCAACTCAGCCAGCCGCCGAATCAGATCGAGGTCAAGGCGATTTTCGGCGTTGACCCCTGCACACACGATGCTGTGAACGCCCAATGCTGCGATCGATCGCGCATCCTGTTCAATCTGCGCGATCTGCGCGGAGGTGTACTGAAATGTCTCCGCCGTCGGGCGTACGATCACATTCACCGGGATCGTCACCGAGCGTAAAATCGACTCGATCAAGTTCAGCGGGGGTGTTAGCCCGCCAGCAGGGAGATCGCGCAGGACTTCAAGGCTGTCTGCCCCACCCTCAGCGGCACGCAGCGCATCATCCAGCGAAATGGCGGCAATTTCAAGGAATGTCATAGGGAAGACCCGGTAAAATGAGGTTAGGTATCGGTTCTATTTGAACACAAGTTACGGCATTCGCCACCGTCCAATCGCGCATCGCTGGCCTGCCACCCCATTGAAAAGGATTTTCACCACCCATGCCGACGACTATCAGTTCCGTCCCGGTTGAGATCAATGCCCCGGTTGAAAAGGTTTGGTCCATTCTCGCCAAAATCGAGGATTATCCCCGCTGGAATCCCTTCACTTACCGCGTCGATTCCACTTTGGAACTCGGTTCACAGGCGCTCCTCTATGTGCGCATGAGCGATAAGCTGAAGCTAACGCGCGATGAAATCGTCACATCCTTTGCGCCGAATAAAGAATTAGCATGGCGCGCACGGGGTATTCGCTGGCTGCTGGCCGCGAACCGCGTGCAGCGGCTCGAAGTGATTGACGAGCAGCACACGCGCTATACCACCCATGAGACATTCAGCGGTCTGTTAAGGCCGCTCGTCATTTTTCTGATGGGAAAAATGGTCGAAAACGGCTTCAATGGCGTCGCCCATGCGCTGAAAGCCTATGCCGAAACCGGCGCACCGAGCGCAGGATAAGCGATTCCCGTGAGCTGCTCGGCAGCCGTCCATAATTCCAACGCAAGTGCTGTATCATGGGATGCAGCACTTGACTGGCCTTTGCGCGGGTATCCCGTGCGCTCCCCTGCCCCGTCCGGCACCATATAGTAACCGCCCTGCGCTTGGGGTGATGCCGCCGCATAGACCGCAGGCAGCGCCCCCATCGCCGCCTCTTGAAAGATGAGCTTTTCCAATACAGGCAGCGCAATTCGATAAACAAGCGACTGCTGTTTGAGTGCTTCCTGCATATTCGTAATCGCGTAGCCGGGATGGCATGCAAGGCTGATCGCCGCAGCCTGCGCGCGCTCAAAACGCCGCTGAAGTTCGTAAGCGAACAACAGCAATGCCAATTTGCTGTTCGCATAGCCTTGAGCGGGCTTATACCCCTGTTCGCTGTTGAGGTTTCGCACATCAAGGCGGGCATCCTTGTGCAGCGCGCTGGAAACCGACACGACACGTCCCTGTGGTGCAGCCAGAATTTTATCCATCAGTAAGCCCGTCAGCGCGAAGTGGCCCAGAAAGTTCGTGCCGATTTGCGTCTCGAAGCCATCAACCGTCTTACTATATGGCAGATGATTCACCCCGCCGTTGTTGATGAGTGCGTCGATTTGCGCATGTGTGACCGACCCCGCGAATGCCCGAATAGAAGCAAGGTTGGCGAGATCCAGCGGCAGCGCTTCGATCTGAGCCTCCGGCTGCGCGCGGCGAATAGTTTCGGCGGCTTGTGCGCCTTTTTCCATGCTGCGGCACGCCATGATCACATGAGCACCTCGTGACGCCAATGCGGCAGCAGTCGCAAAACCAAGGCCGCTGTTGGCCCCCGTAACGATCATCACCTTGCCGCTTAAAACTGGAATATTCGTGAGCACCCATTCCGCAGGGTTTGTTTTCATGGAGAAGTCCTTCTTAGCATACAGTATCGTTCGTTCGCAATAGGCCTATAATGAACATGCATGGCCTGTGTATTTCGTGTATGGAGAGACCATGATTACGGAACCCCCAGTCATCACTGTGCCCCTTCAAGCGGACGAAAATGGCATTCTTCGAGCCGGAAGCGCACGTGCCGCCCTCGCCAGCCTCATCACCGATTATCAAAACGGCACCACGCCGGAGACGATCGCCCTACGTTACGCAGGACTCACCACCGCCGATGTGTATTTCCTCATCGGCTATTACCTTTCCCGGCAAACCGAATTCGACGAGTATTTGAAGGCGCAGCAGGCACCCCCTGCCGACGAGCACGCGGCTCCGGCTAAAAAGCTCACGCGCGAAATTCTACTCGCCCGGCTGGAAGACGAAACGCCAGATGACGAGTCGCGCAGCACCGGCACACGAGCGCAGCCCTAGTATGCTGGCAGCACTTCAAAGCCGATGAAATAGGCACCCACACTTTCGTTCGCCCGCCCAAGGAGGCGAACCTGCCATGTTCCTGCCTCTTGAATAGGACAGGTATACATGATGTTGTTGCTGCCTTCGATCACACCACGCTGTTCGCAGTGGCGCGTCACATCATCGCCCTGCGGATTCACGATCGCGACGTTGCGCCCAACGTTATTCGCCGCCGTCGACAAAAATTGAATGTAAATCGCGACTTCCGTATTCAGGGTCGCTTGGAATACATATTCGTGCAAAAATCCCGGCTCCAGCACATCGACGGCGCGCGGCTGAACCGGTTTCGATTGGGCGGCGGGCACCACAAGCGCGGCGTTCGCAACCTCTGCGATGGGCGTCCCTTCCCAATTGGCGATCGGCGTTGGCCCGCCCATGAGCTGACCAATCGCGCTCAACGGGCCGCTCACCACCCCAACCAGATTCAAGGTGAGCATGGTGCAGCTTGTACTGAGCAGCATGAGCAGCAGCAGACGCACCAAACACGATCCGCGTCCCTTGGGCTTTTTCGCTCTCGATTGTTTCTTCCGCAGGGTATCTTCAGCAATGATGGGGTGCGCAGCCCGCGCTGCCTCAGAGGCAGCGGCAGCCGCTTGTGCGGCGGCTTCATCAGCACGGATCGCTTCCGCCGGTTTGACCCCTTCCACCTTCAGCAGCAAACAATTCGCCTGTGTGTGATAGGGATCAAGGGCAAGCGCACGGCGCAGGCAGTTGATCGATGCCTCTTTTGTGGCGCACGCCTGCGCGGCCAGCACCCATAGATCAGCGGTCGGTTGGGCTTGGAGCAGCGGTCGAATAAGCTGCTGGGCGGTTTTCTTATCTCCGGCGGCAAGGGCATCTTTGATCGGCTGAAGATCGGGGGGCATGGTGGGGAGCTGACCTTTGTGGACGCGGTAAGCAGTCACATTCGATCATAACATCCCCACCCTTATTCGACGCTTAAGGCCTCAGCGAAAACTATGTAGTCGTCTTCATCCGTGAGGCGCCGGAACCGCTCGCTTCGAGACGGCGGCTCACTGCGCCCATGATATAACTAAACACAAAGTAGATGATACTGACGAAGATATAGACCTCACGGCGCAAGCCCAAAAATTCCGTCTGCGAAACACTCGCCTGCCCGATGCCGAGCAAATCCGTGAGGCCGACGATTGCGACCAGCGATGTGTCCTTGAACAGCGAAATACACTGCCCTACCAGCACCGGGATCACCAAGCGAAGCGCTTGCGGCAGCGTGATGAACAGTGTCACCTGCCAGCCCGCCAAGCCGAGTGCTTTCGCCGCCTCTTCCTGTCCAAACGGGATCGCCTGTAGCCCACCGCGCACATTTTCGGCAAGGTAAGCGGCACTAAACAACGTGATCCCGATCATCGCCCGGAACACGTTATCGATTTCCGCCAGCACGGGGTTAACTAAGGGGACAAGAAGCTGCGCCATGAATAGCACGGCAATGAGGGGAACACCGCGTACCGTTTCGATATAGATCGTGCAGAAACCGCTGACGACCGGAAGCTTGCTGCGACGACCTAAGGCCAGCAGAATACCGAGAGGGAACGACGCGAGAATGCCGACCATCGTTAGCATGATCGTCAGCAGCAAGCCGCCCCACTTCCGCGTATCGGTGATGGGCAAGACGTTTCCCACGCCATACGCCAGCACAAACAAAATAATCGGCAGCGCCGTGAACAGCCAAATCGAAGCACGCTGCGACAAAATGCGCGGGTTGCGCGCTTTTCCGCGTGCAGGTACCCAGCGATCGATGACACGAGCAGCAGCAAAGCCCACCATCCCGGCGACCACCGTCCACAACAGCCCGCGCTTGATCTGCTTCAGGAATGGGCCAACATATAAAGTCAGCCAATCGCTAAACGTACCTTGCCCGCGATACTGCGTGTCGATAATGACAGCCATCGGCACATCGCGGCCATCGACCTTGGGACGCACTTCCAGCGACGACCAGCTATCCGTCATGCGCACATATTCTGAATAGCGCCCGGCCTGCTGCGTGATCGCTCCGCTTTCATCACTCACAGCGCTGCTGGTGAATGAACGCTCTAGCAGGGGATAAATCCCATTCGCTTCGATCAGCCCAATTCCGGTGCCGGTTTTCTCAAAGATGTACCATCCATCTTCGGGCAGGATGACATCGACGGCAGTTCCATCGGGCAGCAGGTCACCTTCGGCCACGACTTCGAAGGTCGAGCCGCGCACGAGCCGCCATGCGATCGGTGTCTGGTTGACTGCATAGGTGTCAATCACCGGTTCGGGGACGGTCAAACGCCCCAATTCGGCTTCCATCGCCGTACGCTGAACATCCGTCAAAATGCGCGCTTCGGGGACATCCTCAGCAAACAGGCGGTTGATTTCCTCAATGCGCACCTGATTGCTCAAGCGAGTTTCAGCGGCGGCGCGCAGCAAATTGGCGGGAATGTCGGCAAAGCTGTGCAGCGTGCGCAGTTGCTCATCGCTGCTGGAAAGATCGACCGCCAACCGCAGGTGCACGGTCTCGCCCGCGCGGGCGATAAATCCCCACTGAGCATCCGTCGCTTCGGTCGAAGAACCGGACACAATGCTCTGATCACCCGCCGTGATATACGTCGGCGGCAGCGGCAGCGGATCGATCAGCACGGGCAGCAGGTAGGCAAGCCCCAGCAGCACGATGATCCCGACCGCGAACCGGCGTGACAGCCGCGCCCACGCCGCTAGTAGTACCCCGACGATGAAGGCGGAAATCAGCAAAATCAGCGTCAATCGCCACTCCGCTTCGGGCTCATACCGCCCCATGAGGAGTTGGCGAAGGTTGAACATGACAATGAACCAATTCGCCTGTGTCACTGCCCAATTGACTATGCCTACAATGGTCGTAATCGCCAGCGTACCACCCAGAAGGGTGAGGATCGTATCTTGGGTATTGAGGAAAAGATTGTTCCTAACCCATGCGAGCGGGCCAACCGCGAATACAGGCGGCGGTTTCGCGGCAATTTCTTCGTAACGTACAATCGAACCCGTCGCGCGGGGGTCATTTGAAGGCAGTTCAGAGATCGTGTTCATGTTAACGGGTCACCAGTTGAAAGCGGCGGTTCGCCAAGCTCATCGCCCCGGCGATGATCAAGCTCATAGCCAAATACGTCAGCATCATCATCGTCATGGTCGTCACCGACTGCCCGGATTGATTCATAATCGTGGTCGCGACCAAAAACAGATCGGCGAAGGCAATCGGAATCGCCAAACTGGAATTCTTCGCAAGGTTCAAATACTGGTTGCCCAACGGCGGGATGATCACCCGCAGCGCTTGCGGCAGAATCACCAACCAGAGCACCTCATTGGTTTTCAGCCCCAGCGCCCGCGCCGCTTCAATTTGACCTTTGGGCACCGCGAGAATCCCCGCCCGCACAATTTCAGCGATGAAAGCAGAGGTATATAGGGAAAGCCCGATCAACAAGGCCATCAATTCAGGCGTAACCAGTGTTCCCGCCGTGTAACGGAAGTTTGACTTTTCTGGCAGCACAATCACCAACGGCGCGGATTGGTACTGCGAGGCTTCTGGCTCCGCGACCAATCCTTGTGTGAGCGCTTCGTCAAGCGGCACCTCGACGGTTTGGCCGTTGGCATCCGTACTGGGGAACACCGCGGGCGGCGCGCTGGCAACCGCCCATCCGATCACGGCTGCAACCAGAATGACGCTCACCGCGATCAGGAATCGCGGGGCCGGAATCCCTGTTTTTTCTTTCACCCGTCCGAAGTACACCCACAGCCCCACCGCTGCGATCACGCCACCAGCAACGAAGATTAGCCACTCCGTCGTACGCCCGGTGAGTCGAATTTCGGGCAGGGCAAAACCGCGAATATTCATGTATAGCCAAGGGTGCAACGCGATGCGCAGTGCGCCGCCATTACTGAAGAGGCCAATCCGCACCGCCAGTTCAATCGCAACGATCAACGCCAGCCCGCCCCAGATCAGGATGCGGCGCCATGAATGGCGGTAAGGCGGCAGGCGCTGAAGGGAAACCCACAGCGCGATCACCCCGGCAGCATATAAAAACCAGCGGATCGGAATGATCATCAGACCTTCCGATGGAATGGATGCGCTCTGTTGAAAGGTCGGCAGGCCGAACATCCCAACGAAATAAACCGCCAGCAGCACCAGCAGCAGAGGGATATTGCGCAGCAGTTCCACATACACATTCGAAATCGTGCGCACCAACCAGTTCGTGCTAAGGAGGAAAATCCCCACCAGCACACCCAACACGGTCGAAATGATCAGCCCCATGACAACAACGCGGACAGTGTTCATCACGCCCACGGTGTACGCCTGCCAGTAGGTGCTGTCTGCCGAATACCATGTGGGCTTCTCGCTGATGTCGAAACCGGCCCGCAGTTGAAGAAAGCTGAAATTCGGCGTGAGGTTGCGCGATTCTAGAGCCGCGAAAATCCCTGTGACCAGCCCATACACGGAAATAATGATCACCAGCGCGAATACAATCTGCCCGACAATTTGGAGGACACGATCATCACGTAGGAGTTTCAGGGAGAGGGGCGAAGCCGATCTGTCAGAGGCCATAGGGGTCAACGTCTCCACGAAAGAAGGGGAACAAATGCATATCGCCCGCTAACCAATTGGGTTTATCAATAAAAATAGGTGAGAAAGTCTTTTTGGATGGCGGCATCCTATTCGATGCCCTCGGTGCCAGCGATAGAAAGGACGCCGCCATCTCTAATTACAGGTCAAGCAACTGCACAGATCAACGGAACGGCGGCGAATACATCATCCCGCCATCCGTCCACAGGGCATTCAAGCCGCGAGACAGACCAAAGGGCGTATCCGGGCCAAGGTTGCGGTCGAAAATTTCGCCGTAGTTCCCCACCTGACGGATCACCGTGACCATGAAGTCATTCGGGATACCGAAGTAGGAACCGCTGGCGTTGTCGCCCACACCAAGGAAGCGCTGAATTTCAGGCAGTTCGCTCGTCAGGAAGCTATCCACGTTTTCGCTGGTGATGCCGTATTCTTCGGCCTGAATTGTGCCGTAAACCACCCAGCGGACAATGTCAGCAAACTGCGCGTCACTCTGAGGGCTGAGCGGAGCCAGCGGTTCCTTGCTCAGCGTCACATCGAGGATCGTGTGCGCACCGGGATCTTCTGCGGTCGAACGATAGGCGATCAAACCGCTCTTATCGGTCGTGAACGCATCGCAGCGGCCCTGAACATACGCATCCCACGTGCCGGGCGCGTCCGCGAACACCTGCGGGGTATAGGTCAGCCCACGCTGGTTGAACGCATCGGCGAGGTTCAATTCTGTCGTCGTACCACTCTGCACGCAGATCGAAGCGCCGTCAAGCTGTTCAATCGTCGTGATCCCACTGTCGGTACGCACCATCAAGCCTTGACCGTCGTAGAACGTGACAGGAGCGAATGTCGCGCCCCACACAGCATCACGGCTGATCGTCATGGTCGTGTTACGCGCCATCATGTCGATTTCGCCCGACTGGATCGCAGCCTGACGTTCGCTCGCTTGCAGAGGACGGTACGAAACCTTGTTGGCATCACCCAGAATGGCCGCAGCCACCGCACGGCAGAAGTCAACGTCAAAGCCTTCGTATTCACCGGCGTCATTCAGCGCGGCAAACCCGGCGAGGCCGGTATTGACACCGCATACCAGTTCGTCGCGGTCGATGATCCGTTGCGTGATTTCGCCAAGCTGAACCGGTGCGTCCTGTGCCGACACTGCGACACTCGACACCAGCAGGGCGGCCACCACAACGAGAATCAACAGAGCAAACCGTTTATTCATCGTTAAGCGCTCCTTGGTAAATTCTGTGAATAGGTAACACAACCTATAAGGATATATCGTGTGTTGGCAGGCGGCGTTGGCACTTTCGCACGTCCGCCGTACACAATATTTGGGCAGTTTAACGAAATTGGTGGGGTCTGTCAAAACACGTCACCGATTTGTGACGCCCCTATGTTACACGTCCGTATACTCTACCCGAGTGACCCCATCCGGATGCGCCACCCTCATCATGCGGTCATACAGCCGCTGCGCCCACAGTGGAGACATCGATAACAAACGGCTGGTTGGTAGGAGCGAGATACAACATGGAAAGTCACAACAAATTCTTGGGGCACCCCATTCACCCAATTCTGATCGTATTTCCTATTGGGCTGCTGGGAACCGGCGTCCTCTTCGATCTCATCACGCTGCTGTCTGGTAATGGCGATTGGTCACGTGCTGCTTATTTCATGATCGGCGCAGGCGTCGTTTTTGGGCTGGTGGCCGCGTTCTTCGGCTTTCGCGATTGGCAGGCGATACCCGATCAAAACCGCGCCAAGCGGGTTGGGCTGGCACACGGGATCATCAATGCGATTGTGCTGGTGCTGTTCTTGTTAAGCTGGGTACTGCGCCGCGATGACATCGCATCGCCAGATGGAGCAGCGCTGCTGCTGTCGTTCGTGGGTGCGGGGCTTACGACCCTCAGTGGATGGTTGGGCGGGGAACTGGTCTATCGTCTAGGTGTAGGCATCGATGAAAACGCCCACCTGAACGCGTCCAGTTCACTGTCAGATGCGCAGAACCAGACGCAGCCGCATCGCGACAGCGGGCAGGACTAACCATAAGGGATGGCGTTTCACTGAAGAAACCGCCATCCCTTGAAGGGGTTTGTTACTGCACACCCTTCAGATCACGCAGCGAGACTACACGACGTTCAGCCGCTTGACGTAGGGGTCGCCATCGAGTTATCGGTGGAGCCGCTGGTCGTACCGCTGCTATCGCCACTGGTTGAGCCGCTGGTCGAACCCGTCGTGCCGCCCATGCCCATTGATCCACCCATCCCGCCCCGGAAGCTCTGATCCCAGTTCGGGTTCGCGAGACCGCTGGTGAAGAAGGCTTCCAGTTCCGCGCGAAGCTGCATACACGAGGTATTCTCGTCCGCAATCATGGGAGGGTTAAGGAACGTCATCGTCCCTGTGCCACCCGTCGTATCGCCGGACATGGTGGGAACCGGCGTTTGAGCCGTCGTATCGCCCGTCGTGTTACCGGTGCTGGAGGTTGTCCCACCCGCGGTATCGCCGGAGGTCATGCCCGTTGAGGAACCGCCGCTCATCGACGGATCAGACATCGACCAGAAGGGGCTGTACTGCCCATATTCGAACTGCGTCATATCCAGACCGGAAATAGACGTAAAGCCGAAGTACCGCTGGGCCAGCCCGGCCAGCAGAATCAAGGTCGAGTCACACTGGGTACGCGACGACGAATCGGTCTGGGCATTGACCGCTATTGGCAGCACCAACGCCAGTGCCAGCACCAGCGCCAAAACCATCCCACGAATATTCCGCTTACTGCTCATATACACGCCTCACAATTCTTGCTGAACCTGCATCAACTTCTGCTTGTCGACAAGCCTTTACAGCCTAGATCAGTCGTCAAAGACAGCACACCACGTAGTGGAGGAACTAGGCTAGGTGGTTTTGACTAACCACCCCCACCCCGAAAGCACCCAAACGAATACCTGATGGGTATCGCAGAAGTCATCACAGCAAAGCAATTCGGCCTCCAAGCAATAAAAAACCCCGGCATTATTTCCTGCCGGGGCTTGGCTGTACGTGATCGTGAAGCTTTTCAGCCCCACACCTACTCTACTTAGTCGCCGGTCGTCGTGCGCACCGTCGAAACTTCGCGGTCAAGGTCACGGGTGCCGACGACACCCCCAACGCTGCCCGCTACCGCGCCGAGCAGCATCGCCAAGAACAGCGCTCCGCCGATCGTCGTCAGCGTATTCGCCAACTGTTCACCCACTTGGCGGGCGGCGGTTTCGGCATTGTCGCGCACGCTGTTAAACGACTGCGTCCAGCGATCCAACTGCGTGTTCGCCTGATCAGCGGTCAGTCCGGTTCGTTCGCTGATATACGTCACCAACTCTTGACGTGCCGCTGTATCCTCTTGATTACCATTTAAGAAGGCCAGCACCCGATTATTGAAATCGAGCGTATCCAGCGTATCGAAGGTGCTGCCCGGTGCATTCTGCGCGGTTGTCCCGGTGGTGCCCGTCGTATCGCCCGTGGTATCAGTGCCGGTTGTACCCGGCGTATTCTGGTTCCTCAAGAGCTGATTCGACTCCTGCATGATCGCGTCGCGCGTGGCCCCCTGAAGATTGAGCGCATCCGCAACTTCCGGCGCATTATTCAGCGCGCCCTGCGTCAAAATCGAAAGTCCCTGCCCCACGACCCCGGTCAGCCCGGTCACCAAGTTTCCGACCGAGGTGGTCACCAGCACAAACGCAATGAGCGTAGAAACGCCCCATGTGACCAACCCATGAAGGAAACCTGTTCCTTGATCATAGGTCACGGCAAGGTGAGAAGCGACCCATCCACCCGCGAACAGCGCCAGCAAACCGGTTCCTACGAACCAAAAAACGGCTGCCGTCCCCAGCGCCGGGTCAACCGGGTTCGCTTCCGTGAGTGGATTCACCGTCGTCGCGCCAATCGCCAACCCCAGCATATTGAGCGCAACCATCGTCACCAACACAACGATCACGCCCGCAATCACCGCGCCCCATGACAAATCCCGTCGGCTGACGACGACGGTATCTGTTTCGATCACACCGGTCGTGCGCGCCCCTGTCCGCCCATAATCCATACGGGGTGCATTCACTGCTGCCATTCCTCGCCTCTCCTCGGATAAGTTTGTTCTACCTTTATGAAGTGTAAGAAATCGGGCTCAAACCATGAGGGTCATGCGGTCGTACCTGATTGTGATGAAGCGGTCATTTTCATAGGGGTCATCTGGACGGACAAATCTGCTCTTTTGACTAGTCTTCCATCAAGCAAGTAATCAACTAGATCGCCTATCCAAGTCCGCCAAATTGGCGGATGGAAGCCCCTATTAGGGACACTACAATGAGCGCACCTTGGAATATGGTAGCGAGACGGTTTGAGTCGTTTATGGCTGAAGCGACGGGGAATCTTGAGCCAATTCGGGTCATGATCGTCGATGATCATGATATTGTCCGTATGGGTCTGCGCGTGTTGATCGAGCATTCCCCCTCTTTGTGCTTCGTCGGCGAAGCCAGTGATGGTCGTGAGGCAATTTTGCTTTATCCAGAGGTGCAGCCACACATTGTGCTAATGGATATATCGATGCCGAATATTGATGGAGTCGAAGCGATCCGTGCGATTCGCCGCATTGACGAGCAGGCACGCATTATTGTGCTTTCCAACTACACGGAAGGAGGGTTGGTGCGTGCAGCGTTTGAGGCCGGGGCGATAAGCTATCTGGGCAAAGAAGTGGGTCAGCATCTGCTCGTACGCGCCATTGAAGATGCGCATTCTGGCAAACCGACCCTCGCGCCGAATGCCGCACAGGAATTGATCGAAGCATTGCGCAGCTCGGAAGAATCCGCAGACAAACTTACCCCCGCAGAGATCGAAATCCTGAGGTACGTGTCACAAGGGTTGAGCAATATCGAAATCGCCGAGCGGCTGGTCGTCAGTACCTCAACGATCAAAAAACACGTCAGCAGTATTCTAACCAAGCTGGCCGTGAAC
>JAXLWG010000063.1:0-20217 GCA_046328615.1 Anaerolineae bacterium | reverse complement strand
AGCCCCAAATCGGATCTAATAATGGGCGTGAGTTGATCGACTCACGCCCTTCGGTTTTGGCTCATTGAAAGAGGGACTGCCGCTGGCCTAGAAATCCTGCCGCAGCATGGCTTGTGCTGGCCGATCCGGTGCCCCGCCGATCTCACCGCGTGCGCGGCTGTGTTCAGCCGTTTCGTCGGGTTTGGTTTCGGGTTCGGCGGGCGGTGCTGCACGTGTGATGTGGACTTTACGGATGCGGCGGTTTTCCACTTTATCGATGCGCATGATGAGTGTCTCCGCTTCCAGCGTTTGCCCCACCTGCGGAATTTGCCCCAACCGGCTGTAAATGTAGCCGCCAAGCGTATCGCTGTCTTCGGTCGAAAGCTCGACGTTTAGGCGATCGTTCAAGTCGGTGAGCTGCATCGCGCCATCGACAAGGAAGGTATCCACCGTCAGCGCCGTGAATTCTGATTCCTCGTTCTGGTCGTACTCGTCGCGGATGTCGCCGACGATTTCTTCGAGCAGGTCTTCGATCGTCACCAAACCGGCGGTGCTGCCATATTCATCGACGACGATGGCGATGTGGATATTGCCGACCTGCATCTCTTTGAACAGGTTATCGGCGCGCTTGCTTTCCGGCACAAAATGCACCTTGCGAATGATCTGCCGCAGGGAAGCCCGGTCAAGTTCACCACGCTGTACCAACGTCAGCAGGTCTTTGGCGAATAGTACGCCTTGAATGTTGTCGATCTCGTCTTCGTAAACCGGCACCCGCGAATGCCCGGTTTCCACGATCGTTTTCAATGCTTCTGTCAGCGGCTCGCTGATTTCAATGGCCGTGATGTCCGGTCGTGGGATCATGATCTCGCGCACCGCGATCTCATTGAACTGCAAGACCGAGTAAATCATGTCCTTCTCATCGCTTTCGATCGTGCCGCCGCGCTGACCGACATCGACCAGTGAGAGGATTTCTTCTTCGGTGACGGCCTTGGTCAGGTTTTCCCCGCCGCTCATGCGCGCTGCCAGCCCCTCTAAGGCGACCATCAACACCACCACCGGCTTGAGCAGGAACAGCAGCAGGCGGACGACAGGCGTGATATACGGCGCAGCCGCATCGGCGGCGGCACGCCCGAACGTCGCCGTGATCAGGTCGCCAAACACGTAGTCCAACAGCCCAACCGGCAGCAGCACCAGCAGATACACCGCCGCCGCGTTGCTGAATAACCCACCGTTCGCGTTGTCGATCAACGGTTGGGCGATGCCAACGATCGCGACAGCGGCCAGCGTTAGGCGCAGCGCTGTGATCAGCAGTTCAGACATGACGCGGAGCTGGAATAGGTTTTCGACAAGAATGAGGGTGTGTTTCGCAGCGATATCGCCTGCTTCAGCGCGTTCGTTCAAGGCTGTCAGGCGGGAATTGGTGAGCGCAGCATACGCAAACTGCACACCAGCGTGCAGAACTATCAACAAGCCAATGGTGAGCAGGCTTGGTAAATGGCCGTCGTCCAAGTTATCCTTTCCTCGTTATGAGGACATTTTTGATCATTCTAGCACAGGCGAAGTTACGCTGACAAGAGATTGCGCTTTTGGGGCTTGCATCTACCCGCCGGGATGCGGTGTTTTAGCTCCAGTGAATCAAAAACTTAGCCGAATACTGCGCTGCTGTGCGCGCCGAGGAGAACAATAGGATGGGTTATTTGGACGATGCCCCACGTGGGCTTTACTATGAAGACATCGTCGATGGGCAAAAAATGATGACGCGCGGGCGCACCATCACCGAAGCGGACATTGTTCAATTTGCCGGGCTGACGGGCGACTATAATCCGATGCACACCGACGACGAGTACATGAAAACTACGGCGTTCGGTAAACGCATCGCACACGGTATGTTGAGCCTTAGTTATGCGGTGGGGCAGGCGTACCAACTCGGTTTCATGGAACGCACGGTCGTCGCCTTTCGCGGGCTGGAGATGAAATTCAGCCTGCCGGTGTACATCGGTGATACGCTGCACGTGGAAATTGTCGTCAAGGAAAAGGACAAGCCGAATGCGCGTTTGGGCGGCGGTTTGATCACCTTCGGGGTGAAAATCATCAACCAAGCGGGAAAAACCGTGCAGTCCGGCGATTGGCTGGTGCTGATGGCGACCCGCCCCGCCGATTCTGCTGAATAACCCCTCGTAAGCAGCATAAACCGCAGAGCGCACAGAGAACTCTTCTGTGTGCTCTGTATTTTCCAAGATTAAAACGGTTTACGGATAGGCGGCTGCCCTACACTTATTTCGTGCGCGCAGGGGCACGCCGGGTTTCGATGCTGGCTTCGTAACCTTCTACCGGCAGCGTAAACGCGAAGGTAGAGCCGTGATCCGGTTCGCTTTCCACCCAAATGCGACCGCCATGGGCTTCGACGGCGAGACGACAGAACGCCAGCCCCAAGCCGAACCCGGTCGGCGCATTTTGATTGCGCACGCGGAAGAACTTATCGAACACGCGATCGCGCAGCCCCGGTGGGATGCCCGCGCCCGTGTCAATCACGTCGATGCGAATGCCCTGTTCCGTCAGGTGCGCCCCAACGCTGACGCGTCCGCCGTTCGGTGTGTGTTTGGCTGCATTTTCAACCAGATTCACCACTACGCGCTGAATCATATCGGCGTCGATCGTCACGGTGGGCAGGTTCGCATCAATATCGAACAGCATCGTTTGGTCGGCATAGTCAAGGCTGGGGCGCACCAAATTCACCGCGTCCGTCAGCATCTCTTCAACGCTCGTGACCTTGCGATTGACGATCGCCTTGCCGCCTTCCAACCGTTCCAAGTCAAGCAGCCCTTTGACCATGCGTGTGATTTGTGCGGTGCTGCGCAGCGCCAAATCGATCAAATCGTGCGCGACGGTGCGTTCGGAATTCGCCAGCACGCGGTTCAAACCGCTTAAACTGGTCTGGATATTCTGGACGGGGTTGCGCAGATCATGGTAAATCATCGCGGAGAGATCGCGCCGCAGGGCTTCATCGCGGACATGTTCGTTCTTTTCCGCTTCCACCTGAATATACAGATCGCGGAATGCCGATTCGCTGTCGCGCAGGCTTTGCATTTCCATCGCGTTTTGCATCGCCGCGCCGGTAATTTCGCCCGCCGTTTCGAGCATTTGCGCCTTCAACGCGGTGAAATAGTCGATTTGCGGGTGAATGAGGATGACCGCACCTAGCAAACTTTGGCGATCAATCGTGCGGAGCGGGATACCAATCGCAGAGCCGCAGGCCGTTGTCAAGACTTTGGGGTTGCCTGCCCAGCGCGGATCGGTGCTGATATTGCGGACGATCACGACACGGCGGCCATGCATCACGAAGCCCATTAGGCCTTGGCTGATCAGCGTTGTCCAGAACTCGCCTTCGTCTTCGACCTGATAGCCAAATAATGCCGCATGTTGTGGGAGGTTGTGTTCGTCAAGGATGGCTGCCGCGCCCTGAGCCGCTCCGACAACTTCCGCCATCTGAGTCAGCGCTGCATGTAAGATTGACGATGTGTCTAACCGCTGGAAATGCAGGCTGGTCGCAAATTTCGCAATCCAAGCATCCAGACCGCGTTCTGCTTCTAATGCCATTGCTCACCCACGTACATTCTTCATATATCAATAGTGTAGCAGAAGCATGGCTTCCAAGAGCGTAAAATTCCTGAAATCTTACCGCGATTTAGCACACTGGGGGCTTAAGAGAGACATAAAGCTGAGGCCCTGAGCGTTTACATGTTTGTCATTAAGCGTCCCACATTGCATAAAGAGTCGCCATAATGAGAATAGCTCAGGAATTGAGTGAAGAAAAGACAAGATGCAGGGCGGAGATCGAAACGATCACCCGCCCCGGCGAAGCTGCATCAATTCGAAGACCAACTTGTGGAACGTTTTGCGCGGATTGGTCGCATCATAGCTGATCGTGCGCAGCCGTCCTAGCTCCTGCGGCAGCGGCTTGACCGGCTCGTAAATCAGCGGGATCACAGGCTTTTCCCGGTTGATGAAGTGGCGATATTCCATCTTCACATAATTGGAATTGAGTGACACGGGCGACACGACGATTACCATCGCCCAGCATTCCAGCAGCGCCTGTTCGACGGCGGCCCGCCAATCCTCGCTCCCTTGCACAAGGTATTGATCGACCCACACGTTCAGCCCTGCATCCTGCAAGCTCAAAATCAGGTTGGCGACCACGCCTTCCCATGTGTCGCGCGCATAGGCGATCATGACATGATTTTCCAGCGCACCCGGCTGTAACCCTGTTCCAAGACGCGAAATTTTCCGCTGGGTGGGAACCGGGTTGATGAATGATGTGAACCCAAGCTCTTCGCGCGAATATTCACCTGTCACGCGTTTGGAGGGCGTTGGATCGGCGGCCATATACTGATCCGTCCCATACTGACGGATGTACTGAAGCTGAACAGCGGTTCCCAAGCGCAGCACATCGTCGACTTGCAGCGTATGCGCTTCGCCGATCAGCATCCCGTTTACATAGGTGCCGTTCGTGGAACCAATATCCTCGACGACATAACTATTGCGCGATTTGCGCAGCCGCACATGATTCCGGCTGATCTCTGGGTCTTGAATGATGATGTCGTTCCCATTTTCGCGTCCGATCGTATGAATCGGATCGCTCAGGAAATACACCCGTCCGACGGTCGGCCCCATCGTCATCATCAAGACATGGCGGCAGTCGGCAAGGACTTCACTTTCCCCTTCGTCATCCGTATCCGTTTCGGACTGCGGCAAAGGCTGCGTTTTGAAGGGACGGGTGCTGCTGGTGAGCGCTGCGCTGACCGGTGTGCGATCGTATTCCAAGGTGATCGAATCACCGAGTTCAACCAGCGAACCGGGCTGAAGCAGCCAATTGGCAATCACGCGCAGGCCGTTTACAAAAGTCCCGTTGCTGGAATTGAGATCCTGTACCTCATAATCATCCATGAGGCGGATTAGTCGGCAGTGCTCGCGGCTGACCTCATTGTCGTGAATGACAATTTGGTTCTTACGTCCGCGTCCAATGGTCACTTCATCGCTGTCTAATACATAGATGGCTCCCGGAGTTGGACCCCGGCGCATGATCAAGCGCGGCATACTGCCCCCGCATGCAGTCCAAAATTACCCTGACTATAAGACAAGACGCCCGGACTTTCCCTTAGGTTCCGCAAACGCATAATGACAGTACTTATTCTATAAGCTTTCGGCGCAGGCAAAACGTCACACATGATACGAGCTCACTATCATACCCCGCCGCTTGCCCAATGACACGCCGTTGATCAAGGCAGATCGTTCGGTTTTGGGTGGTCTGTTTGACCTCTTTCTAATCCCCTATCATGAGGCAAAAACCCGCGCGGTAACATCCCCTAAATCCGCATAAATGCAAATTGTAAAGAGGCGTGATCAATTTGGATGCGATCTCGTTAATAAGTTCGATCAAAACAAAAACGGGATAGTGCGAACACCATCCCGTTTTTGAAACATCGACACTATCTCACGACGCAGAATTACGGTGCTTGCGTCACTTCCGCTGTTGCTTCGAGGGTTGCCTCTGCGGTGACTTCTGCTGCCGCAGCGGTCGGTTCCGGTGTGCTGATCGCACCCGCGTCCGCCGTAACTTCAGCGGTGGCGACGAGCGCCGTGGCCGTGGCATAGGCTTCTGCGGCCTGTGTCGCGAACAGGGTGGTAGCCGTCGCGGTCTGCTCGACTTCGCTGTACGGGTTCGCGGTTGCCGTCGCCGTCGCGGTCGGAGTGGGCGTCGGTGCATACGGCGGCTGGCTGATCAAGGCGATCAGCGGATCAAGCACGCTGCTGTTGATGAGCAGAATGGTCTGCGGGCCGCTCAATTCTGAACGCGGGCCGGTGTAGCGCACAAGCGTCGCTTCAGCCGTGACTTCCGCGGTGGCTTCGACCGGGCCAAGTACTTCCGCCGTCGCTTCAACGGCTTCAGTCGTCGTTTCCGCGGCTGGCTCTACCGTGCCTTCGCCTGCCACTGATTGTGCTACCGCGTAGTAACGATTGCCTGCCGGGTTCTTGCCCCCCACGTACAGCGTATACTGGCCGCCGGTTTCGGTGGTCAGCACGAAGCGATACACAGGCTGATCCAGCCCGAAAGCCGCCAGATCCGACGAGTCGAAGCGGTCGGTGTACTGGAGCGTCGCGACCGAATTCAGGTTGGTCGCGACCGCGGCTTGATCCGGCGGGGTAACGGTGCTCTGGCGCGTGCCGGTGATGTCCCACGCGCCGCCCGCATCTTTGGTCAGGGTGACGAAATCGCCCAGTTGATGATTCACGATCTCCAACGAGTTCGCCGCTGCTGCATCGACGCCGTCGAAGACCGATCCCGACTGCGCCGCCGGGGTTGCGGTAGGTTCACCCGGCGCGCTGGCCTGCTGGCCGGTGAGAATGACCACACCGACAATCACCACCAGTGCGATCAGAATGAGAATCAGAGTGCCAAAATTGAGACGCATGTAGTCAATTCCCCCTGATTTATGCGTTCCGCCGTTCGCGGTTCATCCACCACACATACACGCCGATGCCGAGCGTCCCAAACGGAAGGACAAACAGGGTTAGCAGGTTGATGTCCCGCAGATTCTGTTCGGTAACCGTCATCGGAAGCTGTGACGGATCGGTGGTCTGCTGGACAGTGATCTGCCGTGCGAAGTCGTCGAAGTGCGTCGTCCACACCAGCGAATTCACCGCCACGCGGAAGTTAGCGAAGTTCGAATACTGGGCCAAATCATCGATCGCGGGCGTGGTGCTGCCGAACACGACGATGCGAGCGCCGGTTTGCGTGTTTTCCGCCGATGCCGCGACTACTTGAGCGCCGCGCACGACATCCGCCGGGGGTGTGTAGCTGCCATCAAGGATCGTGGCGAAATCGGTCGTTGTCCACGCATTTTCTGATGTGCGCGCCAAAGCGGTGACCGTCACATTGGCGGGGGCGCTGTCGCTGATACTAATGCTGTGCGTCTGGTCGAAAATGATCACCGGCTGTGCGAAACCGGTCATGATCGTGCTGCCGGTGGCGACATCGGTGACGATCGGCGTCAGCATGTTCTGTGCCGCCTGCCGGTCGTCCAGCACCACGTCATTGTTGATGCGCAGCCCGAAACTGGCTTCGAGATAGTCGTTCAGCGCTGTATCGGTCGCCAGCGAACGGAAATCCGGGCTGAGGAAATTGCTGCCCGCGAAAATCACCAGATCGCCGCCGTTGTCGAGATACGTTTGCAGCGTCGCCAGCTCGTCGGCAGACAGTGCGCCCGTCCCGCCGGGGATGACCATGACTTCGCCGTCGAGGTTCGGATCGTTCAGCACATGTTCAGGATTCGGGCCGGTGAACGCCAGCAGCGACGAATCGGTAACCGTCCACCCACCGCCATCGGTCAGCGTCTGCTTCAGGCTCGACATTGATGCTTCTTCGCTGTCCGCCACGCTGACGAAGTAGGCGGTGAAATCACCGCTGGCGGACACGCGCAGGATAGCGTTGGTCAAATCCTGCTGCGCGGCGCTTTGCAGCAGGCGGGCATGTTCCACATCGGCGGTGAAGCCGGTGTCATCGGGCTGAATCGCGCCGAGGCTGAATGGGCTGCCGCTGGAGTCGGTCGTCTGATCCGGGCTGCTGGTCTGCGGCTGCCCCACGAGGGCCGGATTATCCGCCACGACCACGACTTGACCCGCACGGGTGACCCCATACAGCGAGGCCTGCGTTGGGTTGCGGTCAGGATCGACGAACTGGAATTCGATTTTGCCGCCGCTCGTATCGGCATAGTCTTGGAACAGCAGTTGATTCTGATCGCGCGTGCTGGACTGCCCTGCGCCGTAGAAGGCGAGGATGCGTACACGCGGCACATTCGGGTCTGCGCCGAAGGCTTGAATCGCCTGCCGCGATTCGTCGGTCAGCGAGAATTGGTCGCTCTGGGTCAAATCGACACTCAGGTTAGCGTTACGCGCGAAGATATACACGAACACCAGCGCCGCCAGCACGAGCAGCGTCACGAACAGGCTGACACCGCCGAAGCGCGCTGTGCGCCCCGTGAAGACTGCGACTGCCTGCTGCGGTGAGAGCAGCGCCCATGCGACGAACGCAATGACCGCGATGCCAATACCGCCGAAACCGACCGTGTTAAATTCCGGCTGTGTGATCGCCACAATCGCCGCGACCAGCAGCCCCGCGAAACCGATGATCAGCAAGAAGATCGGTGGGATCAGCGGCTCGGTCTGATCGTTCACCGGTTGGTTTTTGGGTTTGTTTTCCGCCATGATCGTTCCCCTTATGCGCGCCAGCGCCGCGTTTCGATAATGCGGGTGGTGATGAACAGCGCGCCAATGATCATAAAGACGAAGTACAGAACGTCCTCAAGACGGATGAGGCCCGCCGCCATCGTTGATTGATAGTGCGCGTTCAAGCCCAGTTCGCGAATGAACGCCGAAAGCTGTGCGTTTTGACTGCCGATAGCCATCGCTGCGACTTCGGTCAGATACAGCACCAGCACCGTCGCCGCACTGAGGAACGCCGCCACGATTTGATCTTCCGTCACTGCTGACCAGATCATGCAGACCGCGATGACCGCGCCGCCGTACAGCCACGCGCCAACATACGCGCCGAACGCCGCCCCTTGATCCGGGCTGCCGAGCGTCGTCAGTACAAGGTAGTGAATCAGCGTCAGGGCAAGCATCGCCGTGTAGTACGTCCACGCGGCGAGAAATTTGCCGATGATGAACTGGCCTTCGTGCATGGGCAGCGTCATCAGCACTTCCAGCGTGCCTTCACGGGCTTCTTCTGCCAGCAAACGCATGGTCAGCAGCGGGCCAATCAGGAACATTAGGAAGACCAGCAGACTCGGCAAATACGTCGGATCAGCGGGGACACCGCCCTGTGGATTGGATGCCTGCGCCAGATACCCGTTGAACAGGAACCCGAGGAACAGCAGCATCGCGAACGCGATGGCATAGGCGATGGGCGAACGGAAATACTGCGCCAGTTCGCGCTTGTAGACCGCCCAGAACGGCATGCTGCTGCCAGTTTTCACTTCGTGATCAATGACATCGTGAGCGGGCTGCATCACTTGTTCGCTCATGTTATGCCTCCGCTGCAACTTCATTGGGCGCGGATTCGGCGGCGGTGATTTCATTGGCCGCTTCTTGGCGCGTCAGTTCAAGGAAGATCTCTTCAAGGTTCACGGCGAGCAGACGCATCTCCGTCAGCTTGATCTGGTGCGCCACAATCGCCGAGGCGACCGCCGGACGCGGATCAAGGTTGGTGCTGCTCGGCGTGATCACGATCGCGCCGCCCAGCAGGGCATCGACGCTTGCATCGGCAACGCCGGGGACGTCGCGCACCACCGAAGCCGCTGCCTGTGCATCACCTTCCACGCGGACGACGATACGACCGCCGCGCGCCAGTTCCGCGCGCAGTTCGGCAGGCGATCCCTTGGCGATGATTTCACCCTGATTGATGATGACCACGTTATCGCACACCTGCTCCGCTTCGCTGAGGATGTGCGTGCTGAACAGCAGCGTGTGATCGCGACCGAGATCGCGCACCAGCGAACGCAGTTCCAGCACTTGATACGGGTCAAGACCGATCGTTGGCTCGTCGAGGATCAGCACATCGGGGTTGTGCAGCAAAGCCTGCGCCAAGCCCACGCGCTGCTTCATGCCTTTCGACAGCGTGCGGATGCGGCTGTTGGCGCGGTTCGCAAGCCCCACGCGTTCCAGCACCTCATCCGTGCGGACGCGCAGTTTACGCACGCCGCGAATTTCACCGACATATTGCAGATACCCGCGCGTCGTCATATCGCGGTACAGCGGCACATTTTCCGGCAGATACCCAACATGCTGGCGCACCTGCAAGCTCTGATCGAACACATCATAGCCCGCGACTTTTGCCGAACCGGACGTAGGCGGCATGTAGCCCGTCAGCATGCGCATCGTCGTCGTTTTACCGGCACCGTTAGGCCCAAGAAATCCCGTCACCTGACCGGGATGGGCTTCAAAGGATACACCCTTTACTGCAAGCACTTCCCCGTATCGCTTGGTTAGATTCTGTACTTCTATCAAGGCATTTACCTCCCCTTGCATCATCGTTCCGGGGCAAAACCTGCAACATTATAAGGCGCGGCGAATCAGCATGGTATGGGGCTGGAGGGTACGCAACACGAAAATTACAGAGTTTACAAAGAGTTTACATTTTCCGAAATCCGGTGCAGCATCGACACAACGCTGTGACGCTGGTTACATACCTTGACAGTTATATAATCTATATGGTACATTTGTTCTGTAATTTTCACGGCCTTCGAAGCACTAGCAAACCCCACTCACAGACGTATTCTCGACCTGCTGCCTAAACGCTTGGCCATCAGCCAGCCGTATGTTTGTTTCCAAACAGCTCCGCCGCTTGTGTGAACTAGGGCTGGTCAAGGTGCGCCCCGAACGGGGATGCATGATTGGAACGCCTGAACGGCTATCTGCCCGAACTGCAAGGAAAAGAGGAGACGAATGACCCCGAATGACAGCACGACTGCCAACACTGCTGAGCGTGAAATTGTAATCACGCGCGTAATCGACGCCCCACGCGAACAGGTGTGGAAAGCGTGGACGGACCCCGCTTTTGTGATGCGTTGGTGGGGCGCGAAAGACATTACGGCCCACTCTGCCAAGATCGATCTGCGCGTGGGAGGCAAGTATGTCTTCTGTATGCACATGCCCGATGGGCAGGACATTTGGAGCAGCGGCGTGTTCCGCGAAATCGTCCCGGTAGAGCGGCTTGTTTTCACCGACAACTTTGCCGACGAACAGGGCAACCCGGTGTCCGGTGCCGAATATGGCATGGGTGACAATTTCCCCGAACTGCTGATCACCGTGCTGTTGGATGTCGTAGAGGGTGGCAAGACGAAAATGACGCTTCGGCACACAGGTTTCCCGACTTCCCCCTCCGACATGGTCGATCTGACGCGGATCGGTTGGGAACAGTCGTTCGACAAGATGGCGGAAATGCTCCGTTAGCTGCCTCCTCCTCTGCTGCTGCAACGGAATCAAATCGGGTCTGGAATTTCTCCAGACCCGTTTTTAGATCCTCGCTGACGAATGCGCCTAGCCGGTCACCGGCACGCTGTTGATATTCGCGTTCGAGGGGCTGATGACGGTGTACTGCGCCGTCACCCAACCCACGATCCCGTTGTAGTTGATCTGCCACCATTGATTCAAGCTGTTGCGACCGATCAACTGGGCGCTCTGTCCGGTTGGCAGGCGGCCAATACGGGAACTCGTCGTGCTGGGGCTGGAACGAATATTGACGGTGTACGGGTTTGCCACCACGGTAATCCCCGTGCTGACGGAGGGGACTGAAGTCGGTGCAGGCGAACCGCTGCCCGCCGTGTTGCCGACCACCGGTACAGCAGCACCATTCTGAATGGTCAGGAAGCGTGAGCTGGCCCAACCCTGAGTGGAACCCACCTGAAGCAGATACCACGATCCATCGCCGTTGCGCCCCAAAACTGCGTATGTTTCATTGCGGTTGATCTGAGCCAGCCGCATCGAAAGCGGGTCGGGGTACTGGCGCACGTTCAAGCGGTAGGCCGTCACGAGGGCGGTTGCACCCGTCGGCGATGAGGGGACACCCGGAACCGTCGGAACGACCGCCGGAGCCGGCGTGAGCAGCGCGAAGTTCAGGAAACTGTTGCCGCTGTACTCGACATATTCCACTTGGAAGTTATTCGAACCACCGGGCAGCGTGAGCTGTGCCGTATAGGTCTGCCCCGTCGCGCCGCCGATTTGGTTGATGACCAGCGCGCCGTTCACATAGACACGCACACCATCGTCCGCGTTAACGGCTAGCGTATACACGCCGCCGCTTAACGACTGCACACTGGTGAAGCGGCCCGACCAATTATCAACCGGAACGCTTGGCAGTGGTGCTGCCGCGCCGTAGTTGAAGCTCACCGCCGGAATGGTGATGATGGCGGCTGCCGGTTCTACCAAGCTGTTATTCGAATAGTACTGCGCCGTCCACGGAGCCGTCAGCGCGACCGGGTTGCCCGCAGGTGCACCGGGGAAAATCGGGGCCACCGGGAAATTCGGCTGCGGGTTGGTTGCTGCATTGGCGTAGCTGAAGTTCAGGAAGGCCAAACTATCCACTTCGCGGTAGTCGATCTGAATGTGATACACGCCTGCCGATGGCACCGTCACATCACCGGTCACGGTCTGCGCGACCGCCGGAGTAGTGAACGTATCGATCACCACTTGACTGAAATTGAAGGTGACGCGTGCGTTATCGTCCGCCTGAAGGAAGAACCGGTAAGTGCCGGGATTCAGGGAAACGTCGGTCGCAAAGCGTGCCGAAAAGCCGTCGTTGTTGATGCCGGAACCGGGCGATCCGGTTCCCCAGTTAAAGGCAAGCTGATTTTCATAACGCGTGATTGCCGGTGTGCCGGACAAGGTCGCATTGTTGTAGTATTCCGCGTACCATGTCGAACCCTGCGCCGCAGCAGGCTGCGCGGCTGGCCCCACAATCAACACGCCCAACAGCGCCACAAACAGCGCGGTGAGCATAAGCTTACGCCCCATTTTCATCCTCCAATGATCCATGTGTTCTCGTGTTCGTTCTATATCGCATTATAGCGACATTCAATGCCTGTCTATGGGATCGTAGGTTGAACGTTAGCTAACCGGATCGGCCCTGATTATTGACCACCCTTTCTCCTATGTGACGGAACGCGATGCCCTTAAAATGCGTCAAAGATCGAACCGATTTTCACGCCACGCCGCCGATCCCCATAGGATTGCCCCCACACTCAATTTGTCTGTGCCGCTGCCCGTGTTTGGGATCGGCAGGAGTTCGCCATCACGGTAAATCGCCGCCGAACCGTAATCCGGGAAACCGAGGAAGGCGATCGCCCTTCCACTCGGCGCGATCGTAATCCGTCCCGGTGCTCCGGGGAACGCGACCGATGCCGCTTGTGGATCGAACGGATCGAACGCTTCCCAGAAAAATCCCGTATCGCCAAGATACCCGAACGAAATACCAAATGTCTGCGCCGGGTTCCCATGCGCGTACATGAACGGCCCTTCCGGGTGCTGATCGCGGTAGGGGGCTAAATTCCCTGCCTGAAAATCTGGGTACAGCGCCCAATCGCCGCTGCTGTACAACACAGCGACCTGTTGTGTGTCTCCCATTTCAACGATGGCGATTTGCTCGACGGATGATTCGCCGGAAGGCAGCGCATGAATCGATGCCCATGCGCCATCCGACGCATACGCGCCGATCGTGGTGACGCCCGTGTCATCCGTCACCCATGCGACGATCATGAACGTCTGTCCATCGGTCGCAAGTGACGGCGCGATCGCGATCTGTGGCGGATTCGTCGTCGCGGGGAGCCCGGTGAACAGCCGAATACCGCTGCTTGTACGCCCGTTCAAGACGACCAGCTCTGAATCACGGCTTCCAAATGCCATCTCCGTCCAGATCAGCGATGTCCCATCCGGTGACCATGCGGGCGCGGAGCGGATCAGCGCGTTATCCGGCGTGCCTTCGACCAGCAGCGAAGCGTTATCCGGCTGCCCGACAATTTCCTGAGAGGTTCCGCTTCCTACGTTCAGCACATAAATATCGGCTGGCAAGTCGAATGATGCGATTCCCCCCGGCGCACCCTGTACGCGATCCAGCGCCGCCAACCCCACCGGGGCCGCCACCTTATACGCGATGTTCAGCCCATCCGGCGAGAGTGCGGGGCCGGAAATCGTCCCGTTCTGCGTCACCTGTACCGGCGCGCTGTTGAGATCAAGCGGATTGACGCGCCACAAATCGCCGCGCACCCATAGAAAGATCGGCGCGGTATCCGGCACCCCTGCAATGACACTTTGCCCATTCGTGGAAAATCCGGTGAGGGCGACCACCAGCAGCGCGATCAAAAGTGGCAGACCGCGACGCATCGCCCTGCTCCAAGTCTGCCGAAACCATGACCTCGGCACGGTCTGAAGGGTTCTCATAAACAATCGTGACAGCCTTTCACACCTAGAATCCATAAAAACGTGACAAACTTGTTACGTCTTAAGGAAACGACAACGATCGGGGAGTTACAATAGGGAAACATCGTGCAGCAAAGAGTTCGAATGATGAAAGATAGCCCAAAAGTCACTCTCTTTCCTCAAGCTATCGCATCTATAATTCGTACTTATTCGACGAAGCACGACCAGTTCGAAACGGAGACGAGCATGGCGGTGGCACAAGATCCCACCCTTCCGCCCCGTTACCTTGTAGAGCACTTTCGCAAGGCATACCAGGGGGTACACCAACGCGAGCCAATGGTTCGCTACATGGGAAATCACTGGTATTACGTCAACGGTGAGACGGTTCATCGCACCACCTTGATCGAAGAGATCTCGCGCCTCCGTGACCTGTCACAGCGGCAGGTGATTGTGAAGGCGAAAGCCGAACAGAACCACAACATCCTGCAAAAGCTCATCGCCAAACTCAAGAGCATGTGATCGCCTGCATCCCTTTCTAGGGATGCACCGCGATATGATCCTCCAACGCCTCGATTAACCGATCAATGTCGGTAAGCTGTGCCGCGTGCGTTTCAAAGACAATCCGCGCTTCTTGATCACGCAGGGTAAGTATCCCCGTATGCGGATCATTCGACCATGACCCCAATCGCTCATAGGGATACAAGCGGGGAATGTGAATGCGGGCCAGCAGACCGCCGTGCAGCACATCGATTCCCTCACGCCACATGTACACCGCCGGAATCAGGGTGAGCATGAACGGCACCCAGTAGCGCACGTCGAGCAGCGCCGCCAGCCGTTCTGGTTCGGTGCGCAAATGCAGCGCGAGGATCAGCGTCAGCACCCCATGCGGTGTGAGCCACAGCAGCGTGAGCGCCGCTCGGTACGGATGCGGCAGCCGGTGACGACTGATGACCTTCATGGCGACCAACCCCCTCTAGGTCAACCGTGGCGCGGCGGCGGCAGGTGCGGCTCTCCGTTCCCGGTGATTGCGAATGGTTCCCTGCGCCAGATCGTTGAACCCGCCCACGTTATCGACTGCCGGAATCCAGAAACTCTTGACGCGCACCATCTTGTTTCGTTTGCGATCCGCCCGCCGGATGATCAAGCGGTTGCCCTTGATGGCAACGCCCATCTCGCCCCAACCGATTTCACGCCGCCCAATCTCAATGCCGGTCGGATACACAATCAACTTGCGATGCAGTTGAACCGATCGACCCTCGCGCAGTTTTTGGCCGATCTGCACGGCGGTCACATGGGCGATCGGCGCGCGCACGCGGTCGGCAAACCGGCGCAAACTGCCGTGATACGGTTTCACCCGGAACACCTTGCCATCGCGCATTTCGATGACGTGCGCGCCCCACTGAACGATCGGTCTCATGCCCACATACAGGCCGCGCCCGCTTTCCCGGTAGCGCACGACTTCAGGATACGGGTATTTATACGTTTCCTTGCCGCGCTGCCAGATGAATCCGCGTGTGTAGAAGCGCATATCTTCCGTAGGACGCGTGAACGCGAGGAATAGGAACCATGCGCCACGAATGACCAACAGCCCGCCCAGAATCACCGCGACCAGCTTACCGACATCGACCACGCGCGGATCGATCTCAGCGCGCTGTGCGGCGATGCCGATCGCGAAATACGCCCCGACTGCCGCCGCGAACGCGAGGAGTTGGCGCAAAAATGCGCGGATGTACCGCCCGCGTTTTGAGGCGTACTGAAAGACCAATCGATTCTTTTCATCGGGAAGCGGTTCAACTGCCATAAGGCCGTCCTTCTGCATGAGCCAGCGATCAACATGGGCGGTGCGTCAGTGGAAATAAAAGCAAAAAGGCACTCTGCTAGGGAGCGCCCTTTACATATACCGTTATTGATTCGATTGTGCCACTGAGGCAAAAGTCACAGCAGGAGAGCAGCTCGCCGTTACAACTTGCGCGCGGCCAGCGCCAACAGCGGACTAATCTGTTCGCGTCCACTCGAATCGCGCAGTATGATTCCGCCGCGCTCGGCATCTTGCCATGAATAGAAGGCGCGCACACCGCGTTCGAACGATTCCTTGACACCGCGCACCAACAGGCGCGGATCGCCCGTATGGGTCAGTACCACGAAGCGATCGCCATCGATGCCCACGAAATCGAAGGATGTTCCGCGTTCGCTCACTGCTTCATGGATGGCGCGTGCGGCGAATTCCATGACCTGATTCGCGGTGATGAACCCGTACACGTCACGGAAAATTTCGTACCCGTCAATGCGGAAGAGCAGCGCGTGATACGGCTGGCGTTCATAGCGCCGCCGCTCAATTTCCTCGCTGATCAAGCGCCCGGTGGGCAGTCCTGTACGCGGCTCGTGGAGCTGTTCGCGGGTGGCGCGCATGATCGATCCCTGCACGCGCAGCCGGAGTTCTTCCACGTCGAACGGTTTGGTGATGTAGTCATCCGCGCCCATCTGCAAGCCGTGGATTTTGTAGGCGGCTTCGTCGCGCTGCGTCAAAAAGATCACCGGGATGTAACGGGTGAAGGCGGTTTCGCGGATTTGGTGAAAAATCGCGTAGCCGTCCATGTCAGGGAGCATCAGATCGAGCAGGATCAGGTGCGGAAACTTGATTCGCGCCATCGTCACCCCGGCGTGTCCTGTTTCGGCATGCAGAACGTCGAATTGATGCGCACTGAAGTACATGCGCAGCATATCGGCAACGTCGAAATCGTCTTCAATCAGCAGCAGGCGCTTATTCACCATAGCCGTAACGCCGTTCCTCTCTAATCCGAGTCGAGTATCGCGCTAACGCGGAACTGCGTATCCGTCGAATCGTGCGCGTTTTTAAGCGTTTCTTCTGCGTTGAGCGTCGCGCCGACGACATCTTCACGAAATACATTCTTGAGGGGCAGCACGCTCGCCGTTGGGGCGATGTGCGAAGTATCAACTTCTTGCAGCAGCCGGAAATAACCCAAAATGCTGCTCAACTGGCTGGCATACAGCGCCACCTCGGCCTCGGTGAGTTCAAGCCGCGCGAGGTCGGCAATCTTGCGCACTTCTTCGTGCGAAAGCTCCACGTCCACTACTCCTTAATTAAATGCGCCAAGACCCATTCACGGGTAGGCCAGCAAGGGCACACACGTCAATCTCACCGTAATTGAACGCGATTATAACACGCGCTCCTATTTCCTAATGGTAGAGAAACCTCAAAAAACGTGAAAAAGAATTCGCGCTCCCATTTACACCAGCACGCGCCCCAGCACCGCTGCATCGACGTTCCCGCCGCTGACCACGATCGCGGTCACTTTGTCCGATGGTACCAGTCCGCCCATCAATGCGGCGATTCCGACCACACCGCCGCCCTCCCCAATATACCCGTGCTCGCTGACCAACCAGCGCATCGCCGCCCTGATCTGATCTTCCGTCACCCGCACGATCGCGCTCACCAGTGCTTTCGTGATCCCCCGTGTGATCGAGTCCGCTTCGATGTCTCCGGGCAGTGCATCGGCAATGGTTTGGTAATCGCACGGCAGCTCTGTCCCATAGAATACGTTATACATCTCCGGTGAAAGTGCCGCGTTCACCCCGATGATTTCCACTTCCGCTTTCAGGCTTTTGACCGCCACCGCGATTCCCGCAATCAATCCGCCACCGCCCACCGGAACGATGATCCGCTCGACCTCCGGCAGTTGATCCAAAATTTCAAGGCCACATGTGCCTTGCCCCGCCACCACGAAGGGATCGTTATACGGTGAAATGTACGCCAATCCAGCGGTCGCTGCCAATCGGCGTGCTTCCGGTTCCACCGCACCGGGATCACTGCCGAACAGCACCGGTTCGCCGCCCCAGCGTTTCACCCCGGCAATTTTCTTCTTCGGTGCGCTCTGTGGCATGACGATTTTCGCCTGCACGCCCAGTGCCCGCGCCGCATACGCGATCCCCTGTGCGTGATTGCCCGTCGAGGCGGCGATCACGCCCCGCGCCCGTGTTTCGGTATCTAGCGCCAGCATCGCGTTGAGTGCGCCGCGCACTTTAAACGAATGCGTCGGGTTCAGGCATTCGAGTTTCAATGCCACCCGTTCGCCGAGTCCCGGCGCAGCTTCTAAGGGTGATGGGGAGAGATACGGCGCGAGTCGATAGCGTGCCAGCGCGGTGTCGCCCACCGTGACGGCCAAGTGCTGAACGGCTTTCCCGGAATCTGACATGACCAACCTCAATGCGCGCTAGGGAACTTCGGTTATAATGATGTCTAGTTTATCCAGCATCCGGTCAAAAACCGCATGATTCCTTCAAACGATCCAGAAGTTCTGCACGAACAGTACAGCAGCGACGAGAAACTCCGCCTGCGCCAGCAGACGCATGAACGGTACAGCGTGCCGAAGATCGATTTTCCGGCATGGGTACTGAGTCGTGTCCCATGGAGAGGGGGCGAGCGCATCCTTGATGTCGGAACGGGGACGGGAGTTTACACTATCCCAGTACGCGATTTCATCGAGGAATCGACGTATATTGCGCTTGACCGCTCCGCCGGGATGCTGGAACATCACCCCGCGCAGGGGCACACCGTCATGGCGGATGCGATGGCGCTGCCCTTTGCCGATCATACCTTCGACGCGATCATGGCGAACTACATGCTCCACCATGTCCGCGATGTCGAAGGGGCGATCAAAGAGTTTAAGCGTACGCTCAAACCGAATGGGGTGCTGATCACTGCCACCAACAGCGCCGCCACCATGCCGGAACTTAATTTTCTGTTCCAGCGGGCGATTGTGCTGCTCGGTCAGGGCACCAGCGCCGGATCGCACATCGCGCCCATCCACAACGCCTACTCGCTCGAAAACGGGACGCGCCTGCTCTCACGCCAATTTTTCAGCGTGATCCGCTACGATATGCCGTCGGCGTTTGTTTTTCCTCATGCCGATCCGCTCATTCACTACATGGACAGCCTTCGCTCCCTGCGTGAGCCGCTGCTGCCCAAGGGTGTCCACTGGGATGATCTGCTGTTGGTGATGCGTGAACAAGCCAACCGCGTGATCGCGGCGTTAGGTGAACTGGTGATCCAGAAGGTCGCCGGGGTGCTGATCGCCAGTGACAGCGGCGGCGCGGTTGAGGATTTTGTCGCACGCCTGAACCGCTGAGTCGGTACGGGAAAACAAGGACTTTTCAGGGCGATTCCACGGCACGGAATCGCCCTTTTTTCGCATCATGGGCGATCATGGGTCGATTCGGCGCGTAAATTGTGGCAAACTTAGGGAAACTGACCGTCTTGATTAAGAGTCTTGGGGGCGAATGGCTCCCATTCATAGAGGCGCGGCGAAATTATGAAACTGGTGACCTTCACGTATCAAGGGCGTACCCGCATCGGCGAAATTGATGGCGATACGGTGTACACGATGGCATGGGCAGATTCGATGCACAGTCTGTTACGGCGCGGCATCCTGCCGAATCGCATGTGGGAACGGTTTCCGCTGGCGTCGGTGACGCTGGAAGCACCCCTGCGCCCGAATAAAATTTTTGGGATCGGCCTGAATTATGCCGACCATGCCAAAGAAACGGGCAAAGAACCCCCCAAAGAACCGCTCGTCTTCGCCAAAGAAAACAGCGCGGTCATCGGCATCAACCAGCCGATTACATGGTATACGTCTGTGACCGACAGCGTTGATTTTGAAGGCGAACTCGCCGTCGTCATTGGCAAGCGTGCTTATCGCGTCAGCGAAGAAGATGCGATGAAATATGTGTTCGGCTACACCATCGCCGACGATGTGAGCGCCCGCGATTTGCAGGTGGAACAATGGGTGCGCGCCAAGGGCTTGGATACCTTCTGTCCGATCGGCCCCATGCTCGTCACCAAAGATGAGATCGCTGACCCACACAACCTCGCCATCAAGACGACCGTCAACGACAAGGTGATGCAGGACAGCAACACCAGCAACTTGATCTTCAATGTGCCGCAGCTCGTCAGCTATTTGAGCAAGCACTTCACGCTTGAACCCGGTGATATGATCCTGACCGGGACTCCGGCTGGTGTGGGCGTCGCGCGCAAGCCGAAAGCCATGCTGCATGATGGCGATGTCGTCACCATCACGGTCGAAGGGCTGGGGACACTCACCAACCCCTGCCGCGAGATCAAAGAATAGCAACCTAACTGACCGATCATTCGCGTATGAAACGCGGAGGCCAACCAACGTGCCCATCCTGAAGGAAGGCGAAATCAATCTGATCACGCACAGCACCGATCAAACGCATAAACTCGGCGTGCGC
>JAXLWG010000062.1:0-21271 GCA_046328615.1 Anaerolineae bacterium | reverse complement strand
AAGAAATCCCTTGTGGACGTTTTCGGCATGCATGATCTGGGCCGACGGATCATGCCCGTTGGCACTATACGGCGTGATTGCCATTGACACAGCCTCCGTCAGGGATTTACAGGCGTGGCAGTGGCGTCTTGTGGAGCGTCTTCAGCGTTGGGTTCGATGGTGGTATCAGCGCCATCCGGCATCTCTTGGAAGCCCTCGGTGCCGTTGAGGATCATCCCCTGATCACCCCCATCGGGAACCGTCGATTCCATAAGCGCGGCATTCGCGGCGTCCTCGGCGGCTTGTACCGTCGGCGCGATGACGCTGCCTGTTGCGACCGGAATGAGCACGGCGATGATGACCCACATTAGGGTGACGAGGAATGCGGCCCATGCCCGCCCATTGAGCGCGAAACGTCCGCCGATGTAGATCAGGATGACATTCCACAGCCAGAACAGTGTTAGGCTCGACAGCAGCGAAAACAGCACATTCTGAACGAATGGCGAGAAGGTCGTGAAGCCTTCCCAATGATCGATCAGCGCGGAGAGACCCATCGTGCCGGTACTGCCGCCTGATTCGTAGTAAATTAGGCGTGCGCCGATCATCAAGCCGAGCGGAATCGCGGCCCATACGGCGACTTGAAGATTGCGACCCAAGCTGGCTGACCGACCGCGCAGTAAAGGCACTAGACAAAGCAGGACGGCTTGCAGCACCCACATGAGGACAAAATCCCCAGCGCCGAGCAGTGCCGTGGTGGTCGTAGAGCGGACTTCATCGCTGCTTGCGCCGGAAGTCGGCGCACCGCCGTCGATATTCTGGCTGTCGAAACCGGCGGGCGGGCCAACGCTGATGCCGCCATCAATGACACCCCCGCCGCCTGATGAATCACTCCCCATCATCGATGGATCGAACACAGGCCCCGCGTCGATGGGAGCAGCAGCATCTCCGCTGCTGTCAGTCGGTTGGCGAACCGCTAAGAAGCCAGCAAGCAGCAGCACGACGATCGCGACGACTACCCATTGGGTGTTCGTTGGGAAGGTGCGGAAAAAATACCCGGGCTGGAGCAGGAGTGCGAGTACATTGCTGATGAATCCCCGGGCGCGCCGGGGCTGGTAGACCGCTACGGTGGGCGGCTGCGTCGTTTGAATGGCCGATGAATTTTTCGGCGGTGGAAGTCTTGCCGTCATTCCATCCTCATTCACCGCAGAGGTTAGTCGCACGAATCGAGCGCGCGATACTTGCGGTTATAGTAAACCAGCGGGAAAGGTACCATGTTATGGGTCGCGGTTGCGACGACTTCCCCGATGATGACCCAGTGAGTTTCACCGTCAAACTGCTGCTTGACGCGGCAGTCCAGATAACCGAGGCTTTCCGTTAGAATCGGTGCGCCGGTGACGGCGGTTTTCAGCGTCAGTCCCTCAAACCGATCGGCTCCCTCAGGGAGCGGCACGCGCCCGCCGAACAGGTCTGACAGGTAAAGTTGGTGCGCGGCGAGAATATTCACCGCGAACGCGCCGGATGCTTGCAGCAGCGGCAGCGAACTGATGCCCTTATTCAAACAGATTAGGATTTGCGGTGGTTCAACCGAAATCGATGTGAAGGCGCTGACGGTCATACCGCCGCGCTGACCTTCGTGCTGTGTGGTGACGATAGAAACGCCGCTTACCCAATAGCGCATCGTGTCGCGCATGGTCTGCGCATCGACTGGAATCATGACAGCCGTCCCTTATAAGTCCTGTGAAATCTGTGCGTGTCGTACAGAATAGCACATCCTTCACGAGAACAGGTATGCCGCCATGTGCGGGGTAATATCCGCCAGCGTGTGCAGTCCATCTGCGAATGCGCGCCGATCTCGGCCAATCACGATCGTAGGCACATCGTTTTCAGTATGTTTGGTGTGGCTCAAATCCTCCATGTTGCCATGATCACTGGTTATGACGATCAAACCCTCTTCGTCGTTCCATGAATCCAGCACGCCCGCCATCACGCCGTCGAATACTTCCAGCGCGCGCACCCCATCATTGATGCTGCCGCGATGACCAATCACATCCGTCATCCAGTGTGGAAAAAAGGCGAAATCGTAACGGCGTGAGAGTTCGACCATCTTCACACCGCCCTCGTAAGGGGTATACAGCGGGGTATCGGTATAGCCCAGTTCCGTCCGCCAGCCTTCCCCTGTCCAGTCTCCGGCGAGTGCATCGCCGTTGTAGTAATCCTTGTCCTCGAATAACTGCCGCCCCGCTTCTACCAACGCCTGTTGGTAGCTGGAACGCAGCCGTTTCCCGCGATTGACGACATCATGCCAGCGCGGTGGATACGCCTCAAGCACGGCACCTGCCATCCCATGGGCGGCTACCTGTTTGAAGAAGTTGTCCTCCGCCAAAATCGCGCGGATTTCAGGATTCGGGCGCGGGCCGTAGTGTTCGCCGATCAAGGTGGGCACGGTTCGCCCGGTCAAAATCATCGCCTGCCCGGACGCGCTCTGCGGTTTCCCCGGCACGCCTACACGTGGATCTGTTGGGATCAGGATCGCGCGATCGCTCTCCTGCGTACCGATGCCGCGCAGCCATCGCTGGCCGTTACTCAGCTTGAGCAGAGTCGGTGTGTTCGCCGCTGCGAAAGGATTAGTGCTGGGGTCATCGTCACCCAGCCCGATGCCGTCGAGAAAAATCAGCAGAATATGTTTCATGGCGATGGACGGTAAGCCTGAATATACGGGTTATACTGGCGTTCGTGCGCGATGGTTGTTGCTTCACCGTGACCGGGAAGCACAGTGGTGTCGTCTGGAAGGGTGAGCAGTTGGGTGAAAATCGACTCCATCAGTAGGGGATGGCTCCCCCCCGGAAGATCCGTGCGTCCGATCGATCCTGCGAATAATGCGTCGCCGCTGAATACGATCTTCTGAGCAGGCATAAACAGCGAAAGATGCCCCGGCGCGTGACCGGGTGTATACCGCGTTTCCAAGCGGATCGCGCCTACCTCAATCGACTCGGACTCGCTCGTCAACAGTCGATCGGGTTGGGCGGCTTCAGGAAATCGCTGGCCGGTGAACCGCAGCCCTTGATCGGGCAAGTTATTCAGCATAGGCACGGCTTCACCGTGAATCCAGAATGGAGCGCCCGTGAGCGCCTTCAATCCCTTGCTTGCCAGCACATGATCGAAATGCGCATGCGTTGCCACGATCAACTTGATCGTCCAGCCTGCTTCGGCTGCCATTTGATACAGACTTTCCGGTTGATCCACCGGATCGATTAGGATCGCTTCTTTCGTCTCAGAATCGGCAACCAAGTAGGCGTTGGTCGCGGCGATTCCCAACGTGGTATAACGAATTTCGATGGGCATGCAGTTGTCGCCTCAGGCCTAAGCCAATGCGGTTTCAGGAGTAGGGGCGGCACGCCGCCGCAGCAGACGACCCAACAGGCGCAGTTCATCGGTGCGCAGCAGCCACGCCGCTGCAAAGAACACGATCGCCCCGATCACGACTTCGATTCCGATCATGCCAATCGTCACGATTCGCCCGCGCCCGAACAAATCGAGCGCTGTCAGTCCCGCATGGATGATGAGGATCGCCGCCGCCATGATCAGACTGGCGATGGTTGTTTTCAGGGTGGTCGTGAGGATCGCGCGTTCGTTCAAGCCGTGCCAGCGGCGGCGAAGCACCAGCAGGAGCACGGTGATTTCGGCAGTGAAACCGATCGACTGTGCCAGCGCCAGCCCACCGACATTTCCCGTATCGACACGCAGCCCAAGTGATGGGAACGCGGCAGCAGCTTGATTGCTGAACCCGGATGCCTGCACATTCATCACGCCGCTGAATACGAACGCCAGCGCGATATTCAGCACCGCGTTGGCGACCGACGCGACGAGCGGCAGCCATGTATCTTTATCCGCGTAGAAAGCGCGTGCGCCTACTTCCACCATCGACTGCGTCACCATGCCGAGCATGAAGAACACCAGCGCGTTGTACACCAGTGCCGTCGCCGCCGCATCGAACGCGCCGCCTTCGAGTAAGCTGATGAGCGGGCGCCCGACGACGATCAAGCCGATCGCGCTGGGGATGGTGACCAGCAATATGAAGCGGAGCGCGCCGCTCATCGCGTCACGTTTGCCCTTCAAGTCACTGTTCGCGCTCAAAGCCGCGAGGGTAGGTAGGATGACCGTGCCCATCGCCGTGCCGATCAGCGTTTCGGGGATTTGCATCAAACGCCAGCCCCAACTGAGCGCGCTCACCGCGCCCGTTCCCAATCGGGAGGCAATGTTGTTCATCACGATGAAACTGTAGCTGAATGCGAACATGCCGATCACGAGTGGGATCATCAAGCGGATGATGTGCCACAATTCCGGATCGCGCAGGCCTAATTTCGGAATCCAGCGTGCTCGTACGCGGATGATCCCCGGAATTTGGATGCCGAGATGCAGCACCGCGCCGATCACCGCACCGAGTGCGATTCCATGTACCCCAAAGCGGCGGCTGAGGACGATCACGCCGAACAGCAGCCCCACGTCATACATGATGGGGGCGAGGGCAGGCAGTAGAAAGCGATTGAAGCTCTGCAAAATGCCCATCAAAATGCCGCTGATCGAAAAGATAATTGTGCCAACGAGCAGCAGCCGCATGATCGAAACGGTTTCAGCCTGTTGGCTGGCAGCGAAACCGGAGGCGACGACATTAGCGACCAGCCACGGTGCAAGCAAGAAAGCCAGCGCGCTGGCGATGATCGTCACCAGAAATACCATGTTGATCACATGGCTGGCGAGTTTCCATGCTGAATCGCGATCTTCCTTGGCGAGATACCCTGTGAACACCGGGATGAAGGCGTTTGCCAGCGCTCCCCCTGCGATCAACGTGAAGATCAGCTCCGGGATGCTGTTCGCCGTGACATACGAGTCCCACTCGCGGCCCACCCCGAACACATTCGCGATCAAGAACGTCTGGGCAAGCCCAACGAGTTTCGCCGCTGCGAACGCCACCATCACGATCAAGGTAGATTGAGCGAGGCGGCGCGTATGGCTGGTGGCTCCGGCTGCTCCTTGCGAGTTCGTCGGCTGAGCCGAACTTTCCGGTTGAAGCGGCGCATCAACGGCCATGAAGGAATCCTCTCGTGAGCGGTTTAGCTGGTGCCAAGCGCAGTCAGGGCATCACGTGCAATCTGATACCGTTCATTGTGCAGCAGCGCACGCTGATATGCATCGACGGCTCCCTGCCGATCTCCCTGTGCTTCCAGCACGCGCCCCTGCCAGTAGTAAGTTTCTTCGACATACTGTGCGCCGTTGGTCAGGTTTGTATTGACGAGCGTCATCACATCGTCGTAGCGCCCAACATTGAAATACGCTTCAAACGGGCCAAACTGATACCACATCATGCGGAAGGGGACGCCAAGCGCGCGTGCGCGATCATAGGCACGGGCAGCAGCATCATAGTTCCCCTGTCGCGTTAGCGATGATCCGATGTTGAACCATGCGTACATATTGCGCGGGTTGGTGCGCGTTTCTTCGATGGCGGTATCCAAGGCATATTGGACGGCATCCAGCGGCGCGGCGCGGTTACCGAGCAAACTTTGCAGCAGCCCTTCGCGCTCGCGGTCATAGACGACGATGAAGACGCGGTTGAACGATGACCAGTGATAGTCGAAGTCGGTGTACGTCTCTAATAGACCCGCACCGTTCGTGCCGGGGCCAAGATAGGTGTCGTAGACGAAGAATCCACCCGCGCTGTCATCATAGCCGACCAGTGTTTGATAATGCCCCACCCAGTCGTAGCCTTCGAAGAACGGGCCTCCCGTTTCGACAATTACCGGGAAGTTGTTCGCCAGCAGCGTCTTTAGCAGGGTCATGTCGCCGCCCACGCGGGTGATGGCCCGTACGCCAGTTTCATCATTGACGAAGGCGACCATCTCCTGCGGGGTGACATTTTTGTCTTCCGCGCTGGGCTTCAAATAATCGGCGGCATATTCCTGTGGTTCCTGCCAGCCATACAGCGTCAGTACCTGTGTGATGTTCGCTGGGCCGCAGTCGTTCCAGCCTTGAAGAATCCACGTCATGCCGAAAATGTGCGCTGATGAGGGATTCGCCGGAGCGGAGGTGGGCACAACCGTCGGTGGTAGCGGAGTCGATTGGACTGCATCCGGTGGCGGCGTTTGTGTGGGTAAGGGAAGCGTTGCCGTCGGCGGTATGGGTGTCGGCGTTAACGTTGGCTGCGGCGTGTCGGTACTGTCTCCAGCCGCCATCGCCACCGCAATTCCGCTGTTCGTTGTCCCGTTCGAATTCAAGTTGCTGCTGGCTTCCAGCGTCGTTTCAGCGCTTGGCGTGGCCTCGATGGGCTGCCGGGTGGACGGGGCAGTAGGCGTTCCGCCCAGTGTTAAGCCAAGCAGATCCTCTGCGCTGAGCTGACTATCCTCAACCGCAACGGTGGGCACGAGGCCGCCGCTCGGTGTTGCAGGCATGAACGCGCGCATGAACGGCAGCGGTGTGAGCAGTTCGTTCTGGTAACGCGGCGGCAGCACATTTTGATAGACGAGGATGCCGCCCGCCGTTCCGGCGATCCCCACCAGCGCCCAGAATAGGATAACGACTGGCAGGAACCAACGGGCGAAGCGGCGGCGAAACAGGATTGGTGCGAGGATCGTCGATACGACGATCAATCCACCACCCAGCATGATATAGCGAATCACGCTGCCTAAACGCCCAGAAGAGGAATAGTCCACTGCGCCGATCACCGCGATGACGATGAGCAGCAGCAGCACCAACAGTCCATAGATTAAGAGGGGCGGAGGAGCCGCAAGTCCCTCATGAGTGTTCGTGTTTTGTTCATTCATATTGCTGTCGTTTCGCATATCCGTTTGATTTCGCATATGACGGTTCGAACCACGCCAGTCTGCCATAGTTTGAACGAAAATGCAGGAGGGTTTCCCTGACGCTTTCCCAACGTTAAGGGAGCCTGATCCCTGAAAGGTTGGGTTGGACGGCACATTATAGCATATCCCTACGACTGCCAAGCGCGAAGCATAGAGGATTTTCATGATTCGCGCAGTTGCCCGGTGAGATTGACCGCATGGGCTGTTAGAATCCTCATCAACTACTATCTACGAGAGGCGTATCGATGGAATCAGCACCTTGGAAGGTGGAATTACACAGCCATACCGTTTGGTCAAAAGACTGCGTGGTACCGTTTGACACCATTATCCACCTGTGCAAGCAGCGCGGAATCGATCGCATCGCCATCACTGATCACAATACGGCGGATGGGGCGTTGGCGATGCAGAAAATCGCGCCGGATCTGGTCATTGTTGGCGAAGAGATCATGACGAACAAGGGCGAGATCCTCGGTTATTTCATGCAGGAGAGCATTCCGGCGGGGCTAACCCCGGATGAAACGATCCGCCGCCTGCGCGATCAGGGGGCAGTGATCAGTGTGTCGCACCCCTACGATCGGCTGCGCAAAGGGGCATGGGAAGAGTCCGATTTGCTGGCGATCATCGACAAGGTGGATGCCATTGAAATTTTCAATTCGCGCTGTCTTTACAAGGACGATAACGCCAAGGCGATCGAATTCGCGCGGCAGCATCGCGTGCTGGGCACCGTTGGATCGGATGCGCATTCACGCGGTGAGTATGGCTTGTCGCTGTTGCAGATGCAGCCCTTTGAAGGCGCATCGGACTTTCTCGCCGCGCTTAGAGCCGCGCAGGGCAACAGCACTGTTCGCTACAGTCATCCGATAGTGCATATGCATAGCAAAACGGCGAAGTGGATGAAAAAACTTGGCTTGCGGCGTCGTTTATGGGCGGGTGGTTAATCCACGCCTATTGGGAAGTTTAACGGGGCGTTGAAGCAGCGGCGCGGAAGGCATCACCCGCCGATTGCAGCGCTGTTCCGCCAATATCGGCGGCCAGCCCCGGATCGCGGCTGTTTTCCAGTACCACTGCGACGGCAACCGCATCCCGTCCGCCGAGCGTCGCGAACCCGATGAACCATGCCAGTGTGCTGTCGCCCGAATAGGCCAGCGCTGCATGCCCGCCAATATCGATGTCCGGTCGTCCGGCATTCTGCGCCGCGCCGTTAGCGACCGCACCGCGCATTAGGTCTTGCATGCGGCTGGCGGTGCCTGCGGTCGTGATGGGAATCGTGGGGCTGGTGGTGACAGACGGAATCCACTCGGTATTTTCCGGCGCGCGCACCGCGAGCAGTGCATTCGGCTGTGGGGTGTTCCCGTCATTGATGATCGCCGCCGCGATCATTGCCATCATCAGCGGCGTAACCGTTTGCGTTCCCTGCCCAAGCGCGTTGTCAACATAACTGCTGCTGTTGAGCAGAGTCGGCGTTGGGGTTGTCGATGGCATTGGGGTTTCGGCAGTGCCATCTGCGTTTAGCACGACGAACCCGGGTAGGGTAGGGGTATTTTCAAGTTGGAAGGTATCGAAGGTCGCCTGAATCACATCGATCTGCATCTGCTCGGCAAGTTCCTGAAACGGATGGGGACAGGCAAAGGCATACGCTTCTCGCAGTGATAAATCCAGTGCTGGTAGACGCGCCGCACATTCGAGGGTGAGGCTGCCAAGTTGAACCGGAGCGGTTGCATCAGCGATTGGATCATCCAGTGGGCGATCCATCAGCAGCGCCGCCGCCATCAGCGGCGTTTGCAGTGCCGCCCCCGGTTGGTAGCGGCTTTGCAGCGCGCGGTTGAAGTAGGGGTTGCCCGGATCGATCGTCAGCGTTTGCCACTGTTCATCGAGCAAATTGGGGTCGTAACGCGGCAGACTCACCATGCCAAGGATGTCGCCCGACGGGATGCTCATCACGATGACCGCGCCTGTTTGCCCTCGCATGGCGTTCGAGATGGCGTTTTGCACACTCAAGTCGATGCTGAGTTCCACATCCGATCCGCGCTGTGGCCGGTGCAGCAGTTGATTTGTGAGCGTCTGTGCCAAATTGATTTTCAGATCATCCCCGCGCAGCACTGTATTGTAGGCCGCTTCGGCACCCGCTACGCCGTACCGGTTGCTAAAATAACCGAGTGCACCATAGGTGGATGGCTCCAGATAGCGGCGCTGTACCCGGCCATTCAGCTGCACAACGCTGATCGCCATCGGCGTTCCATTCCGATCGTAGAGCGCGCCCCGTTGAAGTGATTCTTCGGCGATGACGCGGCGGGGGTTGTCATCACGGCTAAGCAGCGTATCGCTTCCGGTAGCCGCCCAATAGGCGGCAGCACACGCAATGCCCAGAAACGCGATCAGAAACCCTGCCAGCAGCCGTTGAATTTCCCGCCCAAAGCCCATCGCTACGTATCCTCATTCGAGAGCCGTATAAGCAGGCCAAGGATCGCGAACGTGACGACCAGCGAACTTCCACCGTAGCTGAAAAACGGCAGCGTGACGCCTGTCAGCGGGATCAGTTTCAGCACACCGCCCATGATTAACATTGACTGGATGGCGATCACACTGCTCAGACCGACCGCTAACAGGGTGTGAAATGGTTTGCCGCGCTGACCAATGGCCGTTCTAAGCCCGCGCATGGCGAAAGTTGCTTGGCAGGCGATGATGCCGATCACGCCGATCAATCCCCATTCCTCGGCGGCGGCGGCCAGCACAAAATCGGAATGCACGACCGGGATGAACAGCGGTGAGCCTTGCCCAATGCCCTGTCCGAACACACCGCCCGCCGCGAAGGCCATCAAGCTCTGGACGATTTGGTAAGCGCGCCCGTCTGCCTCACTCCACGGGTTCAGCCAAATATCCACCCGCAGGCGCACGACACCGAAAAGCTGGTATGCGATCACCGCCGCGATCACGATCATCAATGCGCCGCTGATGAGGAGGGGAGTGTAGCCACTGGCGATGTACAACAGCGTCAAAAAGACGAGGAAAAACAGGATTGCCGTCCCCAAATCGCGCTGCCAGATCAGCACCACGACGGACAGCCCCCACATGAGCAGGATTGGCCCAAAGACGCGTGGAGACAGCGAGAAACGCCGCCGCGCACTCTCTAACCCTTCCGCGCGAAGCGCCGGGTACTGCTCCGCGAGGTAGCTGGCGAGAAACACGACCAGCACGATCTTGAGCGCTTCGGATGGTTGGGCATAAAACGATCCCAGTGGAATCCATAAGGCAGGAGCGCCGTATACCCCTTCAGGATCAGACGGGTTGACGCCGATCAGGATGGTCACTGCAAGGATTGCCAGCCCGCCGAACAGCAGGGTGTAGCGGTAGGCGCGCATCAGGCGCAGCAGATGGCTGGGCCATGCGACGATCAGCATGACCAGCACAGCGATCACCAGCCATTGTGTCTGCCGGTTGGCGAGCGGCGGCACCAGCCGGTCGATGAGGAGAATACCCCAGCCCGACATGAACATCGCCAGTGGAAACAGCAGCGGATCGCGCGAAGGGAGGCGGTAATTTAGCAGCACATGCCCACCGATCGCGCACACCCCCCATAGAGCGGCATGCACCCATCCATCTGGCGTACCGCGCTCCAGACCAAGTGCCAGTGTATGGATGAGCACAAACAGCGCCGCGACGATCAGCAGCGCGCGTTCCGTGCGATGTTTCCGCATGTGGGCATTCACCGCATACCCAGCGGAAGCGCCTCGAATTTCCTGTGTGGCAGCACTAGCCATCCGTGAACAGCCGCCCCACGATCGGTCGCAAGCGCTCGATCATCTCTGCGGGAATCCGCGACCCCGCCGTCATGATTGCGTTATCAAGGCTGTGATGAGCAGGATAATCCGCCTCCTCGTCCAAATGCCCGACCATGTCGGCAATCGCTTTTTGGGCGATGTCGAGGTTATGGTGCATCGTTTCGACGACCTTTTCGACTGTTACCGGGGCTTCGCTGACATGCCATACATCGTAATCGGTCACATGCGACATCGAGAAATAGGCAATTTCCGCTTCGCGTGCCAAAAATGCTTCCGGGCTGGTGGTCATGCCGATGATGCTGCATCCCCATTGGCGGAAAATTTGGCTTTCGCCGCGTGTGCTGAAGCGCGGGCCTTCGATGATGACGAACGATCCTCCCAGATGCACCGTGCCACCCACTCGGCGGATGCTGTCGGCGGCGAGTTGGCACAGCTCCGGGCTGAACGGATCGGCAACCGAGATATGCGCGACCATCCCGGTATCGAAGAATGTTCGGCCTCGATCCGCTTTGGTGAAGTCCACCAATTGATCGGGGATCACGATATGTCCCGGCGCATAATCCTCGCGCAGCGATCCGCAGGCATTCACGGCGATGATGAAGCGTACGCCGAGCATCTTGAGCGCGGCTATATTCGCGCGGTAGGGGACGGTTGACGGTGTAAAAACATGCCCGACGCCGTGACGGGGCAAAAAGGCAACTCGTTTTCCGTGCAGTGTTCCAATGACGATGTCAGCGCTTGGTTTTCCAAACGGGGTGTCTATCGATACGGGGGTTATGTCGGTGATTCCCGGCATGCTGTACAGCCCCGAACCGCCGATCACTGCGATGCTTGCGCGCATTTCCATGTGCTTACCCAACTATTCCAGTTCGATGCGAAATTTAAGGCTGCCGATTCCAAGAATATCGCCGTCGGTCACGATCACCGGTTCGGTCACATCCATCCCATTGAGTAGGGTTCCGTTGCGGCTGCGGCGGTCTTCCAACCACCACACTCCGGCACGCATCGCGATCAAGGCATGCTCTCCACTGGCAAACGTGTCCTCGATCGGGATCGTGTTCGTCGGCGATCGTCCGATGCTGGTGAGCGGCAGCAGCGGGTATGCTTTCCCGGTTGCGATTTCCTCATCATCGACCGTTTGTAGGACGATCAGCCGCCCATACGTTCGGCGCGAAGCTTCAATCGCCACCGCTGCGCCGCGCACATCGCGCCACAGGATCACGAACAGCATCGCCAGAAACAGCAAGAGTATCGCGCTGCCTGCCAGACGAAGCAAGAGGAGCGTTATCTCATTGGTCAAGGGCAGGCCTCACGGAGTGGTTGAGTTAGGAATGCAGGGATGCGGCGACACCGGTTTGATCGTCGGTGGGGGTATCTTCGATATACACCATTTGGGTTTTTCCAATGCGAATCACATCGCCCGTCTGTAAACGGTGTTCGCGGATCACAACATTGTTAACCTTCGTCCCGGCCTGACTATTGGTATCGAAGACGGTATAGTGTCCAAATCGCAGCCGAAGCTGCACATGATGACGTGAGACGTGCAGATCTTCCAAGACAATGTGATTGTCGCGGCTTCGGCCCACATTCATGACCGGCTGGTTAAGCGGCACCATCTGCCCGCCATTGATAATCAAGTGAGGATTACGCGGCGCGGGCGGTGCGTCGGGCTTGGGCGTTTCCGCGTTGGTCAACACTTCGGTCAGGTTGCGGTTCGTATCAACATGCAGCGCGATCACTTCTAGTTCGGAAGCATCGAAGGCCGCATCAGGGATCAGTTCGACGGCAGGGAGGCCGCTCAGCCGGTATTCCGCAAAAGTAGCGAGATCCACAATGTGACGGCTGAGGACAGCAGTCAGCGCCGGTTGGCGGTTCAACAGACTGCTACAAACATCCGGGTTCAGGTGGATCAAATAGTGATCCGGGGCGTAAGGCCTCGGATCGCCATCATCGCTGGGGCGCAGATGATCTTCCATTGCGCGCGACAACCGCAGTGCGATGTCCTGCGGACGGATAGATTTGCCAAAAAGCTGGGTAAAGGCGCCTTCGATGAGGCGTTCAAGCTGTGCCTCAAGACGCGAAATTTGATCACTCATAGACGAGATTATAGTCAGCGTGCTGGGGATGGGCAATGGGGGCTGTTGAGCGTAGGCAAAACGGTGGGGCACACAACCTGTGTACCCCACGCATTTCAACACGTTGATTATAGAGTCGAACCGCTGCCTGTAGCGTTTGCTTTAGCTGCTGCGTGCGATGAAACGTGGTTCGGTGGGAACGTTATCCGTCCACACGTCGTACGTCTCAATCGTGAATTCATCGCTGTCACGAAGCCCTTGCAGCCAGTTATCCACCGCGAGTGACTGTTCACTATCGGCAGAAGCAGCGGTTGCCGGACGATCTTCGCGAGCACGCACTTGAATGACGTGGTAGCCAAAGCTCGTCTGTACTGGGCCAACGATCGCGCCGACTTCAGCGGTGCGGACAGCATCGGCGAACTCGGTCACATACGCCCCTGCGGCAGCCCAACCTAACTCACCGCCACGCGCGCCGGAACCGGTATCGGTCGAAACCGATGCCGCCAGCTCGGCGAAGGATTCGCCCGCGTTCAGGGAGTCGATAATGTCCTGTGCTTCCGCTTCGGTTGCCACCAGAATGTGGCGGGCGTTCACGTACAGGGTTGTATCAGACGCGGCACCCAAAACCTGTGCGGCGACGGCTTTGCGCAGCGCCAGTGTTTCGAAGTACCGGTTAAGTTCCGCATCACTCACGCTCGCGCTGCTGCGAATGCGCCCGAAGACCGCATCGCGCACGGTCGTGTAGTTATTCGCCTGCTGGGTAGCGTCCGGTGTACTCGTCGGTGTTGACGAGGCAACCGGCGTGATGGTCGGCGTCGAAGTGATTTCAGCCGTCGGTGTGACCGTCGGCGTCAGCGTGGGCGTGGGCGACACGAACGGCGTCGGAGTCGTCGTCGGGGTGGGGGTTGCTGTCGCTTCCACACCTACCGCCGCGCGATCATAGCCGAAGTATGCGTCGATCTGCGCCTGAATGTCATCCTGCGTCACCGTGATGCCGAGTTCGGCGGCTTTATCGCGCAGCAGAATATCATCGATCATGTCGTTCAGCACGCGCAGCCCAAGCTGGTCAGAAACTTGGAGTTCGTTCCACTGTGGGCTTTGCTGAATCTGCTGATTGATCTGATCATCTGAAGCGCCCAGCGCGCGCAGGTTTGCCACCTGATTATTCACGCTCTCGTTCAGAAACGCACGTTCAAGGCGCACGCGTGACCGGAACTGGCCGACGTTGATCGTCTCGCCGTTCACGTTAGCGACCAATTGATTCGGGGTGATGACCTGATCGAACAGGAACGTCACAGCCAGAATCAAGACCACGAGGACGGCGATCGCGCCGACACCGAGCAGCACATAGCGCTGAATCATGACCTCGCGTTCGTGCTTGCTCTTGTACTCGTTGAGTAAACGCGGCTGCAAGCGCCCACGAAGGGTGCTGCCTTGCGGCGCGTCTTTCGGCGTAGGTCTGTCCCCTGCCTTCGGGATGCCGGTGGTTTGATTGCGTTTGCTCATGGGCTTTTCGGCTTAGTCAGCAAGCAGGATATAAGGCAGCAAGGCCAAATGACGGGCACGCTTAATTTCACGGGCCAGTTCGCGCTGGCAGCGGGCGCAGTTTCCGGTCTGACGACGCGGCTTGATTTTGCCCGTTTCAGTGATGTAGCGCTTCAGGGTGTCGATGTCCTTGTAGTCGAAGCACTTCCCCTTGGGGCAGTACGCTTGCGCGCGCATGCGCCCGCGCCCATAGGGGCGGTCGCCGCGATCCGAACGGCGGCGCTCTTCACCGCCACCTTCTTCTTGTCCATCTGCATTGTCCCCGCGGCTGCGAGGTTCACGAGGCATATCGCTCATTGATGATTCTCTCCATGTAGGTACTGCTGGTCAGATGCAGGTAAAACTGCGTGCTGGCTGGGCGAAGGCTAAAAAGCGTAGTCGTCGCCCGAATCGTCGGGATCGTTAATGTAATCGAAGTCGGCTTGCTGCGGGCGCCGGTCACCCAACAAGATCATCTCGTTGGCGACGAGTTCGGTGCGGAAGTGTTTCTTGCCAGTTTCATCTTCCCATCCGCGTGTTTGCAGCCGTCCTTCAACATAGACCTGCTGGTTCTTGGTGAGGTGAGCTTTGCAGATTTCCGCAAGATTCCCCCATGCGACCACGTTAAACCACTCGGTTTCCTCGCGGCGTTCGCCTTCGGCAGACACCCACGTACGGCTGGTGGCTACGCTAAAGCTGGTCACAGGTCGCCCACTGGGGGTATAGCGCATTTCTGGCTCACGTCCAACGTACCCAATAATGATGACTTTGTTTAGACCGCGTCCCATAATGAGCTGTGGTTCCCCAAAAACCAACCGTCGAAGAAAGCTCGACCTGTCTATTCGTCCTTGCGCACAACCAAATAGCGCAGGATGTACGGCGACAGGTTGAGGTTGCGTTCGATCTCCATCAGCGCGTTCGGCTCAATCTGCGATTCCATGATCACATAGTAGCCTTCACGCTGCTTGTCGATTTCATACGCCAGCTTACGACGGCCCCAGCGATCAATGCGCTGAACTTGACCGAGTTCACTGGCTTCGACCCATGCACGTACCTGATCGACCGTCGTGTTGATCTGTGCTTCATCCGTGTTATCAAGACGGACGATAAAGGATACTTCGTATGCTCTTTTCATTGGGGTAATTCTATTCTCCTTTCCCCGGGTTTGCCCTACGGCGCACGGTAGAAGATTGTCCCTTGTGGACAATATGTGCCGCGCAGAGCGGAAAGCATAGCAAAGCGGACGGATAACAGTCCGTAAGCGTCACATCCTACCCGATCCTCATCCGCCGATCAACGGTTGATTCAGCGTTCAAAGCACCGCCGCGCATCAGCGCCAGTCGCGAACTCGTGAGGCACAGTGCCACCACCAACCACAGAAACGTGATCGAGGCGTGGAAGTCGAGCCGGAAGAAATACAGGTCGGCGGCAGAATTGATGAGCACACCGAGCAGGGCGGTGTGATAGCCGAGATGAATCGCGCGCAGTTCGTCGTCATCGCGTGCATATTTCCACGCTTTCCACCCATACACGAATACACCGCCGATCGCAAGCGCGTAGAACAGGACTCCGGTCACACCAATTTGATTGGCCATGATCAGGTACATGCTCGCCACATCGGTGTACAGCGTCGCAAACGGGGTTCCTGTAAAGCCGATCCCGGTTAGCGGGTATTGCTGAATCAGCTTGAAGGCGTCGCTGTATTCGCCCAAACGCATCTGGGTAGCAAGGTCTTGTGCTGTGAAGGCTTCCACGAAACGCACCAGATACGCCTGTGTTTGTGGTAGCAGCAAAATCGCGATCGCGCCCGTGAAAATGAATGCCCAAAAGACCCGGTAGCCTTTTGCTAACCCGATGAAGGCGAGTCCCAAGGCAAATGCCAGCATCGACGCGCGCGAGAATGTCAGCAGCAGCGCCAGCGCGACCAAGCCCATCGCCCCCCATGTCAGCCAGCGGAAGCGCAGCACTGGTTTACGGGCGAAAAGCTGCGGCGCGACCGTGAGCGCCGAAATCACCAGAAAACCGCCAAACGCGTTTGGATCGACCCATGTGCCGATCGCGCGTTCCGCTTGTGCCGGATCGTCTTCGATGTAGCGGATTACGCCGCCATTGGGGTAGCCGAAGCGTGCCAGCCGGATCAGTGTGCGTTCCGCCGAAGCATCCGGCATCGCCCACAGGACAATCGCCATCACAGCCTGTGTTGCCACTGCCACCATGATCACCAGCACCAAGCGGCGCAGCAGTTTCACATCGCGCAGCAGATCGACCAGAATGAACGTCATGCTGATGCTGAGCAGCGTTTCCGCGAACTGGCGTGCGATGGTCGAAGTCGGCATCCCATATTGCAATCCCAGCATGAAAGCGAGGATCAGCCACGCCATGTACAGGGCGATTAGCGGATGCACCGGGGTCAGCTTAAATTCGACCGTGCGTTTACCCGTCACCCAACTGGCGAGATACACGACCAGAAAGGCCAGCATCGCCGCATCCATGAAGGTTGGCGTGAAACCTATCTTGAACGGGAGTGTACCAAACGGGAACAGCGCCATCACGGCGATGATGCCGTACAGCGCCGCTTCGAGGCTGGTCATGATGTAAAGACCGATCAGCCCGCCAAAGATCACGCCAGCGGCGACCAAGGGATCGGTGGCAGCGATGAGCAGGCCAACCAGCCCACCGATCACGCCGATGCCTGCGCCGACGATTAGCGCATACCAGCGCCGGTCAATCGCCGCGACCCACCGTTGCAGTTCGTTTGCGGTTTGCATACAGTCCAATACTCGCTATCAACACCCCTCCCAGTACCGCCGCACTGACGATTGCGCCGATGCGATAGGGTAGGGGATCGAACGTGAAGGTAATCGTGTGCGCGCCAACCGGGATCGCCACGGCGGACATCACGGCATATGCGCGCAATATCTCGGTAGGGTGATCGTCCACGGTGGCACGCCAGCCGGGATAATCGATCAGCGAAACCGTCAGCACCCCGTCCGCCACCGCATCCGCTTCGATGACGATTTGCTCAGGGGCGAACTGCGTGACTTCGGCGGGGGTGAACAGCGGCGCATCGTCATTCGACGTGATGCCCGGATCGCGGTTCAGAATCGCCAACCGGCGCGGATCAATGCCCGTATCGCGCAGCAAATTCACCGCGCTCTCGTCATTCGGCTCAATGTAGGTGCGATACAGCACGGCAGCGAATGGGCGCGGATCGCTTAATTGGTGCAGGTTGATCGCGCCGAGCGCGTCGCTTCCGGTGCCGATGATCGTGCTTGCAACCGGAAGTTCGTTCCAGTCGGTGAACACATCACGCACCGCGAATACTTCCCATACGCGCTCAACGGGCAAATCGCCGCCGATATAGGCCCATGCCCGGTTCAGGAAGAGCGGACTGATCCCGCGTATATCCTGCACCCCGTACAGCGATCCGTAATTCGCCATCAGCCCGCGCGTGCCATCGACGCGAAACGCCGGGGTTGGATCGCCCAAAACTTGGGCCACCAACGGTGGCGGCGTCATCGATACCTGTTGATCTGCCGGGATCGACTCATAGGTCGCGGGTGAATCCATGTTGACGGTGAACAGCTCGAACGCCAGCAGTACCGCCAAACTCCACACGGCACGCGCACGGTTTTGCATGGTCAGCAGGTTTGGCAGCAGCAAATAGGTCACACTGACGACGATCACCGCCAGCGCGATCGCACTGACCACGCTGCCCATCGCCCCCTGATTCCCAATCCATGCGATCATCACCAGCATGCCAATCAGCAGGCAGGCGATGAACACCCGGTTCAACCAGATGCGAATGCGCAGTGCCGCCGCGTAATCGCGCACCACGTCCCAATCGAGCAGATGCGCCGCGCCCAGCCCGGCCAGCACCGCGAGGCTGTGCATCACCAGAAAGGCGGCGCGTTCCTGCCCCCGGAAAAAGCGCAAACCGGGCACCACGTTATACAGCAGCGGATATAGCGCGCTGTTGCCGCCGAAACTCCATATCAGCGCGAACAAAGCGGTGCCGCCCCAGAAAATCGCGCCGGGGAGTTTGCGGTACACGGCGATCAGCGCCAGCGTCAGCCCGACAAACCCCACATACAGCGGCGAAAACAGGCTGACGATTCCCGGAAATACGAACTGGATCACGTCTTGGAAGGGAAATCCGTTTGCTTTCGCGTCATATCCGAAACCCGACCGAGTGGTGAGCGTCAAATATTCGAGGCCGGGGAAAAGCTGCACCGCCGCCAGCCCAAACCCGATCACGCCAAAGAGCAGCCCGCCCGCGATGAACGCCCGCCACGACAGCCGCGCCGTATATACGCGATACCCAAGCAGGGCGATCAGGAAATAGGTGATGAAAAAGCTCGTCTGTGGGTGACCCGCTAACCATGAAAGACCAAGCGCTACCCCGCTGATCATCAACCAACCGGGACGGAAACGCTGTTTCGTCCCTTCCCAGATTCCCAGTGCCGCCAGCGGCAGCCAGATCGCCGCCTCGAGCAGTGCTAATTGGAGCGGCGCGTAACCTGTCGTGAATCCACTGTAACCCGCGATCAGCGCGGCGATGAACGCCCCGAAGATACTCCCGCTTTGCCTGAAGGTGAGTCGCCGCACAAGCGCATACATGAACAACGTGAACGCCAGCACATGCACGGTCATTTCGAGTTCAAGCGCGTGCGCGCTCCATCCGCCGGTTGCGTGTGCCAGCGCGATCGTCGCCAAGCGGGGAGGATAAAACACCGCCGCCTGCGTATCCGCGATGAACGGCAGTCCACCGTTGTTATAGGGATTCCACAGGGGTACTTCGCCTGCTGTCCACCGATCGTATTGATAGGTCGCGAACGTAACGAACTGTCCGGAAAAATCGCCTTGCTCCAGCGAGGCTTGATCGGCGGTGATCGGTGTGAACAGCCGCCAGAAGAACAGCAGCCACAGCGCGATCAGCACGAGGAGTGCGATCAGATCGGGGGAGACACGGCGTTTCATGGGGTTTGCTCCGGAACGGTACGCGCAAAGAAATCGGCGGCAGCCCGCGCGATCGTACTCCATTCAAACCGTGATTTTAACCCAACCGCTGCTTTTCCCAGTGCTTCCCGCAACGCAGGCGATTCGTACAACTGTTGGCAGCGATCGGCAAATTCATCGATGGCATCAGGCTGGTGAAACAGCATCGGTGGCATCTCGCTATCGGTAAATTCCGGGATCGGCACGGACGGCTGTGTGGTGACGATCGCGCATCCGTATTGAATCGCCGCCATCAAGCTGCCGCGCCGGAACGACGCACCATCGCGGAACGGCAGTGCCGCTGCATCAATCGTCCGCAGCCATTCCGCCACCTCGACATCATTCAGGAAACCGGTACGCAGCACAACTTCACCCAAGCTCAACCGCTCGATCAGCGTATCGATTTCGCTCATATAAGCCGCATTGGTGGGATCGCTGCTCCCCGCTGTCCCGCCGATCAGCACTACGCGCACTGGAATGCCGCGCTGAATCAATCGCGCCGCACCCTCCAGCAGCGTTTCCAGTCCTTTGCTCCGGTTGATGAACCCGAAATACCCGATTAGGAACGCATTCGCGGCGATGCCTGCTCGTGCGCGCACCGCTTGTGGATCAAATCCAGCGGGCACATCGGCTTCGATATTGCTGCCGATCGGGATCAGTGCGCGGTGGGGAAGTGCGCTCAACTGCTGATCGTCCTCATGGTTGGTGACGATGACACCGGCGGATGTGCGCGCCAACAGCCGCACGATCGCCGGACGCAGCGCACCTGCCTTGGGGAATAAGTACGGAAAACGGAGATCATGAAACGTCGTCACGACCGGGATCGGACGTAAAAGCAGTGGCAAAAAATGAATATAGGGCGACATCCCGAACGCCGCTGTCTGAAATTGCAGATTGATCACCTCAAGCTGGTGATCGCGTACCCATTGACGGATCGCCCACACCGCCGCAGGTGACCAACGCTGCACACGGAACGTCACAGGGATCGAATCGTCTGCTCTGTTTGCGGCGGCACCCTGCCCAGTGTATACGGCGACCGTATGCCCTTGATCGACCAATGCGTGGGCGAAAATTGCACTGTACGCGCCGATTCCGCCTTGCATCGGGGGATATTCTCCCGTGACAATGCCGATCCGCATCGCTGCTAACCCGCCAATCCAGATCGTAAAAGCTGCCGGTACTGGATCAGCCTTTCGCGGCGAAGATCACGCTTGTGACCGAGCAGGTATTTTGCCCCTTCGATTGCCATTTTCCCAAGATAGGTGGCTTCGATATACAGCCGCAGCAGTGCCGCTTGCAGTGCGCCATGATGTTTGCGGAAATAACGGACTTTGCTCGAATAGTAGCGGATCAGTGTGGCTGTGGCGACTTGATCGGTGCTGCGCCCGCCGTGATGTGTGATCGTGCCGCTTCCCACGTAAACGATTTGCCAGCCTGCGTCGGCGGCACGTTTGCACCAATCGACTTCCTCGGAGAACATGAAGAAGCCTTCGTCCAACCCACCAATTTGATCGTACAGCGTCCGCTGCGCCATCAGCGCCGAGCCTTGCAGCCATTCGACGGGATGCGTGCTGTCTGCTGGCGGATCATCCGGTGGGAGGTGAGTCGGCGGCAGCGGCGAAAAGTGGAAGCTGTACCACAGCCCTTCCATCCATTCGAGCAGCAGCGATGGGAAATACCGCCGTGTCGCTTGATCGCTCCCATCGGAATTGAGCGTACGCGGCCCAACGATTCCGACCTTCGGATGCGCCTGCAAATAATCGGCGAGTTGGGTGATCACATCGCCGTGGATTTCGGTGTCCGGGTTGAGCAGGAACAGCCAGCGCCCGCGTGCCGCCTTCAGGCCGATATTGTTACCGCGCGTGAATCCGACATTCTCCGCCTGTGCCAGCATCGTCACCTGTGGGAACTCCGAATGTACCCGCTCTACCGTATCGTCACCGCTGGCTGAATCGACGACGATTGTTTCGATCGTATACGGAGCGGGGGTGTTGGCGTAAATCGAAGCAAGGCACTTCACCAGCAGATCGGCGACGTTCCAGCTCACGATCACGATCGAAAT
>JAXLWG010000061.1:0-21339 GCA_046328615.1 Anaerolineae bacterium | reverse complement strand
GATCGACAGCTACTTTATGCCAGCGCATCCGTCGATAAGATTCTGGGGCGTTCGCTGCACTGGGTTCTCGAGAATCCAGATAATTTCAGACAGATGGTTCATCCGGATGACTACGAGCGCGCAGTCGAAGCGATGCGCACATGCCTTCGAGAAGGTTACGCCGAACTGGATCTGCGCATCATCTGGCCGGATGGACAGGTACGGTGGCTGCAACGGCAGGCATGGGTCAGTTTCGATAACACGGGGAAGCCAATTCAGGTCATCGACGCGGCACGCGATATTACTGTGCGCAAGCAGGCGGAACTGGCGCTCCAACGTTATGCACGGCGGCTGGAAATTCTGCATGAAATTGACCTAGGTTTGATTCAAGGTGCCTCGATCCCTGACCTGTTGAATACAACCTGTGTTCGCCTAAGCACACTATTTGAGTGTGAAGAAGCAGGCGCTTTTTTGATCGATTCTTCTACTCAGGAAGCCATCCTGTTTGGCGGTATCAGTGCCGTGCCTGCTTCCATTCAGAACTGGACTCGCATTCCGCTAACGCCAGAAATCATCGGCGAATTCGGCACAAGCAGGTTCAAAGTTGTCGATGATATTCAAGCCCTCCCCGAAAACTATCCGATTTATCAACGTGCCCGCAAGCTGGGGATGCGATCCGCCCTACGTGTGCGAATGACGCTGGAGGGTCAGGATATTGGAGTGTTGATCTTAAATTCGACGAAACCGGGCTTGTTCACGCCTGAATATCAGCAAATTGCAACGGAAATCAGCGATCAGATAGCCATCGCGATTCACCAGAAGCAGCTTGCCGATGCGCTGGCCCGGAGCGCTGCCGAATTGGAACAGCGGGTGATCGCGCGTACGGCGGAACTTCAGGCCGCCAACGATCGACTGAATGCGATTCTAAACAACAGCCATGATGGAATTCTGCTGCTAGATCGCGATCTGAACATCCTGCAATCCAATCCCGCTTTCAATCAACTCCCGTCTGTCACTTCGGCGGAACACCCGAACCGAAACCTGCTCGCCTATCTCGATCATGAAAGTGCCGCAAGGGTGCATTCTGCTACCGAAAAGGTGCTAACTGACCAGCTTGCCGCCCATATCGAAGTCACCGCGCAGGATCAAGACGGTAACCCTGTTGAAATGGAACTTGGGCTTGGCTTTGTTCCCGACGATGGGCTGGTCGTGACGGTTCATGACATTACCGAACGAAAACAGATCGAACGCCAGCTTCGGTATCATGCCAGCATACAAGAAAATATGTCCGATGCAGTCATCGCCTCAGATATGAATATGCACATTAAGAGCTGGAACAAGGCGGCAGAGCGTATCTACGGCTGGCGTGAATCAGAAGTATTGGGTCGGTTAGCCAGCGAAATTGTGCGGTCAGATTTCGCTACCCCTGAGGAGCGAGAGCGAGCACTCCAAATGCTCCTCTCTACGGGGTGGTGGCAAACTGAAATCTCTCAGCATCGCAAAGATGGCAGCTTTCTTTATGTCTTAGGCTCAGTGACGGTCGTCCATGATGAGGATGGAAAACCGCTCGGTATCATCGCAGTCAACCGTGATATTACCGAACGCAAGCAAACCGAGGCCGCTCTGGCGCAAAGTGAAGCGCATTATCGTTTGTTGGCGGAAAATATCGAAGACATTATCATGACGTTTTCGATGGATCGGCGCATTACCTACTTCAGTCCGTCGTCCCAGAAGTTTCTGGGCTATTTGCCGGAAGAAGTCGTGGGCACCTTCCACAGTGATTACATTCACCCGGATGATTATCCACACGTTGTCGATCGAACCCGGCAGGCCATCGCCGCCGCCGAAAGCTCCTACACCAATAGTTTCCGGCTTCGGCACAAGGCGGGGCAGTATATCTGGTACGAGGTGCATACCACGATCCTGCGCGAGCCCGAGACCGGCAAGGTCATCGATTTTATTGCGGTGTTACGCGACATCACCGAACGCAAACAGGCGGAAGCCGCACTGCTCGAACGGATGAAAGCGGAACAGGCCTTCGAGGAGTCGCTGAAAACACTGCATGAGATCACGTTGGAATTAACACCGATCGCTGACCTCGATACGTTTTATCGACGTGTGGTGGAATGGGGGACAGCACGCTTAGGGTTCGACCGGCTCGGATTGTTCCTCTACGAGCCAGCAACCGGTGCGGCGATCGGAACCTATGGCACGGACGCTCAGGGCAAAGTGTGTGAGGAGCATCACCTGCGGTTTGTGCCGGGAGCAGACGGCATTATGGGACGCGCGATCCGCAGTTCGGATCGCTTCTTCCTTGAAGATAACACAGGGCTTCGCGGCAGCAGTGCAGAATTCGTAGGAGCGGGCTGGAACGCCGCCGTTATTCTATGGAATGGTTCCAAGAGCCTAGGTTGGCTCACCGCCGATAATCTGATACGGCAGGAACCCGTTTCTATGCGGCTGCTGAACCTGCTGAGTCTGTATGCATTGACCGTGGGTAATCTCCTTGCTGAAAAGCAGACGCGCTATGCGCTTCAGCAAGGGGAAGCGCGCTACCGGCAGCTCTTTGAAAATAACGCCGCGATAAAACTCCTGATTGATCGTCATACGGGTGCGATCGTCGATGCCAACTCTGCTGCTTCAGAATACTACGGTTATCCGTTGGAAGCGCTGAAGACGATGAACATCCGTCATATCAATGTGCTCCCGGCGGAAGATATTGGTAAGAATATAGAAACCGCATGGCGTCGTGAGCAGGGCATTTTCGAAGTCCGCCACCGGTTAGCCAATGGCAGCATCCGTGATGTTAACATCTTTACAGGCCCTTTGGCGCTTCAAGGTCAGGAACTTCTATTTTCGATCGTCATAGATGTTACTGAGCGCAAACAGGCCGAGAACGCACTCAAGGCGAGTGAGGCGAAGTTCCGTCTGCTGGTCGAAACAATGCGCAGTGGTTTGATTATGGGAAATGACGAAGGCCATGTGACCTATGTCAATGATCGACTGTGCGAAATGATCGGCTATACCCGCGACGAGCTTTTGGGGACAAAATGTGTTTGACTATGTGGACGCTGAAAACGCCGCGATCATGCGCCACTACGCCGAACACCGCCGCCATGCAGCAACCTCTTCCTATGAATTAACGATCAAACACCGGGATGGTCATGAGATAAACGTGCTTGTCTCGGATACACCGCTGTTTGATACTGCGCAGCAGTCCATCGGCGCAGTGGTCGTCGTGACCGATATAACGCTGCAAAAACAAGCAGGAAAAAAGCCCTTCAGCAGGCACTCCAAGAAGAAAAGATGTTGGGCGAGCTGAAATCCCGCTTTGTGTCAATGACATCGCATGAATTCCGAAATCCGCTGGCCGCCATCCTAGCGTCTACCGAAACGCTAGTGCAGTACCGGGATCGGATGGATACCCCGCAGATCGATCTCCGTTTAGACAAAATCCAGCAGCAGGTCAAACATCTCAACAGCATTGTGGAGGACGTTTTGAATCTGTCTCGCATGCAGTCCGGAGGCATCGAATTTAAGCCTGCACCGGGGGATCTGTCAGCGCTGTGCAGGCAGGTCGTCGATGATTTTGAAAGTCAGACGGCGCATCAAGGGCGGGTGATCTATATACCTGTCCGTCGTCACCGGTCATCAGTTTCTATGACGGACGCCTTTTGCGCCAAACAATTACCAATCTGGTCTCCAATGGGCTGAAATATGCCCCTATTGACACGCCCGTACATCTGACTTTAGTGGCCGATCCGAAGCAGGTGATCATCACGGTTGAGGATCAGAGTTGGCATTCCAGCCGAGGATTTGAAACGCTTGTTTGAGCCTTTTCATCGGGCCATCGTGTGGGTGCCATCTCTGGGACAGGGCTTGGACTGAGTATCGCCAAGCAGGCTGTTGAGCTCCTGATAGCGGCCTGACCGTGGAAAGTCGAGTGGGCATTGGCACCACCTTCACGATTTGCATTCCAGTACAGGTGAACTAGGGTAAGTGCGGTCGGGATGTAGGTGACATCCATTTGGGTTGGAACGTTGCGCACCAGTTCGTGGTACACGACGCGGTAGGCCTCTATAAACCGGTATTTCATCAACGCTGCTTCCGTGAGAATACGTTGGCACTGCCCTTCAGGCAGTACCGTCGAACTACCCACTGTCCATACGGTTTCGATCATGGTTACGGTGAGGCTACACTGACTACGCGGAAGCGATTGATCTGCGGCTCGACATTAAACGTAGCATCACTGAGACATCTGAAGTACATCGACAGTTTGCCGCACTTGGCGGCGCTGGGCAACGAACGAATTTGGGACGGATGATGCAGCGGTGAATGCGGGCAAAATCAACCCACATTCACCGCTCGATCCACCCGGATCACGCGCGGGATGTCGCCGCCGGGAAACCCTCCACACACCGAATTGGCAGTCGCGACCACCTCGGTGATCATGCCCTGAACGGAAACGTTCGTTGAATGACGGCACGATCCGCTGAACCATCATACCAACCCGCTACAGCACCAACGGCGAGTAGCCTGTTTCGCTTTCGTCTTCTGTTTTTATCTAGATTTTCATGGTTCAGATCCGCCGTTCTATCTAGAATGGTACCTCGATGACATCCAATGAGGTTGATGTTGAAGCTGTCCCTCCGTCATATAACAATGCAACATATCGTCCGTCAGGCGAGAACCACGCCCACTCAACCCATGTAGAATTGATGACAGGGTCTAAAATAGTGGTTTTCCCCGTTTCTAAATCAAGCGATAGACCTTGGTCTCCTACGTAGAGGATACCCCGACCTTGTGGCATAAATGTTCCACCCACTATAATGCCGTTATTTTGTGCTATGGGCTGACTTCGAGCTAGGTCAGTTGCATCCCAAATAATAAGATCCGATGATCTAAGGGCAAGTACCTGTTGACCATTCGCTGACAGATCTAGTATATTATTTGGATATAATAATTGGCCATCATTTGGCATCGACGTCACCCAGTCTATGACCTGAACATCGTCAATCGACTCAGCATATCCTGTGATGTACTGGATACGAAGAGCCGCAAAAACGGAATAGCTTTGGATTACGAAAGCTGTACCATCGTCGCTCCAATGAACACTATAACCAAGTCTTTCCTCAAATTGGTCTGAGCAACAAAAGGGCACACCCGTTAACAAAACGGATGTTGTTCGTTCAACATCCAGAAGTGCTGTTGGGTTTTCATTAGCTAGTGATTCTGTTAGGCGTTCAGCAGCATAAATGAGGAACCGACCATCTGGTGATAGAAATGTAAAATTCTCCTGCCATGGCAGGTTGACGAGGAAACCCGATAGGAAATCCTTGAGGCAAAAGATAGGGTAGTGGGTATAAACTGCTCGTGGTTAAGACTATTTGTATCGATTCTGTACTCGTGCCACGAATTTGATTCGCTGCTACGCACCCCAATATCTGACTCGTGATTAACAAGATATTCTTCTTGAAACGTCAGAGATGTGCTATCTGATGACCAGCTAACATTGGTCAACCCCATGTTTGATGTAAATATCGGTTCAAGGGACGACTGAGCGCGTACCGTTTCCGAATGAAAAAGAGACTCACGGGTATTATGAGGGCGGCGGCGAACATGAGTATCGAATACCTAGCCACACTTCTCAATAGCATTGTTTGCGCCTTATATTACTAGCATGTCACATTTATTACGGTTTTTGAGTCTGGAGTGTTGGCGATATCAGATCGCGTGTAAGATCGCCCTCGCCAGAAACGGCAAATCCTCTATACCCGGCAGCGTCTTTTCATAACCGAGATCGGGATCGCTTAAATTTGGCATAAGTGTTCTGTATTCAAACTCGCATTCATCATTGAGTTTTATTGCAACAATACCATCAGCGACAAGGTCAGGATGGTCTACCCCAGTTTAATGCCTCATCCGCAAATTGTGTGAAGTCAAGGAGGATGAATGACGCGAAGACGAAGCAAGTCGAACTTCGCGCGTCCATACATCTGACGCTTAATTAGCCTGAGGCGGAAGTGACCTGCCCTTCGATACGCCAAACCGCTTCCCTTCGCGCAACCGGACAGATATGCCTAAGAAACGGATCACGCGCGGGATGTCGCCAACTCATCCCGCACGCGGCACAACACAACTACCGTAAGAAATGGGCTGTTATTCGTTCGCCGCGGGCACGCCCACACCCGCACTGTGCCATTTGAACTGGTAGATGCAAGCATAGTACCGTTGACATTAAAAGCGAGGTCGCTCAAAAAATGCGGCCAAGGCTCTGAGAACGGTCTCAAATCGAATGTCCCCTGTGCTAATGTCCCAAACTTGCACGATACTATCTCGTGTGTTCGGCGTTTCACTGGGTACCAGATCCTATTGCCACCAATGGCTCAGAAGGGTGTGCGGTAATTGCTACCATAAGTGACCAAGGTTCTTCAGCGAGGTTAGGAGACGCTAGAAAGTCTTCTCAGATCCCTGTTCTGTTGATTGTACTAAAGCCAGTAGCTGTCAGATAGACAACCTGATCATCAAAAGCGGTCACGAGTATTCGAGTACCTTACCGCGTTTTCGCCAATGACTTCATGATTTCCAGAAGCAATCTGCCACTTATACACAGATCCGTCCGATGTAGACAAATATGCGTATTCACTATCTCTGCTGAAATCAACGCCTGTTCCGAAAATTTCATCAATCTCCGTTGTTTCTCGATCAAGCGAGAAAAGTGGAGCACCTGATAGAATGTCGAAAACTTGAAACAGGGTGGTTGCCAAAGCGCTTCTTTCTGGCGCTCCAATTGCAGCAGCAAGGTATTGATTGTTAGAAATAGCGATATTAAAGTGGCTCTGATACTTGCTGTGACACTAGGTTAAGCAAGGGAACGAAGTGATCGAGGTGTCAAAGACAGTAATAGAGTTGTTTTGACCGACAATACTGACTAGCGAGTGATCTGGACTGAACGCCAATGCGCGAACATTGAATAATTCAATGTTCATCTGCCTTGCGATTGGTACCTGCGGATTGAGTAAAACGACCTGTTTTGATCATCACGCTGAAAATCCCCACTGATCAAAAGTCGTTCATCAAGAGAGCCAAACTCCACTTGATATTGCATGAACTGTGATGTGCCCTGCACAATCGTGACCTCAGTCAGATGAGCAGCATTATCCGGTGTAATCAACTGATAGGTATCTTCGCCTTGAGCTTGGATAGATTCCAAAACAAAGAATGCATAGAAACAACGCCAGAACTCGGATCATTCTTGATCTCCAATCAGCGCTTGTAAATCAGACGGTATAAAATCACGTAATGGATCGAGCGAAGAAAAATCCGTCTCGGGAGATGACTGAATAAGGTTTGCATTGTGCTGCACGGCTCCAGCAGCAGCCCACACTACTCGATTTGCCTCTAACCAGCAACCAATATGGCTCGTTGACAGACGGAGGGATATTCAACCAATCATAAATTTCAATGTTCACGGATGATAATTCGCGTTGATACTCTGATCGCGCACCCAGTTCAGAAAGGCATCGGCGGTCGTTTGCCCCGCCCATCGATACGCCAATTCTCATCCCGCACGCTGCACAACACAACTACCGTAAGAAATGGGCTGTTATTCGTTCGCCAGGCACACCACACCCGCACCGTGCCATCTGTGCCCATGAAGCTAGCGTCCCATCAGGGCTGAAGGTTAAGTGTGTTATTGATGCGGCACCAGTGACAACACTTCCAATTTCACGCATGTTGGATGTATCGAAGAAATGTATTGAATTATCGATCTCATTGGCAAGTGCTAGCAATTCACCGTTCGGGCTATATGTTCCTGCACCCCATATAGTTTCATAACCGAACGTGATCTCGTCATCAACATCACCATCCGCATTAAGGACCACCAATGACGAATTCAATGAACTTGATGGCGCTTGAACGTTCAATAGAAGTTGTTGGTTATCACCCGTGAAAGTCAGCAGAGTCAAGCGTAAATTGTCGCCAAACTGATTGTTCAAATGAGGGCTGCTGATAAGATCGCCTTGAGAGTCGAGTCTAAGATTTCGAGGCGCTGCCGACCGCTAACAATAGCCTCTAGTTGTCCATTCTCGCTTAATATGGAGGCATAAACCGCGCTTGTTTCATCTACATACGGCGAATATTGTTCAAATAGAGATCGCATTGGTATCCACCAGCCATCGATAAGTACCGCGACTCTGAACAAGCACGGCAATAACTGAACCATCGCTAGAAAAACGAACATCCCCCACGCTGCCTATCCCGGTATCTTCGTGATTTGTGAGTTCATGCCATAAGTCACGATCGTTTACATTGTTCCATAAATATAAACTTGGATATGCAGCTACCACTAACCTCTGCCCATCTGGGCTAAATCTCGCATGTGACGCAAAGCTCAAAGGAAGCCGCCAGTCTACGATCTGCCTTTCCAAATCCCACAAGAGCAAACGCGCGAAGTGATTGCCATCGACTGTGCGTATCAGTAGCTACCTCTTCTATTGTCCCTCCGGCACCTTCGACCGTCATTATGGTTTCAACTTGATTAATGTTGGACGGAGCGATCACGCTGCGTTCTGAAACTTGGGCGCTATTTGGGTGGAGGCTCCCAAGAAAACAAACAAAGCGAAAGAGAATATTACCGATCCTCTTGTTCATTTGCCGTCTCCCTAGCCAATCACAGTTGATATATCTGTGTTTGCGTATGTCTACCCGGTGATAGAAAAAATTAGATCGGATATTTCTCTGCTTGAAGCATTGTCTTCACCGTTCACAAACTCAATACATCTTGGGCAATCCAGACCAATCTTTCATGGTTATCTTCGATTAAGATCGGTTGAATCCGTCTTAATCATGATGGAGAGCTTCTTCGCCACGCTCAAAGCTGAATGGGTTGACCCTCGCTATGTCCTCAATCGCGGATCACCTCACCCCTCTTTCATTCTGTCTAGCGGACAATTTCTGTGTCCATCACGAAACGAGATGAAATAAATGATAATAAACAAAATGGAGCACATGAAGGTGCTCCATTTTTGTAGTCTATTCCTTCCGCCAAACGATCGCTGGTTTTACGGCAGCGAATTTTTTTAACCAGACAGGTCATAGTTCGGGGTCATGAGGAACACCGGCACCCATACCGGCGTCGCTTCGCAGGCGATCAGATGTGATAGTAGCCCGGTTCGGTGCCAATGATCCACCAGCTTGCCACCGGGGATCACAATATCCGTCGTGAGCCGGATTTGGATTGTAGTAGGCGAACAGTGTGACAATCACGCGGCCCTGTACCGACCCAATTGGCAGCGGATTTCGTGCAGGACACCCGGTGCCGGAACGGTTGGGGTACCGGTCTGAGTCGCGGTTGGTGTCGCCGTGGGCAGGCTCAGATCGAGTGTCGCGGTTGCCGTAGAGGTCTCCGTGGCCGTCGCTGTCGCGCTCGGGGTATCGGTGGGCGTGCTCGTCGGCGTATCCGTTGCAGTATCGATTGCGGTCGCTGTAGGCGTATTGGTCGGCGTGTCGGTCGCCGTACCCGTGGGCGTGGCAGTTGGTGTATCGGTCGCAGTATCGGTTGCGGTCGCTGTAGGCGTATTGGTCGGCGTGTCGGTCGCCGTATCCGTGGGCGTGGCGGCGGTTGGTGTATCCGTCGCAGTATCGATTGCGGTCGCTGTAGGCGTATTGGTCGGCGTGTCGGTCGCCGTATCCGTGGGCGTGCTCGTCGGCGTATCCGTCGCCGTGTCAGTTGCGGTCGCCGTCGCGGTGTTCGTGGCCGTATCGGTCGGGGTTTGCGTGCCCGTCGCCGTGTCGGTCGCGTTGGCCGTTTCCGTCGGTGTATTGGTTGCGGTATCGGTCGCTGTGGCGGTATTGGTGGGCGTATCCGTCGCGGTGTCGGTTGCGGTCGCCGTCGCGGTGTTCGTGGCCGTATCAGTCGGGGTTTGCGTGCCCGTCGAGGTTTCGGTTGGGGTAGCGGTGGCCGTTTCGGTCGGTGTATTGGTTGCGGTATCGGTCGCTGTGGCGGTATTGGTGGGCGTATCCGTCGCCGTGTTAGTAGGTGTCGCCGTCGCGGTGGCCGTGTCCGTCGGCGTTGCAGTGTTGGTCGGGGTTGCTGTTGGCGTTTCGGTGGGTGTTGACGTTGCGGTGGCGGTGGCGGTCGCCGTATTCGTCAGTGTGGCGGTTGCCGCTTCGGTGATGTTGGCGATCACGGAAGCGACTGTTAGTGCATCATAGTCAGGATCATCCCCGCCTGCACTCACTGCCAGATGGGTAATCGTCCCCGTATGCGCCCCTTCGACCACGACCAGTCCATCATTGACCGCTGTCACTGTCACCGTCTGCCGGAGATGTTCCAATCCAGATCGGTGAAAACCAGCAGCACGGCATCCGCTGCTGGAGAGCCTGTGTATCGACGTTGATGTCGACATACACATCGACGTGCGGTTTGCTGGTCAGCACGACTGTGTAGGTGTCGGTCGCCCGCCTTCGACGACATCGGTGCTGCCGCCGGATTCGGTGATGTGACACCCCTGCGACATCATTGTCCGGTGATGTTCGCTTCGGTATCGGCTATCGACAGCGCGGCGTAGACACTATCGCTGCTGCTCACGCTGAATCCGATATAGCCCGGATGCGGTGTCCCTTCCGCGTAATCGTCATCGACCGCCGTGACCGTGACCAACTTCATCTGATTCCAATCGGAAGGCGTGAAGGTCACATCGGGGACGTCGGTCGTTACCTCCGTCACGGGATTGGTGTTGAAGGTGATGGTCACATCGGCGGTGGGCTGGGAAACCAACACGATGCCGAACACATCGGTCGCCCCGCCTTCGGTCACATCGACCGTCCCATCACTTTCGAGATGATCACATTCGCGGTGTCATTGTCGCTGATCGTACCCGTGTCGCTGAGGTCGCTCCTCAAGGTGTACAGGGGATCTGCGGTCAGCGTCAGCGTGACCGTTTCGTTGGTTTCAGCCACGCTGTCATCGATGGGCGTGATCAGGATGTCCACAAACGACTGACCCGCCGGAATCGTGGCCGAACCGGTCAACGTGGGCGTGTAGTCGGTGCCATTGAGGCGCTGCCGCCGGGGTGTAATTCACCGTGAGTGCGCTGACCGTGCTCGCGCCAGTCCGCGTGACGCGGAAGCTGATCGTGTCGCTGCCCAGCTCTGCACCGGCGTTATCGGTCGCACTGAGCGTCACGGCGGGCAGTGCTGGCGTAAACGGTGATTCATACGCGCCCATATCGACGGTTGTCTGCTGGATGCGGGCATTACCCGCCAGATCGGTTGTCACCCCACCGGGGATCAGGCTGTTATCGCCCGCGTTGATGGCGATACTGGCCGCACTTAGGGTGAAATCGCCGTTCAGCGCTGGATCGCCAGTCAGGTTACCGTTGACTCCACTGGTGACCCCGCACGAGCTGTCTTTCATGAGCGTGTTCTGTGTGGTGAGGGTGACACCGGGGCCATTGAAACAGTCGCTGCCAGTGCTGTTCGCGATGATAGTGTTACGGAGATTGGCAACCGCGTTGGCAAAAACAACCGCACCCTGCGCTGCCGAGTTGTTCGACACGGTATTGTTGGTGACGGTGAAGGTACCTTGTGACAACTCGAATGCACCACCGTTCGTTGATGCACTGTTGTTGTAGAAAAGATTGTTTGTCAGCGTGCCGTTCGTGGCTTGGACAAACAGTGCGCCGCCCTCGTCTGACTGTGATTGATTCCCGTGGAAGATGCTATTGGAAATGTTCATATCAGAAGAGTCGACAAAAATGGCACCGCCTGCGTCGAACGACACATTGTCGATGAACTGGGCGTTGGACACGTTCAACACGCCGCCCGCGTAGATGCCACCGCCGACATCCCCTGCCGCAAAACCATCGCGAATGGTCAAATTGGCAATCGTGAGGGAACCGCTTGCCAGAGTCAAGACGCGTCGCGCATCACCACCGCTAATTATCGTGTTGGCGGGGCCGTTGCCGCTAATCGTGAGCGTACTGTTGACATCTGGCAGATTGCTCAGCGGTGTGATGGTGCCGTTTGCCGCTGCCGCGAACGTGATGGTGTCATCGGTGGGGAAATCATTTGCGTTTGTGAGTGCCTGTCGCAGCGATCCATCGCCGCTGTCGTTCCTGTTCATCACGACGAAATCATTCGCCGGGATCGTCGCGATGCTGATGGTCGTCGCACCGAGGTCATATGCCGCGCCATCGACCAGCGCCATTGTCAGCGTGTTATCGGCTTCGGCATCGACCTCATCGAGTGCGGCGAAGTTAACATTGACAGACGCTTGCCCCGCCGGGATCGTCACGGTCACGCCATTTCCGCTTTGTGCACTGATCGCACCGCCCGTGAGGTCATAGTCGGCATCGACCATCCCTGTGCCGAGGGTGATGTTCACGGTCACCACCAGCGCGCTGGCCGTGCTGCCTGTGCGCGTGAGTGTGAAGTTGGCGTTCGCGCCTTCGTTCAAGTTGAATGAGGCAGGACTGATCGTCACAGTAGATACCGCCGGTGGTGTCCACGAAGCACTCGCGCAGGTCGCTCCTGCAATATTTGGTGCGGTGGTGAGCCAATTACCGGTAGGAGCAGGGCCAGAACTGCCGCCCGCACTGGTCAGACCAACGCCCACATCGGCGATGCTGTCGCCTGAGGCAGCTACCCCGTCTCCGCTGATCCTGTCACCGCCGCTGATCGCGCTACCACCGCCGGCCGCCACAATTTGCGGCCCCCAGTCTGTCCCCCACCAGTTAGCGGTCGCGGTCGTGTCGTTGCCGACTTCGGTATCGACCACTGCGGTAGCGGTGTTCCCAACAAGACATGATGCTGTGATCGAATCGGTGCCGCCGCTGATGGAATAGTATGCCCCACCGTTCGACGCGGTGTTCGACTCAATGCGGCTGGCGGTGACGGTCAGATTACCTTGACTATTGTAGATCGCGCCGCCATTACCAAGGCTGTTGTTCCCGGTGAAGGTGCTATCGCTGATCTCCAGCGTATGAAGACCCGCTTTGTAGATGCCGCCGCCCGTGCCACCTGTGGTGTTGTCGCTAGCGGTGTTATTGGTGAACGTGCTGCTCGAAATGGTATTGGTACCACTCGTTGAACCAACATAGATTGCACCGCCCAGAGCGCTTCCATTCGTGTTGAGCGCTGTGTTATTGGTGAAATTCGATCCGGTCACGGTCAATGTGCAGCCTGCAAGACAGGCAATCGCGCCGCCAAAGCCATTTCCACTGCTTGAGGCAGCGGTACTGTTGCCGCTGATCGTAGAATTGGTAATGCTCAGCGCAGCGGCTGCTTGAATGACACCGCCATTGCCGCCTGAAATGTTGTTCTGCACGGTGCTGTCGGTAATCGTCACTGTTGAGCCGGTGCTAGAAACGATGGCCGCGCCGTCACTTGGTGCCGTGGTGCGGCAGCCCTCAACAATCGAGCCATTTTGTAAGGTGAGCTGTGTATTGGCACCCACCGATATGCAACCGCCATTGGACGCAAAGGCTGAGTCGCTGCCACCATTGCGTACCCGCGTGCCGTCGATTGTGAGGCTACCAGAAAAGATGGAAAACACGCGGAAAGCGGCGTTATTTGGAATGGCGTTCGCCTCAATCGTCGCCATGCCACCGCTTGATTGAAGGGTGATTATCGAGTTAATGCTGAGTGATGTGCCTGACGTTAAGGTATAAGTACCAGCAAGCAAGGTGATCGTGTCCGCACCAGAACCAGAGATGCAGTCTGGATTCGTGGCGGCATCATTGTTGGCATTGGTAATCGCCTCGCGCAGCGAACACAGACCATCGACCGTGACCAAATCGGCGCTCGTGTTTACGTTGATGGACGCCGCCTTGACGGACAGTGTTGGCATCAGACCGATGCTCAACAGGAGTGCAATAATCAGGATGAACCAACGAGTCGACAGGTTACGAGAATGACGCATTCTTGAGCCTTTGCACGATAAGCATCAATATGAAGCAGCCCATCAACGGAATCATTCTCGTTGGTGAACGGCGTTCTTATGAGACTTTAGGTGGAAGTGATTTCCTGACAGTCAGTCATTATATGAGGAATTTGAGGAAAAATTCGCCGATTGAGCGGATATTCACACATATAACGTAAAAATTTCACGTTATTCACAATTTTTGCTGGGGGCACTGCCGCCACCACCCGGACGCGCACCACTCTGTGCATCCCACACCTTGAGCGTTCTATCGCACGATGCGCTGACGATGTGCCTTCCATCCGGCTGAACGCTGCGCTGTCCACATCCGAAGCATACCCTTCAAGGGTGAGCAGGAGCGCACCGCTTTCCGCATCCCACACTTTCAGCGTAGGATCACACGACGCACTGACGATGCGTGATCCATCGGGACTATACGCCGCGCTTATCACCCTATTGGTATGACCGATCAACGTATGCACGAGTGCCAGGTGCCAGACCAGTGTGCCTCATCGACCGTCAGGTTGTACATCTGCTGGTGCTGCGCGACCGCCTCGACCTGCTCGACTGTCCCGTAGTCGAGCGAAGCGGTCATCACCTCATCGCCAACATGCAGATCTTGCTTATCCGTCCAGCGGTGATTTTTGGTGCAAGATAGTTACGCTTGTTGTGCTGGTAGGCCGTATTGCCGCTTTTCGAATCTGCCGCAATCCACCCTACATACTAAAGAACCTTATCCACATACGTATTGAATCCGACCAAATCAATGTGTGATGGAAGGGTTTGAATATGTTGGCGAATGAGAGCAACCGCCTGTTCAATGCTGTTCGCCTGACTTCCAACTTCTTGTGGCACCCAATATTCGTACGGGTACTCCTCAGCGATGCCAACCTGACCAGTACTGAGAGGGACATATGTCCAACATGTCATCCCTGTCAAAAAGACCTCAATTTTGATAGCGCTTTCCAAAAAGTGAGATGCCAATCGCAAAGGGATCAACACTTCACTACCTTTTATTGTCCAAACCTCACAGAAGAGATTGGTTAGAGTTTTCTCAGCCTCAGTCATAGCTTTTCCCCATTGTTACTCCCAAGATCTTCGCAATTCCTCTACCGCGCTTTAAGAGGATGGTGGTTGCGGTTGCGCAGGTCGAGGGTGAATACGTTGCGTATTTCAGTTCCTTCATCTAACCACCCCAGATCAGTCGTTTCGCTGGCTTGGACTAGTTCGCAGGTCAGATCGTCCAAAATAACGTAATGACCATCCGCACGATAGTAAATCGTCGCAGAATTCCCATTGCCATATTTCCTCAGGGTGCTGGAAGGACCTCCGCTGGATTATCTACTGTGTTTTGGATGTCTGCCTGAGACCATCCACGATTGGTGGCTTGAGTTTGTTTACTGCCGTGGTCAGCAGCTCGCATTATGCACCAACCACTGATCGTCGCCGACGAAGAACGTATGCGCCTCATCGACCGTCAGGTTGTACATCTGCTGGTGCTGCGCAACCACCTCCACCTGCTCGACCGTCCCATAGTCGAGCGCCGCTATCGCCACACATGATCGCCTATCGTAAAGCTCACTGGCGGGGGTCCATGCTGCTCCAGCGTGTAAAACGGATGCGCAGGCGTGGTCTCGATCACCTCGCCGTTGATGACGAGGTGAACGATCTGCGTGTCCTCATGTACGATCGTGTCGGTGGTGGTGTAGTCACCCTCATCGCCTGAGGAGGATTTTACGCGATCATGGGGTCAACGGGGTGCAAGCTTAACTACAGGCCATGTTGATCTAGCCAGTAAGTAAACCTTGAAGTGGATAGCTAAGACCTTTCGGTTGGCTTTTTGCCACTACTCGACCAACCCATGTCTTAACCCCACCAGCGCTACTCATATCCTTTTATTTATACTAATCTTCTTGATGATGGTGTCTAACAGGCCAATACCGGGCTTCTGACCCAATTCCTTATGATTCTTTAAAGCAACCAATGCATCCAACAAGCTTAGCTGTTGGTCAACATTAAGCAACAGTACGTGTCTATAAAGGCTCGTATCGGGCCAAGTTGTTGCTAAATTAAACAACTCGGTTTGATAAATGTCTTCGAAATGAAGTGCTATTATTGGATGCGCCACAAGTAAAGTGGCCAAACACGTTAGGGATTCTTGTTTGACTAACTTCGGAAAACGACTAATTAACCCCAATCCACTTGCAATTCGTATAATCGGTAAATACTCCTTAGCGTTCAAATGCCGCTCTAGAAGCTCTTTCTTGGTACTGTCGTTCTCATCACACATATGCGATATACAAAATAGTAGCGTTGCCGCCAAATCTTCATGTGTTTTCATCCTTAGATAGTCTTCGAAACGTGTGATAGCCGGTCGATCTTTGCACTTTTTAGTCACTGCATATCAAACCAGCCAAACGTATTTGTTCCTTAGAGTTCCCGTTTAAAAAGTGCTGCATGAGCACTTCATGGCCCGCCCTGAATTCATGACACAACTGTTCAGTAACGGCATCATACTGTGTTGATTGCGCAGATCGCTTCTGAACGAAAATGGGCCGGTATTGCATCCATCTTCACATCTACGCACTATCGCACACAACCGCAACGTTCGAAGAAAGGCAATTATCCATTTTCGATCTGGTACGTCTGCTTCATCTAGGAGCAAGATGAGAAACCGAACTATATGGGAGTACTGGCGTGACGCTTCCTGGTGAAAAGGCCCAAGATACAGTAGGGATTGTGCTTCTTTGCGTTCAAGCTCATCTCTTGAAATCAGGGATCGGAGAATGGCAGGAATATCCACGGCCGAGCCATAGGCGTGATGAAGATGCTTCAGGGGATGTCACTGATGATATCAAATGCTTTCAATTCAATCACTTTCCACTAACTACCAGCGGCGATGATTTCGTTAAAACGTGCAGCACGACGAGCGGTCTCGGCGGGCAACCATTCATAACTCCACTGAACCTCCAGGTTTCCGGTGGGTGAGAATTGAGGATAGGACGTCCAGTAAGGAACGGCAATCATGAAAACGTCCAGCCGATCCGTTGCCTGGAACCAGCTCCGAATAATACTCCAGCAACGTCATTGCGAGTAATATTGTGTTTGGACCACCTCGTTTTCGAAAATACCATCGAGCAGTTCTTCAGAGTGCCAACCGCCTACCCCCTTAACATTGGGAGGAGATGGTATATTGTGTGTTGCCAAAATCGTACCTTCATCGTCCGCCAGATCTGGGCATATTGCCTTGCCACTCACTCTGAATTGCGTCGCACTTCAGGAGGAAGACTTTCTCCCGAAACCGAATAACTGCCACATTATCGGTATGAGCATCCAGGAGCCCCATGTCCTGACGATACTGAATCGCATACTGGCTTGTTCCAGAACCATATTCGACACGGCTTGATATTCTGCAGTCTACGTTATGCACCAACCACCGACCCTCGCCGACGAAGAACGTGTGCGCTTCATCGGCCGTCAGGTTGTACATCTGCTGGTGCTGAGCCGATTCCCTCGACCTGCTCGACCGTGCCATAGTCGAGAGAGGCCGGTCATCACCTCCATCGCCAACATGCAGATCTTGCATCCGTCCAGCTGCGATCTTTGGTGTAGAACGGATGTTCCGGCGTGGTTTCGAGGGGATTCCCCATTGATGGTCAGTTGAACGACGACATCGTCGGTGTGCGAAATCGTGTCCGTGGCGGTGTAGGCATCGATGATGCTCTGCTGCTCATTGTACGCCAACACCTGATCGCCGGGTTCAATCTGGCTGATCGGGATTTCGCCGTCCGGTGTGGCGACCGGGGTATCCGCGCTGAAGCTGTTGGCATAGCCACAGCCCGTCTGGAGTCTTCCTTCCTGCTCTCCCTCTCGCGGATTTTCGTTCCCGCCGCCCGTTTCATTGTCGCCTGTTGGCTGCGGTTCTTAGGTGGGATTCTGCGCATTCCGATATGCATTTTCTGCCTCTTTGGCACCGATTGTACCGCCAATTATCGACAGGATCAGTCCTGCGACGTTACAGGCATTGGCACCATTCCGAGCAATATCTACCGCACTGACATTCCCGCGCCAAAACCACCGACTGCCGCCGTCGCATAATCGGCACCCGCAGCTCCCAGAAGGCACCTCCGGCGGCATTAAACCTCCAACCAGTGCGCCAAACACGATACCTGAGCGACGAAGTCGAGCGGATTGGTTTGAAGGGTTTGGGCTCGCATGTTTGTCCCGCAGAGCCCAAGCGCGCCGACGATGTAAAGGAAACTACTGCCCAAAAAACCCTGCAATCGATTCGTTCGTGATGTCTGCTGCGATAGACTGCGCAGTCTTGAGCGTATACTCGAAGAAGGTTGATCGCCCACTCGGATCACTCCATCTGACCGGATTCCCCGCCGCGTACACATACCGATTCAGTTCCGCCGGATTCGCGTAATCGATCGGCCATGTATCGCGTGAGAGGAACCGCCCCGTGGTGGGATCGTAGTAGCGGGCGCGCATCGAGTAGAGCCCTGTTGCTGCGTCGTACTGCTGACCGGCGAACAGGTAGTTCGTCGCAGGCATGCTGCCGACATTCCCAACAGCAGGCGAACGCATCATAGTGAAATTGGCGATTGCCGATGCCAGAGGGATTGGTCAATCCGCGCGTGCTGCCGAGGGCATTTTGGAGGAAGTAGCTGATGCTGCCGATTGGCTTTGCGAGACAACTCGACCTTACCGCGACTCGGTGGCGAAGAGCCGGAAAAAGCCGCCTAGCGCTAACTTCTCTCAGATTGGTTTTTGTACCATACGGGTAGACCGCATGAAAAGACCTCTGTTTGACTGTTGGGGTATCCTTTTAACGTCTACTCAGAGGTCTCTTTTTCGTTTCGTGAGTTATTTCCAAAGTCCGAGATGACTGTGTTTAAGAGTTAACACGGTGCTGGAGGGTTCGTCAGTACGAGGGTGCCCGGCTCGTCGATCGTGCCACAGGTGAAGCCGCTGAACTCCGCGACCGTGTAGGTGATCAGCGTCTGCGGAATGCGCGGGGCCTGACTGGATGCCAGAAAGATCAGATTCCCTGTTCACGCAAACACACGACTGCGCCACCCTCAAGCTGGGTGATCCCATCGGACTGAAGATATCCACCGCCTGAGTTCCGTTCTGCACTAGGATGGACGGCACCCCAATTTACCGATTTCGCCGATGGACTGCCTGCTGCCACATCACATACTGTCCGTCCTGCACGATCGTCCGGCAGAACACCCCGTAACGATAGGCATCAGGGGATGCTGACCCGCACCGAGGCGTTCGGATCGAAGTTGAGATCACCGCACCGAGGCGGCAGACGACGGGGGTGGGTAACTGCCCGTGTCAGAGCTTCCTGGGTCTCATCGTCGGTAAGGGTAGCCGGACACTGCTGATCGCCAGGATGGTCGGATAACCGGCAGCGCTGTCGATGTGATGGCGTGCCCGATGGTGCTCGTCCGTGTTTCATCCACCTCTGTGTTGTTGACAGCGTGTTCATAACCGTTGCGGAGTGGTGTCGGTGAGGGTCAACGTCACAGGCGATACACCGCCATTAACGCCAAGCTGCGCCGGATCAAAGCTGACGGTGATCGTGATGCTGCCAGTGGTGGGCGTCGATGTTCAGACGGACTGTGTATGTGCCCGCTGCTACCTTCCGCAAGTGTGAGCGCGATCCGGGCTGACCGTGACTCCCAACTCGTTGTCCGTGTTAGTGACGGTTACATCCACGCTGCATCCAACCCATTGTAGTTTCCGTCTCCGCTGGTTATCGCTGCGGTCAGGATCGTGTAAACCTGCGGGCCATCCGCGTCGGTATCGTCCATACCGGTGATCGTGACGGTCTGCGGCACATTCCAGTTTGCGACAGTGAAAGTAAGCGATGCCGGGCTGACCGTGCCCTCGGTCGTGTCACTGCTGCTCAGGCCAATCGTCACGTCGGCGCTGGGCTGGGTGTTCAGCACCACCGTGAAAGTCGCGGTGCCGCCCGCTTCGGTGGTCGTCAGGCCGCCGGTGGGATCGACCGTGATACCGGCGACATCGTTGTCGAGATTCGTCACGGTTACGTCGCTGGTGTCCAGACCGTTGTAGGCTTCGTCAGCGCTCACTGCCGGGGCGGTAACGATGGTGTAGCTGATGTTGCCATCGACCCCAGCGTCATCCACGCCCGTGATGGTGACCGTCTGCGGTACATTCCAGTTTGCATTCGTGAAAGTGAGCGACGCCGGGCTGATCATGCCTTCGGACGTGTCACTGCTGCTCAGGCCAATCGTCACATCGGCGGCGGGCTGCACATTCAGGACAATGGTAAAAGTGGCTGTGTCGCCATTCTCGGTCGTGCTGCCGCTGATCGCCGAGACGGTGATGCCTGCGGTGTCATTGTCGAGATTCGTCACGGACACGTCGGCGGCGTCCAGACCGTTGTAAACCCCATCAGTGCTCACGGCAGGTGCAGTGATGATAGTGTAGGCGATGTCCCCATCACCCACCAGATCGTCGATCCCCGTAATGGTGACCGTCTGCGGCACGTTCCAGTTCGTGACCGTGAAGATCACCGCCCCAGGACTGACCATGCCTTCGGACGTGTCACTGCTGCTCAGGCCAATCGTCACGTCGGCAGAAGGCTGACTGCTCAGGGCGAGGGTGAACGTGGCCGTGCCGCCCGCTTCGGTGGTCGTCAGGCCGCTGATCGGCGTGACGATGATGCTCGCTGCATCGTTGTCGTTGTTCGTGACGGACACATCCGCCGGATCGAGGTTGTTGTAGCTGCTGTCACTACTTACCGCAGGCGCGGTGACAATAGTGTAGCCGACATTCCCATCAACTGCCGGATCATCGACGCCGGTGACCGTGACCGTCTGCGGCGTGTTCCAGTTGCCGGTGGTAAAGGTGAGCGTTGTCGGACTGACCGTGCCTTCGGACGTGTCGCTGCTGCTCAGGCCAATCGTCACATCGGAAGCCGGTTGAGTATTCAGGACAACCGCGAAGGTCGCCGTGCCACCGGCTTCCGTGGTCACCAGGCTGCCGGTCGGCGCGATGGTGATGCCCGCCACGTCGTTATCGTTGTTGATGACGCTGACATCTGCTGCGTTCAGGCCGTTGTAATAGCTGTCGCCGCTCACCGCAGGTGCGGTGACGATCGTGTAGCCAATGCTGCCGTCGATCACGAGATCGTCTACCCCTGTCACGGTGACCGTCTGCGGCGTGTTCCAGCTTCCGCTGGTGAAGGTGAGTGACGCCGGGCTGACCGTACCTTCGGTCGTATCGCTGCTGCTCAGGCCAATCGTCACATCGGCGTTGGGCTGCGTGTTCAGCGCCACGGTGAAAGTGGCAGTGCCGCCCGCTTCGGTGGTCGTCAGACCGCTGGTCGGCGTGACCGTGCCGCCCGCTGCATCATTGTCCGTGTTCGTGGCGGATACGTCCGCCGGGTCGAA
>JAXLWG010000060.1:0-23018 GCA_046328615.1 Anaerolineae bacterium | reverse complement strand
GTGCTGGTGGTCATCATCGCCGTCAGCAATCTGTATATCCGCGCGTTGAACCGCGCACGTGAGGGGTGATGCGATGGCAGCGAATTCGGAACCTCAACAGCCCGGTTACTACATCGACTATTCGACGCGGGTCGATAAGGTTGGACTGCGCCCACGCATCAATACCACGGTGCGCGCTACTATCGCGATCATCATCGCATTTATCATGCTGATTCCGGTGTTCTGGATGGCGATGACCGCGTTCAAGTCGCGCCCCGACGCCGTCGCCGTGCCGCCGAAAGTGCTGTTCACGCCCACGCTGGAAGGTTTCGTCAGTCTGCTGACCGACCGCCGCCAGCTCACCAACGAGGAACTCGCACAGTACCAGCAGCGCACCGATCTGTCATGGATGGATCAAATTGCACTGGTGCGCGGTCAGGTGATCGTCAGTCAGAGCGCGTTCCCGCGCCAGCTTTTGAATTCGATCATCATCAGCGGTGTTTCGACCTTCTTTTCGGTCGCCTTTGGGGTGCTGGCGGCGTATGCGTTCAGCCGTTTCAACATCCCCGGCAAAGACGATTTGCTTTTCTTCATCCTCAGTCAGCGTATGCTCCCGGCGGTGGTGGTGACCATTCCCATCTTCCTGATGTACCGCGAAATTGGGCTGCATGACACGCATTTCGGGATGATTTTGCTGTATACCAGCTTCAACCTCAGCTTTTCGGTGTGGCTGTTAAAAGGTTTCATTGACGAAATCCCGCGTGAGTACGAAGAAGCGGCACTGGTCGATGGTTACACCCGTTTGCAGGCGTTTCGCAAAGTCGTGCTGCCACAGGCGATCACCGGGATCGCCGCGACGACCGTGTTTGCGCTGATTTTCTCGTGGAATGAATATGCGTTCGCGCTCATGCTGACCTCGGACGTTGCGCGGACAGCTCCGCCCAGCATTCCGATTCGGTTGGGCACGGGCGGTATCGAATGGGCGGCGATTGCGGCGGGTTCGCTTGCATTCTTGATCCCGGTCGTCATCGTCACGTTCGCCCTTCGTAAACACCTGCTGCGCGGGGTGACGTTCGGCGCGATCCGCAAAGGGTAAGCGGCCATGGCACAGATTGAACTCAAGCAGGTCGAGAAGAAGTTTGGCGAGTCGTTCGCCGTCAAGCCGCTCGATCTGACGATCAACAATGGAGAATTCATCGTCCTGCTCGGCCCGTCAGGGTGCGGCAAAACGACTACACTGCGCATGATCAGTGGGTTGGAAGCGGTGACCAGCGGGCACATTTATCTGGATGGGCGTGATGTCACATGGGCTCATCCCAGCGAACGGGACATCGCGTTCGTGTTCCAGTTCTTCGCGCTGTATTCGCATATGTCGGCGCGCGAGAACATCGCGTTTCCGCTGCAAGCGCAGCGCGTCCCGCGTGCGGAGATCACACGCAAAGTCGCGGAAGTTGCCAAGATGCTCAAGATTGAGCACATCTTGGATAGCAAACCGGGCAGTCTCAGCGGCGGCGATCAGCAGCGTGTGGCGCTGGCGCGGGCGCTCGTCCGCCGTCCGGCGGCGTTCCTGATGGACGAACCCCTTGGCGCGTTGGATGCCGAATTCCGGGAAAGTATGCGCGCGGAAATCAAGGCGCTGCATATTCGGCAGGAAGCGACGACCGTCTACGTCACACACGATCAGATCGAAGCGATGGCGATGGGCGACCGGATCGTCATCATGTCGAAAGCGGTGGTGCAGCAGGTGGGCACCCCACACGATGTCTATCATGATCCGGCCAATATTTTCGTCGCGCGCTTCATTGGCAGCCCCGGCATGAACCTTGTCGAAGGAACTTACAGCGGCGGAGCCGTCACACTGCCGGGAAACAGCCGCGTCACCGTCCCCGGCCCGTATAAGCACGTGCTTGAAAGTGCGCTTGATGACACAAACGGACAGGTTGTTCTCGGCTTCCGTCCGGAAGCACTGCGTGCCAACCCGGCGACCGGCGAGTGCAAGGCGATCGTTTATGCCGACGACCTGCACGGCGCCTATTCAATGCTGCACCTCGACTTGGGCGGCGGCGTCATTGTCCATGGGCGCACGGGGCGCGATCTCACTCACCCGATTGGCGAACCGATGGTGTTTGACCTTGATCCGGCGATGATGCGCTTCTTCCATCCAAAGACGGAATTGGCGATCCACGCCAGCAATGGGAGGGCGTGATGAGCGACATTCGCCTGCAAAACATCAGCAAAACCTATAAAGATACCCATGCGCTTCAGGATATCAGCCTAGAAGTTCACGATCAGGAATTTTTCGTGCTGCTTGGCCCAACCGGGGCGGGGAAGACCACGACTCTGCGCTTGATCGCCGGGTTAGAGAAGCAGGACAGCGGCAGCATCTATTTCGACGGTCAGGTTGTAGATGAGTTTCAACCTGCCGATCGCGATGTGGCATTCGTGTTTCAGCAGTACTCGCTGTACCCGACGCTTTCGGTGTACGACAATTTGGCGTTTCCGCTGCGGTCACCGCTGCGCCGCACCCCGGAACCGGAGATCAAGAAGCGTGTGCAAGAAGCCGCCGAGATTCTGCGCATCTCGCATCTGCTGGATCGCAAGACGGTTCGGCTTTCGGGCGGTGAGATGCAGCGCGTCAGCATTGGACGGGCGATTGTGCGCCAGCCGCGCGCGTTCTTGATGGATGAGCCGCTGTCGAACCTTGACGCGAAACTCCGCGAGTCGCTGCGCGTCGAGCTGAAGCATATCCAGAAAACGCAGGGCAGCACATCGATTTTCGTCACCCACGACCAGATCGAAGCGCTGACGATGGCGGATCGGATCGCGGTGCTGCATGAGGGACGTATTCTGCAATTGGGCACACCGTTCGACATTTACGACCGCCCTGCGACGATGTTCGTGGCAACCTTGGTCGGTACGCCGCGTATCAATTTGCTGCCTGCCAGCCGCCAAAACGGATCGCTGAAAATTGAAAACAGCCCGCTTGAACTGCCGTCACCATCCCACGATTTACCGGAATCGGTGCTGCTGGGCGTGCGACCGGAGGATGTTCGCCTTGGGTCGGAAGGGCAGTACAGCGGGAAAGTTATCCTGACGGAACCGCTCGGCGTCGAAACGATCATCCATGTGGCGAGCGGGACTCAAACACTGCTAAGCGTCACTTCGGGCACGACGACCGTGCGCATCGGAGATGACATTCGCTTTAACTTTGCGCGCGACCGCCTGCATTACTTTGCAGCGGATGGGAAACGGCTGTAACCAACAACTTGCAATCGCTAAGGAGGAAGGCCGATGCGGTTTGGCGTGAATGCGTGGGTGTGGGTTTCTCCGCTCACCAATGAAGAACTGAAAGCGCTTGCGCCGAAAGTCAAGGCGATGGGCTTCGACTGGCTCGAAGCGCCGTTAGAAACAATTGGCGATTTGAAGGGTAAGGAAGGCGCGGCGGTGCTGCGCGATCTCGGTTTGGGCGTAAGCGCCTGCGCGGCGATGGGGCCAGATCGCGACCTGATCCACCCTGATCCGGCGATTCGCGAGAATGGGATGAAGTACATCCGCGAGTCGATTGACGTGCTGCACGATCTCGGCGGTACGAATCTGGTCGGGCCGATCTATTCGGCTGTGGGGCGTGTGTGGCAGCAGAGCGCCGACGAACGCGCCCGCGATGTCGATCTGCTGGTGCAGAACTTATCTTCGCTGGCGCAATATGCAGCGGACAAAGGCTGCGTGATCTGCATCGAGCCGCTCAACCGTTTCGAAACCAGCTTTATCAATTTGGCGACGCAGGCGATCGAAGTCGTGGATCGGGTCAACCATCCGGGCTGCAAGATCATGCTCGATACGTTCCACATGAATATCGAAGAGAAGTCGCTCGGGGCGGCGATCCGCGCGGCAGGCAAGCGGATGGTGCATTTCCATGCCTGTGAAAATGATCGCGGTGCGCCGGGGTCGGGAAACGTCACCTGGAACGAAGTCGCTGCCGCCCTAAAGGATGTGGGCTATGACGGCCCGGTCGTGATCGAATCGTTCACCAACAAGGTGAAAAGTATTGCGCGTGCAGCGGCGATCTGGCGGCCTTTCGAGGTGAGCCAAGACGCGCTGGCACAAAACGGTGTGACTTTCCTGAAATCGCTTCTCGCAGGGTAGACGATGAGCAGTAAATATCTGAACCCGATTAAATATTTGGGCGGCAGCGCGTTGATCGCGCTGGTGCTAGCCTATGTGCTGCCTTCGTTGACGGTGGCTATCCCGAATGATCGCATCCGTAGCGGCGTGCTGGTGCAAGCGCTGCCCTTCTTCGCGGCGTTCGTGTGTATTTTGCTCACCTTCATCTTGATCATTTGGCTGGTGGCGGCGCGGTTCAACGGAAAAATCCCGCACCGAACCTACAGCGCTATCGAAATGACGTTGATCGTGAGCATCCTTGCCGGGGTGGTGCTGCTGTTTCAAGAAATTCCCACCTTGGGCTTCATCGCTTATCGCTATGCTTTTCTGCTCGTCCTTGGCTCGCTGCTCAGCTTTTTGCTCTGGAGCCATGTCGTTGGGCGCAGTGCCAAGGCTGATTTGAGACTGCCGCGCTTTACGACTCGTCAGCAGATCGCCGGGGTAGTGGCCTTGGTCATCGTGACCGGGTTGATGGCGGCGTTTGTGCTGAATGTGAACGCACCCCGTGAGCCTTATGGAATTCGTCAGCGTGTATGGAACAGCTACGATGATGCGCGCCGGGCTGAAATTGCTGCAACCGCAACGGCAGATTTTAATAATGTGGAAGCGCCATTTGTGGTGGTACTGAGTATGATTCCAGGGGTGCTGTTTTTCTTCGCGGTGCGTGAAGCCGCCGCATCGCTGCGACGACCTGAGACGCAGGCGTCAGCAGGCCCTGCGGTCAGTCACTCAACCGCGTAGATTTACACGGCACGCATTTTTCTTGACTTTGAAGGAGATGTGTTTCATGACAAGACCGGTAACGCTCTTTACGGGACAATGGGCGGATCTTCCGCTCGAAACGTTGGCGCAAAAAGCCTCCGCGATGGGTTACGATGGGCTGGAGCTCGCCTGCTGGGGTGACCATTTCGAGGTCGATAAGGCGCTGAGCAGCGATAGCTATGTGCGCACCCGCTGGGACATCCTCAACAAGTACAACCTGAAGTGCTTCGCGATCAGCACGCACCTCGTCGGGCAGTGTGTCGCGGATGCCATGATCGATGAGCGCCACAAGGCGATCCTTCCGCCCCGCCTGTGGGGAGATGGCAACCCGGATGGTGTGCGTGAACGCGCTGCGCAGGAAGTCGCGAATACGGCAACCGCCGCCAAGCTGTTCGGTGTGAGTGTCGTCAACGGGTTCACTGGAAGCCCGGTGTGGCACAACCTGTATTTCTTCCCGCCGACGACCGACGCCATGATCGATAAGGGCTTCGCGGATTTTGCTGACCGCTGGAAGCCGATTTTGGACGTGTTCCAGCAGGAAGGCGTGCGGTTCGCGCTTGAATGCCACCCCGCCGAAATCGCCTACGACATTTACACGGCGCAGCGTACCCTGCAAGCGCTGAATCATCATTCGTCGTTCGGCTTCAACTTCGATCCGAGTCACTTCATTCACCAGCAGTTCGACCCGGTGAATTTCCTCAACCAATTCCCGGATCGCATCTTCCACGTGCATGTGAAGGACTCCAAGGTCACGCTGAACGGCTTCAGCAGCATCCTCGGTTCGCACCTCAATTTTGGCGATCACCGGCGCGGCTGGAACTTCGTCTCCCCCGGTCATGGCGATCTGGACATCGACGCGATGGTGCGTGCCCTCAACCGGATTGGCTACGGCGGCCCACTTTCGGTCGAATGGGAAGACAGCGGGATGGATCGCGAACACGGCGCCGCTGAAGCGGTGCGTTGGGTTAAGACGAACGATTTCACGCCGTCCAACGTCGCCTTTGATGCTGCTTTCGAAAGCAAATAGGAGGACGCGATGTCGGACGAAGTCGGATTTGTCACCATGGCGGGTGCGCGTGCCGAAGGCGACGCGCCGCATATCGGCGTGGGCATGCTCGGCTATGCGTTTATGGGCAAAGCGCACAGCAATGCTTTCAAGAAACTGCCTTACATGATGTATCCGCCGGTCGCCGTGCCGGAACTGGTTGCCGTGTGTGGCCGCAACGAAGAAGCGACCGCCGCCGCCGCCAAGCGCTACGGCTATAAGAAGTATTACACCGATTGGCGCAAGATGATCGAAGACCCGGAAATTCAATTGTTCGACAACGGCGGGCCGAATGACGCGCACGCCGAGCCGAGCATCGCCGCTGCACGGGCCGGGAAACACGTTTTCTGCGAAAAACCGCTGGCGCGCACCGCTGAGGAAGCCAAAACCATGCTCGACGCGGTGCAAAAGGCCGGGGTCAAGCATATGGTGGCGTTCAATTACCGCTTTGTCCCGGCGATTGTGCAGGCGAAGCGGCTGATCGAAAGTGGCGCACTGGGGCGCATTTTCCACTTCCGCGCGGTCTATCTGCAAGAATGGATCATCGACCCGAATTTCCCGAAGATTTGGCGGTTGGATAAGAGCGTCGCAGGCAGCGGCGCGCTCGGTGACCTTGGCGCGCACGTGCTCGATCTGGCGCGCTATTTGGTGGGTGAACCGAAGCGCGTGATGGGGATGACCAAGACGTTCGTTGAACAGCGCCCGCTCCCGGATGGCAGCGGTATGGGTAAAGTCGATGTCGATGACGCCTTCATTTCGCTGCTGGAATTCGAGAATGGGGCGATCGGCACGGTGGAAGCGTCGCGTTTCTGTCAGGGACGCAAAAATTTCAACAGCCTCGAAATTAACGGTGAGAACGGCTCGATCACGTTCAACCTCGAAAAGATGAACGAGTTGAACGTCTTCTGGGCCAACGAGCAGCCGAAAGAGACGCGCGGTTTCCACAATGTGCTGGTGAGCGAAAGCTATCACCCATACTGGGAAAACTGGTGGCCGCAGGGACACATCATTGGGTGGGAACACACGTTTGTCCATGAATTCCATCACTTCCTCGGCGCGATTCTGGGTCAGCATCCGGTTTCGCCCTATGGAGCGGATTTCGTGGATGGCTACCGCAATGCCGTGATCTGCGATGCGATTGTCGAATCGGGTCGCAGCGGGCGCGCGGTGGATATTCAGTACGAAGCGTAAAGTACGGACATCGAGGATGCCGCTTGTCTCTTAGAGACAAGCGGTGTCCCAGTCAGCACGGCCAACAAAAAGTAGTTCATTACCGTAAACAAACCTTAGCCATCACTCAGGAGAACGTTAGAATGAAAATTTGTATGCACAACTGGATGCGCCCCGAACCTATTGAAACCACCATCGATCGCATGGCTCGGTTGGGCTATGACGGCATTCAGATCATGGGTGAGCCGCGCAAATATGACTGGAAGCATGTCCGCTCGTTGTTGGATAAGAACCATTTGAAGTGTTTCGGCTCGGTGAGCATCATGCTGGCGGGGCGTGACCTCATCCACGGCGATCCCTACTATCGCGAGATGACGATCGCCTATCTGAAGGAATGCCTTGACATGGTGGCGGCGCTTGGCGGATCGATCTTTACGCTGGTGCCCAGCGAAGTTGGCAAAATTGTTGCGATGGCCGATCCTGAAACTGAATGGGGATGGGCAGTTGAAGGTATCCGCGAGGTGGCCGATCACGCCGCAAAACACAATATCCGCATCGGATTGGAACCCCTCAACCGTTTTGAGACGAATTTCCTCAACCGTCATGATCAGGCGCTCAAGCTGGCCGAAGACACCGGGCGTTCGAATGTTGGCGTGTGCCTTGATGCGTTCCACATCAACATCGAAGAAGCCAATTGGAAACAGGCGATCCTCGCGACCGGGAAGCAGTTGGTCGATTTCCATGTAGCTGATAACAACCGCCGACCGCCGGGTGAAGGCCACTACAACTGGACGGAAGTCGTCAGTACACTGAAGCAGGCGGGCTACAACGAACAGCTCACCGTCGAATTCGTGGTGCCGTTCGATCGTTCGCCGTTCGGGTTTGCGCACAAAGAAGAAGCCGGGACGACCGCGACCGATGCGGAATTGAAATTCATCCGCGATCACGGCAGCGACTTGATGAGCGACGCCGCCTATTCGCGGCACGTCGAAAATACGATTAAGCATCTCCGCGCTGCTGGCGCAAACTAGACGGCTGGATAGGGGCGCATTGGCACGACCGGTGCGCCCCCGCACAGACGAAGGATACTTAAATGGCGACCGTTTTATTGATTGGGACACTTGATACCAAAGGCCCAGAGACGGCTTATTTACGCGACCGGGTGGCCGCGCACGGCTGTGATGCACTTGTGCTCGACTCCGGGATTTTGGGCGAGGCACAGGGGATCAGCGCTGATTTTGACCGGCGTGCCGTGGCGGAAGCGGCAGGCAGCACGATCGAGGCGCTGCGCAGTGCCGGTTCGCGCGGCAAAGCGGTCGAAGAGATGCTCAAGGGCGTGCGCAAGATCGCGCTGGATTTGTACCATACGGGGCGGATTCACGGGGTAGCAGCACTCGGTGGTGCCGAAGGATCGGTGCTGGCGGCGGCAGCCTGCAAAGCCCTGCCGATCGGATTTCCCAAGCTCATCGTCTCGCCGATCGCCAGCGGACACCGCAAGTTCGCGCCGTTCGTCGGCATCAAAGATGTGCTGGTGATGCATTCGGTCGTCGATATTTTGGGCTTGAATCCGGTCAGCCGCGTGATTTTCGACAGCGCAGCGGCGGCGATCGCCGGGATGTCCGTCGCCTATGCAGCCCGCCAAGCTGCCGACACAGCCCCTCAATCCGCTGTGCGCCCCGCCATCGCTGCGACGATGCTGGGCAACACCACGCGCCCCTTGATGCGCGTGCGTCCGGCAATCGAAGACGCTGGGTATGATTTCGTGATCTTCCACGCGAACGGTGTCGGCGGCGCGGCGATGGAAGCCCTGATTCGCGAGGGATACTTTGCGGGAATCATCGACTATACCCTGAGCGAAGTCGCCGGGTTTATCGCCGGGGGTTTTCATAATGCGGGTGTAGAGCGGCTCGACGCGGCGGCGCAAACCGGCGTGCCGCAGCTCGTCATCCCCGGTTGTTTGGACTTTATGGTGTTTGGCGCGAAACATGAAGTCCCGCCGCAGTTTCAAGATCGCCCCATGTACTACCACAACCCGGAATTCACGTTGGTGCGCTTGACGCCGGATGAGCAGATCCGCGCCGCGCAGTTCGTGATCGACAAGCTGAATGCAGCCAGTGGCGCTGTATCGGTGCTGCTGCCGCTTGGGGGTGGGTCGATCATGGACATCGAAGGCGGGGCGTTTTGGGAACCAGCGCTCAATGAGCAGATCCGCCAGATGCTCCAGACCGGTTTGCGAACGTCGATCCGCTATCAAGAAATCGCGGCGCACATCAATGATGATGCGTTCGCGGATGCGACGATACACGCGATGCAAGACCTCATGCAGCAGCGGAATGCCTAAGCCAGAGCGAGGAGCGAAGAAAATGGTGCGTAAAACGAAAGAACTGGGGTTCCATTCTTACTGCCTCGGTGATTTGACGTATGTTGACGTGCAGGAATATTTGAAGCACAGCGATACGATCCTGATCCCTAAAGCCAGCCTTGAACAGCATGGGCCGCACCTGCCGCTGTACTGCGATACGATCACGGCGACCGAAGTCGCGAAGCGTGCGGGCGAAGAAGCAGGCATTATGTACACGCCGACGCTGTGGCTCGGTTATTCCCCCCAGCATATGCGCGCGCCGGGGTGGGGCGCGGGCACGATCACCCTGCGTGCCGATACCTATCTGAATTTGGTCTATGACATCGGTCGCAGCCTGATTCACCACGGCTTCAACCGGTTGATCTTCGTCAACGGGCATGGCAGCAACATCAAGGTGATCGATCCGGTGCTGCGCCGTCTGCGCTATGAAACCGGCGCGCTAATCGCCTACTACAAGCCGTATGCCGAACGCTACATTGGGATGCTCAAGGATGTGCTGGAAGGCCCGGTTGAGGAAACCCCCGGTTGGCATGCGGGCGAATTGGAAACCTCGCAGGTGCTGGCCCATAATGCGAAGCTGGTGCGCCTTGATCGCGCAGTTGTGGACAAAGCGCATCCCCCGAAATGGCTCGGCGATGCGTGGGCGAAAAAAGATGGCATGCCGGACGCCGAATTTCAGGGCTACCAGTATTTCAATTTCCCATTTGACCACGAGGAATTCACCGATTCCGGCATTATGGGCAATCCCTTCAAGGGAACGGCGGAAAAAGGCGAGATCGCGTTCTCGCGCTTCAGTAAGCACTTGATCGACGCGGTGGCGGAACTTGAAAAGGTTGATGTGCAGATCAAGAACCGCGATTGGACTGAAGGGAAGGCGTGGTCATAACCCTATGGTCGTTATCGAAAATAACCGCTTGATCGATGCGCTGACGCGTGTCGTCGGGCAGGCGAATGTTCAACCGCAGCCGGTGGCACGGCGCACCTATGCCGGGGATCAATGGTGGTATGCGATCGCGGCGGCGGCGGCGGGGAAGCCTGTGAGCGTGCCAGATGCCGCCGTCACCCCAACGGACACGGATCAGGTGGTCGAAATCGTCAAGATCGCCAACCAATTCGGCGTGCCCATCACGCCTTGGGGCGGCGGCAGCGGCGTACAGGGGGCGGCGAATGCCACGCTCGGCGGTATCGTGGTTGATATGCGCAAGCTGAAAGCCATCCGCTCGATCGATCACCAATCGCTGACGTGTGTGGTGGAAGCGGGACTGACCTGCCGCGATTTCGAGGCGGAACTGAACGCGCAGGGACTCTCTTTCACTCATTACCCGGCTTCGACCGAATGGGCGACGATCGGTGGGTCGGTCAATGCGCGTGGATCGGGCGTGCTGTCCAGCATGGACGGCTAAATTGAGGATCACGTCCTCAGCCTTGAGTTCGTCACACCCACCGGGGATTTTGTGCATACGCCATCGGTGCCGCGCCATGCCGCCGGGCCGGAGCTGACACAGCTCTTCATGGGCGCAGAGGGCGTGTTCGGGATTGTGACGGCGGCGGTGGTGAAACTTCGCCGTTTGCCGCAGAAACGGACTTTCGGTGCTTATGCCTTTGCAAACTTAAGCGACGGAATCGAAGCGGGGCGGCAGATCATGGTGAGCGGGCTGCGCCCGGCAGTCGCGCGCCTCTACGATCAACAGGCTGCGCAGCACAGCCTTTCACGCGCTGTCGAAATGCCGCTGAACGAGAACACCTTCGTTTTGATGTTCGACGGCGAATATCCCGAACTGGTCGATTTGGAAGCACGTCTCGCTTTCGACATCTGCCGCAAGTGCGGCGGGAAAGAACTGCCTTCCCAGATCGGCGCGACATGGTGGGACAAGCGCTATGTGTTTTACTACCCGCCGTACGCGCCGGAACTGCCGAGTATTTGGGGGACGATCGATGTGGTGGCGGATTTTGCCCACATCGAAGCGACTTATCATGAGGTGACTGCCGCCATTCGCGGCGCGGTCGATCCTAAGTGGAACCTGTCGCTGAATACACATCTTTCGCACTGGTACGAATGGGGATCGATGATCTATGCACGGATGAAAATCCCCACCGGCCCCGCCGACTTGGACGAGGCGAAGGCGCTGCATGATGCGATCTTCAAGGCGGGCACCGAAGCAGCGCTCAAGGTGGGCGCAGTGCTGAACGATCATCACGGGGTAGGGATGCGGCTGGCACCGTACATGCTCGATCAATATCAGGATGCGGGCATGAATATAGTGAACCAGATCAAGCGGGGTCTCGATCCCAATAACATCCTGTGCCCCGGTAAGCTCGGCTTGAATCCGTAGCGTTTCACGAGTTAGGAGCAGCCCTTTGACAACGATTTTGATCATCGGAACGCTCGACACCAAAGGGGCGGAGTTCGCCTTTGTGCGCGATCTAATCCGCCAGCGCGGACACGACACTTTAGTCATCGACGCGGGGATCTTCGAACCGGGTTTCACGGCGGACATCCCCGCCGATTCAGTGGCAAAGGCAGGCGGCGGCGATCTCGCGACGCTGCGATCTTCCAACGATCGCGGGAATGCCGTCACGGTGATGATGAATGGAATCGCCGCGCTGGTGCCAAAACTGTACGCTGACGGACGTTTTCAAGGCGTGATCGGCTTGGGGGGCAGCGGCGGCACGGCGATTGCGACAGCGGGGATGCGCGCCCTGCCGGTTGGCGTGCCTAAAGTGATGGTGAGCACGGTCGCATCCGGCGATGTTGCCCCTTATGTGGATGTCAAAGACATCTGCATGATGTATTCGGTGGTCGATATTGCCGGGTTGAACAAACTGTCGCGCCGGATTTTGGCGAATGCCGCCGGGATGGTCTGCGGCGCGGTTGAACAGACGGTACCGGATGCTGAAGATCGCCCGCTCATCAGCGCGACCATGTTCGGCGTGACGACGCCGTGCGTCACGCGCATGCGCGAACGATTCGACGCGGCAGGGTATGAGGTGCTCGTGTTTCATGCCACCGGAACGGGTGGGCGCGCGATGGAAGCGCTGATTGACGGCGGGTATATCGCCGGGGTCGCCGATGTGACGACGACCGAATGGTGCGATCAACTGGTGGGGGGCGTGCTGTCGGCAGGCGAACACCGTCTAGAGGCCGCCGGGAAGCGTGGTATTCCGCAGGTGGTGAGCGTCGGCGCGCTCGACATGGTCAATTTCTGGGCGATCGACACGGTACCGGAACGCTTCAAAGGGCGCAATCTGTACCAGCATAATGCCAATGTCACATTGATGCGCACCACACCCGAAGAAAATGCCCAGCTTGGGCGCATCATCGCGGACAAGCTCAACGCCGCAGCGGGGAAGACCGTTTTGTTCTTGCCCTTAAAAGGCGTCAGCATGATCGATGACGTGGACAAGGCTTTTTACGATCCTGCGGCTGACCAAGCGCTGTTCGACGCCATCCGTGCCCACATTAAGCCGCCGGTCGAACTGGTGGAACTTGATCTGCACATCAACGATCCGGCTTTCGCGGATGCGATGTCGGATCGCTTGCTTGCGCTGCTTGCTCAGGGTGAGTGAGGGAGCGCAAATGCCTTTGACCGCTGAAGCGATCACTGCAACTGTAGAACTAAGAAAGAAGCTGAAAAACTTAACGCAAAGATGCAAAGGGTGAAAGGCGCCAAGAGAATAATCTTTCTTTGCGTTGACTCTTTTTCTGTTTTCTTTTCGCGTTTTACATGAAGGTACTTAACTTGCTTACATGAGTAGAGGCGAACTATGCCATTCATTTCTAGGCAAACGGCGCTGGCGCGGCTGCATGCACAAGTGGCCGCCGGTAAACCGATCATCGGAGCGGGGGCGGGGACGGGCATTTCCGCCAAATTCATCGAGCGCGGCGGCGCAGATTTGATCATCATTTACAACAGCGGGCGCTATCGCATGGCGGGGCGCGGCAGCTTAGCCGGACTGATGCCCTATGGGGATGCCAATGCGATCGTCGTCGAGATGGCGAGCGAAGTGCTGCCGGTCGTCAAAAACACGATGGTGATGGCGGGCGTGTGCGGCACCGATCCGTTTCGCTTGATGCCCGTCTTCCTGAGGCAGTTGAAGGAAATGGGCTTTGATGGTGTGCAGAACTTCCCAACCGTTGGGCTAATCGATGGCACTTTCCGGCAGGGACTCGAAGAAACCGGGATGGGCTACGGCCTCGAAGTGGAGATGATCCGGCAGGCGCGCGCGTTGGATATGCTCACCAGCCCGTATGTGTTCGATGTGGCGAACGCAGAAGCGATGGCTGATGCCGGAGCGGATATCCTCGTCCCTCATATGGGCTTGACGACCAAAGGCAGCATCGGCGCGACGACTGCGCTCACATTGGACGACTGTGTAGAGCGCATTCAAGCGATGCACGATGCCGCCAAGCGGATTAACCCTGATATTCTGGTGCTGTGTCACGGCGGGCCAATTGCCGAACCGGAAGATGCACAGTACATTTTGGATCGCACAACGGGGATCGTCGGCTTCTACGGCGCATCGAGTATGGAGCGCCTGCCCACCGAAGTTGCTATCCAGACGCAGACCGAAACCTTCAAGCACATTCAGTTTCACCGCTAGCACAGAAGGAGCAGTACCCATGCGTCAATTTGGAGCCGGGGCCATCACCACCGGCGCGGACGTGGATACGATTGTCTTTGACTGGGGTAAAATTCAGATGCTGTCTACGGCTGGCGTGACCGGATCCCACAGCATCAGTTTTGGCAGCGTCGTCTTGGAGCCGGGAAAGGGGCATGTGCGCCATAATCACCCGGATGCCGACGAGATCATCTACTTCGTCAGCGGTGAAGGCGATCAAATGCTAAATGACGGTGAACCCGTACGCTGTTCGGCGGGCGCGTGCTGCTGGATACCGAAGGGCATGTTTCACTCGACGGTGAATCGCGGGAATGGGCCGCTTCACCTTGTCGTGGCGTATATTCCCGCCGGGGCTGAGCAGGCGCTGTACGACACGCCCGGCGTCACCGTGATTCCGCCCGTGCAAACAGGATCGTATGACGAATGAGAGTTCGTGTTCAAGGCTTGATTTTCGACTGGGCCGGGACGACGGTTGATTATGGCTGTATTGCGCCCACACAGGCATTCATGCGGTTGTTCGCGGATTATGGGATGACGATCACGCTGGAGGAAGCACGCGGGCCGATGGGGATGGCGAAGCGCGATCACATCGCGCATGTGCTGAACCTTCCGCGTGTGAGCGATCAATGGCAGCAAACGAAGAATCGCCAACCGACTGATGATGATGTGTCCGCAATGTATAAGGATTTCATCCCGGCGCAAACTGCCGCGCTGCTGGAACGCGCCGAACCTATCCCCGGGGTGATCGAAACGGTTGCCGCGCTGCGGGCGATGGGGTTGAAGATCGGCAGCAACACAGGCTATACACGGTCGATGGTCGAGGCGCTCATCCCCGCTGCGGCTAAGCACGGGTATTCGCCGGATGTGGTGGTGGTGCCGGAGGATGTCGGGGCAGGACGTCCTGCGCCGTTTATGGCCTTCGAAATCGCTCGCAAACTTGGCCTTTATCCGATGTGGACGCTGATCAAAGTTGGCGACACGGTCGTTGACATCGAAGAAGCGATCAACGCGGGTATGTGGGGCGTGGCGGTGGCGAAAACCGGGAATGAGATTGGCCTGAGCGAAGCGGAGGTCACAGCCCTGCCGCCGGATGAATTAGCGGCGAAACTGGAATCAGCCCGCAAAAACTCAAGAATGCAGGGGCGCATTACGTGATCGACTCGCTGGCGGATATTCTGCCGCTTATCGATGCGATCAATGTGCGCCTTGCCGCCGGGGAACGTCCGTAAGCGGTACGAGAAGAGGATAAACCGCAGAGGTCAAGAATAATTACCTTTGCGTTCTTTTATGGGAGTTGGAAAGAAACTTAAAAACTCAACGCAAAGACGCGAAGGGTGAAAGGCGCCAAGAGAATGAGCTTGCTTTGCGTCTTTGCGTTGACTCTTTTCTGTTTTCTTGTCGTGTTTTACTTTTGCGACCTCTGCGGTTCTGGTTTTACGGCGCTTCGCCGCACCAGCGCCACTGGCCGTCTTCCTGCACGACGTTGTAGCGTGACAGCGGGAAACTGCGGCTTTCCGTCCCGTACACAGCGGAGATCTGCCCCGTGCAGGTGACGGTTGTCCCGCCTGAATCAGTGGTGCAGGAGGCATTTTCAAGCTGTGCATTGACGCCGCTGAATGACAGTGCTTCCCGGTCAAGCTGATCTTCCATCGTGCTGCACAGCAGATCGCGCACGCCGTCGCGGTTATTCGCAACCTTCGCTTGCAAATAGCTCAATACTGCCGCAGCAGCAGGATCGCCGCTTGAATTTCCCCCGCTGGTGCCAGTGCACGCGGCGGCGATCATAAGAACCCCAACCATCAAGACTGCGGCAATCCGCCAATTCATACTCAAAACTCCATTCTGCTCATGATCATAGGGTGTGTAGATGCCACCACAAGGTATACAGCATCTCCAGTGCGGTTAAATTCCGCACATTATACCCGTATTGCAAATACGGTGGCCTAAAATTGGTGGCCGTTGCCTCTTCTTCCGGCGGTGCGGAAGGATGTATGCCATCTTCACTAAGTCCGAAATTTGGCAGTTCAGTGAGCGCAGCGTAGTAATCTAGAAATGGGATGTAATGATCCGCAGCCGTTTCCTGCACGATTCGGTTGAACTCGGAGACCCGTGTTTCGTAGCCGGGACGTGGCGGAAATGAACTTAAGACTGGAATCACTCCCATCTGTTCGGAGATGTCTACGATTCGTGACAGGTTATAGCGGTATGCCGCCGGATCGACATATCCCACGTCATTCGTCCCGAACATGATCAGCGCGATCGACGGGCGCACGAGCCGGTATTCACACACGAGCGGCGTTTCACCGGTCGCACACAAAGCCGCATCGGCGTTGTCCGGTTCCAATACGCCGAACGCCGTCCAACCGACGCGAGCCGCCAAAGACGGATTGAGGAACGAATTCCCATCGCGTGCGTTGGTGCGCCCAAAATAGTCGATCACCGTTTGCAGATAGTCGTAGCGCCCCAGCGAATATTGATCGTAGCCGAAATAGGTCAGAAAGTTGTACGACACGCTGATGCTGTCGCCCACGCGCGAAAATACCCCGGCTCGATTGCCGCGCTGCTCGCCCAACCGGTAGATCTGGCGGATGTGTTCGACGGTCTTGAGCGGCAGATAGTAGGGCGGTGGCGTGACTATCTCCGGTTCGGTCACTGCTGGTTGTGCATCAGATGGCATCGGCGTCAGCACCAAGGGAATTGCTGTTCCTGTGACGATATGCGGAAAGACAGGGGTGGACGGAATCGGCGTTGATTCCGCGTCCTGCGCGTATACGATCCCGCTCGCCAGCAGGAGGAGAACGATCCATGTGCTCCTGCGGACGAGCGAAAAAAAGCGATCCATCAAACGAGTGAAATTCAGTGGTCGAGCGTTCATGACCGCTATTGTACGGTTTAGGGCGCGGTTATCCATGCCGCGATCTGTTCGCTTAAGGTACGGGAACCCGACGGGGTAAGATGCACCGGGCTGTCGGTGAACTCCGCCGGTTCGATGGCATCCCACAAATCGAGAACCTGCCAACCGTGCGCCGCCGCTTGATCTGCCAGCAGCGCCCGGTATTGATCGTACGCCCAGCGCGGATACCACGCGTCATAACGAATGTCGCTGTTCGTCCCGTCGGCGCGGTAGATGGGTTCATTGACTAACCGTACGGGAATCTCTCCGGCGAGGTTATGCCCCGCTGAGATGACGTCGAAGGCCAATGCAGATGCGGGCAGATCGGTAGGCTCGGTGAATTCTTTCCAAGATGGATCGGCTTCGAAATCGTTGGCGCGCGCTGTGAAATCGCCATATACCTGATCTACTCCCGTACCCGCCCATGCGAAACCGAAATTTTGCAGGCGCAGCCAATCGGCCAGTGCGCGCCGCTGCCCGATGAGCGTTTCGTCCCACACCGTTTGTGTGACAAATGCCGAATCGTCCGGATTGAGGGGGAGATCGTAGCGAGCGATCAAATCGCGCACGCGATCGGCATTGTTCGCGACCAGCGGCGGGCGAAGCTGCTCCGAATAGGGCATGCTTTCGAGCGAGACGAACCACAAAATCAGATCAGGCTGATACTGCATGGCGTAGTCGAGCAGCATTAAATCTTTCGTCACCGACAGGATCGGATGGCCGAGGTTGTACGCGACAACCCGCCGCCCATCGATCGTGAGGTTCATCGCATTCAGGTTCCCCGTTAGCGTTTCGTCATTGTGCAGCAGAATGCCCCACACTGACGAGTCACCGATCACCAGCACGCGATATTCGTCCGGCGCTTTTGCACGGCTGATGATGTGCGAGGCGAACATCGCTTCAATGCTGTTCATGCTCAGGTTATAAGCGGTGGGATCTTCGCCGTAGGGCAGACGATCGCGTCCCGGCACCAGCCCGTTATAGACGCTGATTTGTCCGATTGCGGGTAATGGTTTGGTGAAGACGAACAACAGATTGACCAGCACGAACAGCACCGCCGCTTTCGCGATCACGCGGAGCGCGAAGCCCCACGACGTTTTGAACTTGGTAAGCCATTCCCATCCACGCATCGTCGCTTACCTCCCCAGTCCAAATAAGCGACCGAAGGTGTAGAGAACGGTCGCAGCGTCCGGCAGCGCGAACCACACCCAGCCGAGCAGCACAAAATGAAATGTCAGCAGCGTTCCGGCGATGCTCCAGATGCGGAGCTGAGCCGGTTTTTCCTTCAGGGCGCGATACCATGATCGCGTGCGGTCACTCCACAGCTTATGCACGGTCAAGCCGAGCGCGTGCCAGATGCCCCACACCACAAACGGGATCGTCACGCCGTGCCACAGGCCGATTACGATCATCGTCGCGAGATTCGAGATCAACACGTTGACATCGCCGGAAACGCGCTTGCCTTTGATCATGCTGCGCGACAGCGGCGAATAGACGTAGGCGCGCGCCCATGCGCTAAGGGTGGCGTGCCAGCTTTGCCAGAACGTGGTGATGTTGTTCTTGGCATACGGACGATTGAAGTTTTCGGGAAGCTGCAAGCCGAACAGCATACCGATGCCGATCGCAATATCGGTATAGCCGCTGAAGTCGAAGAACAGCCGGAAAGCGTATACGTACAGCATCCCCCATAACGCCAGCGTCGATCCGGCTTGATGGGCCGTCGTGGCATTGAGGCTGTACACGGCCAGCAGATCGGCGATTGCGAATTTCTTGATCATGCCGATCAAAATGCGCGTGATGGCCTGTGTAATGCGGTTCGGATCGCGCGTATTCAGTGTTGTAAGGGCTTGAAGCTGGGGGTGAAATTTTCCGCCCGGTCGATGGGGCCGGAGGTGTACGCCGGGAAGAAGATCACATACGTGACGTATTCGCGCAGGGTGAGCGCGGGCAAAATCCCCATCTGCCGGTCGCGTAGGGTATGGATCAAGCGAAAAGCGACGTAGCTGAAACCGAGCCAGCCCAGATCCGACGCTTTGGCGAGCGCGGGATCTTGTCCCGTTTGGGTGCGCAGCAGCGACGCAAGTGCGGCGGTCAGCGGTTGTGTCTTAAGCACGGCTAGCAGAATGACGATCACCGCAATCGCCAGCCAAATCGCCATGCGGGTACGCAGTCTGCCGGTGCCGAAACCGACCAGCAGCGCCAGCGCGAGGCCGATCACGACCGTTTCAACAGGCGGCGGGCGCGAGGTGATCGCCAGTTCGGGCGGCAGATCAAGGTAGCGTGGGATCGTCAGCACCAGCGCGATCACGATCATCGTCGCCAGCGCGATCACGTTTTCGCGCGCCAGTGGCACGGGTTTTTCCGGCGTCCCCCGGTCGCGCGTCAGCCACCAACAGACACCTGTGATCACCAGTGTGACGGTTGGCAGGCTGTAATCCAGCCAGCGGACATCCAAGGTGGGCTGGAGCCAGTAAATCGCGATCACACTGACAGCGAAGATCGCCCACGCCCGCCACTTTGCCGGGAGCAGGGCATAGGGCACCGCCGCCGCTGCGAATATTGCAATATGGTTCAATTCCATGTCACGTCACCGCATGAGAGGGAAACACTGCGATTAAAAGTTGGCATAAATCCACTGGGGGGCGCTGCTGGTCGTCACAACGATGAGCACAATCACGATCAGGCACAGCGCAATGGCGAAGGTATTTTCGCGGCTGAACAACCGTCCGAAAAGGCTCCGCAGTCGGTTCATAAGGTCTGTTTCTCCCTTCAGGATGCGGCAGGTTCTACGCCAAGGACGTTTCGCACGGCATCCAGCGCGATTAGCGCGGTGAGGTTGTGAATGCCGTGACCGGTTTGAAATGCGGCGGGCTGTGTCCAGTCATGGGGGTAAAAGCTGGTCATATGCACGGCGTCCGGCAGCAGCCCACGACCGGGGATCGTCCCGGCGATCAGGTCAAAATCCCACAGCGGCAGCGCGTAATCCTGCGCGATCTGCCGGATCAGGTTGTTATTGGTGTTGTTCGGCCCATCGAAACGATCGGCCTTGGTGCCCAAAATGGGCACAATTCCGTTCAGGACACAGAAATCGACAATCTGGCGCAGATCGCGATCGACAAGGTTGGGAACGCCGACATCATTCGATCCGAGCCGGATGATCATCACACTCGGATTGTGATGGCGGATTTCGCAGGCCAGCAGCGTTTCGCCGGAATTGCAGTTGTACGGATCGGCCCACATCGGATCGAGCAGCGACCACGTGTGCAGCCCCACGCGTACCGCGATGCTGTCCCGCCCAAACGACCCGCGATAAGTATCGATGACGCGCTGTAAATAGGCATAGTCGCCGAGGTTGTAGGCGTTCGGAGCCGGATCGTCGAAGCGGGCGAGGAAAAAGGGGTTTTCGATCGTACTGTCGCCTACTTTCGAGAAGGCGTTTGGATTACGCCCCAACGTTTCCCCGGTGGCGAAGATGGCGCGGATATTCTCGCGTACCGAATCGTTGATCACGATGATTTGGTCGATCGGAACGCCGTTCACCGTAGAAGGTGGGGCGATGGTCGCCGTCGGGGTAATCGTCGGTGTGTCGGTCGGCGGCACAGGGGAGATCAGCACGATGGTTGAAACAGGCTGTACCAGTACGGCTTGAGTCGGCGTGCTGGTGGGCACGGTTTCGAGCGCCCCGCTGGCCATGATGGGGGTTGCGCTGGCGGCGGAAGTCGGCGGCGGAAGGGTCGGACTCAAGGTTGGTGTGGGCGTTGTGGTTAGTGTTGGCGAAGGAGTGAGAGACGGCGGCGGTGTATCCGTGATCGAGACTATCGGCTGTACTTCGGTGGCTGTACCGGCACCCGGCGTGGCGGTGATGGGGATGATCAATCGCTGCCCAACACGAATGGTGTTGATGTCGGCCAGTTGGTTGATCGCGGCCATCTCCTGCCATGTGACGCCGAAGCGCTGCGCAATTTGCAGCAGCGAATCGCCACCCATCACGATGTATGTGTAAGGGGCCGGGGTAGGGGTTTCCGTGCTTTCCTGCGCGCGGGAAGCGGGCAGGATACTCAGCGCGGCTAGGGCAATGACGATGACGACGGCACAGCGCGCCGCACGGCGGATCCACAACATACAGGTCAAATTCTCATCAGTTACCGGGATGGGCGTACGTGCCCTGCCTACCAACGCCCTATTGTACTCATCCATTCCGCGTTGTGGATAGGAAATGTGGCGATAGGGTCAACTCCTTCCATTTCGCGGATTTATCTCCCCCTGTTTTTTTGGGCTAACTCAGGTTGCGAAATCCCCTGATTATTATGAAACATCCTTTGTGGGAGGGAACCGACACAATGGCAGCACCACAACCATCGTCACCGGCTACGGCGCAGGCGGGTAATCAGACCGAAGAAAAACGTGATGTGCTGAACCTCAGCGAAATTCGACGTTTGCTGGAAAGCGGCGAAAACGACAGCGCTATGACGCAGATCGAGTCCTATCTGGAAGCTTATCCGTCAGATACGGAAGCACGACTGCTCAAAGTGGAAATTTGTTTTGAAGCGCGGCGGGATTATGGATACGTCGTTGATACTTTGAAAGCCCTGCAAGGCGATGCGCAGTGGGGCGAAAAGCTTGCTGATCTTCAGCAGCGCCGCCGCGCGCTGGTCGAAGAGCTTGTGTCGGAAGGCCGCAACCAGATCGCGCGGCAGATCAGCGCCGGAATCCCGGCGTTTGATAACGCGCTGGTGCTGGAGCCTGATGATCCCAGCGTCCCATTTGCGGCGGCGCTGGCACTGACGCGGTGGAAAGAAGAAAAACGCGACGAACTTCAGCCGGGGATGTTTGGTTCGGCATTCCCCGTGCCGGAAGGCCGCCGCCGCATGTTCCTGCAAGCATGGGCGAAGGGCCTCGAAAAATACCTGCGGCTTGCCCGTGATCGCAGTGTTCCCGGCGATACGGTGCATCACAAGGCGACTGAGCGCCTGATTCAGTTCTGGTTGGCGCAGTCGGACGTGCATCCAGATTTGCTGGCGCTCTTGTCCGATCCGGCGCAGTCATCCGAAGAAGTGACCAAATTGACCCGTCAGGCACTCGTCAAGGTGATCGAGCACGCCGCCGGGATCATGCTGCGCCTGCTGCGCGCTGAAGAAGATGCAGAAGCATCCAAACTGCTCGCGGTATGCAAGCCTTACGCGGAGAGTGTTCCGCTCATTCCCTTGATCGACGGGCAGATGGCGCTGATTGCCGGTGATCGTGACCACGCGAAAGCGAGCTTCACCGCCGCGTTGACAACCGTTCCCCTGCGCATGAAAGCCAAAACCGCGCTCACGACGGCACAGCGCATCTTGAAAGCTACCGGTGCGGTGCAGACCACCTGCAAGCAATGCGGGCGCGTCACATCAATGCCGGAACAGTTCTGCTCTCTTTGCGGCAGCAACCTGTATACCCGCCCATTGATTGACGAACGCTATCAACTTGAATCGACGCAGGCGGTACTGCTGGCGCGCATTGGACTGGCTGAATTACTACGCGACACTGATCCGGCAGAGGTGGAGACGCATGTCACAGCGGTGCTGGCTGAACTGGGCAAAGAACACCGCGCGGTGCCGCTCGTCAACGAACTCCTCGCACATGCCGAAAACAGCACGCCTAAAGATCAGAACCCCGCCGAGCAGGCTATCGCCCTGCTGCGCGAAGAAGGCGTGACTCCGGCAGTTCTGCATCACCTCAACCGCGTGACCGAGCAGCACCCCGCGCGTTGGCTGGAGGTGCCGGTTGCAACCCGTGTTTCCATCGTTCGGCGGCTGATCAAAGCGGATGCGCTCAAGGCTGCTAAGTCCTTGATAGCCGTCGCTTTCACCGACAAACCGGAACGTGAAAGCGTACGCACGCTTAACGAAGAACTCACCGATGCGATCCAAGAGATGAGCGCCAAGGCGGTAGAGGCAGCACGGCATGAACTGGAATCGAGCGATGCCGAAGGCGCGATCCAGATCCTTTCGGGCGCGATGGAACTTGACCAGTCCGACGCGATGATC
>JAXLWG010000006.1:0-167905 GCA_046328615.1 Anaerolineae bacterium | reverse complement strand
GTTGACTCTTTTGCCCTTGCGCTTAATCGGGCGTTTCGGCTTCTTCGTCCACGCCCGCGCCCTGCAACCGCCGGTAGGTGGCTTGCAAGACCATCGCATCCGCCACGTGAAACGGTTCGGGCGCTTCCACCCCGACGGTACCTTCCGCGCCGTAATCGAGGAACGCCGACAGCAGATCGCGGTACTTGAAATCCGCCTCGTTGAGCGGAATATGCTTGCGTTCGCCCTTTGCCGAGTATTCGATGCCGCTCATATGCGAGTGCATGTGCTTCAGCCCATGATCGCCCAATTCGCGCTTGATCAATTCCATCGCGGCGGCGAATTCCTCGTAGCTGTTGAAACTGCCGTCGCCTTTGCGTGCGTGCAGGTGCGCCCAGTCGATCGCGGGCAGCACGCCGGGGACATCGGCGCTCAGGTGGACGCACTCTTCCAAGGTGCCGAACATGGCGATCTTGCCCATCGTCTCCGGGCGGATAAACACGTCGACGCCTTCGGCGCGCAAAATCCCTGTCAGTTCGATCAGCTTGGTTTTCGCCCGCTGGTACACGACCGTCGGGTCTTGACTGTGATAGCTGCCGGGATGGAACACAATGTCCTTTGCGCCCGCCAAAAACCCCTTGCGCGCGGCATTGAGCAGCCGCTCATCGCTTTTCTTCATCAACTCATCGGTTTGGCTGTTCAGGTTGATGAAGTAGGGGGCATGCACGCTCAAGCTGATGCCATATTTCTCGCGGGTGGCTTTGATGTCCGCGCAGGTTTGATCGGTGACGCGCACGCTCTGCGTCCATGCGATTTCCATGTGCCCAAAGCCGATTTCTTTGCTGTGCCGGATTCCGTTGGAAGTGCCGCCGGGGGCTGGAGTCGTCATCGGCGTGCCCACCGTGCCGAAGCGAATCAAATCCTTGTATTCTGCGTCTGCCACTCAAGCATCCTCTCATTGTTGTCTCGCTTGATTGTAGCCCAAAACCGGACATTTGTGCTAGGCAGGGGAAAGGAAAAGACTCAACGCAAAGGCGCCAAGCGGCAAACGCGCAACAAAACTGCTTCCCAATGCTTGAACCACAGAGAAAATCTCCGTGACCTCTGTAGTGTGATCTTTCCTTGTTAATACTGACGGACACGGGTCAATAACGGATGTTTTCCCTGTTTTTGTACGCTCCCCTTCCCGAACTCGGGAAGGGGAAGGCCGAAACGAAGTTTCGGGCGGGGTTAGGTAGCCCTTAACGCATCTGCTTGTACGCGTTGATCAGCCCATTGGTCGATGCATCGTGCGACTTGACCGGCTTATCGTCCTTGAGTTCCGGTTCGATGGCTTTGGCGAGCTGCTTGCCCAATTCCACGCCCCATTGATCGAACGAATTGATGTTCCAGATCACGCCCTGCGTGTAAATCTTGTGCTCGTACAGCGCGATCAACGCGCCGAGCGTTTCCGGCGTCAGTTCGCGGAACAGGATCGAATTCGTCGGCTTGTTGCCGTCGAACGTTTTGGCCGCCACCAGCAGATCCGATGGGTTCGCCATCCCGCTCGCGATCAGTTCGGCGCGCGCTTCGTCGGCGGTTTTGCCCTTCATCAACGCTTCAGTCTGCGCGAAGAAGTTCGCCAGCAGCAGCGGGTGACTCGTCCCCTGTCGCGGGTACGGCTCGCCGATCGGGTTGAGCGTGCGCGCCGGGGCGAGGAAATCGCACGGGATCAGCTTGGTGCCTTGGTGGATCAACTGGTAGAAGGCGTGCTGTCCGTTGGTGCCCGGTTCGCCCCAGATGATCGGCCCGGTGCTGACATCGACCCGTTCACCCTCCATCGTGACGCTTTTGCCGTTGCTTTCCATGTCGCCCTGCTGGAAATACGCCGGGAAGCGGGCGAGATACTGATCATAGGGCAGTATCGCGTGCGTTTGCGCGCCGAAGAAATTGTTGTACCACACGCCGAGCAGCCCCATGATCACCGGGATGTTTTGCTCCAGCGGCGCGGTGCGGAAATGCTGATCGACGGCGTGCGCGCCCGCCAGCAGCGATTCGAAGTTTTCCATGCCAACCGCCAGCGCGATCGAAAGGCCAATCGCCGACCAGAGCGAATAGCGCCCGCCGACCCAATCCCAGAATTCGAACATGTTGGCCGGGTCGATCCCGAACGCTTTGACTTTCTCGGTGTTGGTCGAAAGCGCGGCGAAATGCTTGGCGACCGCCGATTTATCGCGCGCCGAGGCGAGGAACCACTCGCGCGCCCACTGCGCATTCGCCATCGTCTCCTGCGTGGTGAACGTCTTGGAGGCAATCAAGAACAGCGTGGTTGCCGGGTTCAGCCGTTTGAGCGTTTCGACGATGTTGGTGCCGTCCACATTGGAGACGAAATGCAGCCGCACCTTCGACTGTGCGTAGTGCATCAGCGCGATCGCGACCATCTGCGGGCCAAGATCCGACCCACCAATGCCGATGTTCACCACATCGGTGATCGGTTTGCCGGTGTAACCTTTCCACGCGCCGCTGCGGATCGAATCGCTGAATGCGCGCATTTTGTCCAGCACGCGGTTCACGTCCGGCATCACATCGACGCCATCGACGTAAACGGGCGTGTTCGATCGGTTGCGCAGCGCGGTATGCAGCACGGCGCGGTTTTCGGTCACGTTGATTTTTTCACCGCTGAACATCGCTTCGATCTTCGCGGGCAGGTTCGCCTGCCGTGCCAGATCGAACAGCAGTTTCATCGTCTCATCGGTGATGCGGTTTTTGGAGTAGTCGAACAGAATTCCGTTTGCGCCTTCGCCTAAGCGCAGCGAAAAGCGGTTGAAGCGATCCGGATCGGCAGCGAACCAATCGCGCATGTGCTGGTCGCGGATCGTCTGATAGTGTGCCAGCAGCGTCTGCCAAGCGGGGGACTGGGAAAGGGGCGACATAGCCTCGGTTCTCCTTCACAGAAGTATCGGCCTAAATTACCCCAACCCCATTAAAAAGGAAACCATGGAGAGTCACGCGAAATGTCATGGCCGGGGCGCCCCCGGCCAATCGATAGCGATAAATGGAGCCTACGGTACGACTTCGCTCGTCAGCACCCAAACCGGAGTCGCTCGGCAGGCGATCCACACATGCGAGAAATCGCCGCTGGTGCCGAACACATACCAATGCTCACCCGCCGGGAGGTTAAAATTGGTGCCGTACTGTAAACCCGGTTCCCAGTAGGTCGCCGGGCCGTTGGGGATCGAGTGGATGACCGCGCCCGCCGGGAGCGGATTCAGACAGGTTTGCGGCGAAGTATCGGCGATAACCGTCCCTGTGTACATGAACAGGAACGCATAGGGAATGCCTTCCGCTTTGGCAGCGATGAGCTTGCAGCCACCCTCGCCGCAGCCGCCGCCACCGCCCGGAATAACGGGATCATAGGTCGTTGCCACCAAGGTGTATTCGACACCTGCCTGCAAGTAGATTTCGCCCGAATTGTCAAAGTTGGCGATGCAGTTGGCGAGCGGGTCTTCCGGGTTGAACGCCCCCTGATAGATCACCAGCCATATATCGGCGATGTATTGAGTCTGGTAGAGGTCGTAATACGTGTAAGGGCCGCTCACAACCGGTGTCCAGTTAGTCTCATACACATAAGGATAGCTGCCGGATTCAGCGAACGGGGTGAGGCTGTCACAGGAAGCCGCATTGTCATTCGGACGGGCAGGCATTGTCCCATCTGAGACAAAAAAATCCCCAGTGGCGACGCCGGGGTAGCCAAGTGCGAAGCGATAGCCACCCGACTCATCCTCGTTGAAGGTGGTAACCACCATCGTGTAGCTGCCTGCGGGGACGTTAACGTCTTCCTTTTCATCATCGAAGGTGGCGAAGCAGTTCGCCGCCGGGTTGGAGGGATCAAACGCGCCTTGGGGGTAGAGGACTACAAAAACATCAGTCGGATCGAAGAAATCGACATAGCCGTAAAACATCCCGTCCGCTGGAACGATGAGGGTATCGGTTTCGTAGTAAAAGACATCCATGCCTACCAAACCGCCGGTACCACTGCAATCATAGCCGGCCCGTACATCCATGCTGGCATCTGATAAGTCGAGGGTGCCGGAATAAAACCCGCTGGTAAACGCGAACGTGGGCATCGCAGTGACGAACAGCGCGACGAACACAACGGTGCCGATCCCCAGCACTCGTTTCATTATGAACTCCTCTGTGAAAGGTGCAGGTACAATGAATCATATACTATTATATCCGAAAGTTTACCTTTTTCCGGGCTTGGCGCGTGAAAAAGGTAAAATCTGTGAAAATAGTCACTAGTTGGGGATAGGGGAGGGTAACCGCCCACTGTACTACTGTGGCACAGTGGGCGGCTGAAGCACTGAAATAGACTTGCGTGGGGAAAAACTACGGTGCGACGGCGTTGCTGGGCACCCAGACCGGGGTGGCTTGGCATGCAACCCACACATGGGTGAAATCGCCGCTGGAGCCGTACGTCCACCATGTGCCCGCCGGGATATTGAACCCAGTGGCCGCGCTAGCGTCAGCCGCATAGAAAGCCGGGGCGCCTGCGGGAATTTGATGCTGCACAGCGGTCGTCGGCAGTATGTATGGGCAGTCGCCGCCCACAAACACCACATCGCCGGGGCCGGTCAGCGAGAAGATGAAGTAGCCTGTATCCGGGTTGTCACTGTTGGTGGTGATCATCATGGTATAGGTGACACCCGCAACCAAATCGGCGCTGCCGGTATCATCGGCATTGAAGAAACAGCTATTGCCGAGCGGATCGCTGGGATCAAAGTTCGCCGCTGACCCTGTGTAGAAAGAAACTTCCATGTCGATGGTGCTGTAAGAGTCGCTGTCATCCAAGTAACCAATATCGTAGTAGTCGTAGGTGCCATCGACGGTGACTTGGAAGGTGCGGAGTTGGAAATACAGCCCGGTGAAACTGTTATCGATTGGGCCGCTGCAGTCTGGATACTGAGGCTTCCCATTAGACAGTGTGGCACCACCGGTTAGCGTACCATCAATGATGGTTGAACCCGCGAAGGTGGGCATGACCAGCACGAATAGACTTACAACGAAAACAATGATCAGAAGTACTTTTCGGTTCATCGGTGTTTGCGTCCCTGTGTGTGATTTGAAGTGAAAAGCCATCCTTAATTTCAATTATCGTGCGTTGATGATTGATGAAGCATAGTGAATGTGTGAATGAAACGTAAATTCTTTGCAAGGAAACGCCTGATGTGAAATGAAGTTGGCAAAAGTGAGAACGCCTAGCAAGATCGAAGTACCCCTACATCGACTCTGAAAGACGTTCTCGATGACGAGTATACCGTTTGAAACGCTGTTGACATATCTGTATGTGTTGGTGGATGACTGGTACAAAGCAGAGGGGCAGAAGTACATGGGTGGCAAAGCGGGAGCAAAACCGAGTTTTAGCGACAGCGAAATGCTCACACTCATGCTGGCACACGACTTCATGCCCTATCCGAGCGAAACGCAGTATGTGGCGTTCCTGCGCGCCAATTATCTGGCGTTGTTTCCCCACTTAGTTGACCAAAGCCAGTATAACCGCCGAGCACGGGGATTGGTGTGGATGACTAGACCGCTGCGACAACGAGGTTGCGTCTGCTGGGGGTTGGGCAAGCATCGCATCTGCTCTTGGATACTAAGCCTGTGCCGGTCATGGGTATGAAACGCAACAAGCGACGCAGTGACTTTCGAGGAAAGCAGATTACGGCTACTGCGCCGCGCGCCAGTTTCACTATTTCAGTTACAAACTGGTGCTGCTCAGTACACTGGACAGTTTGCCAGTGGTATATGACCTCGTACCTGCCTCCACCGATGAACGTCTCGCTGCCGACACCGTTTTTGGAGCGGGTACAGAACGTCGATATTTGGGGCGACAAAGGCTTCATTGGCGACGCTTGGCAAGCAGACATCCGGGCATTCACAGGCAACCCAGGTCTGGACGCAGAAACGCGCCAATCAACACCAGCAAAACCCGCCTGAATTTGACCGCTTGCTCAACTCCATCCGCGAACGCATTGAAGAGGTCTTTCATTCCTTGCAGAACACCGGGTGCAATCTCGAACGGCTCTTGGCAAAACGCGAACGCGGGCTGCATGTCCGTGTTGCTGCCAAGCTCGCTTCGCTCGTCTTTCAGCATGTCCTGTCCCGTTGCTTCGGTTTGGACGTGCTGTCATTTCCTGTTCACATTAGGCGTAAGGAGAATAAAATGGGGTGGATCAGACGATCCACCCCATTCGTTTGGTATTTTCCGGTGCTGTTGGGAATTACGGTGCGACGGCGTTGCTCGGCACCCAAACCGGGTTGGCTTGGCAGGCGATCCATACATGCGTAGAATCACCGCTGGAGCCGTACGTCCACCATGTGCCCGCCGGGATATTGAATCCGGTGGCCGCGCCAGCGTCAGGCGCATAGAAGGCCGGGGCACCTGCGGGGATGCTGTGCTGAACCGCGTTTGCCGGCAGCGGATTGCTGCAGTCGCCCGTTTCGATAAACACCACATCGCCGGGGCCTTTCAGCGAGAAGATGTAATAGCCAGTGTTCGGATCGCCATCGTTGGTCGTGATCATCATCGTGTAGGTGACTCCCGCCAAGAGATTAACCGAGCCATTGTCGTCCACTGTGAAGAAGCAGCCGTTGGCGGTCGGATCTGCCGGGACAAATCCACTCGCTGGGCCGGTATAGATCGACAATTCCATGTCGATGGTGGTGTATTCGTCAGAGTCGTCCAGAAAGCCGACATCACGATAGCCATAACTGCCATCCGCCGTCACGGTGAAGGTGCGAAGCTGGTAGTACAGCGGCAGGTAATTAGTTAAGGAGCTGCCGGGGCAGTTGTCAGGTTTGCCATTCGGCAGCAGGTTCGCCGAAGTCAATGTCCCGTCGATAAGGGTGGTGCCAGCGAATGCAGGCAGCGCGACCGTTAGAAGACCAAGGGAGAGCAGTAGAAGGACAACGGGTAGAACAACACGTTTCGTCATAAGAGAGCTCGTCCTTTAAGGATAAAAATCACATGCTAAAGATGATTTTAATCAATTGCGGAATTTCAAAAGAGGGTCTCTTTATGAAAACGCTGTAAATTTCCGATTAAACAATGAAAAGATGCAAGAGGCGATCTCGTTCAAGTGGATCGCCTCTTGCATTATGGATTCATGAGGCTATGGCGCGACGGCGTTGCTCGGTACCCACACCGAGTTCGCTTCGCAGGCGACCCACACATGCGTGAAGTCGCCGCTGGCGCCGTACGTCCACCATGTGCCCGCCGGGATATTGAAATTGGTCTGTGAGCCCAAATCCGGGGCGAAGAACGCCGGGGCACCCGCTGGGATGTTGTGCTGAACTGCGTTCGTCGGCAGCGGGTTGCTGCAATCACCCGGTTGGATGAACACGACATCGCCGGGGCCGTTTAGCGAGAAGATGTAATAGCCCGTGTTCGGATCGTTATCGTTGGACGTGATCAGGATCGTGTACACGACACCCGCCATTAACTGAACGGGCCTTTCATCGTCAGCGTTAAAGAAGCAGCCATTACCGCGCGGGTCCGCGGGATCAAACCCACTTGGCGAACCGGTATAGAGTGCTATTTCGATGTCGATGGTGCCATATGTATCATTGTCATCCCGAAAGCCGATGTCGTAGTACTTATAGACGCCATCAGCCGTTACCGTGAATTGACGAAGCTGGTAGTACAGCGGTGCGTAGTAATTGTCCAAATCATTGGATACGCAATCGCTGCTATTGGGTTTGCCATTCGGCAGTAAATTTGCCGTTGTCAAAGTACCGTCGATGATGTTCGTACCAGCGAAGGCAGGCAGCGCGAACGTCAGAATGCTGAATGAGAGCAGCAGGACGGCGATGGGTAGAGTAATGCGTTTCACGAACTAGAACCTTTCATCAGACATGGTTGAAAATGTGTTGGCCAACCCCATTCAGACGAATTCTGAAAAACGTAAGTTTCCGATTCGGCGTAAAAAACGTGCTAAAAACCTATAGCCGTGTGTTTATTCCCAAACGCACGCATTCCGGTTTGCTCAGAAACAGGTTCATCCGGTAAACGTATTCCCCATGTCGCAAGGAACCCCAACGCAGGACAATGTCAGGCTGCGTTCTCTCAAGTCATGGGTTGTTTCGATCAGATAAGAAGCCTCATCTCAATGGGCTGATTCAGAGGTCGTATTATTTCGAGGGGGTTTAAAGGGACGGATCGTGCGATCCGCCCCTTGGTTGGAGCATTCCGTTAAAACGATGTACTACGGGGCGACTTCGCTCGTCAGCACCCAGACAGGGTTGGCTTGGCAGGCGATCCACACGTGCGAGAAATCGCCGCTGGTGCCGAAGACATACCAAGTTTGACCCGCCGGGAGGTTGAAGTTGGTGCCATCTTGCAGATCGGGTGCCCAGTAGGTCGCAGGGCCGTTGGGAATGGAGCGAACCACTGCACCGGCAGGCAGCGGAATAGGACAGTCGCCCACCTGAACGGCATTCGAGCTTATGAACAAGAAGGCGAAGTAGTCGCCGCCACCTTCACAGTCACAACCTTCCGGGAAACCGGGGTCGTAGGTCGAAACCATCAACACGTAGGTCACGCCTGCTTCCAGATAGACCGTGCCGTCATCGTCAAAATTGGCGATACAGTTGCTCAGGGGTGCATTCAGGTCGAAAGTGCCTTGGTAAATGGACAACCAAATATCGACGGTGCCTTCTTCGTCGTATAGGTCGTAATAGGTGTATTGCCCCGAGGCTTCAGGTATGAAGACTTCATTTGTGAAGTAATAGCCCGCTTCTCCCCCATTATCGAGCTGCGCACAGGAGTTCGCATCATCATTCGGGCGACCCAGTGGCAGCAAATCGGCCTCATAAAAACTACTTTCGCCGACGCCGGGGTAGCCGAGCGCAAATTCAAACGTTCCGGTAGCGCCGTCGTCATAGGCGGTGATCACCATCGTATATGTGCCGGAGGCCACCGGGAAACTCATTTCTACATCGTCCAGTGACACGACACAGTTCGCGAGGGGATTCGAGGGATCAAAGGTGCCTTCAGGGTAGAGCGTCACGATCACATCGAGACTGTTAAAGAAGTCATAATAGCCCTGATAGCTGGCCGAGATCTGAATCGTCTGCGTGGTGTAGTAGTACGTACCGGGTGTGGTGGTGCCGCAGCCAAAGTCATCGACGCGCTGGCTCATACTGGGCAGCGAACTATCGAGCGTGCCGGAATAAAAGCCACCGTCGGCGAAAGTGGGTAGCGCTGTCACGATCATTAAAACGATCATGACCATAGAAAACAGTACCAATCGTTTCATGGTGTAGGGCTCTTTCAGCAGATTTGCGGAAAAATTTGAGAACATCAGTCAGTGTACAATAAGCACTCCACTTGGATACCGCCCTTGGTCATCAAAATTGTAAATAATTTCTTTGCTGAATTGTGATGTAAGGTTGAATGGCTATTAACCGGGCGCTTTAGAACCATCCTCGCTTGACGCGAAATTCAGCTTTGCGAATAGGGGGGGCGCTAAGGTAAACTTAACCTTTATGTCGCATAATGCAATCGCAACACGAGACCGAAACGCCGCCTGATAACACCTTGCATAGATCGCGGCGTGAATTCGGCCATGTAAGGAGTCCCCTGTCAATGGCTGTAGCCCAAAGTACAACCTTGAGCAAAGAAACACTGCTCAATTGGTATTATCAAATCGTCCTCATCCGGCAGTTTGAAACGCGCTGCGATGAACTTTACAAGGAACATCGCATCACCGGCGTGTATCTGCACCTGTACAGCGGCCACGAGGCCGTTGGCGTGGGTGCGCTTGGCGCGTTGGGGCCAGATGATCATGTCATCACCGCCTATCGCGATCACGGGCTGGCGCTCGTGCGGGGTGTCGATCCGAAACCGCTGATGGCGGAAATGATGGGCAAGCGCACAGGTGTCAGCGGCGGCAAAGGCGGATCGATGCACCTTGCCAGCCGTGCGCACAACTTCTGGGGCGGCTATGCCATCGTCGGCGGGCACCTGCCGCTGGCGACGGGTATCGCGCTCAAGGTCAAGTATATGGAAGAACCGAATGTCGTCCTCTGCTTCATTGGCGATGGCGCGACCAATAACGGCTACTTCCACGAAGCGGTCAATATGTCTGCCGTGTGGGATCTCCCGGTCATCTGGTTGATCGAAAACAATCTGGTCGGCATGGGCACCCGCATTGAAGATTCGAGCGGCCAGCCGCAGCTTCACAAGCGCGCCATCGCCTACGGAATCAAGGACGGCGGGCGCGTTGATGGTCAGAATGTCGCTGAAATGTACGAAGCGATCAGCGAAGCCGCCAAATATGCCCGCAAGAAGGGGCCGGTACTGGTTGAAGCCCTGACCTATCGCTATATGGGGCACGGCGTCAGCGATAAGCAGTTCAACACGCGTACCGATTTGGCAAGTGAGCTGAAACAGTGGCAGGATGCGCGCGATCCGATCAATGTGGTGCGCGGTTTGATCCAAGCCAGCTATCCGGGTTCGGAAGCCGAGCTGAAACAGTTGGAACAGCGTGCGGATGAAGAAGTTGAAGCTTCGGTGAAATATGCCGAAGAAAGCCCGGTTCCCACCTACGAAGATCTGATCAATAACGTCTATGTAGGTCGTTCAGACTACTAGATCAGCGTCGCTCGCGTCATGATTTGATTAAGGGAACGACCCCGCAAACAGGCGTCCCCTTCCATAAGGTTGCAAACGGAATGGCAGAAAAAAACATCTCAATGCGCGATGCGCTCCGCGACGCGCTGCATGAAGAAATGGTACGCGACGACCGCGTCTTTATCATGGGCGAGGAAGTCGGACGCTGGCAGGGCACGCACCGCGTCACACGCGGCTTCTACGAAGAATTCGGGGCGCGTCGTGTACGCGATACCCCGATCAGCGAAATGGCGATCGCCGGGGCCGCCGTTGGCGCGGCGATGGCGGGGCTGCGCCCCGTGGCCGAATTGATGACGATCAACTTCGCATTCCTTTCGCTGGATGCGATGGTCAACCACGCCGCCAAAATTCACTATATGTTCAACGGACAGTTCACGGTACCGCTGGTGTTCCGCGCCGCGACCGGATGGGGCAATCAGGCGACGGCGACACACTCGCACACGCCCGAAGCGATTTTTGCCCACTTCCCCGGCATGTATGTCGGTATGCCGTCGAATGCCCGCGATGCCAAGGGCATGCTCAAAGCCGCTATCCGCGATGATAACCCGGTGCTGTTCAGCGAGGTGATCGCGCTCTATCCGAAGCCGTCGCTGGTGCCGGATGATCCCGAATTCGTGCTGCCGATCGGCAAGAGCGATCGCAAGCGCGAAGGCGGCGATGTGACGCTGGTGGCCTTCGGGCGCAGCGTCGAATGGTCGCTGGAAGCCGCCAAGATTCTCAGCGAGAAAGACGGGATCGAATGCGATGTGATTGACCTGCGCTGGCTCCGTCCGCTGGACATGGAACCGGTGCTGGAGAGCTTCAAGAAGACGAACCGCTGTGTCGTCGTCGAAGAATCACTGCCGATGTACAGCGTGGGTAGTGAGATCGCCGCGCGCTTGCAGGAAGCCGCCTTCGACTATATGGATGCGCCCGTGAAACGGGTCAGCGCAATGGATTTGCCGCTGCCATACGCCAAAGAAATCGAACTGATGGCGCTGCCCAACGCTCAAAAAGTGGTAGACGCCGTGAGAGAGGTTGTGTAAATGTCCGACGCGATCAAAATGCCCGATCTCGGATCGGGAACAGAAGAAGGCACCCTGCTGAATTGGTTGAAAAAAGTAGGGGACAAAATCAATGCGGGCGACGTGATCGCGGAAGTCGAAAGCGATAAAGCGACCGTCGAAATTCCCGCCAGCGCCAGCGGTACGATCATTCAGTTGATCGGTCAGCCCGGTGAAACGCTCAAAGTAGGCGCGGTGATCGGCTATGTCGGCGCGGCAGGCGAAACGCCGAGCGCCGAAGATGCTTCCGCTGCGCCGCTGCCTGCGGCTGCCGAACCGACCCAGACCCCGGCACAGACAGCGGTGGCACAGGCCACCCCGGCGGCCCCAGTCGCGGAAGTGGACGGCAATTTGCCCGACGGTGTGAAGGCATCGCCGGTTGCGCGCCGCCTTGCCGCCGAAAAGAAGATCGATCTCAAGCTGATCAAGGGCAGCGGCCCCAACGGTCGCATCGTCCGCGAAGACGTGGAAAACTTCAAGCCTTCGGCTGCCCCAGCGGCTCCCGCTCAGGCCGCGCCTGCGATGACGCCGATGGTCACGCCCGCGCCGACTTACGGCGCACTGCCGACCGGCGAAGATGTGGAAATTCTCGATATTTCCCGCCTGCGCACGACGATTGCCCGCCGCATGGTGGACAGCAAGCAGCAGGTGCCGCACTTCTACGTGACTACACAGGTGGATGTGAGCGCGCTGCTGGATCTGCGCAAGCAGTTGAACGCCCCGCTGGATGATGAACACAAGATCAGCGTCAACGATCTGGTCATCAAGGCGGCGGCGCTGACTTTGCGCAAGTTCCCGAACCTGAATTCGCACTTCTACGGCGACAAGATCGTCCGCTACAAGCGCATCAACATCGGCATCGCCGTCGCCCTGCCGGATGGCGGCCTGATGAACGTCGTCGCCAAAGACGCCGACAAGATTTCGCTCGGTGCGATGGCCGTGCAGAACAAAGAAATGATCGCCCGTGCGCGTGAACGCAAGGTGAAACCCGACGATGTGCAGGGCAGCACCTTCACAGTGAGCAACCTTGGCGCGTATGATGTCGATGTCTTCTCCGCCATCATCAACCCGCCGGAAGCGGGCATTCTCGCGGTCGGATCGGCGCAGAAAATCCCGGTCGTCAAGGACGATGGCAGCATCGGAATCGCCAACCGCATGAAAGTAACCATCAGTGTCGATCACCGTGTCAGCGATGGCGCGGAAGCGGCGCAGTATTTGCAAGCCTTCAAGAAGCTCGTTGAATCCCCCATGCAGCTTCTCATCTAGCCATATTTCCGGTGAGCGGCAGACTAAAATCTACCGCTCACCGTCCCGCAGGTCCCTTCCCCCCTCCATTTCTTGAAAATTTCCTTACAATTGCTCGATGATTTTCTTAATGAAATGCGCGATGGGTCATTCATTTTTGGCTATATACTCCATATATGAAAACGTTTCAGTCACTTCGCAAACGCTATATCCTCGCTTTGTTTATCCTCGGGTTACTGATATTGTTTCAGATGGCCATATCAGTCGTCTCAAACGATCCTCAAATTCTTTTGGAATTTGTCGTGGCCAGTGTGGCCTTGATCATGCTGATTTATTCCAATCTGCGCATCTTCCGCCCCCTAGAAAAGCAGCTCCATAATCATCAAGAGTCGCTTCGCCAACAAATCAAAGAACTGCACGAGATACAAGATGCATTTCTTACCGAGCGTCGGCGCTATTCGGCCTTGTTCCACCAGAATAATGACGCGGTGTTCTTCCTTAACCTGCAAGGGCAGCATATCGCCGCCAATGAGCGCGCCGCGCAGATGTTCGGCTACACCATTGATGAAATCCTGAAGTTAAGCCGGACGGATATTATCGTCCCGGAGCAGCACACCGACAGCGACCGCGTGTTAGAGCGGTTGATCAACCATGAAACGATTCCGGTGTATGAACGCCTCGTCCGGCACAAGGATGGGCATATTTTCCCGGTCGAAATGAATGTCGCACTGGTACGCAACCACGACGATACTCCGCTGCTCATTCAAAGTATTATGCGCGACATCACCGATCGTAAGCAGCTTGATCAGCAGGCGCTGGAACTGGCGGTTGAGCGGGAAAAGCTGCACCTCATCGCCGAGTTTGGTCACGCGACTTCGCATGATTTGCGCACGCCGCTGTCCGTCATCAACGTGAATGTGCATTTGATGGCGAAAACGCCCGATTTGGAACGACGGCAGGAACGCGCCAAACGCATCGAAGAAGAAGTCAACAAACTTAACGCCATGATCGATGATTTGCAGCTTCTCTCGCGCTTGGAAGCGGGGATGCCCTACGATACCGAAACCATCGACCTGAATCAGGTCGCGGAAAGCGCCGCCCACCGCCTGAACAGTTTGATTGCATCCCGTGAACATCAGCTTGAATACGATCTGGAATCCGGCGGTGTGGTCATCAGCGGTGCGGTCGATTATTTGATCGTGTGTGCGGTTGCGCTGCTCGAAAACGCGGCGCTCTATACACCGCCCAAAGGCCACTTGATCCTGCGTACCTGCCGCGTGAATGGTAAAGGCTGCCTACAGGTGATCGATAACGGCGTGGGCATCGCCAGCCATGAGGTCGAAAACGTCTTCGATCCCCTCTATAAAGCGAACAAAGCGCGCACAACCGATCAAAGCCGGGGTGGGTTGGGGTTGGCACTCGTCAAAAAAATCGTCGCGCTGCATCACGGCTCCATTTCCGTCCAAAGCGAAGTGGGTAAGGGCAGCACTTTCAGCATCGAACTGCCCATGGAACCGATAATGGCGTAAGCGAGCCTTCCCAATTGAGCGACATCGGAACAAAACAATCAGCGCAGACGTCTATCGCGTGTTGAGGTGCTGATGAATACCGTTCGCCTAAAAGGATTGATCGCTATGCGTAGACTGCTGTTCACCGCATTATTGGCCGCTTTGCTGCTTGGCGCACTCCCCCGCGCTTCCGCTCAAGACTCGACACCGGAAACCCCCGCCGCGACCCGACAGGGTGTTTCGCTCGCGATTTACAATCAGGGCACCGCCTTGGTGCAGGATCGGCGTGTGTTTTCCTTCGCAGCAGGCGAAAATCACCTCGATTTCACCGATGTCGCCTCGTCGATCGACCCCACTTCGGTGACGTTTGTGTCTCTCACCGATCCGCTCAATACCTTTGTGCTGGAGCAGAACTACGCCTTCGATTTGGTCGATCCGTATACGCTGCTCGCCCGCTATATTGACCAGTCGATCACCGTATACCTTGAAGACGGAACCGAATATACCGGCGTGCTGCTCGCCAGCAGCGGCGGTGTCGGCATCATTTTGCAGCAGGACGACGGGCAGGTCGTGTCGATCAGCGCGCAGTTCATCCGTGATGTGCGCTTCTCTCAGCTACCCGGCGGCTTGATCACGCGCCCCACGCTGCGCTGGTTGGTACAAAGCGCCAATGCGGGCGATCAAACGGTTGAACTGACGTATCTCACAGGTGGCATGACATGGACAGCCGATTACAACGTGCTGCTTGCGACCGACAATACCTCGCTCAACCTGAATGGGTGGGTCACGCTGACCAACACCTCCGGCGCGGCCTATGAAGACGCACAGGTCAAGCTGATCGCCGGGGATGTCAACCGCGCACCGGTGCTGGAAGAAATGATGTATATGGCCGATGCAGCAGCGCCTATGGCTGGCCAAGCACAGCAGCGCGTCGAACAGCGCGACATTAGCGAATATAAGTTATACGAAATCAGTCGCCCGGTGACCGTCGCCAACAATGAAACCAAACAGGTCGAATTCGTCTCCGGTGCCAGCGTTCCCGCGCACACTTTTTACGTCTACGATGGCAGCCAGTCGTACTACGGCGGCGGCCCGCTCTATGACCAAAGCTACGGCTATACCGGCGTGACCGATGTGCAGAGTTATCTCGAATTCACGACCGACAGCGATGGCGGCGTGGGTGCTGATCTCCCGGCGGGACGCGTGCGCGTCTTCCAAGAAGATGTGGACGGCGCGGCGGTGCTGATCGGCGAAGATACGATCGATCACACGCCCGAAGGCGAAGACGTGCAGCTTTACCTTGGCAACGCGTTCGATTTGGTTGGTGAACACACGCAGACGGATTTCAACTACATTTCGTCTAATGTGCTGGAAGAGACGTACGAAATCCACCTGCGCAGCCACAAGGACGATGCGACCGTCGAAATCCGCGTGCCAGAGCATCTGTTCCGCTGGACGGACTGGGAAATTATTTACGCGTCGGACGCCTATACCCAGTTGGACAGCAACACGATCGAATTTCGCCCGCAGGTCGGCCCGGATCAGGAATACGTGATCACCTACACCGTCCGCTACGTGTTCCCCAACTAATCTTTCGGCGGGGCACCTCGCACGGTGCCCCGCTTTTTTGCCTCTGAAGAACAAAAGAGCGATCAAACCACAGAGGACACGGAGATCACAGAGATTCTGAGAGAAAATCTGCCTTCTTTCTCTGTGTGCTCTGTGATCTCCGTGGTTCAAGCTTTTGTCAGTTACTTTGCTGAAGTTGCTTCACGTTTGCGTTAAGTTTTCCGTCACCGAAATGGATTCCGAACCATCCCACTTTCGCGCTATCATCTGAGCATGGGAGCACACGCCGCGATCTTCGCCCGTGATCCCGCTGCTTAGGAGAAGTGGATGCATGTCGATCCCGAATTGGCTGGATTGGGCGCGCCGCTTGCAGGCGATCTCGCAGTCCGGCATCTTTTACGCACGCCAGTTTAACCTCGACTTTGATCGCGAACGCTACGAGCAGATCGGGCGCATCGCCGCCGAAATGATCGCCGCCAGCGAAGGCGGCACCGTCGATGCGCTCACGCACCTCGAAGATACGTTTGCGCCGCAGGCTGGTCACGCGACCCCAAAAGTCGATGTGCGCGGCGTGGTGTTTCACGACGATAAGCTGCTGTTGGTACAGGAAAAGCTCGATCATCTGCGTTGGACGCTGCCCGGCGGTTGGGCGGACATCAACGACGCCGCTTCCGAATCGGCGGTGCGCGAGGTGTGGGAAGAAACTGGCTACCGTGCGCGCGCGGTTAAACTGCTGGCCCTTTACGATCGCAACCGTCACGGACACCCACCGCACCTCTTCCACGTCTATAAGGCCTTCTTCCGCTGTGAGCTGACCGGCGAACCGCGCACGCTCTTTGAATCCAACCTTGAATCCGGTGATGTTGGCTGGTTTGCTGAAGACGAGATCGCGGGCTTGGATCTTTCCGTCGGGCGTGTGACGCCCAGCCAGATCGCCCGCTTCTTTGAGCATTTGCGCCATCCCGAACTGCCCACCGACTTTGACTAGGGATAAAACAAGGACTGCACGCCCATGCAAATCGCCATACAAGAGGACATGCTGCCCGGTCGCAGCATCATGGATAAGTTTGAGCAGGCCAAAGACCTCGGCCTTCAGGGGATCGAATTTTGGGGGCGCGGCCTGCCCATGAAGGTCGAACCCATCGTCGATGCGATGGAACGCACCGGCATCAAAGCCGCGATGGTCAATCATGGGCGGCAGGGGCGCATCCTCGATTCTGACCCGATCGCCCGCGAACAGGGCTTGGAAGACCTGCGCCAGTCGATCATGTGTGCGGCGGACATCAAAGCGGCGGGCGTGTCGTTCGTGCCGCATTTCTACGGCGCGCTCATGCCCGATCTATCGCCGTATATGTCCGCCGTCGAGCTGGAAGCCGAAATGCTCCATACCCATCTGCGCACCCTCTCCGACTATGCCGACGCGATGGGCGTCACGCTCTACATCGAAGCCGTCAATCACTACGAAACCCACTTCCTGAACCGGTTGGAACAGGCGGCGAAAGTGGTGCGGCGCATCAATCATCCGCGTGTCAAAGTCACGGCGGGTGTGTTTCACATGGCGCTTGAAGAACGCGACACCCCGACCGCGCTCCGCGATGGCGGCGATGTGGTGGGGCATGTGCACCTTGCCGATAGCAATCGACGGCTGCCCGGTCAGGGTATCCTTGACCTGAAGGCCATTGCGGAAGCGCTCAAAGCGATCAATTATGCGGGATGGGTGACGCTTGAAAGCGGCATGCCCGGTGAAAATACTCCCGGCAGCAGTGCCGCCCAAACGCTCACCGATTTACCCGCCAGTTTGACGGTGCTGCGTGCGTCCGGTTGGGCCTAACGTCGATCAAGAGCAGAAAGCGGTGGTTGTGTGGCCTTGGCTGGCCCAGTGGGTGAACAGTCCAATTGCGCGCGTCGAATACCGCAGTCAAAAGCGGCTCGTGCGCGGGCGTATCCGTCTCATGCGGGCGATGATGTTCGCGCTGCTCGGTTTTTCCATCCTGCTAACGCTGCTGCGCCCGCTGATGATGGGCAACCCGCAGTGGTTTAATGCGCCGCTGTCGGTCGTCATTCGCATTTGGGATGGCATGAGTTCGATTGTGAATGCCGCGCTGCTGCTGCTGAACGCGAATTACTACTTCTGGATCGTTTCGCTGGCGGCACAGGCCGGTACACAGTCGATTGTGCGCGAAAAACAGTCGCGCACATGGGAAATGCTCCTGCTCACGGGTGTGGATACGCGGCACCTCATCATGGGAAAATGGGCGGCGACCCTGCGCACCATTTATGAAGCACAGCGCCCGCTGTTTATCCCGCACCTGCTCATCGTGATATGGGGCATCATCGTCAGTGTGCTCATTCCCGGCGGCTTTTCCAGCGGTTTCACCAGCGGTGTTTCGGGTGGCCCGGCATTGTTCGCGGTGCTTCCGCTGGTCGTCTTCCTCAGCGCGGTGATCTATCCCGCGTTCGGTGTGGCGGCGAGTGCCGCGCTTGGCGTGTTCGGCTCGTTGTTCGGCAGCACCGAATCGACGGCACGTTTGGTGACGGTGGCGCTGCAAATCGCCGTGATTACGCTGGTGGGGATTTTGATTGTGCTGTCGATTCCTGCGGCACGGAGCACCAACGGGATGGCGCTGTTCATTCCGCTCATCATTTCCCCTTTTGACGGCGGGATCACGATGATGGGGGCACTCCAGTTCATGAGCGTGGAGGTGAACGATCTGCGCCTGTTTGGGCTGCTGCTGCCGCCCTCTTTGGCGTATGTGGCGCTGAATGGGTTGGGCGCATGGGTGCTGCTGATCGCCGCCCGCCGTTTAGCCCGCTGGCAAAACATCAGTAAACCGGACAAGCGTATGTGACCGACACGAAAGGGGCTTACGATGCAGTACACGGCAGAAACGATGCTGGTGAAATCCCGCGATACCGGTAAGACGGGGGTTTTCGCTGAAATCAGCACCGCGCAGGCGGGTTGGGATACGCTCAACATGGCGGCGCGCCGCCTGAACAAAGGCGATGTGTGGGGCGCGCATACGGGCGATTACGAATGGGCGCATGTCATCCTCGGCGGCGTTTGTCACATCCGCATGGATGGCGGCGAGTATCGCAGCGTGGGCCGCCGCCCGAATGTTTTCAGCGGCATGCCTTATGCCCTGTTTTTGCCGCGCGGCATGAATTTCGAGATCGAAGCGGCCACTGATGGCTTTGAGGTCGCCTCTTGTTGGGTGCCGACCGATCGCGACGACCTCCCCAAGCTGATCACCCCCGCCCAATCCGCGATCGAACTGCGCGGCGGCGGCAATGCCTCGCGCCAGATCAACAGCATCATCCCGCCCGGGTTTGGCAACCATCGCATCGTCGCCGTCGAGGTGTACACGCCGTCCGGCAACTGGTCAAGCTACCCGCCGCACAAACACGATGCTCACCGCGTCGATGCGAACGGTAGTTTACTCGAAGCCGACCTAGACGAAATTTACTTTTACAAAATCGCCCCGTCGGACGGATTCGCATACCAGCGGGTTTACAACGACTCGCGCAGCATTGACGCGGTGATGATGGCGGGCAATCATGACATGGTGCTGGTGCCGGAAGGCTATCACCCGGTCGTCAGCGCGCATGGCTGCACCACGTACTACTTGAATTTTCTGGCCGGTTCAGCTCAGTCACTCGCCAACGCCGATGATCCGCAGTTCGCATGGGTGAAGAAGACATGGACAGGTCTCGATCCGCGTCTGCCCATCGTCTCGCTCGACATGGAGTGAGTCACGTTAACGAGATTTAAGCCGATCATACCGGAATGATAACCCATCAGCCTTGGCAGGGGACAGGGGCGCGATTACACTACAAGAAATTTTGCGGTGGTTGACAAAGGCGGACACGCCGGTGAATCTTCAAGCTTCAACGCTGAAAGCCCCTATGCTGCGCCTGCTGCTGGCACTGATTTTGGCGCTGTGTTCCGAAATCCTGCTGTGGATCGATCCCGCCAATCGCACGATCATCGGCGCGGGCGTGCTGCTGGCGGGCTATTGGGCGCTCGCCGGGCTGCTGATCGACTGGCTGACGCGCTACCGCGTGCAGTCGTTCTTCGGGCTGCTGGCGACTGCTGGCCTGTACGGCATGCTGAACGGGCTGCTGCTCAACCCGCAAATGGCGCTCATCGATGTACCGCGCACCCTGCTCACCCGCGTGATGGGCGCGCACACACTGATGGGCTTGCTGGCGCTGTCGATTTTCATCGCCCTTCAACTCGGTCTGCGCGGACGGGCGCGCCGCGCCCTCCTCTTGATCGCCGCTGCCGGGTTGGGCATCGGTTGGGGTGGTTGGGCACGCTGGAGCGGGGCGGGCATCGATGTTTCGACGTACAACGCCGCGCCGCCGTTTGGCCTCACGCCGATTCTGTGGGGCGCGTTCGCCTGTTTGCTGATCGGCCTGATTTGGATCGCAAAGCGCCGTGCCACCGGTTCCGAAACTGCCGCGCCGCCAACCCCCGCCGCCTTGATCGACACCACAGCGATCTACAAGCTGTCTCCGCTCGGCTATTTTCTCGCGATTGCACTGCTGACCTTGAATGGGGTGCTGCATCTGAACGATGGCACGCTCGATTCGCTTTCGCTGTCCATCATCGGCGCGCTGATCGTCTTCACATGGTCGATTTTGTGGTATCAAACCCGCAAAAAAGGCACGTCGATCATGGAGCAGATCGACGCCGGACGTGAGCCGCTGCTCTATTGGCTGGCCGTCGCGCTCCTGCTACTCATCGGCGGCGCGATCGGCTATCAATTGGCGCGCTTACCGGAAACGGGCGATCCGGTCGCATGGTTCGGCGCGATCTTCACCGCGTTCGGGTTGGTTTGGCTGCCTGCTGTTACGCTCGTCGTTGGCAGCCGCGCCATCGCCCGCCAAGCCCGCGCCCTGAAACTGTAAGGTAAAAACGGGGTCAATCCTCATGAACCACGAACGTATAACCCTATTCGAAGGGCGGCGCATCATTTTGGGCGTCACCGGGAGCATCGCCGCGTATAAGGCGGTCGATCTCGCCAGCAAGCTCACCCAAGCGGGCGCGCTCGTCGATGTGATTATGACCGAAGCCGCGCAGCAGTTCGTCACCCCGCTGACCTTCCGCGCGGTGACCGGGCGCGGCGTCTACACCGATATGTGGCAGACCGACGGCGCGGGCGCGCTGCCGACGCATATCGCCCATGTCGGCTTGGCAGAAGGCGCGGCCCTGCTCGCCGTGATCCCGGCGACCGCCGATTCGCTGGCGCGGCTGGCGCACGGACTCGCCAATGATCTGCTTTCGGTGACGGCGCTGGCGGCGCGCTGCCCGCTCGTGCTCGCCCCGGCGATGGACGGCGGCATGTACGCCCATCCTGCGGTGCAGGCCAATCTGCGCACCTTGATCGAACGCGGCGCTTTGGTGATTGAGCCGGAAGAAGGCCGCTTCGCCTCCGGGCTGCATGGCAAAGGCCGTCTCCCTGAAACCGCTACCCTGATTGGCGGGCTGCGCCGTGCGCTTGGCGCGGGTGGATCGCTGGCCGGGCGGCGCGTCGTCGTGACCGCGGGCGGCACGCGCGAACCGATCGACCCTGTGCGCTACATCACTAACCGGTCAAGCGGCAAACAGGGCTACGCGCTGGCGCAGGCCGCGCTGGATGCAGGCGCGGACGTGACTCTGATTACGTCGTCCAATTTGCCCGATCCGGTTGGGGCGCGCATCGTGCATATCCACACGGCAGCCGAACTGTTTACCGCCACGTTGAGCGCCGTCGAAGATGCCGACGCGCTGATCATGGCGGCGGCGGTCGCGGATTTCCGCCCGCGTACGGTGGCTGAACACAAGATCAAGAAGTCCGACGATGGCAGCGGCCTCATCATCGAAATGGAACGCAATCCCGACATTCTGGCGGCGGTGACGGAACGGCGGCGGCTGTCGCGCTTCCCGCGTGTCGTCGTCGGTTTTGCCGCCGAAAGCCACGACCTGATCACGTATGCACAGGACAAACTGAAGCGGAAAGGGCTGGATCTGCTCGTCGCCAACGACATCACCGCGACGGATGCTGGTTTTGAAGTCGAAACCAACCGCGTGATCCTGATCGACGGGAACGGCATCGAACAGTTAGACCTCATGAGCAAAACGCGCGTGAGCGAGACGATTATCGGGCGCATTGCAGATCGACTGAACAAGGGGACAGGCGCGTGAAGACCATCGGCTTACTGGGCGGCATGAGTTGGGAATCGTCGGCGGAATACTACCGGATGATCAATCAGGAAGTGCAGGCGCGTCTCGGCGGCGTGCATTCGGCGCAGTGTGTCCTATGGTCGTTCGACTTTGCCGAAATTGAAGCCTTGCAAATGGCGGGCGATTGGGAAGCCGCAGGGGAGGCGCTCGGTGCGGCGGCCAGCGCGCTCGAACGCGCCGGAGCCGACGTGATCGTGCTGTGTACCAACACCATGCACAAGCTGATCCGCGCCGTCGAAATCGCCATCGATACGCCCGTCATCCATATTGCCGATCCGACCGCACAAGCCGTGCAGTCGGCGGGTATTCAGCGGATTGGCCTGTTGGGGACGCGTTTCACGATGGAGCACGACTTCTACAAGGGCCGCTTGATCGATCAGTACGGCCTTGACGTGATCGTCCCCGACGCCGAGGGGCGCACCGTGATCCACGACATCATTTACGAGGAACTGGTGCGTGGCATTATTCGCGATGACTCGCGCTATGCCTATCAGGACGTGATCGCCCGCTTGATCGACGACGGGGCGCAGGGGGTAATCCTTGGCTGCACCGAAATCATGCTCCTCATTCAGCAGGAACACGTCCCGGTGCCGGTCTTCGATACCACCTATCTCCACGCCCTCGCCGCTGTCGATTGGGCGCTCAACGCCTAATCGGTTCACGGGACGACACTTTACGAGAATGGATGCTTCCGCTCTCGTGAAAGGTCACCGCCGCAAATTGAGTTCGATCACCATCTCGGTATCGCTCACCGTGACGGCGTTCAGCGCCACGTTCGGGTGATCGCGGTTGACGCGCCGCGCCAGCGCCTCCTGAATCCGCGCATTGAAGGCTTGAACCTCGGCATCCGTCGCCGCCAAGCCTTCGACGTTGAGACTCGACACGGTGATGCTCAGCACCCCGTTCGTCACGGACGGAGTCACCGTCACCGATCCGCTGATGCGCCCGCCGCCGTCCCGGCGATCATGCTCGCCGTTGATCACGATTTGCCCGGACTGAAGATCGACCGATGGGTTGCGGAAGAGCGGGTTCGCGCTGGTGTTCAGCGCGTCGGTGATGGCGGCGTTCACATCGGCTTCGCTCAAGGTGACGGTGACGTTCAAGCTCCCGTCGGCACCCCGTTGGACGTTGATATTTCCCCGGCACCCGGCGATCATGAGGGCACTAGCGATCACCATCAGCAGCGCAAGGCGTTTGAATCCCATGAGTAAATTCCCTTTCCTGCGGAGCAGACCGCCAACCGTATTGAAGCGGGAACCTGTCTATGCTGCGATTGTAAAAATCATTCGTCTTTGTTCAGCGCTTGCAGGCGTCGCTCAACATCTTCGACAACGCGCCAGAAAAGCTGATTCATCAACGTATCATCGGCTTGGTACGCACCGCCGAAATTGCCATCCCCGGCGATTTCACGGATACCGTTGCCCGCGTCCATCAATTCAAGGTTGATGCGCGGCTTCGTGGTCGAGCGTACTTCTGCCGGGAGATCGCTCACACGGCTGAAGGGGAAATTTTCACCCCAATTGGCGTGGTCAATCGTCATGCCAATTTCCGTTTCAAACTGCTTGACGACGGATTCGCGCCACCAGTCGTACCAATCCAGCTCAATCAACCCTTCATCTTGCAAATCCTGCACCCGTGCGGGGAACTTATTCCCGCTGTGCCCGTTCAGGACGAAAAATTTATCGAATCCCTGATGCATCAGCGTTTCGATCATCTCGTACACGACGGCCTCGAACGTTTCCGTGCTGAGCGCGATCGTACCGGGGAATTCAGCAAACATTCCGCTTACGCCAAAATTGAGCGGCGGCGCGATCAGCACGTGTTCGCGCTCGGCAGCCGCCAGCGCGATTTTCGAGGGGATGAGGATATCGGTCATCAAGCTGAGATAAGCATGCTGCTCCGTGGCTCCCAATACAAGGATCACCCGGTGATCATGCTCAAGGTAGCTTTCGACATCTTTCCAATTCAGATCTTGAAACCGCATCGCGGCTTACTCCTCAATTGTGCCATTCATCTTAAGTATACGAGTGTTGAAAAGGGCCGTGACAAAGAGATTATCGCATGGATGACAATGAAGGCCGTCAAAATATACAACTTTCACACAACACCATAGCAGAACCTAATTTCGCTCCCTCAATTCGCCTGCGCGGTGCTGAACACCCCTTGTTGATGGGGAGCAAATGCAGTATCGTTCGTTCTGCTTAACCAATGACTGAGGATGCTATGGCGGATTTAACGCAGCAAATTGAGGATTTACGTCGCCGCATACAAGGTCTGGGCGATGATCCCGCTCCGAACGCCATTCAAGACTTGGAACGCGCTGCCCGTGCTTTGCTGGCAGACGCGAAAAACACACCACAGGAAGCTGCCGCTCAGGCCTTGTTCGCGGAACTGGCCCGCGTCAGCAATCCCACGTCGCCCATCGCCGCTTCGATTCGCGGGTTGGTACGCCGCGCCCGCATTCGCATCGACACGGCGGGCGATGAAGACGACATTGACGAGGCGATCGATATTCTCTCGGAAGCCCTCGCGCTTGATACCGGCAGCAGCGATGTGATCGCGCTTCTCGATCAAGCCGCCAGCAAAGGCGGGCAGGCCGCGCAGCGCGTCAATGATCTCTATAAACGGCACGGGTTGGATCGCAAAGCGCCACCGCCGCCGCCCGTACAGCCGCCAACTCCGCGCTCCACTTCGACGGGCGAATATCGTACCAATACGCCGCCTACAGGCAGCACCCGCGAAACCCCACGCGCCAGCGAGTCGCCCCGTTCGACTTCGACGGTGCCTTCTTCCGGCGCAAGCGTCAACCTGCCTACCTACCCCACGTCTGCCGGGTATCCGCCGCCGGAACGCGACTTGATGGCGGGCAGTCCCGGTGCCGATTCGCCCCGCGATACCAGTATTTCGCGCCGGGTGCCCGGTCAGGGCGGCATCTATAACGGCGACGATGTGGACGATTTGCTCAGCGAACTGACACAGCGCTACTACGCGGGCGACTATCAGGATGTGGTCGATATTGCCAATCGCATTCTGAACGCCAACCCCGGCAATGCCGCCGCGCTCGAATATCGCCAGAAAGCCGAAGACAATCTGATTCGCGGCGTCGTCCCGGATCATCGTATCCCGTTCGAAGCTCGTGTGAGCTATAACCGCGCCAATTCACTCGTGCGCGCGGGCAACTACGACGAAGCCGAACGCCTCTACCGTGAAGCCCGCGATCTCGCTGAACGTGCGGGCATCCTCACATGGAAAGACGCCGAACAAGCCCTGCTCGAAATTCAGGACTTGGCGCTCGCCCGTGAGATGCTCAACGAAGGCGATCGCTTGATGGTGGCGGACAACTGGAACGAAGCGCTGCGCAAATATGAAGGTGCGCTGCGGGTCGTCGCCAATGATCCCGGCGCGGAAGAGCGCATCGACAAAGTGCGGCGCATCTTGCAGGATGCCGAAAGCGTCAATGTGCAGTTGGGGATGCTGGGCGGTACCCTCAGCGATCAAGCCGCGCAGCTTCAAAATGTACTCAACATTCTGGCGCGCTTACGCCAGCTTTTGCCCAACAGTTCGCGCCTGAATCAACTGGCTGAAACGGCGAATAACCGCCTCAACGGCATCAAAACGCAGATCAAAGATCAAGCCCAGTCGGCGATCACCCGCGTGCACAACGCGACCTCGCTGGAAGAACGCCTCGCGCTCAGCTCCGAAGCGCTTAACCTGCTTGAGCTGGGCGTCAAGCTCGATCCGGGTGATGGCAATCTCGGTCAAATGCTGCTCGAAACCCGCGCGGGCGTCAGCGATATGCAGCGCGCCCGTCAGGTGATCGAACGTTCGGCCTCGCTGATCGCGCAGAATTTCGATAACGAACTCGCACAAGCCCGCTCGATGCTGTCCGGCCTGCGCGATTACGCTTCCGACAGCCGCTACCGCACTGTCGTCAACGATCTGCTCATGCGTTACATCGAACGCGCCCAGAACGCCATCGATGACGGCGACCGCACCGAAGCCGAATCGATCCTCGGCATGATGCGCGAAGAGCCGTTCAATGTGTTAGGGCGGCGCAGCGAAGTCAACAAGATCGACCAGCAGGTGAAGGCGATGCGTCAGCGCGCCAATCTCCGCTGGCTGTTGATCGCGTTCGGCATCATCATCATCATCGGCTTGGTGGCGATTGGTACGCGCGGCGCATGGGAGCCGGTCTTGTTCCCGCCGCCGCCAACCGCGACGTTCACACCGTCCAGCACGCCGACCGTGACCAACACGCCGACGATCACGCTCACGCCGACCGAAACGCAAACGCCCACCGCGACTCCCACACCGACCGATACGCCGACGATGACGTTCACGCCCTCCAGTACGCCGACCGTCACCGATACGCCGCTGCCGACCGACACACCGACCGCGACGGCGACGCCGCAGTATCTCTGCCAGTTGATCACCACCGACGAGCTGAATCTGCGCGCCCAGCCGGACGCACAGAGCGCCCGCATCGGCTTCTTCCCACCGCGCACCGTTGGCGGCGTGATCGGCCAAGAAATCGGCTCTGATGGGTTGACGTGGTATCTGATCAGCTTTGAATTTGGCGGGGCACGCATTCAAGGCTACGTGCGCGAAAACCCGACCCTGCTGCCGGTCGGTACGCCGTGCAGTGACATCCCCTAAGCCAAACAAAAGGGGCGTGCCTCAATCGAAGGCGCGCCCCTATTTCCCCATTCAAAATGTCCGCTTGGCCTACGACGACGGCTGTTCGCCCGCCGTGATTTGCCCTGTCTGTACTTCCGCCAGCAGATTCACTTCCTCACCGCCGCGAATCAGCGTCGGATCAGGCGTGTGCAGCCCAAACGTATCGAAGAAGGCGCGCACCTCGTCCGCCGAGATTTCGTGCTTCTTCAGCAGCAGATCGCGCAGTTTCAGCAGGATGTCGCCGCGTTCGCGCAGCATCGCCCGGGTTTCGCGCAAAATCTCCTGATACGCTTCTTCCATCGCCTGCACCATTGCTTTATTCGGCTGCCCCGGTCGAACACCCATCATGCTCACAGTGAAATTCGGGATCGCGCCGCCGAGCGGGCCGAACATTCCCGCCATCGCCATCGAGTTGAGCAGTGTGCGGATGATGTAAAGGTCGCTTGGGTGTGAGGTGCTGCCGAATGCCGCGATCAGCGTTTGATTCTTCAGCCCGCAGAACTCGATCTCGGCGGCGCGCCCTGCGACCGCGACGCGCAGCCGGTTCAGGTAGTGTTCCCGTGTGCGCAGCCCTTGATAGCTTTCGCGCGCCGGGAAGTGCGCCACATGGCCGAATGCCATTCCCTGCCGCACGATTGTGATGCGCGTGATCCGGTGATGGGGCATAAAGACTCGGATCGCGACTGCCGTTCCCGCTTGATAGGTGGCGATGCGTTCCAGCGCTTCCTTGCTCATATTCTTCATTGGCGATCGCAGCCCGCGTTCGTGCGTGGCCTGCACCTGCTGAAAATCCTCATAGCGCATATACGTGCGGCCTTCGAACAGCGCGTGCCGCAGCGTTTCATTCAAGACATGGGCGATGTCCGCAGGCGTGTAACCGGGTGTTTCCGCCGAAAGCAGCAGCGGATTCATCGTCTCATCGCTCGCCATTTTGCTCAAATAGTACGCGAACAGATCGCGCCGCCCTTCCATATCGGGCAGGTCGATGCGCAGCTTCTTGTCAAACCGTCCCGGTCGCAGCAGCGCCGGATCGAGCGCTTGAATGCGGTTGGTCGCGCCGATCGTCAGCACGCGCTTGGTCGGTTTCGGCGGGTCTTTGTGCAGCACCTTCTTGTACCACCAGCGCTGAATCCGTGCGCCAAGGCTGTTTTCCAGCTTGAAGCCGTCCATCTCCAGCAGCAGGGTGTTCAGCAGCCCGGTGTCGGTCGAAAGCCCCGATCCGTTGGGGATACCCGTCGTCCCACCGCCGATTCCGCTCACGCCGCCGCGCGATCCCACCGTGTCGATCTCGTCGAGGAAAATCACCGCCGCGCCGTATTCCTTCGCTGCTTTGCGCGCCTTGCGGTAGATGCGGCTGACCTTCATCGCACCGACGCCCATGAACATCCCTTGCAGCGACGACGTATCGATGCTGAAGAACGGCACATGAGCTTCGGTGCTGATGGCCTGTGCGAGGCGCGTTTTCCCGGTACCGGGTGGGCCTTCCAGCAGCAGACCGCTCAACGGCTGACCGCCTGCGCCCTCAAATGCGGTGACACCGCGCAGCAGCGTCACAATTTGGCGTGCCTGTTCCAGCACATGCGGCTGCCCCACGTAATCTTTGAAGCTGACGCCTTCTTCACCCGGCAGCACGGTCACTTCGCGGCTGCGGCTGACGAATGCAAACATCAGCACGAATTGCATGAGGAAGATGCCGATCAGCAGGACGATTTGCACCCCAAGCCCCGCGATCGAGATCAGCGTCCGCATGAAATTGGCGTCGAACAGGGCGTAGGTCACAATCCCGATCAGCACCATCCAGAACCAGACGGATCGAAATACACGGAAGACGCGCGCCAGCGGGCTTCGCCGCTGATCGACCAGCGTGCGTTCGCTTTCCCAGTCAAATTCGCCTTTGACCCCGACAATCTGCGGGGCATTGTTCATCTTCGTCATCGCACTGCTCGATTACTCAACTCATCGACCGAAAATCACTGACAAATTCGACCCGCACAGCCCTAAGTTCTTTGTTCTTCTGAGGTGTCCTTCACCGCGCTCAAATCCGCGTTGACGCGCCACAGCTCATACGACTTATCCCCGAAGCCCTTCAGCGCCGCCGAGAAGGGATAGACCTCATGCTCGGAAGTGCGCCCGAAGAATTCCACCACTTCGGGATCAAAATACACATCCGGCGTCATCACAAGGTCGTCGCCTTTGGAGAGCATCTCCAACCGCGCCGCCATGTTGACGACCGATCCGAAATAGTCGAGCCGGTCGTTCAGGTTGACGGCGATACAGCTCCCCGTGTGCAGCCCGATTTTCAACGAGAGCGCTTTCCCTCCGTTCGGCGGGTTGGCGAGGATGTGCTGGGCTTCCAGCGCGGCGCGCACGGCTTGAATTGGGCGGCGAAACACCGCCATCACCGCGTCGCCGTTCGTCTTGACGACCGATCCCCCTTCGCGGCTGATCACCGATCGCAGCACATCGAAATGGTTCATCACGATCCCGAATGCCGATGCATCGCCGATTTCGCGGTACATGGCCGTCGAATCGCGCAGGTCGGTGAACATCATCGTCAAGCTGTGGATGCCAATTTGCACGTCCGCGCGCAGCACATCACGGCTGAACAGATCGCGGAATAGCTGAAGCGTGGTCACATCGGCAGCCGTCGCCGCTTGATCGCTCCATGCCATCCGTTCAAGGATGAACAGTTGATCCTGTTTGGTGAAATTCTCGAAGCGGATCGCTCCATCCGGGCGGATCACGGTATCGCCTTTGCCCCAGCCATCCGCCGATGCGGTAAATGCCGCCTCCATGCGCCCGCTCACATCAACCAGCAGAAATTGACTGCCGCCGAGCTCGCTCGTGCGCACCCGGTAGCGTCCAATCTCCATCGGGGCGGGCACCGTGATCCCGCTGCCGCGCTTGACCAACTGCTGAATCACCACATGCGGCGTCACCTGCGGCCCGCCGATACAGTATTCCGCATTGTCAATGTGCCGCACAGACGGATTCGGGGAGAACACCAGCTCGACCGATTCATCGAAATTCACTTCATAGTCGATATGGCACACATCGCAGTGAACGTGCTGTGGAATCTCGCTCAGTTCTTTGGCGGTGGCCTTCGCGCCCCGGCACAGCGGACACAGCAGTTCCCACCGCGAATCGACCATGCCCAAGCGCGTCGCGTGCAGGAACATTTCCAGCACCAGCCGCCGCGTGATTTGCCATGCATCCGCCAGCGCATACGGGCGAATGCGCGCCAGCGAGAGATCGTCGCCGCGTTCCAGCAGCCCCACCAAGCGAGTCGTCAGCGCCGGGTTCACGCCGCGCAGATCCAACTGGCGCGCGGCTTTCATCAAACGAGCGCGCCCACCGGGGGCGAGCGCGGGCCGCATTTGCGTCAAATCCGCTTCCAGCGTGCGGTGTGCTACCGCCATCCGGTCGTAATTCATGAACGCGCGCCGGAAATTGCGCGCGCTCAACAAGCCGATCTGAAACGGGATCGCCGCCATGCCCAGCAGGTTGCGCGGAGCCGCCCACACTTCATACACGATCTCGGTGCCGCCTTCGGCACGTGGGCGCAGTTCGGTCAGCGTGCGCATATACGCGACCGGCCCTTGGGTGTAGTTGCGCACCACGCCGAACTTCTGCGGCTTGATCCACTCGAATGGGCTTTCCGTCCACACGATCGGCACCAGTTTCAGCGGGCCGAATTGGAAACGGTGCATTTTCAGCCGCCGCAAATGATTCGGCAGTTCTCGATCAACCGGGATCATCTGGATCGCGGGGACGCTGGTATCCCGGTTGAAGCGATCGGTACTGGCGGCATACGGCCACAGCGCTTCTGGCGACGAACGCGCCTGCCACACCCACCGGTAGTGATATTCGCGCCCCATCTGCCGCCGCCGTGTGACGACGGTTTGCGTGGTGGTTGGCTTACCGGACGGACGTTTTGCCGAAGTCCGCGTCGGCTTGGAAGCACTCACCGCTTACTCCGCTTCCTGTCCGGGCTTCATGGGTGCCGCGCCGGGATCGGCTTCGCGGTTGGCTTCGCTGTCGGCGATCACCACTTCCGGTGGCGGATCTTCGGCGTACAGTTTCACTTTCGGCGTGTACAACCCATATTGATCGAAGAACGCTTCGACTTCATCCGCCAGCAGTTCGTCTTTCTCCATCAACTGACGGATGAGTGCTTCACCCATCTCATGATGCAGGCGCAGCATCATCCGCACTTCTTCCATCGATGCGCGGAAGGCTTCTTCCATCGCTTCTTCAACGACCGTATCTCGCCGCCCACTTTCGCCGTTGGACGATTGGCCGAGGATGCCGAACATTCCGGCTTCTGCCATCATTTGCAAAGTGCCGCGCACACTGGAAAAATCCCCTGCAACGCCCAGCGTTTCGGCGCCTTGACCGCAGAATTCCAGTTCTCCCGCGCGCCCGGCGACCGACACGCGCAGTTGGTTGAACATGTTCTCAAACGTGTTGGAGAAGTCATACGACTCGTTGGCCGGGTACGATGACACATGCCCCAGCGCGCCGCCCTGCAAAATCACCGTGATGCGCGAAATGCGGTAGTGTGGGCGGTAGACGCGGATCGCGATCGCATGTCCGACTTCGTGCGCGCACAGGCGATACTTGTCTTCCAGCGCCAAATTCTTGATCGGCGTGCGCAGTCCCATTTCGTTTTCCGGCTGCGCATAGCGGATATCGCGCATCGTCATCACCATACGCCCATCGAACAGGGCATAGCGCAGCGCTTCGTTGAGCAGGTTTTGCAGCATCGCCGGGGTGTAGAACGGCGTTTCGCTTGCCACAATCAGCGGATCGACCGTTTCATCGTGTTCCATCTTGCTCAAATAGTAGGCGATGATGTCGCGGCGGCCTTCCATATCCGGCACATCCACCCGAATTTTCAGGTCGAAGCGTCCCGGTCGCAGCAGTGCCGGGTCAAGCGCGCTCATGCGGTTGGTCGCGCCGATCGTCAGCACACGTTTCTTCGGCTTCGGCGGCGCGTGTCCCAAAAACGTCTTGTAGAACCAGCGTTTGCGCCGCGCCCACCAACCGTGTTCAAGGTTGAACCCGCTCATCTCGATCAGCATCGTCGAAAGGATGCCCGTTCCCGCGCCCATGCCGAAGATCATCGGCAGCCGTGACCAGCGCCGCTCGATCGTCTCAAGATCTTCCTCGGCGTTTTCGCTGCTGCGATCCGCGCCCGTGTCATTGCCAGTCATGCCCCAACGCGACCCGATCGCGTCGATTTCGTCGATGAACACGACCGCCGCGCCATACTCGGCGGCGGCCCGCCGCGCACGGCGATACAACCCGGCGACCTTCAGCGGCGCGATGCCGACGAACATCGAACTCATGCTCGACACATCGACATAAAAGAACGGCACACCCGCTTCGGTGCTGATGGCTTGGGCGAGGCGCGTCTTCCCTGTTCCGGGCGGCCCTTCCAGCAGCAGCCCATTGAGCGGTTCGCCGCCTGCCTGTTCAAAGACGCGCACGCCGCGCAGCAGTTTGACGATCTGCCGCGCCTGTTCGAGAAGTTCCGGCTGGCCGGGGTAATCCTTGAAGCTCACCCCTTCGGAACCGGGCATGATCGTGTACATGCGTGCCCGTCCCAAAAACCAGAACATCAACGCGAACTGACCGATGATCAACGTCGCCACGGTGATGAGGCGCAGTAAGAGCGGCAGCGCAGCTTCAACGACTGTGCGTGTGGTGCGCATCACGTCGGCATTCATCAGCGCGACGATCACCATCGCCAGTATCACCACTTTCCACCAATGATTTTCGATGAAGCGCTGTACACGGTAGCGCAGTTTCTTGCGCCGCCGCTCGACCAGCGTTTCTTCCGATTCCCATGCGTGCTTGGGCGGGGTCGGCCTTTCGGGCAGTATCGGAGCCGGGCGCTGCTGGGGTTGTGGGATCAAACTCATGGCCGCTTATCCTGCAAACTCGTCAACACAAAACAACAAGCATCCTGCATACCTAAAACGGATAGGTTTCTCATGTCCGTTAGGGGTTGCGGGTGGTGGTTTGAATATCGGGAACCATGAACATGGGGTGATTCGGAATGCCTTCGTAAAGCTGAAGGTCGCTCGGCGCGTCATAGGCCAGCGTCCCGTTCACAATCATGCCATAGAACGTTTCAAGCGAACGTGTGCCTTGCAGATAGGCGACCGCTTGGCTGCGATCGATCTGCGCGGAAGCCAGCAGCACGCCGATGTTGCTCAACCCGTTGTCGAGCGTCATCACCTGCGAGGGGCTGTAGATCGAAACGGAAAGGATGTCACTTTCCGTGCTTTGGGGGAGGGTTCCCTGCCACGCCAGTTCGATCAGGCGGCGCATCTGCTCGGCGGCGTCGATGCGTCCTTGCGTGGTGTTATCGGTTTGCGGCGGGCGGTAGATCAGGTTGACGGAAAAGACATGCTGCGCATTGTCGTTGACGATCGGACGAATTTCGATGATGTCGACATAGGGATCGGCGGCTTCGATGCGCGTCCCGGCCTCGATTAAGGCCGGATCGGTGCGGCTGGTTTTGTCCGCCATCGCAAGGTCAATACTTTGCACCACGCGGTTGGCGCTCGTCGTGCTGGTATCTTCTCCGGTGAGCACCCGCAGACCGGGGAGGCTGCTGCATCCCATTAGGAGTGTGCCGACCAGCAGCAGTATGAGCAAAGTGGGCGCAAATGAGCGCGTTACGGAAGGTTCCCGGCGCATAGATAGCGTCTTTCTGTTGATCAGCATGTTGTGATGTCCAGTATAACGATGTTTCCGGCCTCTGTAATCAGATCATTGAACGTTCTTCAGCAAGCTTTAAGTTCTCGCATGCGCAAAAATCGATGATATTCTCATCTGCGCACGGATATGGGTGCGAGTTTCTTTATTTTCTTGCTGTTTTTTCTAACCTTACCCAAACCAGCGTAGGGAAATCATCAGGTAGTACACCCCCATTCTAGGGGGATACAATTGTGCAGACTCGATATGCTGTAGATGTGGTTCAATAATCATTAAGGTCACGATGGGTTCAAAGCACAGGTCAATGCTCATGTCTACCTTCACATCCAAACGTACGGCACGCATCCGGTTTCTGTTCCTGCTCTTCGCTTTGCTGCCGCTTGGGATCGCGCTGGGAACCGCCCATGCGCAAAGCAGCGATCTGTTGGCATTCGTGAATCCATCCGGCCAGTTGATCGTCACCAGCGCGGACGGCTATCTCCGCTGGATTGTCACTAATCCGGGCGAACCGCTGGCCGGGTCGCTCGGTTTCACATGGTCACCGGATGGATCGCGCTTGTTCTTCGGGGTCGATTATGGTGGCACCGTCAGCCTGCGCGTCGGGGATGCTTATGCGCAGAGCTGGCAGGAAATCGGTCAGGTCAGCTCGTCGGCCACCGGCGGCGATTGGACGGCCAACGGGTCGGCCATCCTGATCGCGGATCAAACGACCGTCACCTTGTTTTCGAGCGGCGGCGGTATTGCCTCGCAGGTCAATGTCGGCCAGCCGGTCAGTGCAATTTCGCCGGGACTCAACACCCGCCCGTATCTGTCCATCGAGCATTCGCTCGCGCCGGATGGAAGTTCGGCGCTGGTGCAAACGGGCGGCGGAGAATATCTGCTCGTCAGCTTCAATGGATCGGTTGCCAACACCGGAATCACCAATGATCGCAATGCGCGCGGCGCGGGGCTGTGGTCAGATAATGCGCCGTTAGTCGCGTACTGGGGCTATACCGGCAACAGCGTCCTCGCCGCCGCGTATGCACCCGCCGGATCGGGCATTACTGCTGACAGCGGGCGCGCGGCCCCGGTGACCCCGGTCGCATGGATGCAGAACAGCACGCTGCTGCTCTACCGCGATGTGTCGCCGTATATCCGCGCCGCTGACCTTGGCTGCTTGCCCAACTGCGGCGACGCCTTCGGCTCCGGTGTGGATGCGCTGCCCTCGTCCGCCGCTGATACGCAGACTGATAACGGGCAAATTTTCTTCCGCGATGGTTCGTCCATCAAAGCGCTGTCGGGGAACTGCGTCTATGCCGGTTCCTGCTTGGGCAGCGAACAAACGCTGATCGGTGATGCCGATGGTGTTTCCGGCTTTGATGTGCGCTCCGGGCGGCTGGTCTACACGTCTTCTAGCGGCACCGCCGTGATCCATGTGGATGACTGCGCGGGCGGCGGGTTGTGCTCACCCGTGTTGAGCCTGCCGTATACGCGCGCGGGGACGCTCTCGCCGTCGGGCAGCTATGCGACCATCGATTCGAACGGATCGCTCGGCATCCTTGATTTCAGCACCGGGGCGGTGTTCGATCTGGGGCAGGGGATCGCGCTCGATCGGGCGCGGTGGAATTAGGGGAAATGGGCATGTAGGGGCGCTGCGCCCCTACACCTATCGTCGTACGAATTTGAACCATTGAACGCTGCCCGCGTTTAGCCCAAAATGGCGGTATTCTTCCGCCGACGCCGCCCGATCACCTTGTACATCATGGTGAAATCTTCGCGGCCTTTGGTCACGCGCGGCGTAAGTGCCTCGCACTCGAAATAAGCGCTGACCAGATTGTACGTCGCCTCGCTGATCAGAATTTCGCCTTTACCGCTGTTTTCTTGCAGCAGCTTGCACATGTCGGTCATGTCACCAATCGCGGAAAACTCACGGCGCGACGGCGAACCAACGTTCCCCATGACGGCGGTTCCGGTATGGACGGCCACGCCATAGAACAAGCGCTGGTCTTCCGGCAGGGTTTCATGCAGCGCCACCACATCATAAACGAGGCTGAGTGCGGCGCGCACTGCGCGCACAGCATGATCCGCCTGTGGATTCAACTGGGTGTTGAAGAAACCCGTCACCGCGTCGCCGATGTACTTTTCGACCACCCCTTCAAACAAATTGATCGAATCGCTGGCGACGGATAGATAGCGGTTGATGATTTCCATCAAAACTTCGGGCTGTAAGCGTTCGCTGAAGGATGTGAAACCGCGCACATCAGCGAAAATCATGGTGACGTCGCGTTCCTGACCGCCGAGTGTGTGCAGTTCTTCACTGCGCAAGTTATCGACGAGCGCGACGGGCAGATAGCGGCGTACCTGTGCTAACTGCGCTTCGCGGGCTTTCAATTCGGTCAGGTCGTCAAGCAGGATGACGACGCCTTCGGACAACCCGCCGTCGCTGTCCACATCTCTCAGCGGCGAAATGCGCACATTCCACACGCGCTTATTCGTCCCGTTGAGTGTGACCTGAAGTTCAAGACCTTCCGGCGTGCCCTGTGATTTGACACGTCCGATGCTGGCTTCAAAATGCGAGTCAATTTTGTACAGCACATCGCAGACGAAGCAGTCCATCGCCTGTTCGCGCGGAATGCCGACGATCGATTCGGCGGCGGGATTGTACGCGGTGATGCGCTCGTCGCGGTCGATGACGATCAAGCCGCTGGCGAGTGACGTGAAGATGTTGTCCATCAAGTCGCGGATTTCGGTCACTTCTGCGAGGCGGATGCGGGCGCTTTCGAACAGACGGGCATTCTGGATGGCGACCGCCGCCTGATTCGCGAAGGCGATCAGCAAATTCAGCTCGTGTTCCTTGAACAAGCCCGCCAGCACGCGGTTATCGCAGTACACCACGCCGATCACATCCCCGCGCACGCTGAGCGGCACACAGAGGATGCTGCGCAGTTGGTAGCCGACAATGCTTTCTTGTCCCTGATAGCGCGGGTCGTTGCGCGCGTTGTCGGTCAGGACGGGCTTCTGCGTTTCCACGACTTCATTCACGATCGTATTGCTGATGATGAAGTCTTCGCGCCCAAGCTGTTCGCGGTCAATACCGCGCGCGATGCGAAATTCCATTGCGCCGGTCGCTGAATTCCTGAGCATGATGTAGCCGCGCTCGGCTCCGGTGAGCTGAATCACAGTGTCCATCACCTGATTCAGCACTTCGTCCGTCCCCGCCGACGAGTTGATGATCGCGGTCGTATCGGCCAGCGCGCGAAGCTGCCGCAGTTCGATCTGCTGAGCCGTTAACACGGTGTGCAGACCCTCCAACTTGGCGGTTGAAACTTTCAGGCGCTCCATCGTGCCGCTCGGCAGGTTCATCCCCTGCTGGCGCAGCGCGGTCTGCTGGCCTTTGAGCGCTTCGGCGAGCTGGGCGATGCTTTCCCGCAGCGTGCGAAGTTGTTCCGGTGCCGATGCGATCCGCTGCTTCTGGAATTTCGCAGTATTGGTGGTCATCTCGTGCCCCTGTGGCACTGGCTTGTCCCCGAACAAAGTTTAGCTCCGAAAGATCTCGTAAATCTTCGTCTTTTGCTGGACACCCTTGACTTGAATCGGGTCACGTTCTGCGAAGGTCACGCCGTCGTGTTGGTCGGATAGATAGCCGAGTGTGTATTCACTGGCGATGATCTGCCCGCCGATCGCGTTTTCTTCAAGGCGCTTGGATAGGTTGATGGTGTGGCCGATGGCGGTGAAACTGCGGCGGTTGAGGCTGCCCACATTGCCCAGCGTAGCGACGCCGCTGTTGATACCCACCCGGTAATAATGCGAATCCGTCGAGAGGCCGAGCCGCTCGTACATCGCGAGGAATGCATCGCGCAGATCGAGCGCCATGCGAATTGCCGCCAGCGCGTGATCCGGGTTGGGGTTCAACTGGGTGTTGAACAGGATCATGATCTCGCTGCCCATGTATTTATCGATGATGCCCTGCGCGTCGTTGATGACGGCGGTCGCCGTTTCCAGATACGTGTTCAGTGTCGCCATCGCCTGCTGTGGGCGCAGCGTCTTCGACAGTTCCTTGAAGGGGATGGTATCGACAAACGCACAGGTGACTTCGCGCCGTTCGCCGCCGAGCGCTAGGGCGGAGATCAAATCGATGTTTTCGACCATCCCCGGCGGCAGATAGCGCGTCATCAAGCCAAGGATTTCATCGCGTTCGCGCTGTTCGGTCAGGTCGTCGATGACGAGCGCTGTCCCTTGAAGTTCTTGCGCCGCGTTTTTGAGCGGGCTGAAACGCATCGCCAGTGCAATATGGCCGCGACCGGGGATTTCCGGCTGCGCTTCGATGGCGATGCTCTGGCCTTCATCGCGCACCTGTTCCAAATACTGTTCGACGCTCATGCGCGGGATGACCGTATCCAGCGGGGTGCCGATCGCTTCTTCGAACGGGCGCTGCAAAATTTGGCTGGAGGCGATGTTGAAGGTCGTCACCACGTCGTCGGCATTGGTGGCGATCACGCCGCTGGTGATCGAGCCGAATACGTTCTCGATCAGTTCCTTGATCTGGATGATTTCACGCAGCGCCGTTTGCACCTGACCGAACAGCAGGGCGTTTTCGACGGCGACGGCGGTTTGATTGCTGAACGCCGTCAGCAAATTGAGTTCCCGTTCGGAAAAGACGCTGGCGCGGAAACGGTTGTCGAGATAGATCGCGCCCATGAGCTGATCTTTGCTAATGAGCGGGGCACACATCACCGAACGCAGCACGAAATTGGCGATCGTATCGCTGCCCACCATGCGCGGATCGGTCTGCGCATTGTCGGTCAGCATTGGGCGCCCGGTTTCCAAGACTTCGCCCAATATCGTACGGCTGATGTGGACGACATCGCCGTTTTCAGCGCCGTTGGCCTCTTCGTCGGCCTCCGGCTCGTTGGCGCGGCTGATGCTCAGTTCAAGTTCGCCAGATTGTTCATTTTTGAGCAGGATGAAGCCGCGCCCCGCGCCCGTCAGCTTTAGGATTTCGCCGAGCGCTTGTTCGAGGATGGTGTCCAGATCGAGCGAGGAATTCACCATCGCCGCTGTTTCCACCAGCGCGGCGAGCTGCTCTAATTCGGTGGCTTCGTTGCGCAGGACGGTTTCCAAACGCATCAAATCGGCTTCGACGGCTGCCAACTGCTGAAGGACTTCGGGTTGAAGTGCCAGATTCCGAATCCGCAGCAAATCCTGCTGACCGCGCAGCCCTGCCGCCACATCGTCAATCACCGAACGCAGCTTCAGAACTTCGGACAGCAGGGGAGACGTATCCTCATGCAGGGGAGAGGTGCTCATCGCTCGCTATCAATCCGACTCATCTTCTATAAAAGGTTCGTTGATTATACACCGGGACGACCGGTGCGCACTGCAACTTCCGCGTTTGCCTTCCCAGTTGTACAACGTTCACGCGGTCGCCTGCGTATAATGGTACGAATAACAACGACTGGACGGCGGTTTATGTCACGAGTGGTCTTTTATCTGCGCTATGCGTGGCGCAATTTGCGCCGCAGCGCGCGCTGGACGATTTTCGCAGTGTTTTGTATTGGCGCAGGGGTGGCGACGGTGGTCGCGCTGCGTTCACTGGGCTTGGCGATCGGCGATTCGCTGGTCGATAACGTGCGCGTGAATTTGCACGGCGATATTCGCGCCTCTACGGTGCAGCTTGATAACCCGATGCAGGCGCTGAACTTCGGCGATTCAGGGGATGATCAGGTCTTTTCACCCTCCGCCTTGGCGGCGATCACCGCACAGGTGGATGCGGCAGGCGGAACGTACTCGCTTTATAAACGGGTGGCGGGCTTTCAGCTCACCCGCGTTGATGCCGTGACGGTGGGGCGGCCTCAGTTCGTCAGCCTGTACTTGATTGACCCGGCGACTTTCCCGCCCAATGATCAAATCCGCGCGCAGGATCCGTCAGGGGTGCTGCTGGCCGATTTGTTCACCGGAACGGGGCATGAAGTCGTCATCAGCCGTAACTTGGCCGATCAACAGGGTATTCATGTCGGCGATACCGTGCGCCTGAGCAATACCGAAGAACAGTACATCGTGCGCGGGATCGTGGCGACCGACATTGAAGCCGGAATGACCAACCTTGTCGCGTCATTCTTCGGCTTTGCCTATGGACCGCTGAGCGAAGCGGAAACCTTGCAAACCGATACACAGCCGAATGTGATCAGCATTCGCCTGCCGGATGGCACCAGAGAAGAGGAGATCCGCGATTTTGCTACCGGCCTCTATTCGTATGTGAACGGCGGCAATGTCGACAGCGCTCCGCAAGCGATGGAACGGAACGCCATCATCGGCGATTACATTGGGCGCTTTATTCTGATCATGAGCCTCGGCGCGCTGTTGATCGGCGGCGTCGGCATCATCAACACCATGTTGGTGATGGTGGGGCGGCGCAGCAACGAGATCGCCGCGCTCAAGACGTTTGGCTTGAAGGGTGGGCAGGTGTTCTGGCTGTTCATGAGCGAGGCCTTCCTGCTCGGCGTACTGGGCAGCATCGTCGGCTGCGTGATGGGCGTGCTGTTGAGCGTGATCGTCAACCAGTACGGTGAAGCATTCTTGCAGCAGGGCCTTCGCTGGCGGCTCTATCCCGAAGCGCTCGGCTATGGGATGGCGCTGGGTATGGTGGTGACGTTAGTCTTCGGCATCCTGCCGATTTTGACCGCGAATAAAGTACGTCCCGCCGCCATTCTGCGCCCCAACGAAACCAATATCCCGCGCGCGGGCGTGTTCCACAGCTTGATCGCGATTGCGATGGTCGTCATCGTCATCGGCGGGATTTCCGGCGCGATCATCGGTGATATTCCCATGGGGCGCAGCGGACAGGTCATGAGCGGTATTCCGATCGGCATGATCGGCGTCGGAGTGACGCTGCTCATTCTCGGCGTGATCGTCGTGCTGTTCTGGTTGATCGTGTGGTTGGTGAGCAAATTCCCGGCGTTCGGCATTGTCGATCTGCGCTTGGCGCTGCGTAATATGACGGCGCGCCGTCTGCGCACGGCCACGACGCTCATGGCGATCACGGCGGGTATGTTCGCCTTGAGCGCGATCACGTTCGTCGGCGTGGGCACGCGCGAAATTTTGCAGTTCCAGCTTTCGCAGACCTTGGGCGGCAACGTGCTGGTGTTCCCAGTGGCGAGCCTTGTCTCCCCGACGATCGCCAATAACATGCTGGATGCCGCGCTCGACAACATCGATGGCATTGAATACCGCACACGCTTGTTCACGACGATGGGCGTTTTGGAAAGCGTCGATGGCGTGACGCCCGAATTCGAGCTGCCGTTTGACATTGAGGCGCAGGATCTGCCGCGCAACCCACAGCGGATGTTCAGCAGCCTCCAGCTAACCGCCCGTGTCTCCGATAACCCGGCGTTTCAGGACAACGTCATCGAAGGCCGGGGCTTAACGCCCGAAGATAACGGCCAGCGGGTGATCATCCTGCCCTCAGATTTTGGGCAGCAGTTCAGCAACATTAGCGCGCATGTTGGATCGGTGTTAGGCATTCGCGTCGGCAGCACGCGCTACGATTTCACGGTCGTCGGCATTATGCAGGCTGCGGGCACGATCGGTTTTGGGCAGTACATCATCCCGCCAAATACGATCCCGGACAGCACCGGCATGCGCGATATTGGCCTGACGATCGTGCAGACGGCACCCGATAAGCTGAATGAAGTCCTGCTCGATCTATCGGCGGTGCCGCTGGTGTTCACGCTCGACATCACCTTCATCGACAGTTTCCTATCCCGCTTGATTCAGCAGTTCTCCGCGCTGCCGACGGTGGTCGGGCTGCTCTCGCTGCTTGCGGCGGCGGTGACGATGGCGAATACCGTTTCGCTGGCAACGCTCGAACGGCGGCGTCAGATCGGCATTCTGAAAGCGGTCGGCCTGAAAGGGCGGCGTGTATTGACGATTATGCTGATCGAAAACACGGTGATCGGCTTGCTTGGTGGGCTGCTCGGCATTGGTGTGAGCGCGCTCGGCGTGGCGATCATGACCTCGGCGGGCATCGGCCAATCGATCCCGGTGCCGCGTGATGCCGCGCCGTTAGCCATCGCCCTCATCATCGCCTCGGTCGCGATCGCGTGGATCAGCACATTCTTGAGCAGCGGCGTCGCCACCCGCGAACGCGTCGCCAACGTCCTGCGCTACGAGTAAAAGTACCCTCACGGGATTGTAAGGGCATAGCGCACTACGCTATGCCCTTATCAACCAACAGGCATGAACTTATAGTCCCCGGAGTAACCCTCATGAAAGCCGTGATTTGCCCCACATATGGCCCGCCGGAAGTCCTACAACTGCAAGAAGTCGCCACGCCGACCCCCAAACCCAACGAAGTCTTGATCAAAATTCACGCGACGACCGCTCACATCGGCGATACTAAAATTCGCGGGTTCAAGCCCGGCTTGGGCGTCGTCCAAGACCTGCTGTTCTGGCCCATCATGCGCATCATGATCGGCTTCACCGGCCACGAAAGAAAATTCTCGGCATGGATTTGGCCGGGGAAGTGGAAGCCGTAGGTAGCGCGGTCACGCACTTTGCGAAGGGCGATCCTGTGTTTGGATACACCGGGATGAAGTTTGGCGCATATGCCGAATATGTCTGCCTGCCGGAAGACGGCGTACTGGCGTTCAAACCGGTCAATTTGACCTACGAGGAAGCGGCTCCCGTGCCAAGCGGCGGGCTAACCGCGCTGTTGGTGCTTCGCAAGGCGCATCTTCAACCCGGCCAAAAGGTGCTGATCTACGGCGCGTCCGGCAGCGTGGGGACGTTCGCCGTGCAGCTTGCCAAGCACTTTGGCGCTGAGGTGACCGGGGTGTGCAGCACCGGTAACGTCGATCTCGTCCGATCGCTTGGCGCGGATCACGTTATCGATTACACGCGCGAAGCCATCCCCCAAAGCGGCCAGTCCTACGATGTGATCTTCGACGCGGTCGGAAAACTCGCCGCATCACAAGCCAAACAGGCGCTCAAGGAAGCGGGCGTTTACCTGAACATCCTGAAAGCCTCCGACGGCATCAAGTTGACGGCGGAAGACTTGGCTTTCCTGAAGGCGCTCATCGAAGCGGGGAAGGTAAAACCGGTCATTGATCGATGCTACCCGCTGGAATCGATCGTCGAGGCGCACCGGTATGTCGATCAAGGGCATAAAAAGGGGAATGTCGTCATCACGGTGACGGCTTCAAGCGCCGATCGATAAACCGCAAACCGTTCCCCTATCACAACGCGCTGTCGTGATAGGGGAACCTATCCCTCTAGCCGTTCATGAAGGCCAGCACCTGCTGAGTCGTCGGCAGTGACGGGATCGCGCCGCGCCCGGTGGTCGTGAGCGCACCCGTCGCGCAGGCAAACCGCACGATCTCGCTCAAGTGGCGCGGATACGCGTCGCCATACGCCAATACTTGCGTGAGCAGCGCCGCTACGAAACTATCGCCCGCGCCGGTCGTGTCGATGGCCGAGACGGTGAAGCCTTCATGTTCCGCTATCTGACCGTCACGCGTATACACGATCGCGCCATCCGCGCCGCGCGTCACACAGATCAACTTCATGCCCGGTCGCCACAGCGGCGCGACCGGATCATCGTCCGTCACATCGACGCCGGGGAGCAGGAAGCGCAGTTCTTCATCGCTGATTTTGAGAATGTGGATGCCGAGATCCAGCCCTGCCAGCATGCCCGCACGGGCTTCTTCCGGGCTGTTCCACAGGCTTAGGCGCAGATTGGGATCGTAACTGATCAGCTTGCCCGCTTTGCGCGCATAGTCGACGGCGTGCAGGGTCGCGGATCGGCTCGGTTCACCGATCATCGTGATCGACCCGAAGTGGAATGCCCCATACCCGTCAATGACCGAGGTGGCGACATCTTCGGGCCGCATGAGCATATCGGCGCTGGGGTTGCGGTAAAACACAAAACTGCGTTCACCGTGCGCGGCTAAACTGACGAAGGCCAGCGCGGTACGCGCTTCTGCGCTGAAGGTGAGCCCACGCGTATCGACCTCGTTTTCCTGCAATACCCCTGCGAGGTAATGGCCGAACGGATCATCGCCGACCTGTCCCAAAAACGCGGATTTCTGACCCAAACGCGCCACCGCTACGGCGACATTGGCGGGCGCGCCGCCCGGTGCTTTTTGAAAGCCGGAGGCATCGCCCACGGTCACGCCCGATTCCAGAGCGACAAAATCGATGAGCAGTTCGCCTAAGCATGCGACGGACATAACCTATCCTCGAAGAATGCGCGATTCGAATATCCGCCAATTATGCCCTGTGGGGGACTGGTTTCCCAATCCCCGGCGGCAGACCCTGAGTACAATCGTCACTGTGTGAACTCGCATGGGTCGAAAGGAACGAGGATGCATCGCATAGGATACAGGTTCATACTGGGCGTGATGTGCGCGCTGTTCTTGCTATCGCTCTCGCATCTGCCGCTTCAGGCGGCCCCTCAGATCACGTTCGCGCGGCAGGGCACCACCGAATCCATCTATGAGGATGCCCTTGCCAGCGGCTGGGATAATTGGTCATGGGGCAGCACCATCGATTACGGCCTCACCAGCCCGGTACACAGCGGCTCCGCTGCGATCAGCGTGACGATCAATGAGGCATGGGCAGGGTTGTATCTGCACGCGCATGAAGCGATTCCGCCCCTGTTTGAGACTCTCCGTTTTTGGGTGTGGGGCAATGGGGCGAGTCTGGTCGTTTCGCTGTATAACGAGGCGAGCGATCAAAACACGCAGGTGCTGACCCTCACGCCGCCCGCGAACACGTGGACGCAGATCGATGTGCCGCTCACCCCTGTGAATGGGCAGCCGGTCGGCGGCATCACGTGGACGGATGCGACCGGTGGGCCGCAGGCACCGTTCTTCCTCGACGATATTCAGTTGATCAGCAGCCAGATTGTGACGCAAACCCCGCTCACGCTGACCATCGATGCCAGCGCCGATCAGCACCCGATCAGCGATGATATTTACGGGCTGAACTTCGCCGATCCCGCACTGGCCGCCGATATTCGCCTGCCCGTCAATCGCTGGGGCGGCAATGCCACCACGCGCTACAACTGGCAGACCGACACCACCAATCACGCGGCAGACTGGTACTTCGAGAATATCCCCAACGACAACGATAATCCCGCCGCGCTGCCGAATGGATCGTCGTCAGACCGGTTTATCGCCCAGAACGTCAGCACCGGCACCGACTCGATTATCACCGTCCCGCTGATCGGCTGGACGCCGAGCGATCGCGTGTTCGCGTGCGGTTTCCCGGTGACGCGTTACGGCGCGCAGCAGGATACCGATCCGTATGCGCCGGACTGCGGCAATGGTCTGCTGCCTGATGGCACGCCGATCGTCGGGAATGACCCGGCGGATACCAGCACCGCGATTGGGCCGGAGAATGTGCAGGCGTGGATGCAGCACTTGATCGGTCAGTTTGGCACGGCGGCGAACGGCGGCGTTCGCTTCTACAACCTCGACAACGAGCCGTCGCTGTGGAACAGCACTCACCGTGACGTACATCCCGATCCGCTCAGCTATGACGAACTGCGCGATCGTACGTTTGAGTACGCCGCCGCGATCAAGGCGACCGATCCCGATGCGCTGACGCTGGGGCCGGTTGAGTGGGGCTGGCCTGCCTATTTCTATTCGGCGCTCGATACGGCTGCGCCGGAATGGTGGTCAGGGCCGACGGTCGATCGCACCGCGCACGGCGATATGGAGCTGGTGGCGTGGTATCTCGATCAGATGCGGCAGTACGAAGCGCAGCACGGCGTCCGCATCCTCGATTACCTCGACCTGCATTTCTACCCCCAAGCGGAGGGCGTCGGGCTGTCACCGGCAGGCAGCGCCGAGACACAGGCACTTCGTCTGCGCTCTGTGCGCGGCCTGTGGGACCCGACGTATATCGATGAAACATGGATCAACGACACCATCCGGCTGATCCCCCGAATGCACGACTGGATCGATCAGTACTATCCCGGCACGCGGATCGCCATTACCGAGTACAATTTCGGCGCGCTGGAAGACATCAATGGGGCACTGGCGCAGGCCGATGTACTGGGGATTTTCGGGCGTGAAGGCGTCGATCTGGCGACGATGTGGGATCCGCCAACGCCCGATCAACCCGCCGCCTATGCGTTCCGCATGTACCGCAATTATGATGGCAAAGGCAGCGGATTCGGGGAAACGAGCGTTCACGCCGCCAGCAGCGATCAGGGGCGGCTGTCGGTCTATGCCGCACTGCGCAGCGATGGCGCGCTTACGATCGTGGTGATCAACAAGACGAGCGATCTCCTGAGCAGCCCGATCAGCTTGAGCGGATTCAGCGGTACGAACGCCGAAGTTTATCGCTACAGCGCGGTGCAGCTTGATCAAATTGTGCGCGAAAGCGATGTCGTCATTTCAGCAGACGGCACACCGCTGGACTTCCCACCTAACGCGATCACCCTGCTGGTTGTCCATCCCTAATGAGGCCGATTGATGTGCGCGAACTCGTCATTGTTGCCCATAGCAAGCGCTCCATCCTTACCGGTATAATCTTCTAAGAACATGCCTCGCAAGGGGCAGTATTGGATTCGAAAGGACTGCCGCTGAATGGCAACAGAAAACCAGAAGGTCACTGACGGAATGGTCGTCAGTTTCCAGTATAAGCTGTATGTCGATGGCAAGCTGTACGTGGAAGAAGACCAAGAAAGCGAAGACAACCAGATCGATTATCTGCACGGCGCAGATAATATCCTTCCGGGTTTGGAACAGGCGCTCACGGGCAAGCGTGTGGGCGATAACCTCAGCGTCACCCTGTCGCCGGACGAAGCGTATGGCGATTATGACGACGAAGACATCGAGACGCTGGATCGGCGGGATGTGCCGGACGCGGATGATCTTGAAGTGGGCATGTTGATCGAAGTCGAAAACGAAGACGGCTCGATCGAACTGGCGCACGTCAAGGAAATCACCCCTCAGTCGGTCATCCTCGACTTCAATCACCCGCTGGCGGGCAAGAGCCTGAAGTACGACATCGAAGTACTGGGCATCCGCGAAGCCGACGAAGATGAACTGGCGCACGGTCACGCGCACGGCATCTACGACGATGATGACGACGAATTCTACGACGACGACGATTACGAAGACACCGACGACGAAGCCTAAACCCTTCGCCGTTCGACATTCAAGCGCCATTGATTTTGTAGGGGCAGGTCTTAGACCTGCCTCTATGTTTATAGGAGTTAGCCGAATGACACAGCGCTTTATCCTCGCCAGCGGATCGCCCCGGCGGCGCGAGCTGCTCACCGACATGGGCATCACGTTCACGGTCATCAAGCCGGACATTGAAGAAAAACGCCGCGCAGGCGAGACCCCGATCGCGTATGTCACACGGCTGAGCCGCGAAAAAGCGCTGGCGGTGTCCGCACGGTTGGATCAAGGGGCTGATGAAGCGGCGCTGATCCTCGCCGCCGATACGACCGTGATCCTTGCGGCGGATACGCTCGGTGTTGAGGATGGCACCGGTGAAATTCTCGAAAAACCCGCCTCTGTAGAGGATGCCCGCGCCATGCTCACCCGGCTGCGCGGACGCCCTCACACGGTCGCCACCGCGCTCACGCTGCTCAAGAAAGTGCCGGGTGCCGCTGTGCAGTTGGATACGCGCGTTACCCAATCCATTGTGTACATGCGTCAGTACTCGGATGCCGAAATGGACGCGTATATCACCAGCGGCGGCCCGTTCGATAAAGCGGGTGGTTACGCGATCCAAGATGAGGTGTTTCACCCCGCCGAGCGCTACGAGGGGAGTTATACCAATATCGTCGGTCTGCCCGTCGAAACGCTCAAAGACATGCTCACCGCCATGGGCGTGGGGTGATCCGTCCGATCTTCATGAGCAGCCTACCGCAGCGCAAATCCCCGCGCCTAAAAGGGTATGATTACTCCCTATCGGGTGCTTATTTCGTCACCGTCTGCACGCATGATCGCCGGTGTTTGTTCGGGGAGATCGACGATCATGTGCTTATGTTGAACGCCGCGGGGCAAATCGCGGCAGAACATTGGTTGGCGCTGCCGGTTCATCATCCCGGCATTGAGCTAGATGCCTTTGTGGTGATGCCGAATCACATTCACGGGATCATCGTGATCGTAGGGACGACGCCCGCGTCGTCCGCCCCATCTCATCTCGCAAAACCGGACGAGGCGGGCCTCGTCCCTACAAAAACACGGCTTGGCACGGTGATTGGCTCTTACAAATCCGCCGTGACGCGTGCTATCCGCGAAACAACGCAGATCCCCGATCTACGAGTTTGGCAAGCACGTTACTACGATCACATCATCCGAAACGAAGCGGACTTGAACCGCATTCGGGAATATATCGATACTAACACCGCGCGGTGGGTGATGGATACCTACTACAGCCTATAACCCTATCCGCCGAAGATGCCTTTCAGTAGCCGCTTGAGGAACCCTTCTTTTCTCACGGGCGGAGTCCATGTGGGAGGAGGAGGCGTCAAGGGGGCGCTGTAGTTCGTCTTCGGTTTCGCAGAAAATGGAGAAGCCTCAAGAGGAGAAGGCACCGCGTTCTTACCAAAGGTGCTGCTGGTCGGACGCTGTCCCAAGGGTTGGCGCTTTTTTTCCTGCTCAGCCGCCCACGCTTCTTGGCGCATCCGCTCCTGCTGCTCTTGCTGCATTTTTTGCAGATTCTGCATGTTCTTTTGAGTCTGCTTCGACTCCAGTCCATGAAATCCTTGTTGGTTTTCCATGCGCTGCTGCGAGTCCTGACGCATACGATCCTGCATGCGCTTCGTAAAATCATTGGGGCCGCCGAACTTGTTTCCTCCAAAATTGTTGTTCATCATAACCTCCCATGTTGTTCACGGTGTACCTCCCCCCATGTATAGCATAGCAGCAATGCGGTGGGGAAAATCCGCGGATTGTCATGATTTGCCTATAACATGAGTCTATTTCGCGTTTGTGGGTGATTTTCTTGATGCCTCTTTACCTTGCGTGCCTTTATCCTCTCTTTAGAACTTTCTTACGCAATACCCACTACACAAAACCAAAAAGTTGAGTATCCTTGATATTGACTCTGACGCGCGAGGGGCTATAATCGCGTTTATGGTGTCACCCGGGCCTATAGCTCAGCTGGGAGAGCGCTTCAATGGCATTGAAGAGGTCAGGGGTTCGAATCCCCTTAGGTCCATAGCCCCTCTGCGTTTTCGTGCGCAGAGGGGTTTTTGTTTTTGGTCATTAGGGTAAACCGACCACGCCAGTAGTGAGTGAAAGGCAAACGGTGGTGGCAAACCAGAAGCGTAACTTTTTAGATGACGCGGCTCGCCGTCTGCGCGGCTTGCTCGACGATCTGGATCGGTCGCTTGATCGACTTTTGAACCCACAGCCAGAGCCTAAACCCGTGCGTGTTCCGGTACCTGTACCGGTGCGCCCGGAGCGCCGCCCGCCTCCGAACGACCCGTATCGTTAACCCGCCTCTGGCGGGGGCACCCGCCGCAAGGCGGATCAGCGAACGATAAGACACAAGTGCAGCGCTCAAAAAGCGCGGTGCTTGTGTCTTTTTGTTTTATTCGCCCGTGTGCATAATTGCACCCCAGTTTTGTCAGCGATCCTTTTTGGCGACGAACACGAAATGACGTGAGAAAACCATGACTGAAAATGTGCGTGACAAGTACCAACCGCAAGAGATCGAACCCAAATGGCAGCAGCGTTGGGAACAGGATGGCCTGTACCGTTCAAAGGTGGACTGGAGCAAGCCCAAGCACTACGCATTGACCATGCTCCCATACCCCAGCGGCGACCTGCACATGGGGCACTGGTTCGCCATGACCCCCAGCGATGCCCGTGCGCGCTATATGCGTATGAAGGGCTTCAATGTGCTGTTCCCGATGGGCTTCGATGCTTTCGGCCTGCCCGCCGAAAACGCAGCCATCTCGCGCGGCATTCATCCCGCCACATGGACGTTCGCCAATATCGAGCGGATGCGCAAGCAGCTCCGCAGCATGGGCGCGATGTTCGACTGGGAGCGCGAAGCCGTTTCGTGCGAGCCGGAGTACTACCGCTGGACGGAATGGTTCTTCAAGCGTTTCTATGAAGCGGGCTTGGCGTATCGCGGCGAAGCGCTGGTCAACTGGTCGCCCACGCTGCAAACCGTGCTGGCTAATGAGCAGGTGATCGACGGCAAGGACGAGCGCACCGGGCAGCCCGTCATTCAAAAGATGATGACGCAGTGGTTCTTCCGCTATACCTACTTTGCCGATGAACTGCTGAACTTCGACCAGATCGACTGGCCGGAAAACATCCGCATGATGCAGACCAACTGGATCGGGCGGAGCGAAGGCGCGCGCGTGACGTTCAAGACCGAAGCGGGCGAACCCTTTGAAATTTTCACCACCCGACCGGACACGCTGTGGGGCGCGACCTTCATGGTGCTGGCACCCGAACACCCACTGGTGGAGAAAGTCACCACCCCGGCGCAAAAGGCAGCCGTGGATGCGTATGTCGCTCAGGCCGCCCGCGAAACTGAAATCGAGCGCCAGAGCGAAGAACGCGAGAAGACCGGTGTCTTTACTGGTGGTTATGCCATCAACCCTGTCAACGGTGAGCGCGTGCCGATCTGGACGGCGGACTATGTGCTGATCACCTACGGCACGGGCGCGATCATGGCCGTGCCCGCGCACGACGAACGCGACTATGCCTTCGCCAAGAAATATGGCATCGAAATTCGCCCCGTGATCAAGCCGGATGATGCTGCCGACGATTACATCGCCGAAGTCGCCTATTCCGGCGCGGGCAAGATGATCAACAGCGGGCATTTCAACGGCACCTTCAGCAACGGCGAAAAAGGCCGCAAGAATCCGGCGATCAGCGCGGTGATCGATTGGTTGGTGGAGCAGGGCACCGGGCGCGAAGCGATCAACTACCGCCTGCGCGACTGGTTGATCAGCCGCCAGCGCTACTGGGGATCGCCGATTCCGATGATCTTCAAGCAGGATGGCAGCGTCGCCCCTGTGGCGGAAGCTCAACTGCCCGTCGAACTGCCGATCGATGTGCAGATCACCGGGGTGGGCAACCCGCTGGCGAAACACGACTCGTTCGTCAACACGACCGATGAAAACGGCCAGCCCGCACGCCGCGAAACCGACACGATGGATACGTTCATGTGTTCGTCGTGGTATTGGTACCGCTATTTGAGTCCGCACCGTGCCGATCAGCCGTTTGATCCTGAAGAAGCGGCTTACTGGCTGCCCGTCGATACTTATACGGGCGGCGCGGAACATGCCACCATGCACCTGCTGTATGCGCGCTGGTTCGCCAAGGCGATGCGCGATTTGGGCATGTTCGAAGAGACGATGGACATCATGAAGCAGCACGGGCGCGAACCCGATTCGCTGATGTTGGGCGAACCGTTCCTGCAACTGCGCAATCAGGGGCAGGTGTTGGGCGAAGAACGTGCGGGCGACATGATCATCGCCGTAGGGGAGTGGGAAAACAATGTCAAGCTGATCGCGCATACGGTCGGCGTGATCCCGCAGACGGGCGATACCAAGACTGCCACGAGCGAAAATATCGCCGCCAAGACCGGCGCGGTCGTGATCGGCGAGATCATGAAGCGCACCGAAAACATTTTGACGGTACAAGATGCCGCCGGGCGCGTTTGGACGGTCGAAGTGCCGCCGGAAGCCTCGGTGAAAATTCCGCATATCCCCGGCCCGAACACCGTCAACCAGTTGAAGCACCATCTGGAAATTCAGCGCATGTCCAAGAGCAAGGGCAATGTCGTCAATCCCGATGAACTGGTCAAGCAGTACGGCGCCGATACCGTGCGCGCGTATATCATGTTCGGCTTCGACTGGAACAAGGGCGGCCCGTGGAACAGCCAGAATATTCAGGGCGTCATCCGCTGGTTGGGCGAAGTGTGGGACATGGCGACCACGCCGCCGACCACGGAAACCGGCGATCCCGATGCCGAACGACAGGCCCGCCGCCGCGTGCATCAGACGATCAAGGGCGTGGAAGATCGCCTGATCGACTTCAACTTCAACCGCGCGGTCAGCGAATTGATGACGCTGAAGAACGATCTGCGCCCGATGATCCGCGAAGGCAAGTTGGGGCGTCTGGTGTGGCAGGAATCGATAAAGAGCATGTTGATCCTGATGGCCCCGTTCACGCCGCACATCGCCGAAGAGCTGTGGGAACGCATCGGTGAACCCTACAGCATCCATAACCAGTTGTTCCCGGCCTATGACGCCGCCATCGCCGCCGAGGATGTGACGACGCTGGTGGTGATGAAGAACGGCAAGCCGATCGATCGTATTGAAGTCCCGGCCAGCATTGGCGAAGACGAAGCCAAAGCGCTGGCTTTGGCGAGCAAGGGTGCGCAGCGCGTCTTGAACGGGGCCGAACCCAAGCGCGTCATCGTCATCGCCACACGCGGCGAGACGGGGGCTTTGGTAGAACCGAAGGTGAATATAGTCCTATAGCCGAATACGTAGGATCACGATTAAATGAGGAGATGAGGATTTTTCTCATCTCTTTTCTTTTGTTGGCGCATTTGATCTACGATTTTCGAGCGCTCCTCAGATTTTTCGTGGGTAGATCGAACGATTTTCTTACCATAACTCAAGGCAATCCCTTATTTGACGAAGCGCTACTTGCGTTTATGCTGTATAGAGGGGGTATGCGAAATCCTCTTAGTGGTTTACCAAAGGGTGAAACGCCGCTTATGCGGCATGCGGAGACTATGGCAGACCTTGCCCTCATCGTGGATGATGACGCGCCAACGCGCTTTGTATATGCCCATGTGATGGGTGCGCTTGGATACCAGACTTTAGAAGCAGGCGACGGGGACGAGGCGATCAATATCCTCGATCAATATAAGCCGTCACTGATCCTGCTCGATTTACTGCTGCCCAACCGCCCCGGTTTTGAAGTTTTGGACGCGATCTATGCCGATCCCGCGATGGATGCTGCTTGCGTGATGGTCATCAGCGCGCAAAATCAGTATCAGCCGGATCTGCGTGAAGGCGATTATTTTCTCTTGAAACCCGTGCTGCCCCAGCAGCTTCGCGATCTGGTCCATAAAGTCCGCGCCCGCTGATCGTTCCCTGTATTGAAACCTCGCCACAGAGATCACAGAGCAAATAAGAGAGGGTTTCTCTCAGAATTGCTGTGATCTCCGTGTTTTTCGCAGTTCAAAGTTTTCCTCATCCCAACGCAGCCGCGAAGCCAACCCCGCACAAATGCGTACATTTCGCTACAATCAAGAGTAGTGATGGTGGGTACGCATAGGGAGCGCCAACATTTATGGCGTTTGAATTTGAAGCCTTAGTGGGGCATTTACATCTCGTCGGCGGTCGTGCGATCAGTATTCCGCCCCCCGGCGCACTCGTTGAAGTGACCCCGAAAAAGACCGCACGCGGACGCGAAACCGATACCTTTTTCGCGCTGGTGCTCCCCGGCGGCGATGCCGACGCGAAGCCGGAATTTTTCGAGCGGATGGCAGGGTTGGCCTGCGAAACTTATTTCGGCAGCACTGGCAGCATGACCAGCGGCTTGCAAAGTGTATTCAAGTACCTCAACGAAAATCTATACATGCACAATGCCGATGCGCGCCGCACCGGGCAAAAACGCTTTGAAGCCAGCCTGATCTGCGGAGTCATGCGCGGTGCCGATTTGTACATCGGGCGGGTGGGTGGCGCGGTTGCCGCCATTCGCAGCGGCGAGGAAACAACCCCGTTTCCCGCCTCGTTCGAGGACGACGAAGCGCTGATCGGCCCGCCGTTGGGCGTGCATGTCGATCCCGATACGCAGATTCGAAAAATTGACCTGAAAGCTGGGATGCGCATCGTCTTTGCCGATCCGCTGCTGGCGGATTTGACCATCGAACAAGTGGGGACGGCACTTGCCGCTGAAGACATCGCCGCTTCACTGGCGAACCTCAAAGATGTGTGCGTTGCCAACGGCATCAAGACCCTGCAAGCCGCCTGCTTTGAGTTCATTACGGCGGCGCAGCCGGTCGCGCTGCCCGTGCGTGACGTGGTTTCGACGGCGGAACTCGCTGCCGTGCCGCCCTCTGCAACCGCAACCGGCGAAACATCGGCGGTGAAGGCGGATGCATCTCCGGCGACCTCAAGCCCTTCAGCCGGAAGCTCTCCCACCGATGCAGCCAGCGCCAAGCCAGAGCCGCGCGGGAACGAACCACGGCGATCGACGGCGCGCAAACAAGCGCTTGATCGGACGGTTGGCGGTGCGGCGATCGGTGGGGCAGGCTTCCTTCAGGTGATTAAGCGGGTGTTCGATATGTTGGTACCCAAGCCCAAAGACGGTTCTAAAGGGTGGCTGGCGACGCCCGCCGCGACCGGTGTGACGATTCTGATCCCGATCGTGGTGGTGGCGCTGGTCGTGGTGCTGTGGGTCACCGGCACCGGCGAAAGCGAATACGACCGCTGCATCGAACAGGCCAACAACACCGCCCGTGTCGCGCGCGGCATCGCTTCCAGCGACGTGACCGGGACGATCAACGCGTGGAATGCCCTAACGATCAAGGCGGAAGAATGCTTAACGCTGCGCCCGACCGATGCCGAAATGCTGGCGCTCGTCCGTGAGGCGCGCGGCGTAATCGATACGCTGCTCTACATTCAGCGGCGCGAGATGACCGTGCTCGATACCTTCCAGCGGGCGACGCTCAGCCGTGTGGTGCTGCAAGGGGAAGACCTGTATGTGCTCGATGACGGCAACAATCAGGTTTATCGTGTCACCCTCGGCGCGGATGGGATGAGCATCGCGCGGCGGCAGGAAGCGATCCCCGCTATGCGCATCAACGCCAATGTGCTTCAGTTCACCGTCGGCGATATTGTCGATATTGCGTGGGCAGAAAGCGCGCAGGGGTTGAGCCAATCGAACGCGCTGGCGATGCTGGACAGCAGCGGCATTTTGGTCGATTGCTCGCCGCGCTTTTTGCAGGATTGCAGCGCCCAGCAGCTCCCCGGCACCGAGACATGGAATACGCCGCAGAAAATGGTGTTCTGGAACGGCGGGCTGTACATCCTCGATGCGGCGGCCAACCAGATTTGGCGCTACCGTTCGACCGGATCTGCCTTCAGCAACACGCCGACCGAATATTTCACCGGCACCGGGCGCCCGGATATTCGCACCGCCATCGATTTCGACATCGACAGCAACGGGACGGTCTTCATCATCACCAGCGATGGCCGAATGCTCAAGTTCACCAGCGGCGAGGTTGAGGATTTCGCCTTTACCTTCCGCGAAGGGCAGGCGATGACGCATGTCGATAACATGTTCATGAGCGATAACCCAATCGCGCAGAGCATGTATTTCGTCAGCCGCGCCGACCGCACCATTTACGAGACGACGTTTAGCGGAACGTTCATGCAAAGCTACCGCGCCGCCGACGAATCGCTGTTCACCAGCATCGCCGATGTCGCCGTCGATGTGAACCGCGCCATCATCTACGCGGTGAGTGGCAATTCGCTGTTCGCGTTCCGCCGGGGGACGTAAATCGCCGGCTGCGTGTCGTGTTATGGGTGTCAAACAGGGGTGTTCGTGTGTCCTACGGAACGAACGCCCCTTTTGTTATAATCGACCGCTCAGTGACCACCCAAGATTCCCTGTAAAGGCTGCTTTCCTTATGCGATCTGTCCTTAATTTCAATCAAGATTGGCTGTATGCGCCTGCTGAACTGGCGGATAATGCTCCTGATTCGCAGTTCCAGACCGTGCACCTGCCGCACACCAATATTGAACTGCCGCACCACAACTTCGATAATGCCGATTACCAGTTCATCAGCACCTATCGCAAGCGCTTCACGCTGCCGGAACCGCTCAACGGGCGGCGCGTCTACATCGATTTCGATGGCTCGATGATCGCCACGCAGGTCAGCTTGAACGGGCACAAGTTCGGTGAACACGGCGGCGGCTACGTCCCGTTTTCGGTGGACATCACCGGTTTTGTAAACGACTCCGGCGAAAATCTGCTCACCGTCCATGTCGATTCGACCGAGCGTCCGGATATTCCTCCTTATGGCTATGTGGTCGATTATTTGACCTTCGGCGGCATCTACCGCGACGTGCGCATTCGCTATGTCGAACCGCTGCATATCGACAAAATCTTCGTGCGCACGCTGGACGTATTGACGGCCCCGCGTGTCGAGATCGATGTGTGGGTGAAAAATGAAGGCAGCATCGTGAGCACGGGTGAAGTGGGGGCCATGTGGGGCAACCTGACCGACTCCGCGCACTCGATTCCGCAGGGCGCTCCCCGTGTGCCCGTCAGCGTTCGTCCCGGCGAAACCGTCAAAATCACCCTTCAGAACGCTGTCGAGGCGGCGGAACTCTGGTCGCTTGAGCACCCGAAACTGTACTTCGCATACATCATGTTGATGGATAGCAATGCGAAATTGGCCGATACGGTCAACACGCGCTTCGGCTTCCGCGATGCTGTGTTCAAGGCCGACGGTTTCTACCTGAACGGCGAGAAGATTCAGATCGTCGGACTGAACCGTCACCAGACGTACGCGTACATCGGTGCCGCCGCGCCTGCTCGTTTGCAGCGCAAAGATGCCGACATCCTCAAGGACGAATTGGGCATCAATCTCGTGCGCACGTCGCACTATCCCCAGTCGCCTGCCTTCCTCGATCGCTGCGACGAGATCGGCCTGCTGGTCTTTGAAGAAATCCCCGGTTGGCAATTCATCGGCGATAACGACTGGAAAGCCCTCAGCCTGCGCGATGTGGAATCGATGATCGAACGGGATCGCAATCACGCGTCGATCGTGCTGTGGGGCGTGCGCATCAACGAATCGTGGGACGACGAAGCCTTTTACAAGGCCACCAACGCCCTCGCGCATGCGCTCGACCCGACGCGACAGACGGCGGGCGTGCGCTTCTTCCTCGAAAGCCAGTTCCTAGAAGACGTGTTCACCTTCAACGACTTCTCGAAGGGTGTGCGCGATCCGGTCAACACGCCGCACCTGATCACCGAATTCAACGGGCACATGTACCCGACCAAGACGTTTGATCAGGAAGAACGGCAGATCGAACACGCGCACCGTCACGCGCTGATTCAAGACCTCGCCTTCGCCAACCCGAAAGTCACGGGCGCGATCGGCTGGTGTGCGTTCGACTACAACACGCACCGCGAATTCGGCAGCGGCGACCGCATTTGCTATCACGGCGTCAGCGATATTTTCCGCCTGCCCAAGTTCGCCGCCTATGTCTACGCCAGCCAAATCGATCCGAAAGTGCGCCCGGTGCTGCACGCGCTCACGTTCTGGACGATGGGCGATCGCAGCGAAGGCGGCAACGATCCGCTGATGGTGGCGACCAACTGCGATTACATCGAGGTGTCGGTTGGTGACGAGAATCACCTCGGCAAATTTGAGCCGGATCGCGAAAAGTATCCGCACCTGCCGCACGCGCCGATCACCGTACCGGGGGGTTCGATGTTAGGCGTGTGGGGGCGCGGCTTCCAAGACCTGCGCATCGTCGGTTACGTGGGCGGCCAGCAGGTGATCGAACAGCGCCTTTCGTCTGATGGCGTGCCGCACACCCTCGAACTAGTGGCCGACGATCCGACGATCAACGCGGATGGATCGGATATGACGCGCTTGGTGTTCCGTCTCACCGATGCTTATGGCAACCGGCTGCCGTTCTCGACGGCGGTGATCGGGTTCAGCATTGAAGGCGAAGGCGATCTCGTTGGGGAGAACCCGTTCCCGCTGGTTGGCGGTCAAGGCGCGGTGTATGTGCGGGCGCGCAAAACACCGGGCACAATCACGGTCACGGCGGCGTCACTCACCGCGTATAAGAAGCTCAAGCCCGCGAGGGTGACGATTAAGACGGTGTAGGAAAGAAAGCGAAATACACAACGCAAAGACGCGAAGTGCTGCATCCGGTAAATCGTTGAACATCGGGCGCAGCATGCTGCTAAGCATGTAAGGCGCAAAGGAAGACATTCTCTCTCTTTGCGCCTTTGCTTCACTGCATTTTTGCGTTGACTCTTTTCTGGTTCGTTTACTTGTTCGCCTCTTCGATCACTTCGGCAAGCACATCGTAGGGGACGCCGCCGCCCGCATACTGTCGTCCATTCAGCTCGATGAATTCCGGCGCGCTCAGCCCTTCTTCGCTGGGGTGCCGCACCATCACTGCCGGGGTACCGCTGACACCCGCTTCATCGCCAAAATTGATGTCCGTCACCACCTGCGGAGTCTCCGCCGCGCGCCCACAGGTGAGCAGTTCATCGGCATCAAGCCCCAGCGCGTCGGCATAGGTTTGCAGCGCTTCTTGGGTGAAGTACGTCCCACCTTCCGCCATCCCATACAGCACGTCGATCGACAGCCAGAAGCCGTAACCCACGCCGTCTTCATCGGTGATCATGCTGTCGGCGCATTCAGCGATCACGGCGAACGCCGCCGACTGCTGCCCGCCTGCGGTCGGGAACATGCGGAATTCGAAGCGTGCTTTGCCGGGCACGACATAATCGGTAATGACCTGTTCGATCACCCCCCGGTATTCCTGACAGTGCGGGCACGCCCAGTCGGAAAACTCCACGATCGTGATCGGCGCGTCGGGGTCGCCGATGATGAACGCCCCATCGGTTCCGCGTTCAACATGCAAGCCGGGGAGCAGCGCCGCGAACGAAAATGTGTCCCCTGTGCCTGCTTCTTCGGTGGTCTGCGCCGCTTGCAGCAGTGATTGCAGCAAATCGGCGGTTGGGGTAGCCGTCGCAGCCGGGGCGGCGGGGGTGTTGGTTTTTGTTCCGCTCGTCTGGGCGCTGACGGGATAGATCACCCCCATCACAGCCGTCATGAGTAGGACGCTGACCAGCAGAGTCCTCCGCAGGATCGTCCAATTTAGTTTCCCAAGTGAGAACATAGTCATCCTTTGTGAGAATGTAATCCCTTCGTGTATCGATTTTAGTGATTTTTGGCGCTGTACACAGCCTGAATATGCGAGTTCAATGAGTGCAACGGAAAGTCAACAGGCTGAGAAAGAAGGTTGACGATGTACGCGCAGGTCACCAAAATACGGGTACCACTGGGAACGATGTCACAGTTCCGCCGTCTGCTCAACGATGATTACCTTCCCACGCTCCGCCAGCGAGAAGGGTATTTGGGCGCAATGCTCTTGGAACAGGTGGATGACAGTGACTTTGCCGAATTGATTGTCATTTGGGAAAGTCATCAGGCTGTCGAGGCCTTCGCTAGCACCGGTTCACTCGCGTCGAGTATTCACGCGTTAGGGGCGTACGTCGTCGGGGTGTCGCTGCAGCGCCAAAGCTATATCGTGACCACGCGTGATGGGGCAATTCCCATCGATGAGGCCATCCGTAACGCCTGATCGATGGATTACAATCATTCACCGACTTTTTTACCCGCTGCCCGCAATGTTCCCATATTCAGCGCGTAGGGTAATGGTGTAGAAGCAAACAGGAGGCTCGCACGGTAACACGGCGAGCGCTTCCACCGACTCATTCGCTTCGAAAGGCGAGGCAGGCTATGAAACGCAAGTTCCTTCGGGGGCGATCCTTTCGCCCCTTGATCTCTCTCTTTGTGCTGACATCCCTTCTCGTAATCGCGCTCTCAGCGGCACCTAGTTTCGCGCAATCAGGCACTCCAGCGGGAAATCCGCCAGCAGGTGCGCCTGCTGGAGCACCCCCGGATGGGGCCGCTCCGCCCGGTGCCGCTGGGGAGTCGACCAGCAACCCGGCGATCAACGCGACCTGTGGCACCGTCACGATTGACGGCCAGTCCGCCGATGCCAGCAGCGATGCGGTATATGACTCCAGCACCAGCGATGTGTCCGCGCTGTGCGTCATCAACGGCGGATCGATCGCCGTGACCAACCCCACCATCACCAAGACGGGCGATACCTCGTCGGCAGACAGCAGCAGTTTCTACGGCTTGAACGCGGCGGTGCTCGTCGGTTCCGGCAGTACAACAACGCTCGAAGGCGGCACCGTCACCACCGATGGCGCGGGCACCAACGGCTTGTTCGCGACCGGCGAAGGTGCGTCGATTGCTGCCTCTGACCTTAGCATTGAAGCGATTGGCGATGGCGCGCACGCCGTCATGGCGACGTTGGGCGGCGCACTGACGCTCGATAACGTCACGATGTATACGACCGGCGCGCATTCCGGCGCGGTAGCGACCGATCGCGGCAGCGGCACCATCACCGTCACCGACAGCACCGTCACGACGACCGGGCAGGACTCGCCTGCCATCTACTCGACGGGCGCGATCAGCGCGACGGGCGGCACCTACACCGCGACCGGCGCGGAAGCCGCCGTCATTGAAGGTTCAAATTCGATCACCCTAACCGATGTCGATCTGTCGTCCACGTTCGCGGATAAGTGGGGGGTGATGATCTATCAAAGCTTCTCCGGTGATGCCGAAGGCAGCGAAGGCGTGTTCACCATGACCGGCGGATCGCTCACCTACACGTCCAGCAGTGGCCCGCTGTTCTTCATCACCAATGCGACGGGCAGCGTGACCCTCAGCGGTGTTGAAGTGACGGTGGATTCGGGCATATTGGCACAGGCCGCCGCCACGGATCGATGGGGCACCAGCGGATCGAACGGTGGACATTTGGTGCTGCTGGCCGATGCACAAGCCCTGACCGGCAATCTGGTCGCGGACAGCATCAGTACGCTCGATATCACGCTGCAAAACGGCTCCAGTCTGATCGGGGCGATCAACCCGGATACAGCCGCCAGCGCGGTCAGTGTCACACTCGACGCGACCAGCTCATGGACGGTCACCGCTGACTCGTTCGTGACGACGCTCGAAGGTGCGATCATCACCGGGGACGCGATCAGCAACATCATCGGCGGCGGGCATAACGTCTACTACGATGCGACTGCCGCCGCGAATCAGACGTTCGCCGGGCTGACCTACTCACTGGTCGGCGGCGGCGAACTCCTCCCCGTATCGTAGCGCTTCCCATTTTTCCCCACCCTTCTCTTAACCGGAGATGGGGTGGTTTTTTATTCCCTGATTGCAAGCTGTGAAATTATTATGAAATTTCCTCGCGTCCTCTAGAAGCGGCGGGAAACCGACATATACTCATGTACGTCTGGATAACACGCATTAACAACCAACCGCCTGCACAATGGCAGTTTGAGCTGAGGAGAATGTGATGGGCTGCGAAGTAAAATGGCTTCGAGAAGGTCAAATCGTTTACATTCGCTTTTACGGCTACATGTCGATTGAGGATGCAGCCACGGCCAACCGTCAAGGATTGGCATTGACCCAATCGTCCGATACGCCTGTTCATATCCTCATCGATGGCCGCGAAGTCACCGGTATTTTGCCCAGCCTTGCCAAGCTGCGCGACGCAATCAGGAACGTGGATCGGTCGAAAACTGGGTTTCAAGCCCTCGTGATCGGCAAAAATTCCCTGCTGCGCTTCATCGGCTCAGTGCTCATGCAACTGTTCAGCGGCAAGGATGGCTCGGCAGTGGTAACGACGTACGAAGAAGGCATGGAAGCGATCGAGCAGGTGATTCGCATCAACGAAGCGAGAGCCAAGCCTGCACCACAGAGTACCGATCCGTGACGCTTATTCTGCAACCTGTAAGCGCGAGGGCAGGGGCGTTCCGGTGATCCATGCGCGCACCATCGCGGTAAAGAGATCCGGATCTTCAACGTTCCAACCGTGACCCCGACCCGGAGCCAACCGCCCCTGTGCGCGAGGCATCCTCTGCGCGATTGTGCCCACGGCTTTCACGATAATTTCCGACTCGCGGCTGCCTGCCGTGATCAGCGTGGGGGTATTCACTTCCCGGAGCGAAGCGGGTACCCGAAATTCGGCGGCTTCTTCCCATACGCGGCGATAAGCGGGCATCGACATCGCCAGTAGGTTTTCAATGAATGCCGCCTCCATTCCCGGCGGCAGATGCAGCGCTCTCGCCTGCATTTCCACAAACCAGCGCCTTTTCAGCAATCCGGACATCACCCACAACTGCACAGGCAGCAGGGCGCGATTAGGGACGGGTTCGGCGGTGACACCGCTGATGACGACCCGATCCAGCACCGCTGCATGCTGTTCCAGCAGCACGAGCGCGAGGTATCCGCCCAGCGACAGCCCGACCACATGTGCGCGTCCGTTTAAGGCGTGCTCGCGAATGATCGCCGCGATCTGATCCGCTGTGTCTGCCAGCGATACCCACGGGGCATCGTTACTTTTGCCATGACCGGGCAAATCGATCGCGAGGCAGTGAAAATCGGTGAGGGATGCGACTTGGGGTGTCCACATCCAACCGCTTGCGCCCACACCGTGCAGAAAGACAATGCTCGGCGCGCCGATCGTTCCAGTTTCTTCCACATAGAGTGACATGGGAAGCCTTTCCTTCTGTGCATCAACAATACACTCTATACGCAGCATTTACCGGATCGGTGTTTTGCGCCAGCCCCTACAGGATTGGATATACCCAATTTAACCCCCGCTTAAGAAAACTGATTACACTGATCGTAATGATTGCCCCGGCGAATTCGGTCGTGACCGGATTCCGGCGCTGTTGTGTCTCTCCTCGCTTAACAAATCAGGGATTTTCTCTACTCGTGGATCGCCGTCGCGTTATCACCATCTTCTTGATCGTCTTCGTCAATTTCCTCGGTGCGAGCATCGTCCAGCCGGTGCTGCCGCTGTATGCGGGCAGCCGGTTCGGTGCACGCCCGGAAACGATCGCTTGGCTGCTGGCATCCTATTTCATCGCACAGTTCATCGCGGCACCGTTCTTGGGCCGCCTGTCAGATCGCTATGGGCGGCTGCCCGTCCTAATCGTCAGCCAAATCGGAACCGTGATTAGCTTCCTCCTGCTGGCCGGGGCCGATGCGCTGCCGATGCTGTTTTTCGCGCGTATTCTGGACGGCATCACCGGCGGTAACGTGATCGTCGCGCAGGCTTATCTGACGGATCTTTCCACGCCCAAGACGCGTATGCAGGCGCTTGGGGTGGTGTTCACCGCCTTCGGATTGGGATACGTGCTTGGCCCGGCGGTCGGCGGGATCATCGCCGCGCTGTTCAGCGATCGCGCCGCGTTTCTGGTGGCGTCTGCCGTCAGCCTTTCGACGGTGATTTTGACGGCGGTCACGCTCAAAGAAACCCTTACGCCGGAAATTCGCCGCCAGCGCCGCGATCATCCGCAGGCGAAACTCGGCTTCCATGAAGTGTTCACCAACACTTCGCTGTTGTTCACGATGGGCATCGGTTTTGCTGCCCAATTTTCGATCGCCTTGCTCACCTCGACGATCGCGCTATACGGCGAAGCTGTGATTTTCGCCGGGCAGTCGCTGAACAATATCAGCTTTGGCAATGGGCTGATCTTGTCCGGCTTCGGCGTTGGGCAAATCATCACGCAGTTGTATCTGGTCAAATGGTTGGCCCCGCGCTTCGGAGAAAAACGACTCATCATCGCCGGGACGATTTTTCGCGGGTTGGGCATGCTGTTTATCGTGATGATCGCGTCGCCGTACTGGATTGGCGGGGTGGCGATGCCGCTCGTCGCGATTGCCAGCGGCGTGATGATGCCCGCCGTGCAAACATTGGCGACCACCAGTGTATCGGCTGAGGTGAGCGGTGGGGCGCTCGGTTGGTACCAGTCCGCCGCCACGATGGGGATTATCTTCGGTACCGCGCTTGGCGGTCAGTTGTTCGCGTCGTCGCCCTCGCTGCCGTTTATGGTTGGCGGTTGTTTGTTGATCGTGCTGGTCGTGCCCGCTTATTTGCTGACGCGCATTCACCGCCCGTATGCCGATCCCGCTGGCCTCTCTGCCGAAAACGCGCCCGCCGAAGCCGCCATCGCCCATGCCTAGCCGTGAGTTTCCGGAGGCCGTCGCCCACCTATGCGCTTTGACACGATCAAGATCAGCGCTTATCTGGTGTATCTGATACAGGGGCAGCATCCGCGCATGCAGGTCATCGACGACGGCGGCGACATCCTGCACATCAAGCTGAATGACAGCGCCGCTACCAGCGCCGCCGCCGACATTTTCATCTACCTGATCGAAAGCGACATCGCCGCCTACGAGATCAAGAACATCGTCACCGAAAACAGCGCGCGCGGCGTTCACAGCCTGTTCATCCTGTGGTGCGATCTACTCCTACCGCGCGATGGCATGTACTACATCCCCGATGAGTGGATGAGTGTGCTGCTCGCGCTGCATCAGGACAAAATCTATGCCTTCGATGCCTTCAGCCCGAACGATCTGTTCATCTTCCCCATCTACTTTGAGGGGCAGGGCGTCGCGCGCGACATCCGGCACGGGCAGGCGATCGATCCGCAGCAGTTGAACGCCAAACGGATCAAAACTTCCTATGCGCCGAACGATTTCTGGTATGTGGCGAACTTCGACGTGGCACCGCTGGCGGGGCATCCCATGCAGGTCTACTTCGATCTGCTTGGCATTAACCCCAGCACCGACCGCGGATTGATCAAGCGGGCTTACCGGCATCTAGCACGCAAACATCACCCGGATGTGAGCAGCGGTGCGGGCGGCGATCATTCAACCCGCACCATGCAGCAGATCAACGACGCTTACGCCCGTATTCTGCGCCACCTTGACGAACAGCAGCAATAAATCTGGGCGTTATTCGGAACGGACGCGAGTCGGCAGCACGCGGATCGGAGTGGTGAACTGGCTGGAGAACTGCTCTTCCGTCATTCCAATTCCGGGGATGAGTGGGGCGTATTTCGCCCGGTACCCGGCGTGATCGAGCGCTTTCGGAGCACCGGGATCAACCGTCGCATGCCCCATGATCACGAGATACCGTTCGGCGTCGGCATTCGGCGCAAAACTGAGCGCGACTTTCGAGCTGGCGCGGATATTTTTGACCTTTTGGGCGCTGGGCATGGAATAGATCAGGTACGAATCGCCATCTTGGATGAACCATACCGGCGTCGGTTGGGGCATTCCATCTTCGCGGACGGTCGTAAACCAAACATACACGGCATTCTGTAACATCTCGGCAGATTGTGCGTCCAATTGCGCCGTCATTAGGATTTTTCCTCCCTTAAACACCCGGTTTCTTACGATTCGACGCCGCGTGAGACCCGAATGTTTACCCATTTTTCGCGTTTGTTAATGGATTGTCACGTTCTTCAATCGGAGTGGGAAATACTTCTCACAGGGAATTGACAGCGCCCTTGAATACGACTATGAATCTTAATAGAAAGAACGTAAACGCTGGCCCGATCAGAATGTTAGAATTTTGAAACAAGACACGCGGAGTTAGGGACGGTTAGTCATGGTGAACTGGCATGTCATCTCAGATGTGGGCATGGTGCATTCCGGCATAGGCGCCGGAAACGTGCTCGGATGCCCTTACCTGTTTGTCGTGGGGCGCAATCAAGCCTCTCCGGATGAAACCGCCAGCGCGGAACGCACCGCCGGAGGTCGCCTCTGGATCGGCATCCCACAGGATGGCAACCTGTTCAGCGAAACCCGCTGGAAGTGGAACATGCGTTGGGAACCGCTGTTTTCGTCTCGTGAAGATTTACAAACCGACGCGGCTCCGGCGATTGGCGCGGCATGGGGAATTCCGGTTGTCTTTGTCAAGACGGTCGGCGAGGGACGGATTTACTACACCAGCTATGAACTTGGGCGCGCGACCACATGGCGCGAAGTCGGCGGCGTGACCGATCAGCCGTTGGCGGCGTCGGGCGCGACATTTAACGGACACACCTACCTGTACCTCTTCCGTCGCAACCCGGTGGATGGACAGATCTACTACACGCGCAGCAGCGATAAAGGCGAAGCGAAGACGTGGGAAACATGGCGCATGATCCCCGGTGAGCTGCGCACCAAGAAAGCCCCCGCCTCCGCGACACTGGCCGCGCCCGGTGGCAAAATGCTGTGCCTATTCGCCAAACGTGAAAACAATCGTGTCGCTTTCACCGCCACCCTTGACGGCGTCAAGTGGAGCGCGTGGCGCGATGTGGTCGTCAATGGTACGCCGATCGAAATGTTAGGGCGGCTTTCGCCCACCGCGATTACGTGGCAGGACTCGATCTATCTGCCGTTCGTACCGCCGAATGTGGAAACGACGGTCGTGAAAGCAGCCGTGCTCTCGCCCGTCGTCGAAGGCGATCGCGTCGTCAACGCTACATGGTCAATCATTGACCTGTGCCCCATCCCAACCGATTTCGATCACGGGATTGTGCTCGGCGGCTACCGCAACAGCGAGGCAAGCTATCTGTTCGCCATGTTCCACGCGACGGCGGGCAACGCGGCGGTCGTCAGCCGCGCGGAGACGGTCAAACCGGTCTTTAAGTAACCATCCGCCAATCGATGTGAAGAAAAAAGGGCGATGCTTTTGACTGGCATCGCCCTTTTTAGATCGATAGGACGATGCACGCCTCGTCCGCCATCCCTTTATGCGTCTATGTGTGTCTTAAGTAAAACGCGAAAAGAAAACAGATAAAAAGAGTCAACGCAAAGCCGCCAAGACTCAAAGAAAGAAGGTTTTCCTTGGTGCCTTTCATCCTTGGCGTCTTCGCGTTACGTTTTTCATCGCTGCACTAACCGTCAAAATGCCCAATCACTTCTTGCAGGTAGCGAGAAACCGCTTCAACTAACCACACCGGCTCAAAACGATACTCAATTTTGCCATAATGATAGGCTTTGATGACGCTGCTGGAGGGCAGTGTGACGCGGGTGCCCATGTTCGCCCATGCCAAATGCAGCAGCCCGCCTGCGACATTGATTCCGACCCCATACAGCAGGCCAAGCACCGCTTGCTTCCCCTTCGCCACCCGAATCGAGCCGGTGACATCCTGTGAACCTCTTAAACTCGGAAACCCGCTCATCGGAAGCCAAGAGTCGATGCACCATCCATACTGATGATAATTTTTAGGGGCGTTCGCGCTGTCATTGGACTCGGCCAGCGTAACCCAGTCGAAAATGCGGCCCGATCGCATCGATTGATGGTAGAGGTTGGCTTCGGCATCCACCGTGAAACGATAGTAAAGGTTTGCAGGGTAAGGCGCGGCAGGGAAAACAGTCGTACATTTCCAGTTGTGAATCCACCAGCCTCCGCCAATCGGATCTTGGCTGCTCTGATTGTAGTTCACGAGGCCTTCGCTGCTTGTCCCATACGTAACCCCACCGCGCGAAAGTCCTGTCGTTTCGATGCTTCCGTTTACACGCGGGCCTCTTGGGACTTCGTTGTAGTTGTCCTCCAAGATACAGACCTTGAGGCTTGACCAAGGACTGAGTAAATCGGCGATGTCTACGACATACTTGTTGAGCTGGATGACAGACGGATCACTCAGGGTATGCAGACCATCAAACTTGACTTCTTTCGTCAGCGCTTCTCGATAATTCAAGAGCTGACGTACCGAGTCGCTGGCCTCGCTTTCCGTCGTTTCTTTGAGGAGGTGGGTGAGGTGGGCGATTTTGGCGTTGGTCATCACATCGCTGGTGGCGCGCTGCAAAATCTCCTGTGAAAGGATCTCTGCGCCCGAAACCGAGTCCTTGGCAGATTTGCTGGAACGACGAGCTGGCATTGTGGTATCCCCCCTTGCTTTAACTACGTCTACGTGATCAAACGAACGAATCTCCTTACTGAATGTGCATCGGGCCGTGCTGGTCGTGACGAGTACGGCCCGAGAATGCCAAATAGATTGTGCTTACAAACTGAACATCAGCTCCGGATCGAGCAGTTGGATCGGGCGGCTGTAGTCGGTCGTGTTCTTACCCAAACGCACTTCAAGATGTAGGTGCGGCCCGGTCGAATTCCCTGAATTCCCCATCGTGCCGATCTGTGTTCCTGCCGTGACGGTCTGGTTCGCGTTCACGAAAATATCGAGCAGGTGCGCGTAGAACACGAACGCATACCCGTTCGTAAACCCGCGTTGATTGAGGGCGTCGCGGGCGCGGGTCGGCAGTGCGTTGAAGGCATAGCGCACGATGATCAGGTTGCCGAAGCCGAAGTTCCATTGGCTTGGACGGCTGAAAATCCCCTGATTGGTCGCCGCTTCGATCGTCAGTCCCTGCGAAGCGAAATTCGGGCGATCCGGCGTGCAGATGCCGCACCGTTCCGCCGAAAATACGATGCCATCGCCGGAGGCGAAGATCGGGTTGCCCGTCGTCGCGCTCACATAATCGACCCCCTTGTGCTTGCCATCGCCGTAGGGAACGGGGGCCATGAACTTCCAGCCGATCGTGTATCTGCCGCCTGCCGGAGAGGCGAACACGGTTTGATCGTTCGGCGGTTTCTGCTGCCCCAAGGTCGGATCGACCACGATCTCGGCGTACATCTCGAAATCGAACGGCTTGCCGTCGCTGTCGATGGGCTGGAATGTCACCCGGTAGCGGCCCGCCGCCGCCGGAGCCACCAGATCGACCGACACATCGCCGACTTGTCGCGGGCGCAGGGCGGGCAGGGTGATGAAATCCGGCGCGCTCATGCGTTCGCCGCTTTCATACGTCAGCCGGAAACCGCCATCCCACACCGTATTGCCGTCATTCATGATCCGCCACGTTTTGGTGAAGCGTGTGTTCGGCAGTACCGGCATGCCATCCGGGATCGTGATATCCGAGACGAAACGGGCGAGTGAGGTTCGCGTCCCTTGATCGCGCCCCTGCACCGTGATCTGCGTCGTCAGTTCGGATCGGAAAAGCTGCCCGCTGGCGTTGCGCAGCGCCCATGTCGATCGCTGCGTGCCAATCGTCTGCGGCGCAGTTAGATCGACCGAAATTTGCGCCAGATCGCCGGGTTGTACGGTTGGCACGATCACATCACGGTTTGGCCCCATCGGGTCGCCGCTGAAGTAGGTCAGGTGATAGTTCTGCCACACGGTGTTCCCCGCGTTGCGGACTCGCCATGTTTTCTTGAAGATGGCTCCCGGCTGGAACACGGTATTATCCGGCGCGGTCACGTGCGCATCGAACCACACTTCATCGCGCGGCGGCAGGCTTTGCGCCATCAGCGGCGTAGGATCGATCACATCATCGACCACATAGCCTTTATTGCCTTTGCCAAGCCACTGCAAGGTCAGGAACAGGCTAATTTCATCGGCGCTGCCTGTGCGTCCTGCTGTGCCGATCTGCTGGCCTGCGTTGACGTAATCGTTCAACTGCACGTTGATCTGATCGAGGTGGCCGTACCACGACACATACGTTTCGCCGTACCACTTGTGTTCGATGCACACATAGCGCCCGTAGCCCGGAGGATATTCCTTGATCAGGCTCACACGCCCGCGCTGGACAGCCCGCACGGGCAGCCCTGTCGTCGCCGTCTGCGGCGCGAATAAAATCCCTTCGCGGCGCGGCACCCGCACCCCGGTATAGCCCGCCGGATCGTTGAAGCGGGCGCGGATATTGTACGGCCATGTCATCGGCAGTTGGATCATGAACGCCGGGTTCGTATCGCTGAAGGTGCCGCTCACAGCGGTCAGCGTACCGGTTGCGCGCGAAGGCACTTTGGTATCGTTGACGCCCGTCGTAACGCTGCTCGATCCGCTGGCGCTGCTGCCTGTGCCGATGGGCGCGGGTTCGACGGTAAGGCTAAAGGGCGGTACCTCTGCCGCGAAGCTCTGAACCACACTGCGCAGCCCGTCGAAATCGCCTTTGATGCGCGAGAACGAGTAAATATCGCTTACGCCTACGTCATTAGGCGATGAATCGAACGCCCACGGCAGCGCCGTGAACGCGCCCTGAGTTTTCCAGTCTTGCAGTTCAGCGCGATAGTACGCCATCCGGTCGGTCACGCCGAACTCCGCGCCTAGTTCGCCCACATAGAACGGCTTGCCAAGCTGTTTGGCGATGCCGACATCGGTGGCGAGGTTGCCCTTCTCATTGTCTTGGAAGTAGTAATGCAGCGAAATCACATCGATCGTGGGCAAACTGTGAAGCTGGCGCGAGAACGTCACGGGCGGCACTTCGTCGATTAAGTTGGCGACGTGGCGGCTGTTCACCAAGCCGGTGCTCACCAATTTCGTCGGCGCGATTTGTTTGATCGCCGTGCTCACATCGCGGGCAAAGTTGATGAACGCCTGCGCGTCCTGCCGGTTGGGTTCCGGGTTACGTGGGTGAAATGCATACTCGTTGCCCAGTTCGAACATCAGCGCGCCGGGGTGATCCTTCACCGCTGTGACGATCGTCGTCACGTGGGGAAGGTAGGTTGTTCGGTACAGCCCTTCGGTGAAAAAGCGCTTGTGGTAGTGTCCAAGCACTTCGCTGTGCAGGCTGTCGGTGCCGGGGACGAACCAGCCCGCCGCGCCTAGCCCGTCGTCAAGACAAATAATCCCTTGCATACCGTACTGCTGGAGCAGATCACAGGCGGCGCGCACGCGGGCCGCTGCATCTGCCGAGTTGATGGATCGCTGGCTGGCGAAAAACCGCACGAGTTTGACGCCCATCGAACGCAGCGTCTCAAGCTGCTGTCGCTGCAGGGCGGCGGGGGCGAAAAAATTGGGGAGACCACTCTGTCCATAATAGGCGAACTCGCGCATGTTCACGCCCGTCCGCCAAGGGATGGAAACCATACCGTAACTCCCTTCGTATAAGTTCTAACTTGAGTCTAAAGATAGATTGCACACTTGGCAAGCGTTTGCTACGACGAAAGTCATGCTTTTCCTAACACTTCCATTTACAGGAAGCATTTTTTCGCATTATACCCGAATCAGGATTGAGGTCATAAAAGGCCAACATGTTTCGTGGGGAGGGCGCACAACCGTGCGCCCTGCTAACTTTAGGGCGTGCCGCACACCGGGCAGGTGCCGTCCGGTCGAACGACCGCCCAGCCTGCTTGCGGGTTGTTCTGCGTGTACAGTGTTGAATCGATGTTGTAGACGATGAACAGCCGGGCGCGCCCGCTGGTCTGCGCCAGCGCTTCTGCCTCGGCAATCCACTGGGCCTGCTCCTCGGCGGACGTATTCGCAGCCCAGTTATAGCCCGCCGGGGAAGTGGGGAAGCCCTCGAAGCTCAGATAGCCGACCTGCGTCACGCATACCGGCTTGTTCGGGAACACGCGCGCATACTCGTTGAATAGGGGAATGAAGGTCGGGGCACTTCCTCCGCGTGGATCACCGGTCGTCAGCCCCGGCGCGAGTGCGCCATCGGTGTAGCGCATGCCCATGCAGTCCGCCGATTGATCGGCCCCGGCAGTCGCCATCGCTTGCAAGTAGAGGGCGGCATCGCAGCCGCTGCCATCGCACCGCCCGGCAAAGCTGGCGGCGCTGTCCGGCGCGGCGCTGATGACCAGCACATTCGGGTTCGCCCGTTTGATTGCCTCGTAAGCGATGCGGAGCATTTGCGTATACGCGGCGGGGTTGATCTGCCCGCCCGGCCAGTTCGCCGGAAGGTTGGGCGCGCTCCACACTTCGATCGCTTCCGGGTTCAGTGCGGCGACTTCACCCAAGTAGGCGGCAAAATTCTGGTAGTAGCCGCTGGGATCGCCCATCATCTGCGCGGGGCTGCCCGTCACGCTGATCAAGCTGTGGAATCCATAGGAGTGAGCGGCTTCAATCGCACCCTGCGCCGCCGTGATCGGATCGCCCAAGTTCCAGCGGATTTCGCTGCGGGCCCATGTCATGCCCGCCGCGCGCATCCGCTCAGGGTAGGAGAACGCATAAACCGTGCCGCCCGTCTCAAACGGGATCGATGCGCTGATGGGCGGGACAATCGTCGCGGATAATCCGCTCGCATCCGCCGGAAGCGGCGTATTGGTTGGGATAGCGGTAAAGGTTGGGGTGGCAGTTTCCGTTGGGAACAGGGTGCGCGTTAAGGTGATGGTCGGCGTTGCTGATGGGCCGGGGGTGGCGGTCTGGGTCGGCGGTTGGGTGCTTTGCCCACCGGATGCATTCGTCGCTGCTGACGGGAGCGGCGTACTGCTCACTGTTCCGCCCGCCGGAATGCGAATCTGCTGCCCGACGAAAATACGATCCGGGTTCGTGATCTCCGGGTTTGCGGCAAGCAGCGCGGTCAGGCTCACGCCGTAGCGCTGGGCGACGCGCGCCAACGTTTCGCCAGAGGCGACGGTATGAATCACCGGGGCGGACGTTGCAGCAGCGGGAGCCGTCTGGGCGCGGGCAGTCTGGATCGGCACGCTGATCAGCCCAACCGATACAAGGCACAGGGTCACGCATAACACCACAAGCAACCAACGGGGGTATCGCCGCATCACGATGACTCCTTGGAGAAGTTTGTTCACTCCATCATGCCCTAATCATAGCCCGAAACCCACCTGTGAAGCGAAAAGGTGCGCGGCAGATCGGGCGGTCTCGCTGCGTCTGGTAAAATGATCACGGATGACGATGGGCTGGATATGGCGATGATGGACGATTACCGCGCGTTGGTGCGCGAACGCATTTTAGAAGAAAACACCTTTGTGCGTGCGACTTTTACGGGGCGTGCACAAGTCCCCGATGCCGACTCGATGCCTTGGCGGCGGTTGGTGATCCGCCCGGTCGATCTCAAAAGCGGGCGGCATTTGCAATTTTCCTACTTTGACGAGAAGAAGGACATCACCAAGAACTACGCGGGCAAGGCCGCTCACGAGCAGATCGAACTGGCGTTAGGGCTGCCGTTCGCCAATATCCTCGTGCAGACGACCGATGGCGAGGTACAGGTGCAGATCACCCGCAAGGGCAAGCCGATCGTCCATGTGCGCCGTGCCGATCAACCGCGCAATGTTGATGCCGCGCACGATCACGAAAAATCCTCGGTGCTGGCGGGTGAGGATGCGTACTTGAAGGTCGTCGGCATCATGACGGCGGATGGTCGCATCAAGGCGGCGATGGATGACAAGTACCAGCAGATCAACGAATTTTTGAAGATGATGGCGGACACGGGCGCGCTCGATTCATTCGCCTCATCGCCCGAAAAACCGATCCGCGTGTTTGATGCGGGCTGCGGCAACGCCTACTTAACCTTCGCGCTCTACCACTACTTAACCGCCGTGCGTGAATGGAATGTTGAACTGACGGGCGTGGACGTAAAAGCCGACTTGATGGCGCGCCACAACGAAAACGCTGCCGAATTAGGCTGGGACGGGCTGCACTTCGAAGCCAGCACCATCCTTGATTATCAACCCGCTGAGCCGCCGGAGATTGTCGTCGCGCTGCATGCGTGCGACACGGCGACCGACGACGCGATCGCGCAGGGGATTCGCTGGGGCAGCCGCTTGATCGTGTGCGCGCCGTGCTGTCACCATCACCTGCAAGCCCAACTGCACGATCATCCGGCACCGGTGCCGTTTGCGCCCGTGCTGCGCTATGGGATTCTGCATGAGCGCATGGGCGATCTGCTGACGGACACGTTCCGCGCGCAGACTCTTCGTATGCACGGCTACCGCACCGACGTGATCGAGTTCGTCGGCGATGAGCATACGCCGCGCAACGTCATGATCCGCGCTGTCAAAACCAACGCGCAGGGCGATTCGCGTGCCGCTCAAGAGTATGAAGGACTCAAGACCTTTTGGGGCGTGACCCCGTATCTGGAAGGTCTGTTAGGGCAATAGCCCGGCTGGCTCATTCGAGACTTATCTTGTTGCCCTTGATCGTATTCGACCATTCATCCTTTGACTTCAGCTTGTTCTGAAGGTTCGTCTTCTCAGCCTTCAAACTTTGGCGCAAGGTGCCAAGGAGTTTTATGATCCACGGGAGGAAGTTATAGGGCGCATACCTCAAGAAGGACAGTTGAAGATCCGCGTTTTTCATGTGGTACCCGCCCGCCAGCATATGAACGAGCTGCGTTTCCCCATTCAGAATAGTATGAAATTTCATCTCAACTTCATTGGCCTTGTCCTTCTGCGACCGCTGATTCTCCCCTTCATTCTTTTTCAGGAATGGCGTCGCAATGTTTGAGATCAGGTCAATAAGCGTAAAAGGCAGCATAACGACCCCATGCCCAATGCGTAGGATGGTGGTCGCCGCCGTAATGAGGCCAACGTATACATTGATGCGCTTGATTTTGCTCCGAATTTTATCCCCTTCGGTGCGCTCTTTCTTCTTAAACGGCCACCAATTTGGCAGCCGCTGAAGAAATGGGGTGCGCTGTACGGTATGGGGGCCGATGGCGGGCATCATCGACATCTGGCGCGGTCGCGCATTCACCATGCGGGCGACGGCTTGATTTCCCAGCGCAGATTGTAGTTTAAGCATTTCGTGCGAAGACAGCGTTTTAGGGGCCGTTTGTGCCCTTTGAAGGAGAGCAGCCGGGATCGCCGTGGTGGCGGTGGTTATTTCCGATTCAGCCGGGTCAAGCGTGGCGGTGGTCTGACGGGGACTATGAGGTTTTTCTTCTTCACCTCGCTTGGCATAAATCCGTTGATAACCGCCCCTTGTTGGCTTCATGCGTGTGGCTCCCGTAGCTGCGACAAAGATCGCGAAACGTCTGTGAAATTGGATGACAGGGATTCATGCTGCTGCACTCCATATTACTCAATACAGGCCCGAAAAAATGTAAAATTCTCACAGCCGTTTTAGTCGATCAGGTGACGCAGATAGATTTCGGGGTTGTTGAGGAATTCGCGGGTGACTTTTACGTGTTCGAGGTCTTCGTAATTCGCCGGGGTGACCTTGCCGCCATCGAACGACCAGATCGCCGCGCCGGGGTAGGCCAGCAGGATCGGCGAATGGGTGGCGATGATGAACTGCCCCCCATGCTTGACCATCTCGTGAATCAGGGTGATCAGCGTGAGCTGACGGGTGGGCGAGAGCGGCGCTTCCGGTTCGTCCATCAGGTACAGCCCATCGGGGATCATGCGGGCGCGGAACAGCTTGAAAAAACTTTCCCCGTGCGACTGTGCATCCAGCCCATCGCCGTACTGCTCGCGCAGGGCCGCCAGTTCGCGCTGATACGGCATCGCCGCGAAGCCGACCGCCGTTTGTCCACGCGGGGAAAACTCCTCTTCGACCGACTTCATCTCGCGCAGCAGATCGGCTTTGATCTCGCTGATGCGCCGTGCGAAGCCGAAAAAGTCCTCGCTGCGCATGAAAAATCCGCGATGCAGTTTTTTCGACCATGACCACTGAAGCAGTTTTGCCAGCGCACGCATATCCTTCAGCGTGGGATCGCTCGAAACGTTGTCGCTGCCGATCGTCGGCAAACTGGCCGCACACGCGATCGCCTCCAGCAGCGTCGATTTGCCCGATCCGTTTTCGCCCACAAAAAACGTCACATCGTGCGTAAATTCGAGCGTGTCAATCGCTTGAATCACCGGGACGGAGAAGGGAAATCCGTCGGGGAAGTGTTTGTGAGCCGGTCGGGTGATCGATTTGAGTTGCAGCATTATGTTTCTCTCAGTCAGGGTTTGGTGTGTTGTCCAAACCCTGACAACGGATTCATCGCGATGGGATTACGCCACTTCCACCACGACCCCTTCATGCGGGCGGAGGTGGAGCTTGGACAGATCGACCGCCTGCCCGGTGTGATCGAGGCGGGTGGAGAGCACGAGCTGACCGGTTGAAGTCTCTGCTCCTTTTAACATGACAGTTTGCTCATCGCCTGTGAAATTGAGCGCGATCAGCATCCGGCGCGCGGCCCCGCCATCGTCGGTTACAGTGCGCCAATAGACGAACGTTCCCGCCGGAGAATCGACCGACTGGTAAGCGCCAATCGTAAGGGCGGGGTGCTGGCGGCGCAAACTGATCAGCGAATGGTACAGGGTCAGCATCGATCGCGGATCATCACGTTCGCTGTCTACATTGACAGTGTGATAGTTGGGCGCGACCGGCAGCCACGGCTCAACCGTCGAGAACCCGGCGTGCGGAGTATTGCTCCACTGGAACGGCGTGCGTTCGAAGTCACGGCTCACGCCCGTGTTGATCCCCTGTGGGTCTTGGTACTGGCTCGGCAGAATATCGCCGTTCTCCATGCCCAGTTCTTCGCCTTGATAGATAAAGGGTGTCCCGCGCAGCGTGAGCATCATCATCGCGGCGATGCGCGCTTGATCCTGCCCGATGCGGCTGGCAAGACGCGGCATATCGTGGTTGCCCATGACGTGATTCGGCTGACCTTCCGGCGGCAGCGCGGCTTCGTAGCTGTCCACAAACGCGCGGATCGCCTGTGCTTTCCACGGCAGCAGCAGGAAGGCGAAGTTGAACGGCATGTGAATTAGGTTGCGCCCGTTTTCGACATAGAACCCGGTGATCGCTTCGGGATCGGTGCTGTACGCGATTTCCCCGATCATGACGCGATCATCGAACGAATCAAAAACGGTGCGGAACTCGGCGATCAGATCCTTGACGCCGGGGCGGTTTTCGCTGTAAATGCGCTCCTGCGAGTACATCGGGTTGTCGATTCCCGGTTGGTATTCGGCGCGCATGGGGTTATCGCGGAAAGTTTCATCCTTCAGCATCCGGTCGATCACATCGACGCGGAAGCCATCGACGCCGCGTTCCAGCCAAAAGCGAATGTTCGCCTGCATAGCGGCCAGCACATCCGGGTTGCGATAGTTCAAATCCGGCTGCCCGGACAAGAAGTTGTGCATGTAATACTGCTGCGTCGTCTCATCCCATGTCCACGCCGGGCCGCCGAAATACGACAGCCAGTTATTCGGCGGCGATCCGTCCGGTTTGGCGTCGCGCCACAGGTACCAGTCGCGTTTGGGATTATCGCGCGACGAACGCGATTCTTTGAACCATGCGTGCTCATCGCTGGTGTGGTTCGGCACCAGATCGAGCAGCACTTTCAGGCCGCGCTGGTGCGCTTCGTTCAACAGATGATCGAAATCCGCGAGGGTGCCGAACATCGGGTGAACCTCGACATAGTCGGCCACGTCATAGCCGAAATCCTTCATCGGTGACGGATAAATAGGCGATAACCAGAGCGCATCCACGCCCAACCACTGCAAATAATCGAGCTTGGATGTGATCCCCGGCAGATCACCGATACCATCGCCGTTGCTGTCCATAAAACTGCGCGGGTAAATCTGGTAGACGATGCCCGTCCGCCACCAGTGATGGGTCATAGTATGCTCACCTCTTGTTTCTCTTTCTTCATCCTACAAAATTCATCTATCGCCGGATTGTAAGCGCCGAATGATTAAATCAAAATCCCCTAGCGCGCTGGCGGTGCCCAATCCGCCTAAGAGGATCGCTCCGATGCCGAAGGCCGCTGCGCCCGCATCTGGCGCGTTGAGCAGCCCGATCACGCCCACCGCGAAGAGGATGAGGAAGCACGCGCCGGGAAACCCCGCCACAAATAAATAGTCGCCGCGCGAAAGATCGTCGGGGATGATCACATGGGTGCGGGTGAATTTCACCGCGCGCCGCCCGATCAGCACCAGCGCGAGCAGATGCAGCCCTTCATGCGGTAAACCAAACAGCCATGCCAACGTTTTCACATCATGGATACCCCAAGCGCTGCACCGCTTCAGCGGCGGCGAAATCGTTCTCGGTGAGGGCATTCCCGGCGTCATGAGTGGTGAAGCTGACCGTCACGCGCCGCCAGCCGATATAAAGATCCGGGTGATGGCCCAACCCTTCGCAAACCGTTCCCACGGCGGCGGCAAAGGCGATTCCCGCCAGATAATGATCAAACGTATAGGTGCGCTTGATCTGCGCGCCGTCGCGCTCCCAACCGGGCAGCGCGCTTAACCGTGCGCGGATCGCGCCCTCGTCTAATGCGGTCGATGTCATACTCATCCTCGCTGACTCACCCAAACGACTTGAATGTCTGATCTCAGAGAAAAGCGCGATCTGTGATCATTATAGCGGAGGAGCAGCTTGGCGGGGATTTGGATCTAAAGGGGGGATTTAAGAAAATTTGAATGGTTGTGATAGAATGGAAACCAGCTTGATTCCAATGTCCTTCTATTCAACAGGATCAAACCCTATGGAAGCGGTAGCCGAGAAACAAACGGGCGCAGAAGGCGTCCTGTGGGATTTGTCGATTTTCTACCACAGCGCCGATGATCCGGCCATCGAGCATGACATGGAGGCCGTGCGCCAGCTCGTCGAGAGCTTCGCCTCGAAGTATCGCGGGCGTGTGGGCAGCCTTGATGCCGAAGAAATGGTCGATCTGATGATCGAGCGCGAGGCGATTGACGATTTGCAGGGGCGGCTCGGCTCGTATGCGTTCCTCAATTTCGCCACCGACACCGCCGATCCCGTATGGGGCGCGCTGGTGCAGAAAATGCGCGAATTCGGATCGCAGTTGGCGCAAAAACTCCTCTTCTTCGATCTGGAATGGAAGGAAGTGCCGGAAGCGCAGGCCAAAGCCCTGCTTGCGAACCCCACGCTCGGCAAGTACGCGCACATGCTGGAAAGCGATATGCGCTACCGCCCGTACATCCTCAGCGAAGTCGAAGAACAGCTTCTGGTCGAAAAGGGCGTGACTGGGCGCGGCGCGTGGACGCGCTTCTTCAGCCAGTTGATTAGCTCGCTGCGCTTCCCCTATGACGGCGAAATGCTGACGCAGTCGCAGGTGCTGTCCAAAACCTACGATCCCGATCGCGAAGTGCGCCGCAAGGCCGCCCAGTCGGTGACGGAAACGCTGAAATCGCGCCTGATGGAAACCAGCTATATTTTCAACGTGCTGACGCTCGACAAAGCGCAGGACGACGCACGCCGCAAGTACCCGACATGGATTTCGTCGCGGAATTTGGCGAACAAAGCGCCCGATGCCGTCGTCGAGGCGCTGGTGAGTGCGGTCACGGCCAATTATGAGACGGTCGCGCGCCACTACCGCCTGAAGCGGGTGCTGTTGGGCGTGGATGAGCTGTATGATTATGACCGCTACGCACCGATCCCCGTGAAAGCGCCGGAACGCGATTACTCGTGGGCGGAAGCGCGCGACATCGTCGAGAAGGCGTATTATGCCTTTAGCCCGGAAGCGGGCAAGGTCGTCTCGCGCTTCTTCGATGAGCAGTGGATTCACGCCGCGTTGATGCCCAACAAGCGGGGCGGGGCGTTCGCGTCGGCCTCGGTGCCATCGGCGCACCCGTTCGTGTTCCTGAATTACACCGGCAAAGCGCGTGACATCGAAACGCTGGCGCACGAACTCGGTCACGGGCTGCACCAGTATCTCGCCGGGCAAGCGCAGGGGATTTTCTACCAGTACGCGCCGCTGACGACTTCCGAAACGGCTTCGACGTTTGGCGAGATGCTCACCTTCAACAACCTGATGAGTCAGGAAACCGATCCTTCGGCGCGGCTGGTGATGGTGGCCGCCAAGATCGAAGGCAGTTTCGCGACCATCTTCCGCCAGATCAGCATGAACCGGTTTGAAGATGCGCTGCACACCGCACGCCGCAGTGAAGGCGAACTGTCGGCAGATCGGATCGGCGCGTTGTGGATGGCGACTCAGCGGGCGATGTTCAAGGACAGCGTAAATCTGCGCGACGATTACGGTGTGTGGTGGAGCTATATCGGCCACTTCCTCGATGTGCCCGGTTACGTCTATGCTTACGCATTCGGTGAACTGCTGGTGATGTCGCTGTTCAAGCTGTATCAGGAGCGCGGCGCGGCATTCGTGCCGCAGTACCTCGATCTGCTGGCGGCAGGCGACAGCGATTACCCGGATCGGCTGCTGGCGAAGGTCGGCATCGACTTGAACGATCCGCAGTTCTGGAATGGCGGCTTGGATATTCTCGGCGATATGGTGACGCAGGAAGAAGCGCTCGCCCGCGAGGTTTTCCCGGAGAAGTTCGCCTAACCCGCACGAAATCCCCGGTATTTAGTAGGGGGCAGGTCTCAGACCTGCCCCCTACGCGATCATAGGCGTTACGCCCTGACCAACCACGCAAATCCGCGATCGGGCAGCGTCACCGTGAGGCCGTCGGCCCCGGCGTCGATCGCCTCACCGCCGTTGAGGGCGTCGCGCCATGCCCCGCTGATCACAGGCAGTGTCACGGTGACGGGCGCATCATTGGCGCTGAACACGCTGTATACCGTCTGCTGGTTATGCGTGCGGGCGAAGGCGTAAACCTTCCGATCGTCATCGATCAACACGGTTTCGTACGTACCCAAACGCAGCGGCAGCAGATCGCGGCGGACGGCCAGCGCGTGCGTGATCCAGCCGATCAATTCGGTGTCGAGGTTATCCCACGGCATGCAGCGGCGGCCATCTTCCGCGAATTCGCCTTCCAGCCCGGTTTCACCGCCGTAATAGATCATCGGTGCGCCGGGGAAGGCGAATTGGAACGCGTACAGCGCTTTCACGCGGCGGCGATCGCCTTTGCAGATCGTCATGATGCGATCGCTGTCATGCGAATCGAGCTGATTCATCTGCGAGAGCACGGCGGGCGGCGGCGTATCGCGCAGAAACATGCTGATGCGATCGTCAAGCGTGCTGGGCGTCAGCCGGTCATAGGCGAGGAAGCCGCGCGCAAACCATGTGAAGCGGTAGTTCATGGTGGCGTTGAAGGTGTCACCGAGAAAATAATGGGTCGAATCCGTCCACAATTCGCTGACCGTATACGCGCCCGGTTTGGCGGCATCCACGCGGCGGCGGAACCCCTGCCAAAATTCATCGCTGTTGTCGAAGGCCACATCTAAGCGCCAGCCATCGATCCCCTTGTTCAGCCAATAGGCGGTCACACCGTCCGGCCCATTGAAGAACTCCTCAACTTCCGGGCATTCGATGAATTCCGGCATAAAGCCGTAGCCCCACCAGCCCTTATGTCCTTCCGGGTGATTGGCGAATTCGAACCAGCGGTAGTAAGGTGACTGTTTGCTGCTTTTAGCGCCCAGAAAATAAATGCTGTCCGACGAGCAGTGATTGAAGACGCCATCGAGGACGACTTTCATGCCGCGCGCGTGCGCTTTGTCGAGCAGTTCCAGCAAATCGGCTTCGGTGCCCAACATCGGATCGATCTTCAGGTAATCGATCGCCTCGTAGCGGTGATTGGTGGCGGCATGGAAGATCGGCGTCATGTAAATCGTTTCGATGCCCAGATCGCGAAGGTAATCCAGCTTATGGATGATGCCGCGCAAATCACCGCCGAAGAAATCGCGCCCGCGCGGGGGTTTTTCGGGGATGTCGCCCCAGTTTAAGAACAGCGGTTCCTGACCGTATACGCCCTTATTTTCGCGGTTGGTCGAAGGATCGCCATCGGCAAACCGGTCGGGGAAAATCTGGTAGATCACCATACCCTTCGTCCAGTCGGCGGGCTGGCGATTCGCATCATAGACCGCCAGCTTGAAGGGCACGCTTTCCCACTCGTCGAAGATCGGTTGGTTGCGGCCTTCTAGCTGGCGTTTTTCGCGCAGCGGCGGCACTTCGGGATCGCTGAAGGTAAATTCGTAATCGAGGATCGTCGGTTCGTCGGGCAGCCGAATCGCCGCCGACCAGACACCCTCCCCGTTTTGGCTTAGGGCAACGCGCCATGTACGGGCACGGCGGCGATCGGTGATCACGGCTTCGGGTAGAAGCGCGCTGTTTTCAACGGTGAGGGTGACAGCCGAGCCGAGCGGTGCGGCGGTCGGCGGCAGGTGAAAAGCGCCATCACCCCGCAGTCGGCGGGCAGTATCAATGCTGAGGGTCGTGACCATGAAGCGCGTGACTCCTTAATTATCTAAAACGCGAAAAGAAAACAGGAAACGAGTCAACGCAAAGACGCGAAGGAACGGAAAACCTTCTTTCTTTGCGCCTTTGCGTGAAGTAGTTCCTGTTCCTACGACGACACCACCGCCGCACCCGCCGATGGGTTGCAGATGTAGACCAACGGCGCGAGGCCAGTTTTCTCGTGGTAATCCTTGCTGACGACGGCGCTGAAATCCTCGGCAGCCGCGAGCGGGACGACCGCGATCGCGCAGCCGCCGAACCCGCCGCCGGTCATGCGCGCGCCGATGCAGGCCGGGTGCTTACGGGCAGCTTCCACCATCACATTGAGCGCGTCGTTGGTGATTTCGAAATCGTCGCGCATGCTCTCATGGCTGGCGTAGAGCAGGCGGCCCAGTTCGGGAATATCCCCTGTGCGCATCGCATCAGCGGCGGCGAGGGTGCGTGCGTTTTCGGTGATCACGTGGCGGGCACGGCGGTACACCAGCGGATCAAGCTCGGCTTTGGCGGCTTCTAGCTGGGTGAGCGTCACATCGCGGAGTGCTTTTGCGCCAAAATGCGCGGCGGCTTGCTCGCACTGTTCGCGGCGCTCGTTGTACTTCGAATCGACCAACCCACGCCGGGTTCCTGTGGCCAGCACGACCACCGTCAGCCCTGCCGGGAGCGGAACGGGCTGCGTCTCCAGCGAACGGCAGTCGATCAACAGGGCATAGCCTTCCTGACCACATGCCGAGATCATCTGATCCATGATGCCGGTTTTGACGCCCAACCACTGATTTTCGGCCTTCTGACCGAGCAGTGCCATTTTCGCCGGTTCCCAAGCAAGGTCAGAGACGAGCGCAAAGGCGCGGGCGGTCGCCAGTTCAATCGCCGCCGAGGACGACAATCCGGCGCCGCGCGGCACATCCCCGGTCACCACGCCTTCCCATCCTTTGAGCGAATAATCGGCTTCCTGCATGGCCCACGCGACGCCCTTCATGTATTCCGACCATGACGGGCTGCCTTTGACCATTTCCAGCAGCGACACTTCCGCCAATTCGCGATAGTCGATCGAATAGACGACCATATACGGATCTTGGCGCGGGCGCAGTGCGATCCACACGGCGCGGTCGATCGCCATCGGCATCACAAAACCATCATTGTAGTCGGTGTGTTCGCCAATGAGATTGACACGCCCGGGCGCACGGATCACGGCGGTGGGTTCACTTCCAAATTGTTCGACAAAGGCCGTGCGCACGGTAGTTTCGAGCGACATGGGGGTTCCCTTAACTCTACATACTAGCGAAAAATGCGGCTATTTTAGCGCATCCGCCGCTAAAAGCGTGTAGGTGAGATGGAGTAGGTGTGAAGGGTTTAGGCGCGGCGGAATTCAATTCCTGCCGCGCCTAAAGAGGGGCTGCTTATACGACGCTGATCCAAACGAGCGGTGCCAGCAGGTGGATCTGTTCGCCTGTGACCGCATTGGTCGCACTGATGGCACACGAGGTAGTGCCGCCACCCGTGCGGATGGCGGTCAAGCGGTATTGGATAAAGCTGCTTTGGCCGGGGGGTAAGGTGGTGCGGCCCGTTGTGCTGAATTCGAAACCCAGCGCGCGACCGAGCTCTGCACAGTTCACCGAGATATTGGTCAGCGTGGCCTTGCCGATATTGCTGTAGACCGCGTTGATGAACACAGCCTGCCCGACTGTAGCGACATGCGAGGCGGTATAAGCGGTGAAGCGAAGCCCGCCCTCATAGACGACGCCTTGCGCTGACGCGGTGCGCGGTGACGGTAGCACGAGCAGGGCGGTGATCAAGGCAATAAGGAGCGCACCCCACAGTTTACGGTGGATTTGAAACATACGAAAAACTCCTTTAACGAACACGATCACAGGTGTGGGACGCGATCAGTCCCATAGGAGTCTTCGTAAAGGAGATGGCGTTGGACTTATTTTGTCTATAAAGAGTCGTCAGGCCAATTCGATCAACCGCTGGCCGCGTTCGACAATCTCACCCACTTTGACGAGGACGCGCCGCACGGTGCCGTCGGCGGGGGCGGTCAGGCGCATTTCCATCTTCATCGCTTCCAACACGATCAGCGTTTGGCCGCGCGTGACGGTTTCCCCATCCGCGACGGCGACTTCGCGCACCTGCCCCGGCATTTGCGCAGTCAGATCGCCCTTCGTGCCAGCTTTCACCCTGTTTGACCGGCGGACGGTGGTTTCCGTTTCGGCTTCGATGGTGAACGCTTCACCGTTCACGTCGATCCAGCGCGTGCCGCTCGACTCGACGGCGATCGCCGCCCGTGCCCGTTCACCTTCATCAAACTCAAGGCTTAGGGCGGGATCGCTTTCGCTTGCGATCGCCCGGAAAAGATAAACCTCGTCACCAATGGACGCCCGAAATCCGCCGTCCGGCAAGCGTTCGAGCGTCACCGTGTAAAGCTGACCGTCCAATCGATAGCGGTAGGTCGGCATTCCGTCTCCGGCAGATACTAGGGTTCCGCAGGTGCCCAACAGCCGATCGAATCGGGACGCCAGAAGCGCGAATACGCATTGGCGACCAGCGGCCCGTTCTCCGGCGTATAGGTAAAGGCATACGCGAACACATGGGTGGTGTCTACCGGTTCAACCCAGTAGCGCGTGAAGAAATTCCCTGCATCACGTGTATCGAGAAATTCCCAATAAACCCCGGTTGGGTAGGCGCAGGATTGGGTGATGTACACCCAATCGCTGCTGAGCGAAAAGACGCCGTTGAACCAGTCCTCGTTGAAATAGGCGATCAAGTCTGCGGCGGTCTGCGGCACTCCGTCTTGCCAGCCATAGTTATAGACGCTGGCCCCGGCCACAAAACCGCCGGACAGCCAATCAACCGACGGATTGACGGCTTCGGGGAAGCTCATCACCCACAGCGGTTCGGTGAACAGCCATGCGCCTTGATCGACAATGACCTGATATTCGGGCGGGATCTGCTGCTGCGCGGAAAGATCTGGCGCGATCGACAACAGCGGATCGGTCGTCGGGGCCGCATCCTGCGCGTGGATCGCGCTCGGCACGAGCAGCACAGCCGATACGACGATTGTGATCGCGATCAAAGAGAATCTGAAGTGCCGCATTATTTCGCCGTCCAGCACTCGATCGAATCGGGACGCCACACGAGCGAATAGGCATCGGCAACCTGCGTCCCATCTTCAACGTGATAGACGAAGGCGTAGGCGTAAACGCGCTGCGCATCAACCGGCTCGACCCAATAGCGGGTGGTGAAGGAACCTGCCGGGCGAACATCGCTGATTTCCCAGTACACGCCGCCATCATAGATGCAGGCCGGGGTATCATAGGTTCGTGATGAGCTTTCCGGGAAGACGCCGCTGAACCACTCATCATTGAAGAAGGTGACCAGATCCGGCCCACTCTGCGGGGCGTTGCCCTGATCCCACACCAAATCGTAAACGGCTGCCGCCGCCCCAAAGCGATCGGAGAGCCACACGACCGTCGTGCTTTCGTTGTCAGGAAACTCCGTTGACCAAATTTCCGGCGAGAACAGCCCGCCTTCGGTATCGATCAACTGCTGCGCGTCGGCAGAGATAACGCCTGTCGGAGTCGGCGGGGCGCTCCCTGTGTTTTTTACCGGCGCACTGGGTGGATTATCCTGCGCAGTGATCGCTGCCGGGATCAGCAGCATGCCTAACAAAACGATCGCGATCAAATTCCGGCGGGTGAGATGCAAAGAGAATGCTCGCATTTTCAACGCTCCCAAGAGTTCATCCGTTCATGCGAAACCGGTCACGGCGTGCCCACGGATCGGCAGAGTCGACGACTCCCGGCGGGCGGGCGTTTCCGGCATAAGCCCTATTATAGTCAGCATTGAAATCGTGCATCGCCGCCGCGATCAAGCCGAGATCGCGGGTATGCGGGTCAAGCTCCTCGGCGGCGTTCAATTCCTCTACGTGCCGCTCGATGAAGGTGGTATCGACCTCTCCGGCGGCGAAGGTGGGATGGTTGATGAGCGCACGCAGAAAAGCGCGGTTGGTCGGCGTACCAAGGACGATCGTTTCGCGCAGGGCGGTATCCAAACGCCGGATCGCGCCGCTGCGGGTCGCATCGGTGACGATGATTTTGGCGATTAGTGGGTCATAGTGCAGGCTGATCGTATCGCCGCTGACCACACCCGAATCGACGCGCACGCCGGGGCGGTTTGGCGGCGTAAAGGCGAGCAGTTTACCGGGGGCGGGCATGAATCCGCTGCGCGGATCTTCGGCATACAAACGCGCTTCGATCGCATGTCCCCGCTGAGTCAGATCCGCTTGTGTGAACGGGAGCGGCTCACCGGACGCGACGGCGAACTGAAGTTTGACCAGATCGAGTCCGCTGATGCCTTCGGTGACGGGATGTTCGACTTGAAGGCGGGTGTTCATCTCTAAAAAGTAAAACTCGCCCGTCGGCGCGGCGATGAATTCGACCGTCCCCGCGCCCACATAACCGACCGCACGCGCCGCCTCAACCGCCGCCGCGCCCATCCGTGTCCGCATCTCCGCGCCGAACCGTTGGATCAGCGGCGACGGCGATTCTTCGATGACTTTCTGGTGCCGCCGCTGGGCGCTGCATTCACGCTCGAAGATGTGGACGGTATGCCCGTGCGAATCGGCAAACACCTGCATTTCGATATGCCGCCCATGTTCGATGTATCGCTCCAAGAACACACGCGGATCGTTGAAGGCGTGCAGGGCTTCGCTGCGGGCGCTGGCGAGCGCATCCGGGAGATCGGCGGGCGCGCGCACCACGCGGATTCCCTTGCCACCGCCGCCCCCTGCCGCTTTGACCATCACCGGCCAGCCGATCCGCTCGGCGGCGGCTAAAAATGCGTCATCGCGGGCGTTTTCGCTCTGAAAACCGGGGACGAGCGGCACCCCGGCGCGTTCCATCAGGGCGCGCGCTTCGGTTTTGACTCCCATCGCGCGGATCGCATCCGGCGGCGGGCCGATCCAGATCAACCCGGCGTCGATCACCGCCTGCGCGAAATCTTCGCTTTCTGACAGGAAGCCGTAACCGGGATGCACCGCGTCACACCCGCTCGATCGAGCGGCGTCGATCAGCCGGTCGATGTTCAGATAGCTTTCGGCGGGTGCCGCGCCGCCAATGGCGACGGCGTGATCGGCGCTGCGAACGTGCAAAGCCGTCGCGTCCGCGTCGGAATAGACGGCCACCGCCCGCACGCCGAGTTCACGGCAGGCGCGGGTGATGCGCACGGCGATTTCGCCCCGGTTGGCGATCAAACACGCGGTAATCGGTCGTGACATCGATTCGGGTCACTCCATTTCACTGCTGCTGACTTTCGATCAACGCCTTAAGCAGGATGAGCGCTTGCAAAAGATCGCGCTCGTTTTTCTGCTCCATCGTCAGGCGGTTGAGCAGTTTTCCCAGCATCGCGCCGGGGAGGGCGTAATCAACCCTGACGGTGAGATGCGTGACCGGAGCGGGGTCGCCGTCTAAACGTTCAAATACGAATTCAAACGAGGCTTCGATACCGCTGATCGTGCGCACCAGCAGATAGCGGTTCACGTCCATGTCCTCGACACGGTGTTCGCCTTTGATCTTCACGCCCATCATGTTGTACACATAGCGCGAGATCGAGCCGATCACGGTTGGGGGCGGCGTGACACGCTGCTGGAGTTCGAAGGCTTCCCACCAATCGGGCATACGTTCGGGATTGTTGGCAATCATCGCAAACACGCGCTCTGGGGCGGCATGAATGGCGATGGCTTGTTCCACATGAGGCATGGCATGACCTCTACATCATCGGCAGCGCCGTCAAGCGCTCTGGTAGACAGCTCGATTATAGCAATCAAACCGGAAATCAACTTGAGCCGGGGCGTTACGATGTCGTGACAACCGTCTAATGCGGGATCGCTGAAAGAGCTTCCGAAACTGCCGTGAGAATGGTACTCAGATCCGTCTCACGTGCGTCTAGTTTGGCAACGGCAGGGATCACGGTGCGATCGATCTGCGGTTCGTGATGTGCAAACCGCAGTTGATATTTCTCCGCCAGCCAGTCCGCCAGTCCAATTAAGGCTGCGGCATCGGTGAGGTTTCCCTGCCGCAGACAGGTAATGCCGAAGCTGTAGAGCGCATCGGCGATCGGCTGGGGTTTCTTGATCGCGCTCAGCAGGTCAAGCGCTTCGCGGAAGATCGCGGTAGCAGCGACGTATTCGCCGCGCACGCTGAGGATCTGCCCTTTGGTGATCAGCGCTTGCCCTAGGTAAACATCGCCTTTCGGCTCGCGCAGATACGGCAGCCCTTCATCGATCAGGCGCAGGGCATCGCTTGTGCGGTTTTCAGTAAGCGCGAGGACGGCCTGCCCGCCTTTCGCCAACCCAATGTGCTGGCGATCGTTGATCTGCATCACCAGCGAAAGACTCTCATCGAGGTAGGTTCGCGCCTTTTCGATCTCTCCCAAACGGGTCAAGGCGACTCCAAGGTTGAGCAGCAGCCCGCCAATCACACGCTGATCGCCATGATACCGCGCCAGTTCAAGCGCTTCCTCTAAGTTTTTGCGCGCCCCGGCGACATCACCGCGATCAAACGTCATCGCGCTAATGTTGTAGAGGATATGCACCATGCCTTGCAGATCGTCGAGCTGTTTGAACATCGCCCACGCTTGCTCTGCATAGGCGATGGCGGATTCATATTCACTTTGATCTTGCATGAGAAGGGATAGGTTGTTTAACACGGAGGCCACGCCAAGATCGTAGTTGGCTTCGCGGCGGACGGCCAGCGCTTGCTCGTAGAAGTCGCGCGCCGCTGCAAAATCACCGCGCCCCCACGCGACGATGCCCAAATTGCTCAGCGAACCGCCCATCCCGGCTTTGTCGCCAATCGCCTCGCGGATCGCCAGCCCTTCACGGTGCAGCGCCTCGGCTTGATCGCTTTCCCCTTGAATCCATGCCAGATACCCCGCGCCCTGCGTCGCCGCCCCGCGCGCTTCGCTGATGGTGCCTTTGGTCGCCTCAAGGAGCAGCCCCAACCACTGCCGCCCTTCGGTGATGTGGCTGCGCATCAACCAGAATTCCCAGATCGACGCGCCCAACCGCAGGCCAAGGTCGCGCGCTTCCGGCGTGCTGCGCTCTAAAGCCCAGCTCATCGCCGTGCGCAAATTGTCGTGTTCGCGCTCCAAATATTCGAGCCAATCAGTTTGCTGTTCCCCGTGAATGCGCGAGTCGGGGTCAGAGGTGAGTTCGACATAGTAGGTGAGATGCGCGGTGCGGACATCATTGGCGACACCCGCGGCGGTCAGCCGCTCAAAAGCATATTGGCGCAGCAGTTCATGGATCGAATAATGGGCGCTGTCCACCCGGCGGATGAGCGATTTTTCGACCAGCGAGGCGAGGATCGGCAGTGCCGCCCCTGCGATTTTGAGCGCCGCTTCACGGTCGAAAATGCTCTTAAAGACCGATAGTTTCATCAGTGCTTCGGCTTCAGTGGGGCTGAGCATCTTCCACGAATAGTCGAATACGGCTTCGGCGCTGCGGTGGCGTTCGCTGATGCCGCGTGCCGACGTGGACAGGAATTTCAAGTTGATGTTACGGACGATCTCGGCGGGCGGGATGACTTTCAACCACGCTGCCGCCAGTTCAATGCTCAGCGGCATGCCTTCGACCAACCGGCATATGGTCGCCACCGCGTCGATCTCACCTTCGAGTGAAAAACGCGGCGAAACGCGGCGGGCGCACGAGACGAACAACTGCACCGATTCGTAGCTGACAGGGTTGGGCGCGTGCGGCAGTGGATAGGACATGCCTTCGACGGGCATCCCCCATTCTTCGGGGAGGTTCAACCATACCCGTGAGGTCACCAGCATGCGCACTTCGGCGGCATGGCTGAGGAGGGCGGACAGCACTTCGGCATGTTCAACCAGATGCTCGAAGTTGTCGAGGACGATCAGCACTTCGCGGCCCGACAAATACCCGATCAGCTCCGCGACCGGATCGCGCACACCCTGCGGGCTGAATCCCAGCGCGCGGGCGATTTCCAGCGGGATAAATTCGCCCTGCTGGACGGTCGCCAGCGGCACATAATACACCCCATCGCGGAATTTAGCGTTCATGTTGACGGCGGTTTGCATCGCCAGCCGGGTTTTGCCCATGCCCCCCGGCCCCACAATCGTGAGCAGGCGGCAGTCGGGCTGCGTCAACCGCTCGGCGATTTGTTGCAGTTCGCCGGGGCGATCGATGAAGGGGGTAGACGGGACGGGCAGCGAGGTCACCGGACGCGGCAGCGTGACGGTGCTCATCTGCTCGGATTGGATGCGGGTGAGCAGCTCGGTGGTTTCCGGTTCTGGTTCTACGCCCAGTTCTTCGCGGAGTAGGCGCACACAGGTATCGTATTGAGCAAGCGCCGCCCCCCGCTGACCGGAGCGCGCCAGCAGCAGAATCAGACTGCGGTGGGCTTCTTCATTCAGCGGATCGATCGAGAGCGCGCGGCGTGCGTGGCTGATCCCGGTTTCATATTCACGATACTCAAGCGCGTAGCGCACCAGCCGGTGCAGCGCGCCCAGCACATGCCCCTGTATGCGGTCGGTTTCGATCATGCGCCATTTGTCGAAGTTCTCACTTCCGCGCAGATGAAAACCCGCCAAAAACTCCCCTTTGTACAGCTCCACAGCGGCGGCCAGTTCGCGCGCGGAAGCGGGGGTTGTGCCATCTCCGGCGGCGCGGAACGCCTCTAGGAGTGCAGTCGCGTCAATCCAGCAGGGTGCTTCCGGGTTCATCATGACCGTTTGGCGGTTGATGAGCAGGTATTCGTCGAGTTGGGCGGTGAGGTTGGAAAGGGCGGTGCGCAGGTTGCCGAGTGCTCTTTCCTGCGATAAATCATCCCAAAGTAGGGTGGCGAGTGATTCGCGTTGATGTTCACGGCGTTCGTAGGCTAGATAGACGAGCAGCGCTTCAACCTTGCGAGAGACGAAGCCGCCTACGGGGTGGTCACCGCGTGAAATGGACAATCCGCCGAGCGAGTACAACTTTAAGGGGAGCATGAGTCGATGACTTTGTGGTCTGAGGTGAACACTTGCTCAAGGGTAGCATAACCCCTAATCGAATTCATCGCCCATTAAATAAGGGGCATTTTTACAAGTTTTTTGCACAAACAAACCTGAATATTACGGAAAAGATATGTATTGCGCCCCCGTAATACACGATTTCTAGACGATGCCCTAAGACAATGAGGATGTTCAAAACAGTGCAATTTCAGAGGGGCACATCATGATATCTCGTAGAGGGCGCTTGCTTTTTGCAATAGCGCTGTTATCGCTTGTGGCGCTTGCGGGCTCACTGCGGCCTGCCCAAGCACTGCCGAACTCTTTAGGGCCGGTGACGAGCGGCAGCGACGCCGTCGATACGAACGACGGGGTTTGCACACTGCGCGAAGCAATGCTCAGCGCCTTTAATGACCCGGCGGCGAACGATGACTGCGGCCCCGGCGGCAGCAACACGTCCACCGACATTATCACCTTCAGCGTCCCCATGGTGACGCTTGGCAGCTCCGATACGTCGCTGCCGCACGTCATTGATGATGTGTCCGATAACACGATTCCCGACCTGATCATCGATGGCGGCGCGGGCGTCGTCATCAACGGGTACAACTACATTTTCAACATCGGTTCCAACGCCACTTTCCAACTGCTCAACGTGACGTTGAACAACAGCCCGTACTCCGCCATTCAAAGCAATGGTGGTTCCGATTCAACGCTGACGAACGTGAATTTCACCAATAACGGTTCGCAGACGACCACCGGCGGTGCCATCCTCAACGCCGGGACGATGACGCTCAACAACGTGACGTTTACCAACAATCAGGAATCGGTGGTCGGCGGCTACGGCGGCGCGATCTGGAATTCCGGTGACATCACCATCAACGGGGCCACGTTTACCGGCAATACTGCCGATTATCAGGGCGGCGCGATTTTCAACGGCGGCCAGCTCATCATCAACGCCAACCCGATGACGACGTTTAGCACTAACCAAACCCTCGCGGCCAATACGGAATTCTCCGGCGGCGGCGCGATTGCGTTTGGCAGCAACAGCACCACCGAAATTTACGGCGCGACGTTCATCGGCAACAGCAGCAGTTCCGGTCGCGGCGGCGCGATCTACGCCGGGAACTTCGGCGGCGTCGGCACCACCACCATCACCGATACGTTGTTCTCTGGCAACCAGAACAGCGGGATGGGTGGCGGGGGCGGCAGCTCGAACGGCGACGGCGGCGCGATCTTCGTGCAAGGCCCGGTTTCGATCACGCACAGCCACTTCACCGGCAACACCGCGCTGACCGGCAGCGGCGGCGCGATCGCGGTCTACAGTCAGGGCAACCTGATCATGGACAACAGCACGGTCGATGGCAACACGACCGGCGAAAGCGGCAGCGCTATTTCCAACGACAACAACGCGACGACCACCCTCATCAACGTGACCATCGCCAATAACACGGGCGGCGGCACCGGGCAGCTTTACAGGGGCAGCGGCACCTTTGAACTGCGGAATACGCTGGTCGCGAACCCCGCCAGCGGCGCGAACTGCTCAGGTACCTTCACCGATGGCGGCGGCAACCTGTCATTCCCTGATTCGACCTGCCCCGGCGTGAATGGCGATCCCAAGCTGACGCCGAATGCCGACGGTTACGCCTTGAGCGCGGGCAGCGCGGCGACGGACATCGGCAACACATCCTACTGCGCGGTGTTCACCGATGACCAAGTTGGCAACCCACGCAGCCAAGACGGCAGCGGCGATGGCAACGCGGAATGCGATGCCGGTGCTCAAGAAGGCGGCACCAATGCGGCACCCACCGCCGTCGATGACCCGAACTACAGCACGACCGAAAATCAGCAGTTGGATGTGGCCGCGAACGGTGTGCTGGGCAACGACACCGATCCCGAAAACGCCACGCTGACCGCCGTCCTCAACAGCGGCCCATCGAACGCGGCATCGTTCACCCTCAATGCCGATGGTTCGTTCAGCTATATGCCGAACAGCGGCTTTGAAGGCACGGACACGTTCACTTATCACGCCAACGACGGCGCGACCGACAGCAACATCGCCACCGTGACGATTACCGTGAACAATGCGCCGCCGACCGCGGGCGATGACACGTTCAACGCTGTCGATACCAGCCAGCCGTTCCTGTTCACGACGACGGATCTGCTGGTGAACGACTCCGATCCCGGCAATGACACGCTCTCGATCACGATTGTGCCGAACCCGCTGACGACCACGCAGGGCGGTCTGCTTACGCAAATTGGCTCGAACTTCACACTGGTCTGGGCAGCGTCCATCGGCACTGCGGACACGTTTACCTACGTCGTCTTCGACGGCACCGCGTATTCGGCTCCTGCGACGGTGACGATCAACCCCAGCGACCTTTCACCGACGATCAGCCCGATTCTCGATCAGGTGACGCCGATCAACACGCCCATCGACGTGACGTTCAACGTCAGCGACGACAACACCCCGGCGGCCCTGCTCATTCCGGCGGGCGCATCCGATAATCTGACGCTCGTCCCGCTGGCGAACATCGTCCTGAATTCGTCGCCCTGCGATGATGACGGCAACCTGATCGCGGGGGACTGCCGTGTGACCATCACCCCGGCGCTGAATCAGACCGGAACGGTCAACATTGGCTTCGCCGTCACCGATGGCTTGGGTCATATCGGCACGCAGACGTTCCAACTCACCGTGAACGGCGCTGCGAATACCGCACCGACGATCAGCGACATCGCCGACGCTACCATCAGCATGAATTCGCAGACGGGCGTCACCGGTTTCACCATCAACGATGCCGAAGACATCCTGAATAACTTGGTCGTGACGGCCACGTCCAGCAACACGGCGCTTGTACCGAACAATCCCGCCAATATCGTCTTGGGCGGCAGCGATGGCACCCGCAGCATCAACATCTTCCCGCTTTCCAACCAGAGCGGTACGACGACGATCACGGTGACCGTCACCGACTCCGGCCTGCTCACCGCGACGGATACGTTTGTCGTGACGGTGAACGCGCCCGGTAACAACCTGCCGTCGTTCCAAACCACGGTTGCGGATCAAATGCTGGCGGCCAATACCGGTTCCGGCGCGCTGGCCTTCACGGTCACTGACCCCGATGCAGGCGATACGCTGACGGTGACCGGTGTTTCGAGCAATCAGTCGCTGATCACGAATGCCAATGTCGTCATCGGCGGTTCGTCGCCCAACTTCAACGTGACGGTCACACCGCTGGCCAATATGACGGGCACGACCACGATTACGCTGTCACTGTTCGACGGCACGGCGACCGTGACCGACACCTTCGATGTGACGATCCCGAATACCAACCCGACCATCAGCGACATCGCCGATCAGTCGATCGCCGTGAACACCACGCTGAGCAACGTCCCCTTCACGATTGGCGACGCCGAAACCGACTCTGCCGTGCTGCAAATCGCAGCTTCGTCCAGCAATACGACGCTCGTGCCGAACGCCAATATCACCTCTGGGGGATCGGGCGCGAATCGCACCCTGTCGGTAACCCCGGTCGCGGGGCAGACGGGCACGACGACGATCACGGTGACGGTCACGGATACCAGCGGTACCCCGGCGACGGATACCTTCATCCTCACCGTGAGCGGGCCGAACACCAACCCGACCATCAGCGATGTGACCGATCAGACCATCAACGCCAACACCAACACAGGCGCGCTGGCGATCACCATCGGTGACGCCGAAACCTCCGTCAACGCGCTGGTGATGAGCGGTTCGTCCAGTAACACGACGCTGGTGCCGAATGCCAACATCGTTTTCGGTGGATCGGGCGCGAATCGCAATGTCACCGTTACCCCGGCAGCGGGACAGACGGGCACGGCGACGATCACCCTCATCGTCACCGATGGCGGTGCGCTGACGGCCACCGATACCTTCCTGCTGACGGTTAATGTGCCCGCGAACACGGCACCGACGATCAGCGACATCACCGATCAGACCATCGCCATCAACACCAACACGGGTGCGCTCGCCTTCACGATTGGCGACGCGGAAACCCCGGCGGCCTCACTGACGGCGAGCGGTTCCTCGAGCAACACGGCGCTGATCCCGAATGCCAACATCGTCTTCGGTGGATCGGGCGCGAACCGTACCGTCACCGTCACTCCGCTGGCGGGTCAGACCGGTTCGGCAACCATCACCGTGACCATCACCGACGGCGGCAGCCTGACCGCGACAGATACGTTCGTCGTCAACGTCAGCCCGGCGGCCAACACCGCCCCGACGATCAGCGCGATCGCGGATCAGATCATCAATGTGAACACCAGTACGGCACCTCTCGCCTTCACCATTGGCGATGTGGAAACCCCGGCGGCTTCACTGAGCGTCACGCGCTCGTCGAATAACACGACGCTGGTGCCCAACGGCAATATCGTCATCGGCGGATCGGGCGCGAACCGCACGGTCACCGTCACCCCGGCAGCGGGACAGACGGGCACGGCGACAATCACGATCACCGTAACCGACGCGGGCTTGCTCTCGGCAGTTGAACTGTTCACCGTGACGGTTAACCCGTCAGCGAACACCAACCCGACGATCAGCGCGATTGGCGGCCAGACGATCGCCATGAATACCAACACAGGCGCGATCGCCTTCACAGTGGGCGACGCGGAAACCCCGGCGGCCTCGCTGAACGTGACGGGCAGTTCGAATAACCAGACGCTCGTGACGAACATCAACGTTGTCATCGGCGGATCGGGCGCGAAACGCACCGTCACCGTCACGCCGCAGTCGAACCAGAGCGGCAGCGCAACCATCACCCTCACCGTCACCGACGGCGGCGCGCTCTCGGCCTCGACCTCGTTCCTGCTGACGGTCAACGCCCCCGGCAACACCAACCCGACCATCAGTGATGTGACCGATCAGACGATTACGCAGGATACGGCGACGGGCGCGCTGGCCTTCACGGTCGGCGACGCGGAAACCGCGGCGGCTTCGCTGGTGGTGACCGGCTCATCGAGCAATCAAGCGCTGGTGCCGGATGCCAATGTCGTCATCGGTGGATCGGGCGCGAACCGTGATGTGACGGTGACTCCGCTGGCCGGTCAAATCGGCGTAGCGACGATCACCTTGACCGTCTTCGATGGTACATCCAGCGCGACGGATACTTTCGTCCTGACGGTCAACCCGCCGGGCGCGGTCGACAGCGATGGTGACGGTCTGAGCGATCCGTATGAAATCCAGATTGGCACTGACCCGAATAACCCCGATACCGACGGTGACGGCTACAGCGATGGCGTGGAAGTCGCATCCGGCTCTAACCCGATGGACTCGAACAGCGTGCCCAACGGTGGCGGAAACCAGCAGAACTTCGCATGGCCGACGCCGCCCCCGGTGCCGCCGCTGGCTAACTTCAATGGGGTGACGCTGACGGATGTGCTGCGCGCTGAAGTCCCGCTCTCCCTGCGCTACGGCTTGTTTGCCCGCGTGCTGGCACGCAACGGCGTGTACGTCGTCGGGCCAGAACAGGTCGGTCACGCCGGATTGGTGCAGCTTGGCGTCATCCACGCAGTCGATATTTTCCCTGCCGATGGTCTGACGATGACCGAAGGCGTGCGCGTGTGCTTCAATGGTGTGGGCAGCCTGTGGTTCATGGATGCACACGGGACGCCGCGCACCCCTATTCTGCTCGCCTCGACGGTTGAAGGCGGCATGACCTGCGGTTGGATCTTCGCGCCCGGTACGCTGGTGCTGACCAACCTGTACACCCCTGCTTCAAGTACCCCGGATGCGTCCACCCCCGCCTCCGGAACCGCCCTGACCGACTGCTCGGTGACGACGCTGTACGCCTCGCGGCTGCGCGCTGAACCGGGCACGGGCGCGGACATCCTGACGACGGTGCCCTTTAACACCACCCTCGCCTCGGATCTGCGCCAACCCGGCTGGTATCACGTCGAATACACAGGTTTATCCGGCTGGATCGCCAGCGAACTCCTGAGTGTGACACTTGGGTGCGTGGGGTAACGGGTACCCCGCTTCCGGTGGGTAGGCATTCCTTGGGGGAGTGCCTACCCCACACGGGAGTTGTTTGTGCGGTAAAAAATCGGGCGCGTGCATAACGCGCCCGATTCATGCGTTAGTCATCCTCGTGTTGAATGCCGAAAACGCCGTCCTCGCCGCTTAAACGGGCGACCGCCCGCCGCCAGCTATCGCCTTCCGCGCCCATCGTTTCCGCCACATTCGTGAAATCGCTTTTGCGCATGAACTCGCTCAGTTCGTCCTGCAAGCGCTGCCAAATTCCGCGCTGTGCCGCCGTGACGCGCTTCGCCTGTTCGCCAGATGGGATCACCCGCAGCAGGGCGCGAAAGTGCGGTAGGCACAGACCATCGGCGCTCCGGTAAATGTCGAAGAACTTTTCCTCATGCAGATGATCGGAAATTTCGCGCAGATAGCGGGCTTCGTTCTCATCGCGGAACTTGCACGTCATGCAAACGCCAGTCGGCTCCAAGGCCTTCGCCAACCCCGATCCGCTCGGTTCGTTCTTCCACAGGGAGCCGCGCCCCGACGATGAAACCGGATTGCGGTCAATCACATCCAGCACATCGGTGAAGGCGGCGAAATACAGCGCTGCGATCCCCAATACGTTGCCCTGCCGGGTGAGCTGGTGACCATGTTCATTGCACAGCCCCCGGCTGGCGCGGAATTTGCCCTGAATTTTCGTATCCAGCACGAATTCATAGAGCAGGGTATCCAAGTGGCGGGCAGTATCGCGCTGTAGCAGACGGCACAATGCGCAGCCGGGCTGCGGCAGCATTTCCAAGAGATCGTAATAGCCGGGACTCGTCATCGCCTATCTTTCCGGTGATCGTTTGTATGTGCGTTTGAGCGGCCATTGTACACCGTGCAGCGCTAGGGGCTGCGTTCGATTCGGCGGATCGTGTAGTGCGCCGCGCCATCCGGTGTTTGCACGTCGATCACATCACCGACGCGTTTGCCTTTCAGCGCTGCGCCGACCGGCGAATCGAGCGAGACACCTTCACGTCCATACATCGCTTCGGCGCTGCCGATCAGATCGTACTGCACTTCGGCGCGGTCTTGGAGGTTCCACAGCGTCACCCGGTCACCGGGATCGACCGTGCGATCGTCCGGGTCTTGATCGATCACATCGGCATGTTCGAGGATTTCCGTCAGGTTGCCGATGCGCTCATCGAGAAATTCGGTCATTGTGCGCACATCAAAATCCGCGCCTTCTTCGGGTACATTTTTGTCCGAATCAGCCTGCACGTCGTCGAGTTGATCCTGACGGCTGGCGCGCCGTTCCTGATACTCGGCAAGCTGGCGCTGAAGCTGCTCATAGCCTGCCCGTGTGAGGGTATAACGTTGGGTCATCGCCCTGTGATCCTTTCGTAAAACGCAAAGACGCGAAGGATGAAAGCCTCTTTGCGCCTTTGCGTGAAGTCTTTCCTTTTCTTGCTTATGCCTACGTTCGTCTCACTTGAGTCTAGAAGGCACAAGGCGATGACACATGGGACAGACGGCTAGTATCCGTTCGGGCAGGTTTTCGTCGTTTCGCCCGGTTCCTGAATTCCATTCCCGCACTGCGGGGCGGGTGTCGCCACAGGCGTAGTTTCGCGCAGGAGCTGCACCGAATCGCGGCAAACGGGCTGACCATCAAGCCGCGCCTGCACTTCGACCATGAAGCTGAAGCCCGCGCCGATCGCGCCCGTGCTCACATCGCCGCTGACGTTGGTATTCTGCGACGGCGCGCTGAACTGGGCGACCTGTACGCCGTTTTCGTTGCGGAGCGTCACGGCATAGTCGGTGATCCCCTGCGCCGGGTTCCAGTAGAACGTTGCGATGCCGTTGGGCAGCCCATCACGCGGGGAAGTCAAGGCGAAGCCTTGGCATGAATATGTGCGAACAGGTGCCGGAAGCGTGAATGTCGGCGTCGGCAGGATCGTAAGCAGGGTTGGGCTGGGCGTCGGTGAGACGAACGTCAGCGGCGAAGCGGCCATTTCGATCGTCGCATATTCGTACGCGCCGAGGTCGCAGGCTGGAACACCATCGCCATTGCCATCATACGGGCGCCCGAATCCACGCTGATCGAGCGGTTCGCCGCAGGCACCAATCGTGCCGTGTGTCGCCCCGATCGCATCGATCGCGGGGCTGCCTGCCTGAAGTGGGCGAACGCGAGTAGGCCCGCCGTCGAACATCAGCGGGCGCAGCAGCGGATCGATCGAGGTGATCGTCCCACACGAGGTGCCCGGATATTGAATGTTTAGCCCTTCGCCAAGGACAGGGGCTGTGCAGTTCGATCCGGTGGCGGGGTTGGCGATGATGCTGTTGCGGACGCGAATCGCTGTCCCGTAGAGGCTGGCACCGTCGGTCGCGCGGTTGTCGCTCATCGTGACGAACTTCAGCCACGTATTGATCAAACTGCTGGCGTCATACACGCCGCCGCCGCTGGCCGCCGAATTGGAGCTAAATGTCGAATTATTGGCGATCAAGTTAAACCCGCTGCGCGTATCCTGCCGCGTATAAATCGCGCCGCCGTAGAAAGTCGCGAGATTGTTGGCGAACAGCGAGCGTTCTATCAGCGTGTTTCGGGTGATGTTGTACAACCCGCCGCCGTTTCGCCGCGCCCGGTTGCGTGTGAGGTAGAGTTCAGTCAGCGATGCGCCTGTCGTCAGGCGGTCGGTCAGATACAGCGCGCCGCCATCACGGGTGGCGTTGTTGCTTTGAAACGTAGATGAGGCGATCGTCGTTGGCACATCGCTCACCACACCGCCGCCATCAATGCGCGCCGCATTGCTGAGGAATGTCGAGCGGGAAATCGCGAGGGTTTCGACCGTGACCGTCGTGGAAAGCTCGCCTGTGAACACGCCGTAAATGGCGATCGCGCCGCCCGTATTGGCAAGGTTGCCTGTGAAGGAAGAATCGGTGGTCGAAACCTGCCCGCCATTTGTGCTGAAGATCGCGCCGCCGCTCAAGGCTGCTTGGTTGAGCGAGAAACTGCTGTGGTTGATGACGAGTGCCCCGCCGAGGACGCCGTTCATCCCATTGGCGATCGCGCCGCCCTCATTGCCGTAAGCGCGGTTGCCAAAGAAGGTGCCGTATTCAATCGTCACATCGGTATCGTTGATAAAAATGGCCCCGCCGCGCCGGTCGGCCCGGTTGCCCGTGAAGCGGCTGTTGAAAATGCCCAGTGTGCCGCCCCGGCTGTAGATGGCCCCGCCGCTGCCGCTCTCACCGCTGCCGGGACTGACGGCGGCGCTGCGCAGAATGCGTGCGTTGGTGATCGTAAGCGCCCCACCGTCGTTGACGATCGCCCCGCCGTCGATGCCGCGCCCGCGTGTGAGGGTGATGTTTTGCAGCGTCAGCGACGATCCGGCATTGTAGAAAATCAGCATGAAGTCGCCGCCGTCCAACGTGATCAGATCGCCGCCGTCGATCGTGGTACTCCGGCTGATCGTCTTTGATCCGGTGATGGGAATCGTGACTGCGGCGGCTCCGCAGTTAAAGGTGACTGTCCCGCCGCCGCTCAACGCCGCATCCAAGGCGGCTTCGGTGCAGCTTGCCGCTGTGCCCGTTCCCACCACGCCCGCCGCATAGACGGGGAACGTCATGCTGAACGCAATTCCAATCACCAGCACCACGGCTGCCCTGAGACTTACGATCCAACGACTAGGCATTGCACTCTGCTCCATTGAAACCTATGTGTCACCACGCACCTATTTCTTCTCCATCATACTCATGACGGCCATTTCGCAACACCCGCCGCGCCCGAATTGGCGGTTCAAGACCCGCCATATGCCGCTGTTGTCGGCCAGTCGATACGAAGATGATGGACGCGAGTTCGTATAAAGAGTCCAGTGAGGCGATGATCAGCATGACTTATTTTCCGGAAGACCTGAACGAAGACCCGGAGGCACGTCGTGAGGCGCGCCGCGAGTTTCTCGATATTGAAGAGGACGAGCAGATCGCGGAAGGCGATATTTCCGTATCGGAAACGGTGAGCGGGCACGATCCGCTGCCGGAAGTGGACGATCGCGACCTTGAAGGCGATGTCCTTGGTGACCCTGATCTTTCCGTGCTGGACGAGGATGATCCCGAACTGGGCTTTGGCTACGAAGACGAAGATGCGTATCTAACCGAATCACCGGGACAAAGCAGCGGCGAGGACGACCGTTCACCGAAGCGTTGAATCGGCATGGGCGGGGGTGTCATCGCATTTGACATCTCCGCTGCCTTACCGATAATAAATGGGAGAAAATACTCAATCAGGGGATGCGCTGTCCTTTGATTGCCGCTTGGGCGCACCAGAAAGGATAGCAAGTGCCGATTGATTACGAGTTTGACTCCTTCACCAACATCAAAGCCGTCGATCTTGGATCGTATATTTTGCAGGCACAGCTTGGCACTCGTGTCTCCGTAACGATTACACGCCCGCTGCGGGATGGATTGGGCGGCGGGGGCATCACGGTCAGCGGGCAGGGGGTCACCAGCAGTAAATGGTTCGTGCTGATCGATCCCGGCCTGCCGAAACCCGCGCTGACGGACTTGATCGGTACGCTGGCGCAGATCAAGGTGTCGTGCGGTTTCCTACCCGAAGATGCGGGGCGTTTTCCGTATGTCGCGGTCGTTGGCGCGTCGGGCTTTTTCCGCGAGGAAGTGAAGCGTGCCTTCAAAGGCTATGATGCCGATCACTTGAAGTTCTTCGGCGTCTCGCAAATCCCCGATTTACGGATGGCGCTGCGCTGACCCGCTTGGACACTTTAACGGACATTGCGCGAAAAATGACGTATCATCACAGTGGATTTTCATAGCCGATTCATCACTTCAACTTCGTCAAAGCAGGTCATGCGTCATGCATATTACGATTATCGCGCTCGGGACGCGCGGCGATGTTCAGCCGATGCTCGCGCTCGGGTCAGGGCTTCAATCCGCCGGACATGAAGTACGGATCATCGCCGGGAACAATTTCGGCACGTGGGTACGTGCGCACGGGTTTGATTTCGTCGGCTGCGGCGACATGGCCGAACTGATGAGCACACCAACCGGCATCCGTTGGGCGGAAAGCAGCGATAACCCATTCCGTCAGCTTGGCTTGATGCGCGACATTCTGAATGCGCATTTGGATGAATTGGTCGATCCGATCATCGAATACGGAAGCCAGACCGATCTGCTGCTGCCGGGGTTTATCTCCGAACCCTTCGTGCGATCGGTCAGCCAGCGCTTCGGCATCCCCATGATCCAGCTTCTGCTTCAGCCCTTTTTCAGCACGCGCAGTTATGCCGCCACGCTGACCGCGCTCACCCGCTTTGATAGTCCGCTGAACCGCTTTTCAGGCGCCACCACCCAGCGCTTGATGTTCAATGTGGGGCGCGAGGCGCTCAACAAAACCCGCGCTAAGCTGGGGCTGCCGCCTGATACATTCCGCACGACGGTGAAGGCGAACAAGTGTTTTCCAACCATCTACGGCTTTAGCCGCTATGTGGTGCCGATGCCAGATGAACTGCCGCCGATCAAGCGCAACGTGGCGGGCTACTGGTTCTTCGATGAGCCGGAATGGGAACCGCCCGCCGCATTGGTCGATTTCCTCAGCGCGGGCGATCCGCCAGTGTATGTCGGGTTTGGCAGCATGATCGCCAGCGATCCGAAAACCACCTTCGACCTGATCAGCGATGCGTTGGAGAAAGCCGGAAGGCGCGGCGTGGTCGCGACCGGGTGGAGTGGTGCCGAATTCGAAGAGACGCCAAATCATGTCTACGCGCTCGATAAAGCGCCGCATGGGTGGTTGTTCCCGCGTATGGCGGCGGTGATCCATCACGGCGGGGCAGGCACGACGGGCGCGGCTTTGCGGGCAGGCGTTCCCTCGCTGGTGATTCCCCACATGACCGATCAGCCCTACTGGGCGCGGCGCACCTATGATCTGGGAGTAGGGGTCAGGCCGATTCCGCGCCACCGGATCACGCTCGATCGCTTGGCGGCACGCATTCGCAAGGCGACGTCTGATCCCGCCATCCACGACCGTGCCGCCCATCTCGGCGAATTGATTCGCGCCGAAGATGGGATCGGCAACGCGGTACAGTGGATTGAGCAGTACGCCAAGCTGAATTAGCGGGGCGAAATAGGCGGCAGCAGTACGGGCGAGTAATCGCTGCTTTCGCTGTCCGTGAGCCGCGTGAGCCCGGTGCCATCGGCATTGATGCGCAAGATCTCGGTGTTGCTGCCGCCATAGACCGCTGCGAAAACCAACCACTGCCCATCGGCGCTCCACTGGGGCGAAATCGCCTGCCCATGCCCTTCTGTCGAGGTGGTGAGCGGCGTGATCTCCCCTGTAGACACCTCCACAAGGGCAAGCTGATCGGTGCTTTCTCCGCCCGCGCCTAACCGAAAGACGATGCGCGATCCATCCGGCGACCAGACCGGATACCGCTCGTTGGCAGGAGTATTTGCCAAAGGCGTCACGCTTCCTGAAAGAGTGTCGAAGAGGAACAGATCGAAGTTCGCTGCCCCGTTCGGATCGGCCACATCCATGAACGCGATGCGCGTTCCATCCGGCGAAATACTCAAATTGTCGGGATTAATCACCGCGTTGGGTTCGGTGCGCTGTTTGACCTCACCCGTTTCTACCGTCACTTCGTAAATGCCCGCCAATGCGCCTTCCGTGGCATACCCATTCCCACCGATGAACACCCGTGTTCCCTCAGCTGACCAGACGGGGCGGTTGGCCGTGAGCCTTGCCTGAGTGAGCGCCTGCTGTCCGCTGCCATCGGCGTTGATGATGTTCAGCACAAAACTGCCCGTCTGCTGCGCGAAGGCGATCCGTGTGCTGTCCGGTGACCACACGGGATTGGTCTCCCAATTCGGGCTGTCGGCGAGGGCGCGGCGGTCGCTGCCATCGCTGTTCATCACATAGAGATCGGGATTTTCGACGTAGCCGACCGTGAACGCGATCTGCGTCCCGTCGGGAGAAGCGGCAAGACCCAAAAAGCCTTCCTCCTCGTCGTTATCGGTGAGGGCTTGCAGTCCGCTGCCATCGGCATTCATCACGAAAATGTCGGTATCGCCCCCGTTCCGGTTGGAAACAAAGACGATCCGCTGGTTGTATTCAAGGGTATTGGCGGCAGCCTGATCGGTCGAAGTGGGCGACGTTTGCCCGTCGATCGCTCCGGTGCAGGCGGCGATCGAGAGCGCGAGTAGGGCGAATAGCGTTTGCCGTGCAGGAAAGCGTTTGTGCATGGGAGACCCTCTGATGAGCGCTGTGCATCGTAGGCGTATTCTGGAATGCCGCCGCGCTCCGCGCAACCGCTGCGCTCTCTATCGGTTTCAGTTATTCGCCGTCGACGTGATAAAGTTGCAGGCGGGTTGAGGTGGAGTCACACCCATTCTCACGCCCTTGCGTCATTCCATCACCAACGTACTCGCTGACAGTGAGGAAGGTGTCGCCGTCTGGCAGCCATATTAAATCTCTGATCCATAAAGACCCCTGCGAAAGGTCAAGCGCGGCGTCCGCAATCGGATCGCGCACACTGCAGTCCGTGACGGTGAAGGGCGGCAGGGTGAGCGAGATCAGATTACTGAGCGAGCCGGTGAGTGTATCGAAAATGCCAAGCTGATCCGTATCGCTGTCGATGGCGATATAACGCCCATCGTCACTGGGGTAGATCATCAGTCCTTGAAGCGGGACGGAATACGCCCCGACCGATTCACCTTCAGGCAGGCGGTAGACCTCAAGCGTGCCGGAGTCCAAGGTGAAGAACTGTGATGCCGCCGAAAAACCGTTCGCCGTTGTAGTCGTAGGCAGCGTGAACAACGGCGACTGGTTGGCGAAATCAATCACATCAAGGTCAGTATCATCTACTGCCGCCGCATAGGTTTGACCGGGGCTAAAACTGACCCCTGTCACATAAGGCGTGAACCGGTTGATGAACGCGCCCACTTGCGCATCCACTGCTTCATCACGGGTTGATGTGCCCGTTATCGGATCGATCAGATAAGTAACAGGGCGCTTGGCGATGATGTCATTGACCACAAGGCGGAGTTGTCCTTCTGGCGTGACGACAAGCGTATGGGGGCTAAACAAGCGGAAAAAATCGTGTTCAGGGTCATCGAACAGCGCGATCGGTTCACCGATCGGCTCACCTGTGCTGGTCGAGAATTGGCGCAGCGAATAATGTTCGCGGTGGCAGTCCGCGAACACAACCCACACGGCAGCGCCATCAGGCTGTAATGCCGTGCCGAAAGGGCAGTCTGTCCCCGTCAGGGTTTCGCTGACAAGTGAGAGTGTTACCGGCGAATCCTGCGCTTGAAGCGCGGCGCTGATCCCGAATATAACGGCGCACAGTAAAAAAACGCGGCAGATAAGTCGAGCTTTTGACATGCGTTCCTCCGTTGGTTATGGACACCATTATCACCGGTAGTGCCGCATGCCGTTGTCTCGCCTTCCGCTCCGTAGAGGAATCGCCGCCTAATTTTGATCGGTTTTTTACAGCCTAAATGCTTTGAGGCGTTCAACTGAACGCCCACCTATGTTCGCTCAGCCGCCCAAGATCTTCATGTTGGCGAAGCCCGCCAGCAGCCGCTTAAGCCCATAATTCTTGTCGGTGAAGCGGATACTCACTTCTTCGTCAGTGCCCGAACGGCGGCTGTCGATCACGATGCCTTCCCCGAACTTAGGGTGATACACGCGCATCCCCGGCTGGTACTTCAGCGTTGATGCAGCGGTGGCTTTATCGCGGGCGGCAGATTGGGCGGCCTTTTCCGCGCTCGACTTCATCACCGCCTCGAACGAGATCACTTTTGATCGGGTATCGGTGCTGCGGTTGGGATCATTCTTGGCAGGGTCGCCCCATGAGCTGTCGCTGTCCCAGCGTGTCGCCTCTTTATACGCCTGACGGTCGCTCTGCGACTTCACCTTGAGCGGTGCGCCTTCGGTCAGGTTCTGCGGAATATCGGCGAGGAAGCGCGACGGGATGCTGGGGATGCTCTCGCCGTACAGCGATCGGCGGAACGCGTAGGTGAGGATCAAGTGTTCGCGGGCACGCGTCAACCCCACATACAGCAGACGGCGTTCTTCGGCCATCTCATCCGGTTCGTTCAGGCTGCGCGAATGGGGCAGGATGCCATCCTCCACGCCCGTGATGAACACGACCGGGTATTCCAGCCCTTTTGCCGCGTGCAGGGTGAGCAGGGTGACGCTGTTGGCCGACTTGTCGCCCTCGTCGTTGACCGTTTCCGCATCGGTATTCAGCGAGACATCCGCGAGGAAGTCGTTGAGCGCGAGGTCTTTCTTGCTGTCGATCAACCCGCGTAATGCGCGCAGGTTTTCCATGCGCTCGGTCACCTGCTCCGGCGTGTCGCTGATTTCGGCCAAATGCGCGTTGTAGTTGGTGCGCGCCATGATCTCGTCGTAAAGCACGGTCAGATCGGTCGGCGTGTCGTCACCGGGGAAGGCGATCAGGCGTAGATCGAGGATCATCTTGGCGAACTCCACCAGCGACTTACCCGAACGCCCGGTGATCGGGATCAGTGTGCCTTTGGCGATCGCCTCCAGCGCATCGAGATAACTCCCGCCGCGCGCCGTCACCCAATCGTGGAACGTGCCTACGGTCTTATCGCCAATGCCGCGCGCCGGGACGTTGATAATCCGGTTCAGGCTGATCTGATCGGTCGGGTTGTTGATCACGCGCAGGTAGGCTACCAAGTCGCGGATTTCACGCCGCTGGTAGAAGCCCACGCCGCCGACCAGTCGATAGGGGGTGCCCGTCGCTTTGAAGGCATCTTCCAACGCGCGCGATTGAGCGTTGATGCGGTACATGATGGCGAAGTCTTTGTAGGTGTAGCCCTGCCGCCGGATCAAGTTGCGAAGCGTCGTGACGATCCATTCGCCTTCTTCGCCTTCGCTGTAGGCTTCGTGGATCGTCACCAGCGATCCGCCTTCTTTGTCGGTGAACAACTGCTTGGGCGTGCGGTGCTTGTTCTTGTCGATGATGCTGCGCGCTACGTCAAGCACCACCTGCGTCGAACGGTAGTTTTGCTCCAGCAGCACCACATGCGCTTCGGGGTAGTCGGTGCGGAACTGCTGCACATTGCGGTAATCGGCCCCGCGAAAGGCGTAGATACTCTGGTCTTCGTCACCGACGACGAACACGTTATGGTGAAAGCCCGCGAGGATCTTCACCATGCGGTACTGCGCCGTATTGGTGTCCTGAAACTCATCGACGAGCAGATGCTCAAAGCGGCGCTGATATTTCTGGCGTACGGCTTCGTTATCGCGCAGCAGAATCACCGTCTGCATGAGCAGATCGTCGAAGTCGAGCGCGTTGTTGGCGATCATGCGCCGCTGGTAAACCGGATAGCAGCGTTTGACGACTTCGCCAAAGTAATCGGCGGCTAGATAATCCTCCGGCAGCATCAGCTCATTCTTTGCCGAGCTGACCGCGAATAGGACGCGGCTGGGGCTGAACTTCTTCGGATCGATGTTCAGTTCCGCCAGCACCGTTTTCATCACCGCGATCTGGTCGTCGGTGTCGTAGATCACATAATCGCGGCCATAAGGCGTGCTCTCGGCTTCAATGCGCAGCAGGCGCGCACAGATTGAGTGAAAGGTGCCAATTTGCAGCCCATCGGCGGCGTCGCCCATCAGGGCTTCGGCGCGGGCGCGCATTTCCCCGGCGGCCTTGTTGGTGAACGTCACGGCGACGATATGGCGCGCCTGTACGCCCATTTCTTGAATCAAATAGGCGATGCGGTGCGTCAGCACACGCGTTTTGCCGCTGCCCGGCCCTGCCAGCACCAGCACAGGGCCTTCGCCCGCGCTGACGGCTTCGCGCTGTGCATTGTTCAACCCGCTCAGAAGATCGGCTGCCATTCAACTGTCCTCATAGACGAAATCGGAATAGCACAATTGTAACAAACCCCGCGCCAAAGTGTGGACTGCGGTTTGTGGTATGATCGAAATCTAGAGTAAGCGAGGATGATGATGGAACTAATCGCACAAACGGACGTGTATACCCCGGCAGGCGACATCATCGCGGCGAACGTCAGCGAAGACGACTACATGGCCCGCTACGCGGCGGATCACTGCGAATGGGTGAGGGGTTTCGTCATCAAAATGAGTCCGACCACCGATAGACATTGGGAACTTGTCTTTTATCTGGGCCTGCTGCTAAAGGCATACCTTGAACTGCGTCCGATCGGGACGGTTCGAGGCGAGCCATTTGTGATGAAACTATCGAAGGATTCTCGGCGCGAACCTGATTTAATGGTTATTTTGCAGGAACACGCCAACCGGCTGACGACGACCCACCTTCAAGGGCCTGCGGACATTTGCATTGAAGTCGTATCGCCGGAAAGCTACCAGCGCGATCGGGTAGACAAATTGTATGAGTATCAGAAGGGTGGCGTCACCGAGTACTGGATCATTGATCCACATAAACAGGAAGCCCTCTTTTATCGACGGGATAAGGCGGGGGTTTATGTCGGTCAGCCGTTAGAGGGCGAACATTATCGACCTTTAGCGCTGCCGGGTTTCGCGCTCCATGTGCCGACCTTATGGCAAGACAGCCTTCCGCAGCCGGGTGCTGTCGTGAGTGCCGTCAGCGCCATGCTTGCGTAACTTTTCCCCGCTTGATCCTGTCTGATTGACAGGTTTACACTTGAAATCAAGAGACGATGTGAAAGGCCAAGAATTCCATGTCATTTTGGACAGAGCATCAATTCATTGTCACAGGCGGGGCAGGATTCGTTGGACGCTCCGTCGTGCGTGGTTTGAAGGAGCGCGGCGCACAGCACCTTTTGATCCCCCGCAAAGTCGAATACGATCTGCGCACCGATGATGCCATCGAGCGGCTGTTCGCGAATGCCAACGCCAAGCTGCCGATCGTCATCATCCATCTGGCGGCGGTTGTCGGCGGCATTGGCGCGAACCGTGCGCACCCGGCAGAATTCTTCTACGACAATTTGATGATGGGCACACAGCTCATGCACGAGGCATGGCGGCGCGGGGTGGAGAAGTTTGTCACCATCGGCACGGTGTGCGCCTACCCGAAATTCACCCCGGTGCCATTCCGCGAAGAAACATTGTGGGAAGGCTACCCGGAAGAAACCAACGCGCCCTATGGGCTCGCCAAGAAAATGCTGCTCGTACAGGGGCAGGCCTACCGCCAGCAGTACGCCTTCAACTCGATCTATCTGCTGCCGACCAACTTGTACGGCCCCGGCGATAACTTCGATCTGGAAAGTTCGCACGTCATCCCGGCGTTGATCCGCAAATTCACCGAGGCCAAGACGCGCGGGGATAAACAGGTCGTCGCGTGGGGCACCGGATCGCCGACGCGTGAATTCCTGTACGTCGATGATGCCGCCGAGGGGATTCTGCTGGCGACCGAGCGCTACAACGGCGATGAGCCGGTCAACCTCGGTTCCGGTCAGGAAGTCAGCATCAAAGCCCTAACCGAACTCGTTGCCGAACTGGTTGGCTTTAACGGCGAAGTCGTCTGGGATGCGAGCAAGCCGGACGGGCAGCCGCGCCGCGCGCTCGACACCAGCCGCGCCGAAACCCTGTTTGGCTTCCGCGCCCAAACGCCGTTCCGTGAAGGGATGCGCCGGTTGGTCGATTGGTATTTGAACCAGCAGCCGGAACAGGCCGAAACCGCCGCTCCGTAACAGATGAGCTAAACACTCGCTAAAGAAAAGGTGAAGACGATCCGATTGGCGGTTGTCTTCGCCTTTTTTATTTGGCACGATTCATAAGGTGCGGATAGGAGCCTCTATGATCAACGGATCGGAAATGCGGACGGTGGCGGCTGAAATCGCGGAGCGGATTCCGCTCGTCATCATTGTCATGCTGCTGATCCTGCTGGCGCGGCGGCTGGTGACGCGCGTGATCATGCGTCCGCTGCTGCGGCTGCTTTCGCACGGCAGCCAACCGATCGAGGCGACGACCGCCACTTTGAACAAGGTGCTGGGGGCACCGGTCAATTATCTCCTGTTCGCCTTGATGATCGACGCGACGGCGCGCATCTACAATGTGCAGCCGCCGCTTCAGTCGCCTATTTTCAATTTCACGCGCACCCTCGTGATCACCGCCGTGCTGGTGCTGGTCATGCGCTTAATCGATGTCGTGACCGTGTCACGCGGCGGCTTGTTCCGCTTCACCGGGCTGCCGGTCGAAGAATCGCTGATCCCGTTCGCGCGAACGGGGATTCAGCTCGTCGCGATCGTTATCGGGCTGGCGATCGTCATTCAGGTGTGGGGCTATGATGTGAGCGGCTTGATCGCTGGGTTGGGGATCGGCGGTCTCGCGATTTCGCTGGCGGCACAGGATACGCTCTCGAATCTATTCGGCTTCACAGCCCTGATCAGCGACCGCCCGTTTCTGGTGGGGGAGTACATCAAGACTCCCGATGTGGAAGGGCTGGTCGAGCATGTAGGGCTGCGTTCAACGCGGATACGGCAGCTCGATCAAGCGCTGGTCGCCATCCCGAACAGCAAGCTGGCGGCATCGCCTGTGCTCAACTGGTCACGGTTGAGCAAACGCCGCATCGATATGGTGCTGCACATCCACTATGCAACATCGGTCGATCAAATTGAGTCGATGCTTGCTCAAATCCGCGAGTATTTGGCGGCGCACGAGCAGGTCGAAAAAGAGTCGATCGTCGTCTACCTGATCAATTTGGGCAGCCAGTCGATTGAAGTCATGGTACGCTGCTATCTCACCATCGCTGAGTGGGGGCCGTTCACCGCCGCTAAAGAAATTATCCTGCTGCGCATCATGCGCATCGTCGAAAATCTAGGCATTCGCATCGCCCTACCAATCCAGTCCTTAAGCATGACACCGGATACACAGGTGATGTTTTCTCGTAAGGCTGCCGCTTATGAAAGCGGTGGTGATCGGGGCGCGCTGCCATCGCAAGACCCAAGCTAAACAACACAGGCTGTACACGCTGCGCGGCGTGTATACCCGAAGCATATTTGCGGATTCGATAAACCAAAGGGTTGTACTTCATGAAAGTTCTCGTGACGGGTGGTGCGGGCTACATCGGCAGCCATGTGACCGGCTTGCTGATTCAACGCGGCTATGAGGTCGTGGTCTTCGACAGTTTAATCGCAGGGCACCGGGCAGCGGTTCACCCGAAAGCGGCCTTTGTGCAGGGTGATCTGCTCAAGCCCGCCGAAATACAGGCCGTTTTTGATGCGCACCAGTTCGACGGGGTGCTGCATTTCGCCTCGCACATCATGGTGGGCGAGAGTATGCAGAAGCCGTTCAAGTATTTCCGCGATAACGTGGCTTCGACGACCAATTTGCTGGAAGCGATGGTCGATCATGACGTGAAGAAGTTCATCCTGTCATCGACCGCCGCGCTGTTCGAGAAACCGGCGCACATGCCGATCCCGGAAACCGATCCGATCATCCCCGGCAGTGTCTACGGCGAAACAAAAGCGATTGCCGAGCGCATGCTCTACTGGCTGGATCGTACCGTGGGCATGCGTTACTGCGCTCTGCGCTATTTCAATGCCTGCGGCGCGCACCCAGAGGGCGCGATCGGCGAAGATCACAGCCCGGAAACCCACTTGATCCCGATTTTGCTGCAAGTCGCCCTTGGTCAGCGCGAATACGTGCAGGTCTACGGGAATGACTACGACACGCCGGATGGCACCCCGATCCGTGACTATATTCATGTGATGGATTTGGCGATGGCGCATATTCTGGCTTTAGAGGCGCTGGCGGATGGACGCAGCCGCGTGTACAACCTCGGCAACGGCGAAGGCTACAGCGTGTTGCAAGTGCTGGAAACCGCGCGTCAGGTGACGGGGCATCCGATCCCGGCGCAGTTTGGGCCGCGCCGCCCCGGTGATGTGCCCACCCTGATCGCCGACAGCACGACGATTTCGCGCGAATTGGGTTGGGAACCGATGTACGACCTGCGGCGGATCATCGAAACGGCGTGGAAGTGGCATCAAACGCACCCGCACGGTTTCGAAGCACCCGCTGACCATAACTCGCTTCAGCTTGAGGGCTAACCGACCACACAGAAAGAAAGTGCAGCATGGAGGTTTATTTTCTGCGTCACGCCCATGCAGAAGATGCACACGACAAGGTGCCGGATGTGCAGCGCCAGCTTACCGAGCGCGGGATACAGCACACGCGTCGGCTGGCACGCTGCCTCAAGGAATTGGGAGTCGCCCCGGATCGCCTCTATACCAGTCCGCTGGTGCGCGCGAACCAAACCGCCGACATCGTCAGTGCGGCGATTGACATCACCGTGCAGGTGAGACAGGAACTCGCGCCGGGGTTTAACTTGGCCGGGCTGCAAACTTTAATCCGTGATTTGCGGCAGGACGACTGCCTGATGATCGTCGGGCATGAGCCGGATTTCAGCCGCGTGATTGGCGATTTTATCGGTGGCGGACGGGTGATCATGAAAAAGGGCGGCTTGGCCCGCATCGACGTGACAGGCTTTCAACCGCTGCGCGGCGAGCTGATGTGGCTGCTCAACCCGAAGGTGATTTCGCTGATTGGGTGAGGTCGTTTCTACAAGACATGTGGTGCTCTTAGTACCGTATCAACTTAGCTCTCACAGTGAACACTGAAGAAATGGTTTCCCAGTGAGTGCGCTTCACTGCCTGATAGCAGGTGACGATCCGAGGGTTCTTTACACTTTCGGATCGTCACAAAGCAGACCCAGAATTGACACTCCATGACCTCTAGAAGCTGGTGCAATAGCTTGCAGCAAACGGGCACTGCGGACTATACCATTTGCTAGTGAGCCCTCCTGCACACCAATGATCATCAAATCCGGGGGACACATTATGGGTTTGGTTGTACGATGGCACATCGTAGCCTCCACAGAAGTATTGTGATCGCGCATCGGCCCCGTCGATACTCCAAATTGCTTCACCTGGGAACAACGCGGAAATACGTGGATCCCCCAATTCTTCGATATAAACAGTACGCCCAGCAAATTCGCCAACATTCTGCTGCTGGGTAACGGTTGGATAAATAACATTTCCGAAGCTGCAATCTTCATCCCAGTAGAGACTTTGCATCAAGTCGGTGATCCCTGTGTGAATCTCACCGCTCATGATTCCCAAAACGCCATTCATGAAACTAACTGCATCTTCACACTCATCATGGGTCGCGTAAGCCGCATGCTTTCCCTCAGAGACCTGTAATCTGATCCGTAGCCCATCGACTGGGTACTCGAAATTCGAGTACCAGTAGAAAATGGGGCCGAAGTGATGCCGGGTGAGCAGCACATATTGGAGACTGGTGGTAATGCTATTGTCCGGATTCGTTGTCCAGTTAATGCAGAGTTGCGCCCGTTCGGTATCCCCATAATGATCGAAATCCAAATCGGTGCTGTTGGAAAGGAATGTATCAGGCCCTGCCAAATCGACGGGTACGAAGTCGTATTCATAGGTTGCGACTACCGTAAGCAGTACCCGCTCAAGTGGCGCACCCGGTTGATAGTCCTGTAGATAGTAATAGTCATCACCAGGCACGTAATTGCACCAGACCGGCGTCACCTGATAGAGGTATACAACGTCCTGATATTCATAGATACCGTAGGTTCCGGCAATTGGATCACGCTCGTTTTCGTCATATTCGAAAATAGGCATGAACGACTGCGCGACCCACAGCTCTAGGCGATCTACAATCCCATCTTGGTCACTATCGGATTCTTGTGAAAACACTTGTGATGTAGAAAAGCTAAAGAGGATGAGAGCTGTAACCAACACGGCGAAGAAACGAAGGAAGTGGTAATTTTTCATAGCACACCTTGCGTTGATAGCGATTAATAAGGTTCAAGATCGCACCCAAATTCATCATAACTTGAATTTGGTGTGAAAAATGTACATTTGTGAGATATTTCACATGAAAAATTTAGGGCAGTGGGAGTTACTTCTTAGTAATCTCCCATGGTGTTGTTGCGCACGAGCGTAGGAACCTATGTGGAGCACCTACACGGGTGAGCCTTCGTAGGTTTTGGATTTGCTGTGCCGCGCGCTCTGCCGCACCCGCCACTCATTGACCTGAAAATCGGAACGACGCAAAAGATCCCAAATCGGCTGAGCCGCCCCTGCGTTGATCGTCACCGATGCGGCATGCCCGTCGTAGATGTGGGCAGCGCCCTCTAAACGCGCATAGAAGAAGTGCGGATCGTCCGCACGTTTGCGCAGCGACTTGGGCAGATGAATCACCAGCTCATTGACTTCATTGTCCTCTTGATACGAGGCATCGGCGGGCAGCCGCGCTTCAAATACGGGGATTCCCTGCTCGACGGCGGCGATATGCATGGGCTGAGTCGTCACCTGACCATACCTATACGGAGTTTGGAAGAATTTTCGCTCTACCCAAGCGAACCAGCGGATCGAGTTATCGGCGTGCGGGAGAAAGAAGCGGTTCCCTTCCACCTGAATCGAGACGGACAGTTCGCGAAAAGAAAGCCCTTTGTAGGTAGAGGCCGTCGCGCTGATCATGACGATCGCGCGATCCGTTGAAGCGGAGAGCGTGAGGCCCTCCGCTTGCAAGAGCGGCAGCCATGGGTGCGGAGTCGCCGTGCCAACCAAGGTGACTTCGAGGACGGGTTCGATGATGGTAACGTACTGCACAGGACCTGCTCCTTCAATGGATAACCGAAATGCGAAAGCCGAAAGCGATCAGCGGTTCGCGCGCAGCCGAAGGGCTGTTTCCAGCGCCCAAATCGCCAGCGGACGCAGATATTCGCTGGCACGGTAAGCGCCATCGACATCAAATGCTTCTGGCGTGCGAAACCACATCCCGCCTGATTCATAGGTGAGGCGATACACCCCGTAAGCCGTCGCCCATGCCTGTTCTTCCATGCCGCGCAGCAGCATGAACGACGCCAGTCCATAGGTGATGCCCGACCACATTTCCTCGCTTTGGGTGCTGCTGGTGTCGATTGTGCCATCCGGTCGCATCCCGTTGACCGCGCCCATCTTGCCGAGCGTATCGCCGCTGCCGAACTGCTGCACATTGGCCGCATAGATCGTTTGCAGCGCGCTTTCGACGCGCTCATCCGGGACGACTTGAATCGCCATCAAATCGCCATACCACTGGCCCGCAAGCTGATCGGCCATGATGCTGTCGTGCCACTCGCTGTCGGAACTATCGTATAGATAATAGCGCCCGTTCCACAACTTGCTGTTATAGGTCTCGGTCGCTTTGGCGATCTTCGCCCGGTACGCTTTCGAGGTGGTGACATCGCCCAAAAACAGCGCGATCTCGCGCGTGGCGTGCAGGGAGGCGATCCACAAGCCGCCGCTGTAAGCGGTGACGCCGCAGGCAGGCCACTCGTCATAGGTTTGATCTGGCCCTTCGCAGTCGGGGATGCCATCGCCGTCCTCGTCCATCACCGCCAAATAGTCGATGCAGGCCTTGATCGTGCTGTAGTAGTCCGCGAACAGGCCGGTGTCGTCAAGCAGAATCGCATCCCGGTAAACGCGCAGGACGAACTTGGGGTTCAAGTCTTTCCAGAAATTGCAGTCGGTGAAAATGTAGTGGTTGACCTTGCGCCAAGGGTCTTCGTACGGCCCACCGAGATCGTGCGGGACGGCGTTGCCGAGCTTTCGTTTGCCCATTTGCCCTTCACCGATGAAAAGCACGAGCTCATCTTCGATGACAGGCACCGCGTCGGCAATATCGCGGATCAACCGCTTCTCAATGTCGGGGAACAGTTCCAGCAGCGCGAACGAGGCGTAGAAATCGACATCGGTGGTCGAGTAATGCAGATAGTCGAAGCATTCGAGGTACAGAAAGCCGCCGAAATAATCCTGCCGGGGTGCCTCTTTGCCGTATTCACCGTGCTCCCATGCCGTGCCGCCATCGACCAGATAGTACAACTCGTTGAACAGCGCGGTTTTGTACCACAGCGGGCGAGCCGGATCGTCGAGGATCGGCTGCTGCCAGCGGACGATCTGGTCGCGCCAGTTGGTTCGATTCGTCAGCCCATCGGCGGCGATCTTGAAGGCGCTCGAGCCATCGCGCCCCCAGAAGGCGGTATAACGCTTGTACCACGCCGTTTCGCCGCCGACGTGAATGCCGATCGGGAAGGTCATCACCGGCTGATCCCATGCGACGGCGAACGGGATTTCGCGCGTTTGACCGGGCGCGAGCGTGAACGTCACCGCGACCGCCGCGCCATAGGTTTCGTTCCACCCGGCACGGGTGCCGATTTCCGATTCCGGGTTTTCTGTCAGTGAGCCCGACGCGGCGAATGACTCCCACACCTCTGATCCATCGCCGTTGGCGTTCCAATGCGTGCGCGTGGTGATCGTCGTGCCGGGGGTCTGCTCGGCGGCGATGGCGAGACTGCCGCTCCATGCATTATCCGCCGGGGTGGTGGGATTGGTCATCAGCACGCCGGTATAGGTGCGGCCATTGGATTGCGTGGTGACGGGCTGATTCTGCTGCCCGCCGGAGGTGTCGCGCCCGACCCAACTCGCCCATGTGAGCATGAGGCCAACGGTGATGGGCGCGTCAGTCGGGTTTGTCACCGTCCAGTGAAACAGACCCACCGGATAGCTGCTTTCTTGGTAATTGTGCGGGATGATGGGCGAAAACTGTTCGCACATCAGCTTGACGGGAAACGCATCGTAGGTGAACCATGCACGCGGATACAGCGCGTAATACGTCCCCGCGCCGACCGGATAGTCCCACGTCCACGAGTCGAGGCCGTTGGGTTTGCCGGTGAACAAGACCTGCGCGCTGGTCATGCCTTCCTGCTGCACGAACACGCTGAACATATTGGCGGGCATGGTGCCATAGTGGTGGCTGCCGATCTGAAGCTGATCGCGGGCGAAATCACCGCGAAAGGTGCGCCCAATGCTGCCCGATCCCAGCCCGCCGATCGGCAGCCCTTGATACGGGCCGTCGTTGATGAGCGGATCGATCAGCGAGTGAACACGCGGCTTTGCTGGAGTATCAAACGGCTGGCCGATGGGGCGTGACCATGCCGCTTCAGGCACGACGGGCGGATTGGCGGACTGCGTCATATGGGCTGCATCCTATGCGGTTGAAGGTGTGCGAATACCGCCATTATGATCGGAGTTCCGCTGGCGCACAATCTCACCAGCTCGCGATCTCGTTCTCCCACACCAGCCATTCCATAAACGAGATCCCGACGATCCATTTGCCATCGGACGTGAAGCGAACGGATGTGACCGGATATTGGGTTCGTCCGAACCAACTGATATGTTCACCCGTTTCGACATTCCAAGCCCGCATCGTAGAGTCTTCGCTGCTCGTCACCAAAAACCGATTGTCGGGCGAAAAGGCGCAGTCCCAAATGCCGTAACGATGCCCCTCCAGTTTGTGCAGCAGCGCGCCTGTGCTGGCGTCCCAAATCCCGGCCACTCCGTAGGAATATTCCCCGGCAATGCGCGTTCCATCCGGCGAAAAGACCGGGCGGTAAACGAGACCGGCTTCCGCCTGCGTCTCTAATTTCAGGGCAATTTCCCCGGTGGCGGCGTCCCAGATGGTTTGGTTGACGATGATCCGCTTGCCATCCGGCGAAAATGCGGCTGCGTCCATCTTGTGATCGGTGGGCTGGCAGGAGACGAGGCGTTCTTTCGTGATCAGATCCCAAAGGCTAGGGGGGTAGTCCGCGCCGCCCGTCAATAAGGTGCGTTTATCCGGCCCAACCGCGGTAAAGCGGGCACCATGTGTCCAAACGGGATACTTGAAGCTGAGATCACACAGCCAGAGGAGGCCGAAAAACTGAACGACTGCATGACGCTCGTCCAAGGCTAGATGGATACCGAAAACCCATTTTCCGCCCAGATTGAGCTGTTTCACCTGCTCCCCGGTCTCAATCCGCCAGAGACGAGCAGAGCAATCTTTGCCGCCGGTTAAAAGGAATTGGCCGTCGGAGGTGAGATCCATCGCTTGGATAGTGTTGGTATGCCCGCTGAAAATGCGCGGAGCCTTCAAATACATCGGCATGAGGTGTCTGCGGTGTCCGTTTCGTGTGCTAGTGTGCGGTGATCAGGTCGGTGTACACGCCGCTGCCCACGGCGTAGCGGACATGGAAATAACAGGCGTTATCCTGCCCGCCGATGATGATCTGGTTCCAGTAATCGGGCAGAATGTCGAACATCGAGCAGATGAAGTTCACCCATAGATAACGCTCCCCGTCGATTTCGATGCCGACGTACTGCCGGATGTATGAGGGAAGATCGTAAATGATCGCCTCGTCATAACGATCGCCAAGCTGTTCGGTGAGCGCGGCCTGAAGCCCTGCTTCAAACGGTGGAATATCCGTCTCTAAAACCGGCGTCCACCAGCCGACAGAATCAGGCAGATCAGGGACGTGTCCGCGCGCGTTTTCAGCGCGAAAGATCACGCCCTCAGCGCCGTTGTAGGTGATGCTTTGGTTGGGAAGATGGGTTGGAGCGGGAAGCGTTGGCACAGCGTCATGATCCTCGCGGGCAAAGATGAAAACCGGAACGAGATAGATGATGAGCATGAGGAGCAGGAAACGCGGCCAACCGGGGCCGAAACGGATGCGTGTAGGCATGAGGATCAAAGTTCCTGAACGACACAATACATTTATTTTCATGCATATTTAGAAATTTGTCATGTCAGCGTAGGGGAAGCGTATTGTGGGAATAAAAAGGACGATCCGGCTGGATCGTCCTCGGTGGACTAAACGGCGATTTCGCGGATCGCTTCGGCTTGGGTGCGATCGTGTGCGACGGCGTCAGCCTGTTCTGCGGTGATCAGCCGCGCGGAGCGGTTGCGGGTGAGGTAGCTCCACGCCCATTGGAAAAAGACCAGCAGACGGTTTTGGAACGAGACGAGCTGCATCAAGTGGATGAACAGCCACGCCATCCAGCCGATCAGCCCGGTGAAGCGGACGCGGTGCAGGTCAGCGACGGCGGCAGCACGCCCGATCGTCGCCATGTTGCCGAGATCGTTGTAGACGAACGGCGGCGGAGTCGGCTCGAAGGCAAGGCGCGTTTTGATCACCCGCGCGGCGTATTTCCCCTGTTGAATGGCGACCTGCGCCACGCCGGGGAGCGGTTTGCCGTCCGCGCCCTTGAAGTGACCGAGGTCACCGATCACGAACACTTCGGGATGCCCGGCGATCGTCGTATCCGGCTGAACGATCACACGGCCCTGACGATCGGTCTCCGCGCCCGACGCGTCAGCCAGCGCTGACCCTAGATCACTGGCGCGCACGCCCGCGCCCCACAGCACCGTTTTGGCGATGATCGTTTCGGTTTGTTCGCCGCTCTTGATCGTCACGGTATTGTCGTCAAGCTGCTGTACCAGTGTCTTGAGCCGCACTTCGACGCCCATGTTTTCGAGCGCGCGCTTGGCATAAGCCGGCAGGTTTTCCGGGTAGTTCGCCAGCAGGCGATCCAACCCTTCGACCAGAATGATCCGCGCCGAAGCCGGATCGATGGTGCGGAAGTTGTTCTTCAGCGTGTAACGGGCGATTTCCGCCAGCGCTCCGGCCAATTCGACGCCGGTTGCACCGCCGCCCACCACGACAAACGTCAGCCATGCGCGCTGCAAGGCGAGATCGGTTTCGCGTTCGGCACGCTCAAACGCGGCGAGAATTTGTCCACGCATGGTCGTCCCATCCTCAATCGATTTCAGGCCGGGGGCGAAGCGTTCCCATTCGTCGTGACCGAAGTACGCCGTTTTCATCCCGGCGGCAACGATCAAGCTGTCATACGGCACCGTCGAGCCATCGGACAGCTTGACGAGGCGCGCTTCAAGGTCGAAATCCGTCACATCGCCGAGCAGCACACGGGTGTTGCGCTGTTTGCGCAGTAAGGCACGCAAGGGCGCGGCGATATTGGCGGGCGAGAGTGCCCCGGTCGCGACTTGATAGAGCAGCGGCTGAAACAGGTGAAAATTGCGCTTGTCGATGAGTGTAATGTCGGCACGGACGCCGCGCAGCGCTTTGGCTGCGTTCAGCCCGCCGAAGCCGCCGCCAATGATGACGATCCGGTGCGGTACAGGTGTAGTCATGGTTTCCCCCCCATGCTCATCCGGCAGACGGGCGCGGTTGAGGTGGCGCCGTTGGCGGATGAAAGCAGATGAATTGTGCAAAAATTCACAACATTGACTACTCTAATTGTGAATAAAAGCACAAAAAGCGCAAGTGCCAGTTTTCAGGGGGTCAAGGCAGCGTTTCTACGTCGATCCCGGCAGCGTGGGCGCGGTCGATCACCGCCTGCGCGGCGCGCACCATCGGCCTATCGACCATTTTTCCGTCGAGCACGAACACGCCTGATCCGGCTGCCTGCTGGCTTTCATGCGCGCGGATGAGTTGAATCGCTCTATAGATCTGATCGTTTGAGGGCGTGAAAACTTTCTGAATCGGCTCGACTTGTTTGGGATGAATCGCCAGTTTGCCGGTGTACCCCATTTCCACAGCGGTCGTCGTCTCGCGGATCAGCCCGTCCTCGTCGGTGAGATCGACAAATGGGGTATCGATCGCCTGTACGCCGAAGGCTTTCGCATGGAGCACCACACTGGAGCGGGCGAACATCATCTCATGACCGGCGGCAGTGCGCACCGCGCCCATATCGCCCGCCAAGTCCTCCGCGCCGAAAATCAAGGCGGCTAAACGCGGCGCATTTTCGGCAATGTCGCGCACATTCGCCACTCCGAGCGCCGTTTCGACGAGCGCCAGCAGCACGATCTCGCCTTCGTCCCATCCATGATGCCGTTCGGCGGCGGATAGGCGTTCGGCGACTTTGGCGACCTGCCATGCCGCTTCGACTTTGGGGATCACGATGCCGTTGGGTCTGCCGGGGAGTGTGAGCGCGAGATCGTCTTCGGGGAAGTGTTCGCGGCTGACGGGGTTGATCCGTACCAGTTTTTCGGTGCGGCCAAACTCGACCTCGCGGAGCGCGGCGGCGATGGTGTCACGGGCGGCGGCTTTCGCGTTGAGCGCCACCCCATCTTCCAGATCCATGATGATCGAATCGACGCCGAGTGCCGCCCCTTTTTCGATCTTGCGGCGGTCATCCCCCGGCATGAACAACAGTGCGCGTCGAACGTTCATGGGTCATCTCCCATCCACTTTTCTTCTACTGTATCACGGAAGTGAGGGCGAATCGGAGAACGGAGGGATGGCGCGCGGGGTTCGGAACTGCTCCCGAACCCCTTTTCAGATGCTTAGGCCTGATGTGCCGCCTCGTGCTCCAACAGCGCGCGTTTGCGATCAACCCCCCAGCGATAGCCGCTCAATGCGCCGCCTTCCCGCACGACTCGATGGCACGGGATGGCAATCGCGACCGGATTGGCACCGATGGCATTGGCGACGGCGCGCACCGCGCTGGGCTGGCCGATCCGCTCGGCAATATCGCGGTAGGAAGTGCGCTCGCCGTAGGGGATGGCGCGCAGTGCATCCCAGACTTTGCGCTGGAATGCGGTCGCGCGGATGTCGAGCGGCAGATCGATCGTCATGCGGTCGCCGTCGATCACGGCAATCACAGCGGCGACGGCGTTCGCCAGCGCGGTTTCGTCGCGCTGTAAATCGGCTTGTGGGAATTCAGCGCGCAGTTCGTCAAGCAGCGCATCGTCGTCATCGCCCATGCGGATCGCGCACACGCCTTTTTCTGACGCGGCGATCAGCGCGACGCCAAGTGAACACCGGGCGGTTGTATAGGTGATGGTCGTATCGATGCCGCCCTCACGGTAGGTGATCGGCGCCATGCCGAGCGCCTCGGCAGCACTGCGGTAGAAACTGCTGCTGCCGCCGTAACCCGCTTCATAGAAGGCGGTCGTGACCGTGTCCTGCTGCTTGAGTTCAGCCTTCATGCGTTCACGCCGGTGCGTATCGGCATACTGGCGCGGCGATACACCGACCGCGCGCTTGAACATCCGCTGCAAGTGAAACGGGCTGACGAAAAACAGGGCAGCCAGTTCGTCCAAGGTCGGAATTTCCGGCGCGGTCTCCAAATAGCGGCACACCCGCACGATCAAGTCCTGCTGCGGCGAACGCTCCGCGGTGGGCTGGCAGCGCAGACACGGACGATAGCCCGCGCTTTCGGCCTCGCCACAGGTGGCGAAGAACTCGACATGATGGCGTAGTGCGCGCTTGGCGGGGCAGGTAGGACGGCAGAATACCCCGGTCGTCCGCACCGCATAGACGAACATCCCGTCGAAGGCCGGGTCGCGATCGGTCACAGCCTGCCAATAACGCGCCTCGGTGGTTTCTTCGACGGTCAATAGAGTCTGATCGTTCATGCGCGGCTCCTCGTCTGAGAACTTGATTGTATAGGTCTCATTTTAGACCAGCGGGCGAAGCGCAGCGCTCGAAAGGTTGCGGTCAAATTTTCACGCCAGCAGCAGCACCACCAGCGCGATCAGCGCGGGCAAGCCTTGAATCATGAGGATCGAGCGTTTGACGGTCAGCCCTCCATAAGCGCCGGCGACGATCACACAGCCGAGGAAGAACATCCCGATCTGGCGGGCAATACCGGGATCGGGGTAGAAAATGCTCCACAGCAGCCCTGCGGCGAGGAAACCGTTATACAAGCCCTGATTAGCGGCCAGCGTCTTGGATGCCTGCGCGAATTCCTCAGTCGTGCCAAACGATCGGCGGGTGTTCGGGGCCGTCCACGCGAACATTTCAAGGTAGAGGAAGTAGAGGTGTTCCAACGCCACCAGCGCGATCAAGAGTTTGCTGATGATTTGCACGATCGACATGAGCGAGTCTGTCCTTTGCAGTGAATTCAGGGATGAGTTTGAAGACGCGAATCAACAAGGGCGATCCAACCGGATCGCCCTTGCAGCAGTGCCCATCGGAAAAACCGCTACCACTGCGGGATGTAGAGAAGCTGTCCCGCATAAATGTAGTTCGGGTTCCACAGATTGTTGTACGTCACGATAGCGTCAACCGATATTCCATAAGCCGCCGCGATGCGCGCCAGCGTATCGCCATAGCGGACATAGTACGGGATGACATAGGTTGGCGGCGGTGGGGTGCTCGGTGGGATGTAAAGCGCCATCCCTGCATAGATCAGGTTCGGGTTGGCGATACCGTTAGCCTGTTGAAGCGCCCAGACCGTCGTGCCGAACCAGCGGGCAATCCGCGCCAGTGTGTCCCCGCGCTGTACGACGTAATAGCCTCCACCGGGCGTTGGCGGCGGGGTGGGAGGAGGTGGTGTCGGTGGGGGAGGCGTATACGGGCCGGGGATGTACAACTGCTGACCGACATAAATGTAGTTCACGTTATAAATACCGTTCGCGGCGGCGATGTCCCATACGGTGGTATTGAAATAAGCCGCGATGCGTGCCAGCGTGTCACCGGGAGCGACAATATAGATCGTCGTACCCGATTGCGCCGTTGCCGCTCCCACGCTGGCTAGCAGCACGACAGTAAGCGCCATAAGCAGTAATAAGCGACGCACGACGAGCCTTCCTTTCTGTGGGCAGATGAACGAAATTCCCTGCTTGGTCAAGAAAACCGTTTCAATGTTGACTATAACACGTTTCCGTTGAGCGTGCGGTATCGGTTTGGTTTGTATGTCTCTACGAGATCCCGTCGCTTGCAGCGTGCATCATGGCAGTGCGTGTGAAAATTGCCCGAAAAAACGTTTTGGTCTAATGCTAAAGGTGAATTCTGCGCTATTATCTGATCAAACATGAAGGGAAAGGCAATCAGCGAGCAATGGCATCCAACGAGGGTAATCGTCCTGCTCCAACGACTTCCGATGCGGTTTCTTCAGACTCTCAGTCGAGTTTTTCTCTGTGGGTGATCGAAAAGCGCGTCATCCTCACCCGGTTGAGCGGTGCCTTCAACCGGGAAGATTCCATTGCCGGAATTCGGCGGGTAGGAGAAATGATGCAGCAGGGGGAAGCGCCTGTGCATCTGATCATGGATATGCGTGGGACGACGAACTTCACCACCAATTTCCGTGAGATCATCCCAGAGATCATGCAGTTCCGCCAGCAGATGACGAAATCGTGGACGGTCATGATCACCGAAGCCAAGCTGATCCGCTTTTTTGGAACGCTCGTCGCCAATACCCTGCGCGGACGCTTTCAGATCGCCACCAGTGTCGAAGATGCCTTAACGCTGCTGCTGACTGTAGACACCTCCCTGCGCGCATTGTCGATCCAACCCTACCCGACGTATTCAGTTGACCGTGCGCCCGAAGCGGACACGGCCCCTACCAAAGACGAACCCAAAGCGAGTTCGTAGTCTGCGGCGATTAGCCTTCACAGTAGCGCGGACGGCGGCGGCGATGCGTCTCATCGTCGTCGCTTATGGGCGCTTCAGCGAGAAACTCGCGGAGCGCTTTCGGGTGCGGGGTCGCGCGCGCGCCACCATGTGCGATCTTGTACGCGGCCACTTGTGCGCCCATCGTCAGGCCGCCCAGTTCCCCCGTTCGCCCCTCTCCATAGCCAAGCAGCGCCGCGATATAGCCCGCGTTGAAAGCATCACCCGCGCCGAGCGTATCCTTCACGGTGACGGGGAGCGCGGCTTTCCGGTAAACAATGCCCATCCGATCAACCGCCAGCGCCCCCGCGCTGCCGAGCCGTGCGACCACCGTTCGCTGACCGTTCGCGAGCTGGCGGGCAGCCTCCTCGACCGTCGCCGCCCCTGTGATCGGGATCATTTCTTCGTCACCGCTGCCCAGCACCACATCGGCCAGCGCGATCGCGGCTTCGGTCGTGCGGCGCATCGGCTCATCGTAGCCCCACAGCTCAACGCGCAAATTTAGGTCGAGGCTGGTGCGTACTCCCGCTTCGTGGGCGATGCGCAGCCCTTCCAAAATTGACTCGCGGACGGGCGAAGCGCGCAAACACATCCCGGTTGTATGCACCCACGCCGCCGATCGGAGCAGATCGACATTGAGATGTGCGCTTTCCATATGCGTGTGCGCGCCGCCTTCCGGTGGGAAGATGACGAGATGGCGTTCACCATCCGGCTGAATCATGGCGATCACCTGCGGCGTGAAGGCATCGTGCAGCACGGTCAGGCCGCGCGTATCGACGCCTTCGCGGGCGAAATCGGCTTGAATCCAACGCCCGAAACCGTCATCGCCAATCGTGCCCATGAAGATCGTCGGTACGCCAAGCCGGGCTAACGCGACCGCCGTATTCGCACCCGTGCCGCCGCCGAAAAGCTGCGGCACCGACTTGGTGAGATCCCGGTCGCCGTGATGATAGTCGGGCAGGTGGATGACGAGATCGACGTTGGCATCGCCCAATACGATCACCGGTTGGCTCATGAGGGGATCTCCGCGCTGGCGGCCCGCACCGATTGGACGAACGCGCGCACTTTTTCGATGTCTTTGCGAAAACCGCCGGGGATCGGCTGGTTGGTGTGGGTGAGCGAATCGACGCCGTAGGGCCGCACCGCGCGCATCGCCGCGCCGACGTTTGCCGGGGATAACCCGCCTGCGAGGATCACCGGAATGCGCACGGACTCGACAATGCGGCGGCTGACGCTCCAATCGTGCGCGACGCCGCTTGCGCCAATGCCTTCGATGTGTGGGGCTTGTGTGTCGAGGATCAGATAATCGGAGACTGGCGCATAGGCCAGCGCATCGCCCACCGCTTGATCGAGCGTATCGGGGCCGCCCACACTGATCGCCTGCATGATCTTCACCCCCGGCAGTTGTTCGCGCAGGGCGGCGACTGCATCGGGCAGGAATGCGCCGCGCAGGGGGCACAGATGCAGCACATCGGGCATGACGGCGCGCGCCATTGGCACAATGACGGCAGGATCGGTATCGACGGTGAGGGCGATTTTGACGGCGCGAGAACCCACGGCTGCGAAGATCGCTTTGGTGGTTTCGACGGAGATTTCCCCCGGAAGGCCGCGTGTGCTGGGCGTGGTGCCAAGGTGATCGACTCCTGCCGCGACACAGGCCAGCGCTTCTTCAGGGGTTTGCATGGTGTAAATTTGAACGATCATGAGACTGCTTTCGGCTTGTATTTCTAGAACACTCGTGCTATGATCGCAGAGTTTCGCCAATCTCCCTATAATAGAAATAAGTTTCCCCAAGAGCAAAGGATAAACGGACGTGGCGCCGCGAAAAGGTAAAGAACCGAAATCGGATCAAACATTCTCGACGGATGTACAGCCTTCCTTGCAGGATGAAGCCCGCCAGAAAGCGCTCGATGCCGCACTGCAAGACATCACCAAGCGTTTCGGCGATGGATCGATTTTGCGCTTGGGCGATGCGCAGCATATGCATGTCGATACGATCCCGACCGGTTCGCTGACGGTCGATATTGCGCTCGGCGTGGGCGGTGTGCCGCGTGGGCGTGTGCTCGAAATCTTCGGGCCGGAAAGCAGCGGTAAAACGACGATGTGCCTGCACGTCGTCGCGGAAGCACAGAAGCGCGGCGGTCTCGCTGCCTTCATCGACATGGAACACGCCCTCGATCCGTCCTATGCACAGCGGATCGGTGTGAACTTGGATACGCTGTATATCAGCCAGCCGGACACGGCGGAGCAGGCGTTTGAAATCACCGAAGCCTTGGTGCGTTCGGGCGCGCTCGATGTGATCGTGTTCGACTCGGTCGCGGCAGCCGTGCCGCGCGCTGAAATTGAAGGCGAAATGGGCGACAGCTTCGTCGGTATTCAAGCCCGCTTGATGAGCCAAGCCCTGCGTAAGTTGAGCGGCGCGATCAAGCAGTCGAATGTGGCGGTGCTGTTCACCAATCAACTCCGTGAAAAAATCGGCGTGATGTATGGCTCCCCGGAAACGACGCCCGGTGGTCGCGCGCTGAAATTCTATGCCAGCGTGCGCCTCGATATTCGCAAGCTGGAGCAGATCAAGGCGGGCGGCGGTGAAGTCGTCGGCAGCCGCACGCGCATCCGCGTGACCAAGAACAAGGTCGCGCCGCCCTTCCGCGAAGCCGAATTCGACATCATGTTCCTCGAAGGCGGCATCAGCAAGTCCGGTGAAGTGCTGGACCTCGCCGCTGACCTCGGCATTGTCGAGAAGCGCGGTGCGTTCTTCCGCTACAAGGATCAGCTCATCGGGCAGGGGCGCGAAAACGCCAAGCAGTTCCTGCTGGAAAACCTTCCCATGCGTGACGAGATCGAAGATCAGATCCGCGTGCACTACGGCCTGCCTGCCCTAGGCGGTGGTGCTGCTGCTCCTGCTGCGCGGTCGGCACAACCTCCGGCGGCAGCACGTGGCGCGGCGCCCTCCACGAATGGCAGCGGTGATGACGAGGACATCGGGGATTTGGGGTAGACTTAAACGCACCTCGATGTGGGGGAGGATGGGAAACCGTCCTCCCCTTTGTTTTCCGTACCTAAATAGCCCATCTCGGATCGCCTGATTATACTCATATGCATTCGCTTGCATACGTTGATCGGGGATACTATGTTCAAAGGGAAATCCAACGACGCGCCCGCCGCTACAAGTTGTGCGGTGATGCTGCTCCACGAAGACTACATCGTTCGGGGTGGGTACGATCTACAAAAAGCCCCGGCATGGGGAATTCTCGTCGTGTCACCCTCACTCGATTCATTTCACTCGCCCGAACTGCTGACTGCTGTGCAGATCCAAACAGTGCGCGAGTCGTCACTGCCCGATGCCAATAAGCCGAATTGGAATATCCGCTATAACGATTTAGTGCTTGCTGCGCCTTGGGATGATGCCGGTGTCGCCTTTTTTTTGAAGCAAAACCGCGATATGAAATATCCCTTCAACGTTGAGGCGTATGTTGGGCAGTATGTCGTGCGGGGGACAATGTATGGGCATGTTAAGGACTTCAGTCTTCTTACCTTGGGGCGTTCCGTCGCTATTCAGAATGCAACCGTAGATGGGATCGCTCCTGTCAGCCGAGTCAAAAGCCTGCGTATCCCCTATGGTGTGCTGCATCTTACCCGCATGCAGGGAATCGTGGTATTGAGTTAGCGCCCATCGCCGTGCCTAAAACCTAGCCTCCGTTTGTGTGACTCTTGGTGTGTGACTGCCCTACGTTTTTCATGAATATGACTAAAATTTTCCTGTAATGCACCTTACAGGGACTGCTCAGCAGCACAAACAAGGGGGATCGATGGAATTGCACAGGTGGATGGGAATTGTGATCGCGGGGGTGGTCGGCATGCTGCTGGCTTGGCACCCCTTCATGCACAATCGTTGACCGATCCGGTCATCTTAACAATCGATGGGGATCTGTGGGCATGGAGGGGCCGGATCAGCCGCTGGTACAGCTTACCGAGTGGGGCACAATGATCAGCCGATCCTATCGCCGGATGGCAGCCGTGTCGCTTACGTCTCCCAAGCGGCGGTATTCGTCGATTGGCTGCGTACCGTCAACGGCGCAGGGGGATTTTTGCCGCCTTCTAATATTTGGATCTTGGACGTTGCCTCGCGCGAAACCTTCCGCATTGCCGATCAGCCTGCCGATGCAATCTGGACGGGGCCTGCTGATCCCGGCACCTATATCTTGCGCTCACAGCCGAGCTGGTCACCAGATGGGACACGGCTTGCATGGATGCAGTGGGTGACCAGTGCGGCGAACTTCTCGAATGGTGTCCAGATGAGCGAAGCACAGCTTGTCATCTATGATTTTGCCAGCGCCAATACGGACGTGATCGCGGTGTTTCTGATGCCAAATCCAATCGGGCTATCGCAGTACTTCAGCGTGCTCTGGGGGCGACCGGGCATTTTGGTCGAGAACTTCCGCGTGAGTGAAGCATTTCCGTGGCGGGGACGTGTTTACAATTCACTCGGCCAGAAAATTGCCGAAACCGTAGAAAATGACGTCCCACAGGATTGGGCTCAGGATGGGACACAGGACTATCTGTTCCGGTACATCATTTATCCAGACCGTGTTACGCTCACGTGGTTGGATTGGCGGACAGGAGCGCTTGCGCAGGTGCGCGGCGATCTTACGTTGACCAGCCTGAGCGCCGGAAGCAGCGCTGCTTTTAGACGTGTGGATGAGCAGTGGACGCTTGAATTTCCGGGGCAGGAACCGATTGTCTTTGATCAGCAGATCCGTCCCTATGGAATTTCGCGCGATGGGCAAAGCGCCCTCTATGGACGCTATGAAACGAACCCGGCGACCGGCTACGGCGCGTATACAGTGATCGCACAAACAGGGGCCGCGTCTTACGAAATTGGACGCTACAGCAACACAGTCCCCGTATGGGGGCCTGTCACTTGGCAGATCCAATCGTCCGAATAATCGACCTCGTTGGTTGGATAGCGCTATCCTGTGTTAAACTGAGAACAAACTTTCTTACATCAGCGAGGATCAGCGCATGACGGACGACCTGCACGAGCATCTCGATACGGATGAACACGGCGAAACCGAACCGATAGAGGCTTACTGCGTGCGCTGTCGCGAAACGGTATGGTTGGACGACCCGATTCCGGTATGGACGCGCAAAGGAGCACCCGCCACACGCGGCGACTGCCCAAGCTGCGGCAGCCCGGTCTTTCGCCTTGGTGGCACGCCCGCACACGATAAGAAACATCGCCCTGCGCCGGTTCAGGTGGGCGGCGAAAGTAAACGCATGAAGCTGCCCAAAACGGCGGTGTATCTGAATTACGCCCCCGCCGATGAAGCGATCGCCGTGCAGGTGGCGGCGGATCTCGAAAAGATGGGCTTTGCGCTGTGGCTGCATCAAACATCTACGGAGGATGTTGAGTGGGCAGGCGGGGTGCATCCGTCGCTGAAGGAATGTTCGCGCATGGTGATGCTGCTTTCACCTGCCGCCTTGCAAGAAGAAACGGTCGAAATGGCGTGGAAGTTTTTCCGCGAGAAGAACAAGCCGATCATCGTGGCGACCGTCGCGCATGCTGATCCGCCCGATTTGCTGCGGCGGAAACCACGCTTTGACCTGCTGAGCGACTACAAGAGCGCTTTCCGCCAGATGTTGAGCGCCCTCAACGAGTAAATCAAAACGGGACGGGGCATATTCACCCGTCCCGTTTTTGTTTCGATTCAGGACGATCTCACGGAATGCCGAGGACGAGCATTTCATCCAAACCGACAGCCAGCAGCAGCGTGCCATCGGGCGAGAACTGGATTGTGCTCACCGGATCATCGAACGGCACTTCGAACACCACATCGCTCGTTTCCAGATCGAAGATTTCGAGTGCGTCCCACCCTGCCGGGCCAAGCGCCCCTGTCGCAACCGCCATCAAGCGCGCATCGGGCGAGAAGGCGATCGAGGCCGGGTAGCTGTTCGGTTCGATGTCGAAAAACGTTTCTACGGTGTGAGCCGACAGCAGTCGTACCCCTTCACCATCACTAACCCCTGTTGCCGATTCCGTGCTGGTTTGAAAGCGCACAGTGGTGTAGGCAAGCGCGCCCGTCAAATTCGGCGCTTCAAGGGCGGTTGTGGCGGTTTCCGTGCGGGTCGCTGTGCTGATCCAGTGCACATTATCGGTGATGTAGGCGGCTCCGGTGCCGTCGAGGCTGAAGGCGACATCGCTTACGCTGTAGGGCGTGTTGATGGTGGTGATTCCGGAGGCTTCCTGCGCATGTGCCGGATCGATCAGTACGAACGAGCCTGCGCCCGGGGTGCCGTTGGTATTGGTGGTGCCAATCCCCGCCGCGAGCAGTGTCCCATTCCAGTTGAACGCCAGATCGTTGACGCAAAGATTTGCTGGCAGCGAGAAACCGTACCCCGCGCCCGTCTGCTTATCGACCAGATTGATCACGCCGCAGAAGCCGAACGCCACATAGCGCGTATCCGGGCTGATGGCGATGCTGGTGATGCCCGTGTAGGGGAGGTTGACGCTGAACAGCGCCGCCGTCGAAAGGTCGTTCAAGTTGAGGAATTGGTAGCCCTGCGTTCCGCCGAGCGCGACCATGCCGCTGCTGTTGAGCGCACCGACCGCCGTATCCAGATCGCGGATGCCCGGCATTGCTACTGACGTGAGCAGCGATAAGCCCGCCGCGTTTTCCGGTGAAATCGCCGCGCGTTCCGCGTTCAGGCCGGGGCCGCCAATCGCTTCGATGAAATAGTCGTTGGGGGGCAGCCCTTCCGCCGTCCAGCCGACTTGACTCCCTGCGCGTACCTGCCAGAAAACAAGGTTGGCCTGCCCATTCGCCGTGATCGGCTCGCAAGAAGGGCCTGCCAGCACAGTGACCGTCGATCCCGGCTGAATCATGCCGATCTGCGCGGCTTGCAGACTCGGCGCGTCGCGCAGACGATTCGGGGTACCGCCCACATCAATCCGCCCCTGACCGCCAATGCGCAGATGCGGTGTCAAGTAACCGGCATAGGTGGCCGGGCACGGCGCGAGGCTGGTTTCAGGCAGTCCCCCCGCTGGAACCGTCGCCACACCGGGGATCGTCTGACCGCCGTCGGTGGGCATGCAGGCGAAGTTGATGGTTTGGTCGCCCGACACGCGAATGTCGTATGTGATGCCGTGAAACATCAGCTCGAAGCGAAGGCCCACCGTCGGCGTCTGGTTCGACGGGAAGGCGGCAAACGCACAACCGAGCGTGTTATCGGGATAAACGTTTTGCTCCCACTGGTATTGATCGAGGTCATTCAGCGCTACCGGCACGCCGAGGAGGTTACTCAGCGTTTGCAGCGCTGCCGGCATTTGGGCGGGAATACTTTGGGCATGAACGGCGGGCACTGTCGCACACACGATGAGCATAAGCGTGAGCAGCAGCAGTCGTGAGAAGCGGATCATCACGAGACTCCTTGGGATGGGTGGTGCCGGTGCAGGATAGGGTGGTTCATTACAAAAAGTATATCGTTCTTTTGGGGCGTGTGCATGATGGGACTATAAAAAATTGGCAAAGTTTTTGCGAACTTTCGCCCGGACGGTCGCGCAGTACAGAAAACGAAATACTTAACGCAAAGACGCCATGAAGCAAAGACGCAAAGAAGGAAGGCTGTCCTTTGCGTCTTTGCCACTTTGCGCCTTTGCGTTAATTTCTTTCCTATCCCTACACTTGCGTTGCCTCTTTTTCTGTTTTACAGGATCGCGGGTTTACCCTTCCGCGATATGGGCGGAGAAATCATCCATGATTTCACGCGGCAGCCGTGCGATCGTATTCGTCTGCGGGTTAACGAAGATGAACAGACCGCGCGCCTGTGCCACAATCGCGCCATCTTCGGCGCGGGCGATGATGTAATGGCGGGTCGCGTTTGCGCGCCGTACATCGGATAGATAAGTGCTGATGGTCAGTTCTTCGTCGTAGGTGGCCTGCTGACGATATTCGATTTGAATACGGCGCGCGAAAATACCGAAATTCTCCGCCCGCATGCGCGCCGCTGACCAGCCGAACGATTTCGACGCCTGAAAGCCCGCTTCTTCCATGAAAGTCAGGTAATTGGCGTTGTTGACGTGCCCTGCCTGATCCACGTCGCGCCATTCGACGCGGTGCTTGTGCGTGTAGATGCCGGGCGGCGGCGGCGGGGCGGGTGGGAATTTGGCGCGCGGGGCGCTCATGCGCAGCGTATCGGTCACATCGCCGGGAGCCGCGAGATCCGGCGGCGCGAAATCGGCGATCATTTCCGGTGTTACGCTGATCGGCTGGTGAGTGGTGCGGTTTAGGTACACCCAGTCGGTGCTCGCGCGGGCGACCATCTCGCCTTTTTGATTGCGCAGTTCGTAGCTGCGGCGTGAGCGCACACGGCGAAAATCACTCACCCACGTGGTGATCTCGACCGAATCCCCATAGCGGAGCGGGGCAAGGTATTCAATATCGGTTTCGCGAATCAGCCAAATGCTGTTGGTGCGCACATAGCGCGCTTCATCCCATCCCACCGCTGCCGATGCATCGGTGGCGGCTTCCTGCATATAACGAACATAATTGGCATTGTTGACGTGCCCGTAGGCATCGCACTCGTACGAGCGCACGCGGAAGGTGCGCTTGAAAATCGCAGCGGGCATGTTGAACCCTTCACGTCTGACGAATGAAAACGATTGTTTGAGCGGTCATCACCGATGACCCGCGGTTATTTTAGCGCTAAATCGTGGGATAATGGCAGTGACGGGCAGGCCGTGTGATTGTGAAGGAAGAGGAATGCCAATCCCGCAAAAAATCCGGGTGGTGGTGTGCTTGGGCGAATACTGCAATTTGGGGCGGCGCGGCGATTCGGTACTCAAAGCAGTGCAGCCCATCGTGAATGCTGCTGCCCAAGAAGAAACCCTGCCGCCAATCAAGCTCGAAACCGCGCGCTGCCTGAGCATGTGCGCGGTCGGGCCGAATATGGTCATCTACCCCGAAGACCTCGTGTTCAATAAGCTGACACCGGCACAGGCCGTCGAGGCGATCAATCGCTATCTGGAAAGTGTCAGAGAAACCGTCCACGATGACCTTGATTCAACGCCAATCGCGGACGAATCCTAACGCGAATAGTCCAGCCCGATGCACTGAATCGGGCTGGCGTTTAGCGGCCTTTGTCGGCGTTCTGTAGGAACGGCCCGACGGTTTCCGCGAAGGCTTCCCACTGTTCATCGTGAATGGCGTGACCGCACGGGAACATGACCAGTTTCCCCTTCGGCACCCGTTCGATAAACCGGCGTCCCAAGCGTTCCGGGTTGAGCGTATCGTCTTTTCCCAGCATCATCAGCAGCGGCGCGGTGATCTTGTGCGCATTGCTCAGGCTGATGTCGCCGCCCGCATCGATGATGTGCTTGACCGCATTGATCCACCCCAACACCAGCCGATCCGCCGAGCCTTGATCGCGGATATGGTTGATGCGGCGTGTTTCTTCGTCCATCCACGTCGCCGGGTAGTTGCTCTGAATGCGCGGACGCAGCGTTGAATCGAACGATCCAACCGCGCCCCACACGGCCACCGAACGGAATCGCTGCGGCTGCATTCCGGCCATCAGGAGCGCCGTTTCGCCGCCATCTGAATAGCCCATCAGGTGCGCCGCCGGAATTTCCATTTCATCCATAAACGACAGCACATCGCGGGCATCACGCTGGTAAAAATCATCCGGGTAATCACGCGGTTTGGGCAGCGAATCGCCGTAACCGCGACGGGTTGGCCCAACCGCGCGGTAACCGTTGAGGCGCAGCCAATCCATTAAGCGGGCGAGGTGTGTTTGCGCCGTCCCCAACCATCCGTGAATGGCGATGACGGGAAACCCCTCTCCTTGTTCATCGTAGTAAAGGGTTGCTCCGGTGGGCAGTTGACACAAAGGCATGATGGTATTTTCCTAAGCTGCATCGACGGGTTTGCGTTGTTGAGACAGCATGTCTCCCAAAGAAATCCCCAAGGACATAAGACTGATTACACCCAATATAATATAACCGATTGCGGCGACACCATGAAATAGAAACCCTAAGGTTGTTGAAAGTGTCGGAGAAAGTCCAAACATGTCCCCTGCGAGTCTCACCGCGCCTTCCCACGGGCCAATCGACGCGACGCTGACGGGAATGGCGATGCTGAACGAGACCAACGTGACCACCAGCATCGCCAGCGTGACCGCTTCCGCGCCATGCGGATAAATCCCCAACGCGACGATCAGCGGATACACGCCAAGCGTTGAGCATACCCAACTGATCACCGACCAGACGATCACCAGCAGCAGACGGCGGCCATGCGTGAGCGTCTCCAGTCCGGTGAGCAGTTCTTCCAATCGCTTGATCAAGCCCAGCCGTTGAAGCACAGGCAGCCGCGTTTCCAGCCACGTCATCAAGCGGTGTGCGAAGGCCGGGAAACGTGCCAGCAGAATCAGCACGACCAGCCCCACCACCGCGATCGTCCCGAACAGCAGCGCGCTTTGACCGACGATCGGTGGAGCATCATGCACCTGCGATAAGGCGATCGCGAGGATGACGATGATCATGACCAGATCGATCAGCCGCTCGACAATCACGCTGGCCGCCGCTGTGACGAGCGGCACGCCGCAGCGCGTCGAAAGCGCCAGCGTGCGCCCCACCTCACCGGCACGCAGCGGCAGCAAATTGAGGAAGTTGGTCAAATTGTAGCTGAAATGCACATTGAGCCATGTCAACCCGTTCCACTGTGCGCGCCCGCCCAGCAGAATTTGCCAGCGGCTTGTGCGCGCGGCAGCGGCCCCCCAGACGAACGCGAACCCGACCAGCACCAGCCCAAAATCGGCCTGCCGAATGCCGTCGATCACCTGCTGAAAGGGGACATCGCGCACGGCGAGCCATAAGAACACGCCGCTGACTATCACGCTGGCGAGGATAAACAAAGTACGTCGCGACATCGTCGGTTTTGGGACTCCCCTGAGCTATCCATGGATACAAAAAGAGAGGTTTGGCGCTGATGCGCCAAACCTCAACCCATTGTACACGCACCACCGGGGAATTTCGCGGTTACGGCATCGATGACCTTGACTGGTTGGCTTTCTGCCATGCGTCGAAGCCGCCGTTCAGGTTGACGACATTGGAGAATCCAAGTTTTACCAGCAGGCTGGTCGCGATCGCTGACCGGACACCGCTTTGACAGTAAACGATCAGCGGCGTTTCGCGCGGCAGGTGAGCGATATTGGCGCTGATCAGCCCGTAAGGGATATTGACCGCGTCAGCGATGTGACCGTCGTCATATTCGCTGGCCGCCCGCACATCCAACAGCGCCGCGCCGCTGACGATCAGTGCGCGCGCGCCTTCGACATCGGTGTGCGGCAGCAGCCGCTCGGCTGATTCGACTTCGGCGGGCGGGAAATATCCCTCCACTTGATCGACCCCCACCGCGCGCAGTGATTTTAGCAATTCCGGCAGCCCATCCATATCGACGATCAAGTAGGTGGGAAGGTCGTAATCGACCATCCAGCCCGCATAGGTATTGAATTTGTTGGTGGGGAAGATGCGCAGCGATCCTCCGATCACGCTGCCATCGCGCATATCCGGGCGCGCATCGATCAAGTTAGCATCGCTTTTGAGAACATCGCCGAGGATGAATCCTTCCATCGGCTGTGGTACCGGCAGATCCGCCAGCAGCGGCGCGCCAATCTTGTTGATGCGCTTCATGTGCTTGAAGTAATGCGGCGTTTCCGGTTGGCCGCTCAGCATCCAGCGGACGAACGACGATTCATCGGTGAACTGGAACGCTGGATTGAACATCTTCTCGTAGCCCACCGTTGAAGTCGGAATCGCGCCAAGTGCTTTGCCGCATGCGCTCCCCGCCCCGTGACCGGGATAAATCTGCAAGTAGTCGGGCATCGCCTGAAATTTGAGCATATTGAGCCACTGCCCATGCGCGCCGACCTGTGCCGATCCGATCACCCCCGCCGCCGTTTCCAGCAGATCAGGCCGTCCCATATCGCCGACGAATACGCAGTCGCCCGTGAAAATGCCGAGCGGACGGTTCGCGCCTTTGGTATCGGTGACGATGAAACATAGGTGTTCAGGCGTATGCCCCGGCGTATGCAGCACGTCGATACGCACATTGCCGACCATGAAATGATCGCCGTCGTACAACGCGCGATCCCCGCGTCCGGGATCGAGAAAGGTATACGACCAATCCGGCCCGCCTTCACCGCTCAAATACAGCGGTGCCCCAGTACAGGCGGCAAGCTCACGGGCACCGCTGACAAAATCGGCATGGATATGCGTTTCGGTGATCGCCACGATCGTCATGCCTTCTTCGGCAGCGGCGGCAAGATAGGGGCTGATGTCGCGCATGGGATCGATCAGGACTGCTTCTCCGGTCTGCTGGCACCCGACGAAATACGACGCTTGTGCCAACGCCCGATCGTAGAAGTATTTCAGGAGCATAGATCGCATCCTTTTGATTCAGGTTGATTTCTGGTTTCTATTATACCTTCTCCTGTGATGGAGAAAGCATTGGGGCGCGCAGCATCGCACGCCCCACAGAGGGGATCAAGGGGCGGGCGGTGGCATCGCGGTTTGCGTGGCAAGGGTTTGACGGGTGACGACATCCCCCGGCGGCACGAGGATCAATTCCGGCAGCGTAGCGCCTGCCAGCAGCTTGACCATCACATTGACCGTCGTTTCGGATGAAAGCTGACGGCTGACGGCCACCGACGTACGCATGTAGTGACCTTCAAGGATATATTCCTGCGCCAGCGCTTCGGCATCGACGCTGGAGACGACCACCTCGGAGGGCGCAATCCCCGCTTCTTCAAGCGCCTGAATTGCACCGTAAGATCCGGCGTCGTTGATGCTCACGATCACGTCAAAATCGATGCCTTGGCTCAGGAGTTCTCGCACACTGGCATAGCCGTTATCGCGCGTGCCGCCAAGGTAGCGCCCCACGATCGTTGCGTTCGGGGCGACTTCCAGCACGCCATCTTGTTCGCCGTTGGCGCGGGTGACGATCACCGGCATCGTCGGGTAGTCGAGGATAATGACACGCCCTCGCCCGCCCATCTCATCGCGGATGATGCGCCCTGCGGCGCGCCCAGCTTCCAGCCCCAGCAGATAATCATCGCCGCCCATCAGCACGCCGCCGTAGTTCGGCATATCGCCCTGATTGAGCACCAACGGCAGCCGCGCTGTTTGAATCGACTGGAGTGTGTCCGTCAGCAGATTGACATCCAACGGGCAGATGATCAGTCCCTTCGACCCGTCGGAGCGTGCGCGTTCAATCTGGGTGATCTGGCGGTAGCGATCATCGTTGCTGTCGTAGATTTGCAGCGTGATCCCGTAAAGCGCGGCGTAATCACGCATCTCACGCGCTTGCGCCGCGTGGTATTCGCTGTTCATGTTGCACGTCACATAGCTGATGAATCCGTTCGCGCCAAGCCGTTCGCGCGCCCGTGCGATTTCGTCTTCGGTCGGAATCTCGTCTGCGGGGACGCCGCTCGTGTTCGCGATGATCGTCGCGACTGGCACATCGGATATACCGGAACCGCGCATAGAAGCGACGATGAATACAGCGGCCAGCAGCACAACCAAAACCACCGCGCCGATGATCGCTGGGATCAAGTAAGGCGAGCGCTTTTTCGGCGCGTTCGTCGTCGGGCGTGTCGCCGTCATGGTGGGGCGGCTGATGGGGGTCGGGTAGCTGCCGGTGCTGATGCGCCGCCCGATGGCGTTGTTGAAGGCGTGCGCCATTTCGTCGGCGGTTTCATAGCGATCCGCCGCGTTTTTCGCCAGCGCTTTCATCACCACAAGCTCAACTTCGCGCGGAATTTCCGGGTTCAGTTCGCTCGGCGGCTTTGGCTTCTCTTCAAGATGCTTGTAGATCACCGAAATCATGTTGCTTTCGGACGAATCGAACGGTGGACGGCCCACCAGCATGTGATACATGATCACGCCGAGGCTGTAAATATCACTGCGAGGGCTGACCGCATCGCCGCGAAGCTGTTCGGGCGACATGTAGACCGGAGTCCCGACGATGGTGCCGGTTTTGGTCAAATTCTGGCTCGACTCCTGCGTCATCTTCGCCAGTCCGAAGTCGGTCAGGTAGGCGTTACCCGCTTCGTCCATCAGGATATTGCTCGGCTTCAGGTCACGGTGAATGACGCCGTGCTGGTGAGCATAGCTCAGTCCGCGGGCGACCTGTGTGAACACATCACACGCCCGTTCGAGGTTCAGCGGCCCTTCAGCGATCATCTGGCTCAGCGAACCACCGCGCAGCAGGCGCATCGCCAAATACGCAATTTCGTTGTTGAAAATGCCGTAATCGAAGATCGGCAGGATATGAATATGTTCAAGCGACGCGATCACTTTGGCTTCCTGCGCAAAGCGGCGCGCGAATTCCGGGGTTTCGCTCGCGTTAGGATCAAGCCGAATCAACTTAAGGGCAACAGAGCGGTTGACCGACGGCTGATAGGCACGATACACCGTTGCCATCCCGCCGACGCCGATCCGCTCCTGTATAGTGAAATCATCAATCTGCTTGCCGATATAAGCGTCAGTTTGCATAAGGCATGGGTCTCTGTGAAGGCGTCTCTAGTATAACGAATTATTACGAGCCTAACATGGGAAACGGTGGCAAGCCGCCCTAAACGCGCCCGCTAGTTTACCGAATGAACCGCTATAATGAAATACGTTCAATCAATCGGGTTTGAATAAGTGTACGCGGGGAAATGGGTATGAAACGCTTGATATTTTCGCTGTTGGCGATGGCAATTGTTTTGACCGGCGTGTTGGGCGGAACATCGCCCGCCGCGGCACAAGATGCCGTCTCGACACCAGCACCGGTCATCAGCCTACCGGCCAGTTATTCGCTCAACGGAATCACGCACATCTACCAATCATGGAACAACTGCGGCCCGGCGACGCTGACGATGGCGCTGACCTACTATGGGGTAACGGCGGATCAAAACCCGGCGGCATCGTATCTCAAGCCCAGCTCTGAAGATAAGAATGTCAGCCCGTGGCAAATTGTCGAATACGTGAACCATCACCTGCCGGGAACGCTGCACGCGACAGTGCGCTACGGCGGCACGGTGGATTTGCTCAAGACGCTCATCGCGAACGATGTGACTGTCCTTGTGGAAGCGGGTTTTGATCCGCCGAACGATGATCAAGGCTGGATGGGGCACTATATTCTGCCGACCGGCTACGATGATGCACGCGGCATCCTCATCACACAGGACAGCTTTGAAGGCCCCAACTACACCTACGAATACGGCTATTTCGACAGCTTCTGGCGCGACTTCAACCGTGTTTACATCGTGATCTATGATGTGCGCAATGAGGCCGATGTGCTGGCGCTCCTTGGCACCGACGCGGACGAAACCCAGAACGTCATGAACGCCTTGGAAACCGCCCGTAATGAGGCGATCGCCAACCGCGAAGACCCGTGGGCATGGTTCAATATGGGAACGAACTTTGTCCAGTTGGGCATGTATAACGAAGCCGCCACCGCTTACGATCAGGCGCGCAACTTAGGGCTGCCGTTCCGCATGGCATGGTATCAATTCGGGTGGTATGAGGCGTATCTGCAAACCGGTCGCAACGATGCGGTGATCGAGCTGGCGCAGGCGACGCTGAACGACGGCGGCGGGCAGTTTGTCGAGGAAACATACTACTACGCGGCGCGCGCCCGCGAAGCGATGGGTGAACGCGATCGCGCCATTGATAACCTCAATGCGGCGATCAGCTTTAACCCCAATTTCACCCCTGCACGCGAACTCCGCGATCAGTTGTTGAGCAGTTAATCTGAATTCCACAGGCGATCGAGGATTACAATCGAAAACGTAGGGGCGCATCTCAAATGCGCCCCGATTTGTTGAATTAGACGCAGCACAACCAAAGCCGCGCTTTTTGCTGCCTACGGAGGCGTCACGTCGTATACCACCAGATTATCGAACTGAGCGGTGGTGTTCGGCTCGACGCCAAAGCCGACCGTGCCGCCTAAGAAGTTCCGAATATTCAGACTGGTCAGGTAGATGCCGTTCGCATAGAAGGCGATTCGGTCATGATAGGTGACAATCTCCAGCCGGATGCCTGTTTGCGCCGGATCGACCGGCGATGGGAGCGTCCCGGCGTAGTAATCCTGCTCTTCAAGGCCGGACTTACCGCGCACGACCACGCTCGGCGCGCCGCCGTTCGCAGTGGTCGTCACTTCAATCAAGAAGCCTTCCAAATCGCCCATCATGGTCATGTTGGCGCGGGCGGCCAGCCATGCGGTTCCCGCCCCATTGATCATCACATCGACGGAGGCGTAATTGTCCGACGAGTCGAGGAATTGAGCGTTGCCACCCGCGCCGAACATCCCGACGCCGTTGTTATCGCTCAACCGCCGCCATGTGACGCCGGAAGCCGCGCCGCTCATTTCGATCACACCGTTCGCGTAAGTCCCAGCCGCGCCATTGTCATAGATCGCAGTGGCAGCGGCTGCGTCATCGAAATTGTCGCGTACAGTCGTCTCTGGCGGGTTGGCGATGGCACGGGCACGCAGCGCGTCAAACTGGCGCGCTTGCAGCGTGTGGATGGGGAAACCTTCCACGACCAGCACATCATCCAGCCGGAACGAAGTCCCGGACGGGCTGACAAAATCGATCGTACCGGGCTGCGCGTCACCGCCAAAGACATGCGCTAGGACGGTCACGCCATTATTGGTCACTTCCAGCCGCCCACCGTTCAGGCTGATGCCGATCGTGAACCACTCGTTGAAGCGGTAGAAGTTATCCGCCGTTGCGCTGTCGAGGATCGTCCCTGCGCCATCCAATTGGGTGACGATCAGGCGTCCGCCGCGCAGCTCAAGCTGGATCGAACCGGCGGCGCTGTTACGCAGATGCATCTGGAAGCCGCCCGCCTCCACAAACATACGGTATTGAACGTCCACATCGCGCAATGAGCGTGTTTGCAGCTCGATGGCGACATCGCCCTCAACTTGAAGCGCTGAGCCTTCCGCGTCGGTCTGAATGGTCGTCAGCGCGGGGCTGAACGAGCGCCACGCCGCTGGCAGCGCGGAGTCGCTGAAGTGTGTGCTGGCGCTTTCCGGACGTGCCACGACGAGATCATCAAGCTGAACAGGCGCGCTGCCCGGTTGGAACAGAATCCACTGATCGCCGGGGGCGCTGGCGGGGGTGTTGGCCGTCGCGATTTGCTGACCGTCGATGAACACGGTGACCTGCACACTGCCATCGGGTTCGCGCTGCGACCAAATGCTGACACGGTGCCATGCATCGGTCGTGATGGATGCGGGTTGATCGGCGAGAAGGGTTTCACCGCTGGTATTTGGCTGTGTAGCGGCAGTCGTCCCGCGCAAAATCTGCACGTGCCCTTCCGTCGCGCCGGGGATCAAGCTGATGGCCGTGTAGCTCGTCGAACCGCCCGCGACGATCGCGCGCATGCCGGTCGTTTCAGCGGGGTCATAGTAGGCCGAGAAGCTGACGACTTGATCGACAACGTTGAGGATCACCCATTCGGGCGATTCGGCACCGACGATTTGCAGCACTTGATCGGGCGTGCCCGCTCCGGTGAGGACATGCTCGCCGCCGACATCCTGAATTGTCCACACGGCTGGATCATACGCCCATGACGTGAGTTCCGCCGGATCTTCAAAGTTGACGACATACGGCATGCGCCCGAACGGAATCAAGGTCGCCGTTGGAGTGGGCGTTTCTGTTGGGGTGTCGGTCACGGTTGGGGAAGGCGTCGGCGTGGATGTGTTCGTCGGCGTATGGGTCGCAGTCGCCGTATTCGTGGGTGTGTCGGTGGCCGTTGAGGTAGCTGTCGCGGTAAAAGTCGCCGTCGCCGTTGGTGTATTCGTGGGCGTATCGGTCGGTGTAAAGGTGAGCGTCGGCGGGATATACGTCGGCAGGCTGCTTAGATTGCCAAACCCGGTGAAACTGGCCGAGCTGTTCAAAATCCATCCGCGCGTGCCATCCGGGATTTGGATATATACCCAATCGGCATTTTCACTGTAAGCGAGGATGCTGACCTGATCATTGGCAGCGACGACGCCTACGCTGTTGAAGTTGTCGCCGGGGCCTTCGCGCACCAGCACTTGACGGTTAAGCGCCGCGATCGGTGTGGACGGTGTGACGGTCGCAGTGGGCGTGAAGGTCAGGGTGATCGTCGGCGTCAACGTGAGGGTCGCTGTTGCCGTTGCCGTCGCGGTATCGGTCGGCGTGGGGCTGACGGCGAGCGCGGTTTGCGTCTGCGCGATGACACCAAGGAGTTCTACAGCGGCGGTCGCACCCAGATTTGGCGTGGCGGTGGGGACAGTCTGGAAAACAACCGGTGTTCCACGTCCGCGCGGTGTCGCCGTTGGCCCGGAAGGTTGGGCGGCGGTGGCGGTGCCGGTCAGGGCTGCCGCAACATTGGTCTGATTCAACTGTGCCTGTGCCGCCGCCGTCGATGTGTTGACGAGTGCGGCGATGCTGGTGTCCTCCGCCCATGCGGTCTGCGTGGCAGAGGTATCCCGCGCATTATTGTTGAGCGTCATCAAGATCAGCACGCCGACGATCACGACCGCGGCAGCGGCGACCAGCAGCAAAGGGGTCATCAGGTTGGAACGCTGCGCTGCGGGTGTTGAGGGCGTCGTACCACCAAGCGGCTGATAAGGAGCCGTAGGGATGGGTGCGCTGGGAGTCAGGACGGTCTTGATGTCGTCATCACCGGGGACAGCAGGGGCGGCGCGCGTACCGGTTGGTGTGCGCGGCGGCACACTGCGTGCCGCTTCAAAGGCCGCCATCGTGCGGTTGATTTCATCGGCCTTTTCAGCGCGGCGGTTCTGAAGGGTTTCGACGCTGCGTTCGGCGGCTTTGCGGATCATCTGCGGACGCACTGGCCCGCTGACACGCCCGACCGCCCGCGCGAACGCTTCGGACATCTCGGAAGCGGTTTGGAAACGATCGTCCGCCTGCTTCGACATGGCCTGCTGCAAAATCCCGTTGATCTCTTCGCTGATCAGCGGATTCAGAGTGCGCGAATCCGGTACCGGGTCGTTAATGTGCTTGAGGATGGCCGCCATCGGCGTTTCGCCTTTGAACGGCAGCGATCCGGCGATCATCTCGAACAGCATCACACCGAGCGAATAAATGTCGGTGCGCTGATCGACATCATCCATGCCCATGCCCTGTTCGGGCGACATGTATCCCGGTGTACCGACGGCATAGCCGCTCTGCGTGAGCGTAGAACCGGCTGCATCGCCTGTGGTGATCAAGCGCGCCACGCCGAAGTCGGTCAAGAAGGCGTTGCCTTCCTGATCGATCATGATGTTCGATGGCTTGATGTCGCGGTGAATGACGCCCTGACGGTGGGCGTAGTCAAGCGCCGCGCTGATCTGGCGCAGAAGATAGCTCGCATCCACCAACGGGATAACGCCTTCGCGATCCATGACATCCCGAAGCGTGCCGCCTTCGAGATAACGCATCACAATGTACGGCGGATCGTTGGTGCCGTCAAAGTCGTAGACGGGTAACAAATGGGGATGTTCGAGGCGGGCGATGACGCGCGCTTCACGCTGGAAGCGTTCCAGCGCAACCGCATCCATCGCGATCGATCGGTGAATGACTTTAATGGCGACGTAGCGGCCAACACTGGGTTGGTACGCTCGATAGACGGTCGCCATGCCGCCTTTACCGATCTCCTCGATAATTTCGTAGGGGCCCAACCGGGTGCCGATCATCCTACAGCCTGTTCGTGATGTGGGTTGATTATGCGAGAATGAAATAATGGCGATTGTAGCACACTTGTGATGTCAAGCCACGCATTGATGCCGCGCTTCGGCTCCCGCTAGGCCCTCATATGTCTGAAAGGCGCATTTTTGTAAAAAACTCGGAAAAAATGCGCTAGGGTTTCGTTTCAAACGTTGTCGCCTATCTTGACACAGTTCCTAAACTCATATACGTTAAAGGTAGTTACACATCTGTTATGCAGCTCCTTCACGACGGTGTACATCAAGACAAAATCCCCGCGTAAAAAGGAGCAGTATTCAAGGCACTTTACACATGAAACAGCTCGCCAACGGTTTCGTCAGCAATCGCCTCCTCAAACAAAACGTTGGCTTTTTATTGAGCAGTGGTCCGGGTCACAGTCACGATATCGAGTTTGACGCGCCTGCAACGCGGGTGGCGGAGGATGTTGATGTTGCTTATGTCCGGGGGCCGCTTCGTTTGAGCCGCACCAAAGAAGGTATTTTGGTGCAGGGAAAACTGCATATCGGGGTAGACGATGAATGCTGTCGGTGTCTTGACCCTGTGCTGCAGGACGTTGTGATTGAAGTGGAAGAACTGTACGCCTACCCTGATCCAGAAGGCGCAGAGTTCAGCATCGCCGATGACGGCATCCTTGACCTTGCTCCGCTGCTGCGCGATGAAGCGTTGATCGCAGATGCGCAGGGAGTAGTGTGCCGCCCCGATTGCCGGGGATTATGCCCGGAATGCGGCGTGAACTTGAATCATGACCCGTCCCACACGCACGACGAGGACATTGATCCGCGTTTGGCAAAACTGAAAGAACTGCTGAAGAAGTAAAGCCGTTCCAGAAGGCCAAGCGCGCCAATCGCCAGAAACACCAATCCTTGTAACTGAATACGTGTTCATGTTTCGTTATAGGCAGTAGGGGGAAGACCTTGAGTGACTATGACCGTACTTATGATTCGCCTGTAAGCGACTTCATGCCGGACAGTGACTTCGACGATGGCCTAGACGATGCCGACCCGCTTGCGGGGTATGACGATGCTTGGTATGAGGACGCACCGTTCGACGAATTGGACGCCGATTTCGAGGACAGTGATTTTGACGAGGAATCGGCGCATGGCATGGGGGAAGAAGAGGGTGAATACGACTCGCTTCCGTCAAGTGATACCGTCGGGTTGTATTTGAAAGAGATGGCACGGGTTCCGCTGCTGAACAATGATGAAGAAGTGGAACTGGCGACCCGTATCGCAGCGGGCGAAGAAGCCTGCAAGCGCCTGCGCCAGTCCCCGGATCACCCGTGTGCAGCGGAATGGCTGCTGGCCATGGAAGACGGAATCGCCGCCCGCGATCACCTGATCCGCGCGAACACCCGCTTGGTCGTCAGCATCGCCAAGAAGTACATGACGCGCGGTGTGCCGTTCCTCGATCTCATTCAAGAAGGCAATCTTGGCCTGATGAAGGCCGTCGAAAAATTCGATTACCGGCGCGGCTACCGTTTCAGCACCTATGCGACATGGTGGATTCGCCAGACGATCACCCGTGCGATTGCCGATCAAGGCCGCACGATCCGCGTCCCCGTCCATATGAGTGACAGTATCCGCCGCCTATACCGCGCGGCGCGCACGCTGGAACAGCAGAACGGGCATAAACCCTCACCGGAAGAAATTGCCGCCGCGATCAAGATGGATCCGCGCAAAGTTCGCTGGATGCTGCGGGTGAGCTGGCAGCCGCTCAGCTTGGAAAGCCCTGTAGGGGAAGATGACGACAGCGAATTCGGCCATTTCATCGAAAATGATGCCGTGCCGTCGCCTGCACAGTCTACCTATGAGAAGATGCTGCAAGAAAAGATCGAAATGCTGCTCGACACATTGACCCCGCGCGAGGCGCGTATCCTCCGCCTGCGTTTTGGGCTGTTGAACGGGCGCTGCCATACGCTTGAAGAAGTGGGACAGAAATTCGGACTGACGCGTGAACGCATTCGCCAGATTGAAGGCAAAGCCCTGCGCCGCTTGCGCCATCCGCGCCGCAGCCGCCAACTGCGCGACTATTTGCAATAAAAAAGCGCGCTTGTGAGCGCGCTCCAAAGAAGTTTTTGCACCATCCCCGTTTTCATCAAAGGACAGGCCGTATTCGACCTGTCCTTTACTTTGTCGTGGTTGTGCGAATACGTTTGTGTCACGACGGGATGTAGCGCCGCAGGTCTTTCACGAACGTCGCGGCGCTGATGGGTTTAGGGAAATAGGCGACAAACCCGGCCTTGATAGCTTCGAGCGCGACGGTGGTCGAATGGAACGCCGTCACGGCGACGCACGGCAGCCCGGCCAAATTCGGATCCGCCTGCACATGCTTCAGCATTGTCCAGCCATCCATCCCCGGCAGCGCGAGATCGACGATCGCAGCGTTGTAGTGGTTCTGCTGAAGGAGCAGCAGCCCATCTTCCGCTGTCGATGCGACATCGACACTGATGTTATTGAACTTTAGCACGGTGGCAGCGACGTTTTGCCCGTGCGGGTCATCTTCTACGACAAGTACGTGCCAATCCTGCATTGATTTACTCCCTTAATCCGGTTGCGACGGATTATCCTTGCACTTGAATGCGCGCTGTCAATTCTGGAACATCTTGCAGCACATTTACCAATTCTTGAATAAAGGTTGAAGGGAGCAGCGGCTTCGTGATGTAACGTGTGAAGCCTTTGGCGCGCGCATCTTCTTTCTGATGACTCATGGCATGAGCCGACAGCGCCACTACCGGGATCTTTGCCAGATCCGGGTCTTCTTTCACACGCGCCATCATCGTCCACCCATCCATGCGCGGCATCGACAGATCGGTGATGATCAGATCCGGGTGCACTTTGCAGATCACCTCCAGCCCCTGTTCCCCGTTTGTGGCCGTGAACAGTTTTGCCCCGTGATGCTGAAGGACAATGCTGACAATGCCTAAGCTCCCCGGATCATCGTCTACGGCGACGACCGTTAGGCCACTGAGCGCATTTTTCGAGAACTTTTTAGGAAGCATAAAGGGTTTCCTTTCCTTCAGAACTCAGGACAGCGCTTGTACGCAGCGGAAGTGTGACGGTAAACGTACTGCCTTCCCCAACCTTGCTTTTTACTTGAATGCGCCCGCCCATCATCATGGCGAGCTTACGGGTAATCGCCAGCCCTAGGCCGGTACCGCCATACGCACGCTGATACGTACCATCAACCTGACGGAACTCATCGAAGATGTACTCCAGCGCGTGCGCCGGAATACCGATGCCGGTGTCGGTGACTTCCAATCTCCAGATCGATTTTTCGGCAGTGACATCGAGCCTGATGCCGCCCGTTTGCGTGAATTTGACGGCGTTCGAAAGCAGATTCATCGCGATCTGCGTGATACGCACCGGATCGCCGTACATCTCGTTCGGGATCGTCGCATCGATATTGACATCGAAGCTGAGCTGACTGTTTTTCGCGAGTCCGCTGGCTTCGGTCGCCCATGAATCGATCAGCGCACGGGGATTGAACACCTCATTGGAGATTTCAAAACGTCCGGCCTCGATCTTCGCGATGTCGAGCAAATCATTGATGAGCGTGAGCAAGCGGAAACTGCTGTCGCTGACGAAATGGAGCAGCTCCCGTGCTTCCTCGTCCACTTCGCCGCGCATGCCCAGCATCAAAATATCGGTGTAGCCGATGATGGAATTCAGCGGGGTGCGCAGTTCGTGGGACATGGTTGCCAAAAATTCATCTTTAACGCGGCTGGCTTGCAGCGCTTTGTCGCGGGCGTTGATCAATTCACGACCGATGTTGTTGAAAGAGGTCGCAATTTGGGCAAGCTCGTCGCGGTTTTCTAGCACCAGCTTCTCTTCCGGCTGCCCGGCAATCAGCTTATTGGTCGTCGTTTCAAGAGCGATGATCGTCCGCTTGACCGACACGAAGAAAGCGATGAAGAGATAGACTGCGAAGACGATCGCTACCCCCGTCAAGAGGACGACGGTGGTGCGCGTCTGGGTGATACGATCGACGCGGGCGTGCAGCAGGGTGTTTAACTGCTGGGCGGCCAATCGATAAAAGTCGTAGGATTTGCTCAGCGCATTCGAGGACAGTTCAATGAACCCACCCGTTCGGACTGATTCTCGCCACGCTTCCGATGCGATGCTGGTTTCCGAGCTTTCGAGCGGGGCCCACAGGGCGCGAATAGCCGCAGAGCGATCTGCCATCAGCGATGAGAGAGTGTTTTCAAGGGAAGGCGTTTTGGTAAAAGCGAACCCTAGGCCGGTGCGCATATTGTTTTCGTTTGCCTGCACGAACAGGCGCAGCATCGTCATGCGTTCCGGGTCGGTACGATCCGGATCGGTGCCTATTTGCACAGCGCTAATTTGGATTTGGCTGAGGTACGCGATTGACGTGGGCATCTTGTTGACGACCAGATCCATCAGATAGTACGAGTCGATGTCCGGGTCGAGAATTAGGTTCGACTGGTTGCCGATGTCAAGGATCAGGTCGCGTATCTGTGTGATGATGGAAATGTGCTGCAACATGGATTGGGCGTTGCTGTAGGTTCCGTGTTCTTCCATCAGAACCTCAACCAAACCGCGCACATTACGCCAGATGGTGGAAACGCCCAGCGTTTCGCCTAATTCGGCATCCACAGCATCGACCTCTGCGAGTGCGGCCAAAAGCGCTTCGTCACTCGTTTCGGGGCGGCTGCTCGAATCGCTGCCGGGGGCGGGGTGATAATCCTGAAGCAGTTCCGTCAAGGAAATCAAAGGATTAATGTACCGAACGCCCAGCGTTTCGCGAGCCGTAAAGTCTATACTCTGATTGATCTGCGCCACAAACAGGGCAGAAATCAGCAAAAGCGGTAATGCCAACAGCAGACCAATCAGGATAAATTTCTGCGGGTAACGCAGTCGATTGATCAGTTGGACAGCGGGTTTCAGAAAGATCATTGCCAAACCCTTATAATGAAGACGAAGGCATCAGTGTTACTACATATTACATGAAACTTTCTTGTCGGCGTTGAATTATTTGTGAATTTTTCGCATGCACATAAACAAAGCATGAATGCACAGTGTTTCGATAACGTTTTGTTTATGCAACGGGGCATAGATGAGTGCAGAATCGTGCCGCGATAGAAGGCGTAAAGAGGCGACAGGCGGCAGTACCGTCAGAAGTTGTGGAACCCTGATGGGGTTGCTGCCCCATCAGGGCCGGATGTCAACTCGGATCTGTTAACGGTTGGCGAAGCGGTAGCCGACGCCGCGCGACGTGAGGATATAGTCCGGACGATCGGGATCGATTTCGATTTTCTGGCGCAGATAGTGAATGTACAGCTTCAAGCTGTCAATCGCGTCGCCGTATTCTTCGCCCCATGCTTCGGTGACGAGTTCGGCGCGCGGGACGACACGCCCCGCGTTGCGCACCAAGACACCGAGCAGGTTGAATTCCTTCGGCGTGAGGTGTTTGAGTTCATTGCGCACGCGGACTTCACGGTTAAGGAAGTTGATGCGGAATTCGCCGTTGTTGAACACGAGTTCTTCGCTCATGTTCGCCTTGGGCGCGCGCCGCAGATGAGCGCGAATGCGGGCGACCAGCTCGTCGTTATCATACGGCTTGCTGACATAATCGTCCGCGCCGATTTCCAGCCCTTTGACGACATCCTGCGTATCACTGCGCGCCGTCAGGAAGATGATCGGAACATCAGACATCTCGCGCAGCCGCTTGCACACATCCCACCCGTCCATATCCGGCATCATGATGTCCAGCAGCACCAGATCGGGTTGGTGGCGGTAGGCTTTCTTCAGACCATCTTCTGCATTCAATGCGCGCACGACTTCAAAGCCGCGCCGTTCCAGCAGCATTTGAATCAAGTCTAGCGTGGTTTGTTCGTCGTCGATGACCAGTATTTTCTCGCCCATGCGGTTGACCTTTGAGTCTGTCGTGTTTCTAACGGATGTTACGACAATTAAACACATTGTAGGACAAACCATTCTGAAACACAACAAACGGAATGGGGGGCTAAACTGACGCTATCCATACGTCATCGGCTAAAAGTGGGTATAAAACCGTTTATTTTTGGTTAGTGTAGGTCGAAAATGGATGTGTCGCTTGGTTTGATTTGAAACCTGCGCCATCGCCGGGGTGTCCCTGTTGTGAGTGGGGCATATTTCTTGTAGACTAGGCGATCAGCACAACTTGGAGAAGGTATATGACGCACGCACTCATCACGGGCGGAGCAGGGTTCATCGGCAGTCACTTGACGGAACTGCTGCTCAGCAAAGGCTACACCGTCACCGTGATTGATAACTTGAGCACTGGACAGATCAAAAACCTTGACGGGGTGGCGGAACATCCGCACCTGAGGATCGCGATTGAAGACATCCGCAACGCGAATGTGATGGATCGGTTGGTGAGCGAATGTGACCTGATCTTCCATCTGGCGGCAGCGGTGGGGGTGCAGCGGATCATTCAGGAACCGATCGAGACGATCGAAACGAACATCGGCGGGACGGAAGTGGTGCTGAAGACCGCGCGGCGCTACCGGAAGAAAGTGCTGATCGCCTCAACAAGTGAAGTGTACGGGAAGGGCGTGCGCATCCCGTTTACCGAAGAAGATGACAGCTTATTAGGCGCGACTACCCGCTCACGCTGGAGCTATGCCGCCAGCAAAGCGATCGATGAGTTCTTGGCACTGGCGTATCACCGTCAAGTCGATCTGCCGGTGGTGATCTTCCGCTTGTTCAACACGGTGGGGCCGCGTCAAAGTGGTCAGTACGGGATGGTACTGCCGCGTTTTGCCAAGTGGGCGCTGAAGAACGAGCCGATCATGGTGTACGGCGATGGCACGCAGCAGCGCTGTTTCTGCAACGTCAATAATGTGGTGCATGCGATCTATGCGCTGAGCACCAGCAGCGAAGCGTTGGGTGAAGTGGTGAACATCGGCAGCAGCGAAGAAGTTTCCATTTTGCAGCTTGCCGAGCGGGTGAAAGCACGAGCAGGCAGCACGAGCGAAATCAAGTGCATCCCGTACGAAGAAGCGTATGAAACCGGCTTTGAGGATTTCCGCCGCCGGGTGCCGAGTTTGGACAAGATCGCCCGGTTGACGAACTGGCAGCCAACGACGACTTTAGATGAGACGATTGATCAGATTTTAGATTATCAGCGAAAGGAAATGGCGAATGTCTGAAATTTCCCGTCAGCAGTTGGTCATTGCTCTGATCAGCGCGGGGACGAATCCCCGTTTGGCAGGGGTCGATTTGAGCGCGATTGACCTAACCCGGCTGGACTTGAGCGGTGCCAGCATGCGCGCTAGCAACCTGCAAGCGGCGACGCTGCGTGAATCGGTGCTGCGGGTGGCGAATCTGTCTTATGCCAACGCGACGACGGCGGTGATGATCGGCGTAGACCTCGACGCGGCCAACCTGACCGGCGTCAACTTCACCCGCGCCAACCTGACCAGCAGCCGGTTGACCAATGCCAACCTGACGAATGCGACACTCAATGGTGCGAACCTGACCGGCGCGAACATGAAGGGCGCCAATGTGACCGGCGTCAAATTCGATGAAAGCACCACGTGGCCCGATGGCAAAAAAGGGGCCGCAGGCAACCCCGCCAGCTACACGTTATAAACCAACCGTGCCAGTCATACAGGGGCGATCTTTTATCGCCCCTCAACCACGCTGATCGATCATCTTCGCCTAAACAAAACACCCCACCTGTGTGTATGATCAAGCTCAGTCATTCATTTAATGAGGAGTCAAACGGATGAGTCCCGTTCCGTTATATCCGCTGCTGCTTCAGCCTGCCCTGCATACGAAAGTTTGGGGTGGGCGTCGTCTGGAAACCGTCTTACATATCCCACTGCCCACCGATGAAGCCTACGGGGAAGCGTGGATTATGCACGACACTTCGATGGTCGTGAATGGTGCGCTGCGCGGGCAGTCCGTTGGCGAAGTCCTGCGTGCTTACGGGCAGCAGCTCGTCGGCCCCGGCAATGATCCGGCGATCGGAATGCCGCTGCTGGCGAAATTTCTGGATGCGCGCGAATGGCTGTCGATTCAGGTGCACCCGAATGATGCACAGGCGCGCGAATTGGAAAACGAACCACGTGGCAAAGCCGAAGCATGGTATATCATCGCCACCGAACCGGGATCGAAGCTGATCATCGGGGTGAAACCGGGCTCCAGCTTGGACGAACTGCGTCAGGCGATCGCCGAAACGCGCTTAGAAGCGCTGGTGGCGTATGCCGAAGTTACCCCCGGCGATGTGCTGTTCAACACCCCCGGTACGATTCACGCGCTTGGCCCCGGCATCTTGATCTACGAGATTCAACAATCGAGCGACATTACCTATCGCTTGTACGATTACGGTCGCCCGCGCGAAATCCATGTCGAAAAGTCGCTCAAAGTGGCGCGCACGGACGTGCTGCCGGCTATTCAGCACACAGGCAGCGATACCAGTGAACTGGTCTCAATCGTCTCATCGGAGTTTTTTACGACCGTGCTGCATCAGCTTCGCATCGGGGACTATCTGCGGCTGGATACGGGGCGCACGAGTTTCCATATTCTCACCAGTATCGAAGGGGATGCTGTGATCGAGTGGGGCGGCGGCTCAACCTCGGTCAGCGGCGGCAGTCCATCCGCTCCGGTGGGGGCTGCGACCCTTGGCACATCGGAAACGGTCGATCTGCGGATGGGGCAGACCGTGTTGATCCCGGCGAGTCTTGGTGCTTATCGCGTGCGCGGGGCATCGCGACTGCTGCGTAGTTGGCAGACTGGGTAAATCACTTAAGAAAAACGTCCTCTTATGGTGCAAGTAGCGGGCAAACGCGCTACAGTGGAAACGGGATCAATTTCAGATCACCTCATGACACGGTAAAGGATACTCTGTGATGCGAAAGCTACTGTATTTGTGCCTGCTGCTCATGAGCCTGGTCGCATGCGGAGGAGCGCAAGCCACACCGATGGTTACCGCCCGCCCGACCAGTGCTGACACCGTAGTGACCGACACCACCGTGGTCAATACCGCCGTCGTAACCACTGCCGCTACGAACACGCTGATTTCCACTGCTACGACGGTCCTTCCTACAGACACGACCGCCGCCACGAACACCCGTCCTGCCACCAACACCGCCGCGCCGGTCATCGCGCAGACGAGTGGCGGCGGCTCCCTTCCTGACGGTGTGCTGATGGTTGTCGAAAGCCCAACCGGGAAACAGCTCGCCCTGTTCAACACCGACGGTACCTCGATTCCGGTCGTGGATGGGTTGGACAGAAACGCGCATGTTGATGTGTGCGGCGAGAACAGCGTAACCCCTGATGGACGCCACACGGCGCTGTTCATCGGTGGGCCGGAGTCTGGGACGCTTTACCTGATGAATGGAACCGGGATGCCGGTCAGCTTGGGTGAAGCAGAATTTCTCGCCTGCGTGCTGGGCAACGCACGCTTCAACGCCGATGGCAGCCGCTACGCCTATATCTCCTATGAACCGGGCACGTCACGTCAGGAATTTGCACGCGGCGATCTGCGCCTGTTCGATACGGCGACGGTGACGTCGAACTGGACGGGCGAAAACGCGGTGTCGTTCGACATCAGCGCGGCGGGTATTGCGTACATCAGCTTCTACACGAACAATCAGGGAGAAGCCGACGAAGCCGCCATTAACTTCTATGATTATTCGGCGGAACGGGAAGTCGCCACGCTGCTCCCCACGGCGGATAATTGCCACTATGCGAGCGGCGTCGTGCGCCAGATTCCGACGACCGATCAGCTTGCGGTGGTGATGGGCCAGAAGTGCGATAACGAAACGCAGATGCGCTGGCAGTTGTACACGATCGATAATCAGGGCAGCGCGACGCTGGCCGCCAGCGATACCCAACCCGGCGATTTCGTCGTGTTCGCGCGTAACAACAATATTTTCACATCGCCCGACGGTTCGTTCCTGTACTTCACCGTGCCGGACGGCGTGACGGCGAACACCGTCGCCATCGCCGCGATCTCGCGCTCGGATGTGACGGTCAGCGTGCCGGTGCAGCGTCAAGCCTTGTTCCCAACCTTCCGTGGACTGACACAGGCTGAACCGCGCCTCTCGCCAGATGGCCGGTGGTTGAGCTTCACACTTACGTCGCCGCAGAATGACAACCAGCTTTACACGCTCGATCTGCTGGATCGCAACAACCCACCGATCAGCATTAGTGCTGGGGCGCGCGGCGATGCGATTTCGGCGCTGGAATTCACGCCGAACAGCGGTCGCGTCGTGTATGTCTCTGGCAGCACGGAAGGCGGCGATAACAGCCTGTTTGCGCTCGATTTGGCAGCAGGGACGGAAAGCCGTGTGCGTCGTGGTACGTTTGCGACCCAACTCGTCGTCGCACCGGATAACGAACGCGCCGCCGTGTCGAACTATGAGACGGCAGAGGAAGGCACGCACACCTACCAGTATCTCTCGGTGAAGATTGTCAACCTGAACTCCAACACCGAAACGACACTGTTTGACGATACCACCTCGCCCGCCGACCAGCGCATCAGCGCCTACCCGATTGCGTGGGTGAGCGGCAGCTAAACTGTACTAGACGTGGGGCATTCTCTCCAATACGGAGAGGGTGCCCCATTCACCTTTAGCGTGTTTGTGTTCGATCGGTTTCTTTTTCGGCAGAGAGCAGGGTTTTATTGGCGGCGGTGCGATAGAGGATGTAAGCCGTGCGTTCTTCGAAGGCGAAAAACACGGGCTTGGACACCAGCAGCCGTTCACCATTGACCTCTAGGATGTAGGTCGCCGTGCGGTTGAACACCTTCACCGTATGCGCGATGATCCCCTGTGTGGATGAGACGCTTAACCGTAAATCTTGATTTAACCGGATGCGGCTTTGTGCCAGCAGACCGACGATCCCCGCGTTGACGACGGTCAACACCAACCCAATCACCGTCAGCACCGATGATTCATTCCGCTGACCGATAAAGATCAGAAATGTAGCGCCGAAGATAATCCCCAAGACAGTGATCCCCCCGATGAGGGCGGAACGATTCCACATGCGTTCAAGGCGCTGGCGCTGTGCGGGGCTCAAAGCACCGGAACGGTTGGCGGCGAGATCGTCGTCGGTAAAGTGGAGCACGTCCGAGAGATTGCCTAGATGTGTACGCGGTGGCGGGGTAGTGAGATTTTGGTCGTCGATTGGGTTTGTCATGCGCGCAATTTAACCACAGAACCGGAGCAGCGCACAGCATTGATTTGAAAAATGATGGAGCGTTCAATTGAACGCTCCATACGAGGAAATGCGAGGAACTGATTAGCCAGCGGTCGGCGGGAGCAGCACGCCGTCGATGACGTGGATCACGCCGTTGGTGGCGTAGACATCCGTTTGCGTGACGTTCACACCGTTGACGGTAACGCCCGCATCACTGGCGATGATGTTCAGCAGCCCACCGGGGAGCAGGGTAGCTACCCATGCACCATTGGACTGATTGGCAACCGCCATCACCGTGGCCGCCGAGAATTCGCCGGGAACCACATGGTAGGCCAGCACTTGATTCAGCAGGTCGGTATTCGCCAGCAGATCGGCGGCGGTCGTGTTCAGCGAGGCGAGCAGCGCTTCAAAGGCCGCATCGGTCGGTGCAAACACGGTGTAGGGGCCGCCGTTGGTCAGGCTGTCGAGGATGGCCGGATCTGCCGCCAGCACTGCCGCGAGCAGGGTCGTGAATTCGGGCGCATCGCTGTTGGTCACCGCCACAACGGTGTCGGCAATCGACAGTGTGGGGGCTTCCATGGCGCTTCCATCTTCGGACGTCATGCTGGCATCCGCCATCGGGGGCAGCAGCACGCCGTCGATCACATGGATCACGCCGTTGGAGGCCTGAATATCCGTCTGGAGGACGGCGGCATTGTTGATGCGGACGGTCGAGCCGTCAAGCGTCACCAACAGGGCGGTTTCGGGCAGCGCGGTTCCCAGCAGCGAACCGTCCAGTGCGGCCACATCAGCGGCGGCAAACACACCGGGCACCACATGATACTGGAGGATGCTGGTCAAGGTCGCGGGGTCGGCGAGCACTTCTTCTGCCGTCACGCCCATCGCCTCAAACGCCGCCGCAAAAGCCGCGTCCGTCGGCGCAAAGACGGTCAACTGGGCATCAGGGTTGCTCAACAGTTCCAGAACAGCCGGATCAGCAGCCTGTACCGCCGCCAACAGCACCGTGAACTCTGCGGGATCGCCGCTTGCCGCCGCGATCACCGTGTCTGCAATCGTACCGGGTTCGGTTTGCGCCAGTGCAGTGACGGCCATGGTCAGCGCCAGCACGATCACCGACAAAACCAGAAATGCCTTCTTCATGCGTCGTTACTCCGTAGTCATAGGCTAACAATACAACTTCATCGTTTGTGTGACTTTGGTGCGCACCGGTAGAAGTCACTGGTTTGAACGATAAAAGTTGTGTCTAAGCGTGAAATGAATAAAGGCCGAAACATTTATGAAACAGATTGGCGGTTTGCCATCTGTTTTTCTCATAAATGCATGCGGCGTGTCCCATTATACCATCCGCCATTCTGACCAGCGTGAACTCTGCTTACGGTCGCACAGAGATGGTTCTCTCGGTGGTTTGGGGAAGGTAAAGAGTGCTCTACAGTGCTTATGCAGAGAAAATCATGAGGATAACGAACATGAAAAAGCATTCCTTAAACAAAGTCGCGCCTTTTCTAATGCTGCTGGCCGCATTGACCGGGGGCGCTGTGATGGCACAGGATACAACCGCTACGACAACCCCCATGCAGGTCGATATGGGGGCGACCCAAGAGGCGGCACAGCCCGGTGATATGAGCGGCGCGGCGAATGGCGCGACCACAACCCTAGAGGACCTGACGGCAGACCCAACTACCTTTTTCGGGCAGCAGGTGACGCTGGAAGGCGTGGTGAGCAACCTCGTCAACCCGGCGGCGCTGGTGTTAGGGGAAGGCGTGGCGTTGGATGACGATCAAGTACTGGTGATCAACACCAGCGGGCAGCCGTTCGATATTCGCTTGACCGATGGGGCGCGTTTCTTGGTGACGGGCACCGTATACCCCTCGTTTGCAGATGGCGGCGTGACACAGTTGATCGCGGCGCTGGCGGAAAGCGGTATGATGCCGGATACGTCTATGGCTGGTTCTGGCGATGCGTCCGCTAACGCACAGGCGACCGATGTCGTCGGCATGTTCGCTTATTCGTCGAATTTGGTCGATATGGTGCTGCCGGATGATCTGTTCAATCACACCATCCTCGCCGTGCAGAATGTAGAAGCGATGCAGCTTCTCGAACTGCCGCAGTAGGGACGTGGATCAAGGCTTTAAGTCGATGCTTATGGGGTGTTCGTTCAATCAATCGAACGTCCCCATGAGCATGCAAAACGGTTGAGGATGAGGGATTAAAACGCGTCGCCCGGTTTGATGGCGACTACCTGCGAGATCGCGCCGTTGTCTGAATGGCGGAGCAGATGCCAGTCGGCAAACACGCCGGAAAGCTCGCCAATTTCCACCAGATGATCGCGCGGAATATCGGGATCGGTATCGAGGTAATTCACGTTCCACGTTTCGCAGATGATGCGCCCGCCCGGTTTGATGCTCGCGCGCAGCGGTGCGATCAAGTCGTGGCGGAAATAGCGGAACAGGCAGACGAGATCATACGTGAACGGGATGATTTTGTTCTGTTCCGGCGTATCCAGATCAAGCTGCAAGAAGTTGACCGATCGCAGTCCGCGCACCCCGGCTTCCTCCTGCGCGGCGATGAGTGCTACCCGGCTGATGTCCACAAGATCGACGGTATACCCCTGCGAGGCTAACCACAACCCGTTCTGCCCCAAGCCGCAGGCGAGATCGAGGGCGGCAGGCGGCTCCCCACCGGGATCACGCGGCAGCGGCGGGGAATACATTAACATCAGGGGATCGGGGGCGGGAAAAGTGTCGAGTCCCGCCACCATTTCCCGGTAGATAGAATCCCAAAGCGATCGATCACGGGCGGCCATGCTTAAGATTTGCCGCCGTAGACAGGCTGATAAGTGAGCGCATCGGGCACCGCATCCAGTGCTTCCCGATCCCCCGGCAGCAGGGTCATTTTGGGATTCATCTGGCGGCGCAGCGAGAGGGCATACGCATCGCGCACGGCGGCGTAGTCGGGATTCAGCCAATCATGCGGCAGGGTGATACACTCTGCCAGCGCGACCAAGCCGCGCCCCGCCGGACTATCCCATGCGGGCGCGGTTCCCCGCAGTAGATCGCCCGTGCCGGGAGGCGCACCGCCTAGTTTCCCCATTAAATTTTGACTGAGCCGCGAGACTAATCCTTTGGCTTGATTAGGGTTGATTTGTCCCGCCATCGATTTGATGTTATCGGGCAGCACTTCAAACACGGCATCACTGCTGCGTGCCGACGGTTGCGCTGATGGCGGCGGCGCTGCTGACTCATCTGACGAAGAAGCACACAGCTTCAGCGCGGCGGCGATGTCGTTGACGGTTTTGCCGGGTTTCAGATAGTTGGCAAGCAGCGGAATCGGATCACTTTTTTCGCCGTTCACGTAGACTTCGATCAGGCCGGTCGTTTCGCCGCTCGGCATGTCGTCAAGCGCGAGGCATAGGCAGAAGGGGAACGGATCATAAGCGAGATTGGTCTGCGCGAGGCCCAATTCGGCCATAATCGAGAGCGGTTCCGGGGCGGCGACGACGCCGACCCACTGACCATCCCCGGCACACACGAACAATTTTACGGCGTTGGCATACGCTTTGCCCGGCCCAACGGCGAAGGGGTTGTACAGCTCATAGCCCATCGCGAGCAGGCCATCCTTAAGTCGATCTACGACGATTTGACCGACGGACAGCGACGGATCAGCGTAGGGTAAGAATAGGCTGGACCAGCGTCCCATACTGTTTTTCATTTCTCCCATTGTTACTGCCGCCCCGGGCAATGTAGCAGACGATACTGCTGACATCAATGAATCCCAATTCGCGGCATAAGCGGCGGTCGTCTTCGGTCTCACCGGGGGCAAAGATGAGTTCGCAGCCGCGCTGAAGGGCTGCGCGCAGCACGGCTGCCAGCAGCGCACGCATGCGCTCCGGTGTGCGAGCTTCTTTCATGATGGCAAGCGCGACGACATGGGCGCTTTTGTTGCTGTCTTGCACACTCAAACGCGCCACCCCAATCGGGAAATTGTGACGCATCATGAGAAAATCGACATGTTTGCCCATGAGTAGGGCGGCCATATCGCGCCCGACGACGAGCGGTTCGACGCCGAGGGTGAGCACATCGTAAAAGGCATTGCGCCAGACGTACCACCACATTTCAATGCCGCGCTGATCGGCAACGGTTTGAATTTGCACCCCGGCGGTGCTTCCGGTCGATGTTGGCGGCAGCATGGTATCGGCACCGCTGGAACGGTAGATCATGAGCGGTGTTTCGCGCTCCAATTCCAACCCCAGATCGAGCAGCGTTTTCGCGAACAGCGGCGGAAACAAGCCTTCGACATACTGCACACGCGGCGTGCGCCCCAACCCACGCAGCCGATCTAACCCCTGCTTGACGTACTGACCGCTGACCCATGCGGTATTGCGGCGCGGGGTGACATAATTGAAGTCCGGAAGCGGGTTAATGGGGTGATGAATCACATCCACGACACTGATCGTTTCACGGTAGGCACCGAGATCCTGATGCGCGAGCAGCAAATGCTCGTGCACCTGCCGCAGCATTTGACGCGACTCTCGAATTGCTGTTTCGTCCATTGTGTGCCGCTCCAAATCTGCCCGTGCGCTTCGGTTGGGCTTTGATGTATCTTCAAAAACAAACGCCCACTCAAGATCAAGGGCAGTGCCGTGTCAGATGGTGTGGTTCTATTTCCAGATGAAAATCAACAGTACACTAGCAGTTGCGTGCTGCGGGGATACATCCCCAACATGATTGTAACCGAATTCGTTGGCCGCAAGGCGTAACGAATAGTCCTAGTCCCTGCTGTGTATTGTTTGTGAATATTGCAATCAGCTCCCATTGTTCAACCGGACTGCAAATTTGGCAAGACCGCCCGGTGTATCGAGATGGTATGGGTTTCGTAGCGATGTCCTAACGATCAGCGCACATCTTCGCCGCTTTCGCCTCTGCTGAACCATGAAATTCGTCAAGAAAAGGTGTATCGCGCATCGCCGCTTGTTGAGGGCGATCGATGAGTAGTGAAAGAGGGGGAACGACATGCCAGCAATTATCAGCATTTGTTACACACCGGACGGAATCGAACGCCAGCCGCAGGACTTCTACGCGCGCGTGCCAATTGGGGAAGCGCACCTGCTGGAGGCCTACGGGATCGAAGGCGATCGCAAGGGTGGGCATCCGGTGCGCCAGTTGAACGTGATGAGCCGGGAAGTGCTCAACAGCCTCGCGGAGCAGGGCTTGAAAACCGGGATTGGGCAGATGGGCGAACAGATCGTCCTCGACGGGTTTGATGTGGCCGACTTGAAACCGGGCGATCAAGTGCGGATTGGCGATCATGCGGTGATCGAAATTGGCGAGAAGCGGAACGGCTGCCCACGCTTCCAGCATATCCAAGCGCATGATCCGGCGGCGTTGAAAGGTCAGCTCGGCGTGATGGCGCGCGTGATCACCAGCGGCGCGATCAAGGTAGGCGATCCCGTCCGCGTGATCAGCTACGCGGCGGAAGCGAAGTAATACACCGGGGCGGCTTTGATAAGGCCGCCCCGGTTTTTCAGTCCCCGTACTCTATCCCTGTTCGCGGTAATGGACATCCGAGAGATCACGCAGACGCGCGGCGGCCTGTTCGGGCGTCAGATCGCGCTGCGCTTGTGCCAGCAGCTCAAAGCCGACCATGAATTTGCGCACCGTCGCAGATCGCAGCAGCGGCGGATAGAAATGGGCATGCAGCCGCCAATGGGCATTATCGGCGGTGAGCATTTTGCCCGTCGGCGCGCCGTGCCACCCCATCGAATACGGGAATGAGGTTTCGAAGAGGTTGTCGTAGCGGGTCGTTAGGCGTTTGAGAATATCGGCCAGCCGATCGCGCGCCTGCGGCTGAAGATCGGGCAGGCGCAGCACTTGAAACTTGGGCAGCAGCAGCGTTTCGAACGGCCAGATGGCCCAATAGGGCACGACGACCAGCCAATCTTCGTTTTCGACGACGATGCGTTCTTTGGCGGCGAGTTCGCCCTGTACATAGTCGTCGAGCAGGACGCGCTGTGTATCGGCGTAGTATTTCTGCTGCCACACATCCTCTTTGGCGGGTTCATTGGGGAAGAAACTGCTCGCCCAAATCTGCCCGTGCGGGTGCGGATTGGACGCGCCCATCGCCGCGCCCTTGTTTTCAAACACCTGCACCCAAAGATAATCCTTCCCTAAGTCGGTGACCTGTTCGCCCCACACATCGACCACACGGCGGATCGACGGCAGATCCATCTGTGGCAGCGTCAAATCATGGCGCGGCGTGAAACAGATCACGCGCGAAGTGCCGGATGCGCTGATCGAGCGGAACAGCGGATCGTTGCTTTCGTAGTCGGGCGTGTCGGTCATGAGCGCGGCGAAATCATTGGTAAAGACGAACGTTCCGTCATACTGGGGATTATGCACGCCGCCCGCGCGCTCATTGCCGGGGCACAAATAGCACTTGGGATCATAGGCGGGGCGGTCATCCGGGGGCAGACGTTCTACCTGTCCCTGCCACGGGCGCTTGGTGCGGTGCGGCGATACTAAAACCCATTCTCCGGTTAAGGCATTCCGCCGTACATGGGGATGTTCCGTCGCTTCAAACATAGACGATGAGGGCATACTAACTATTCCTTGTCAACTGCTTCTTCGGTTATCAGTCGCTTTCTAACCTTTAGAGCGAGCTCATCAGCGCTTTTTACTAACTTCCCGATCTCTATTAACATCGCGTCTAGCTCAGCCATTTCTTCAGGAAAACGGGCCAGCATTTCCTCTGGGCTAGTTATATGAGGCAAAAAGTTGTCAATATAGCTTTGGATCTGCTGCGCTTTGATTTCGCGGACTTGAGCATCTGAGCAAATGATTTCGAGGTAATTGCGCCAATTTTTGCCACTCTTTCTTGAGTTGCATTCTCTACAGCAAGGTACTAGATTGCCCAATGTATGCCCATAGCCTGAGAAGCGCTTATTTTTTACAACACTTTGCAAGTGGTCCCAAGTTGTAGCAGGCTGATCGCAATATACACACACTAGGTCTTGATCTGGATTCTGACCTAAGGTTTCTAAGGCCAAGCATATTACTTCATCAACATATTTGCTGGATGGTGCCAAAGCAGATGCAAATGCGTACCATATTGTTGTCATGCGGGAATTATAAGCCGAATATGGTTTTAATCGTTTTTGTAATGATTGCCGTTTCATGGATTTGAACGTTGTGTATGCAGAGCAATAAGTGGTTGGTTATAGCGCACATGAGCGGGTTTCGCATCTCCCTTCGAAGTGTACAGGGTGGTTGACTCGATTCACTTGCCGAGTCAACCTAATGTAGATGCGATAAGTAGTAGATGGTGTAATGAATCAGGATTGCGACATTTTGAGCTTGTTAGCCCTCACCACAGTACAGGAGGCTGTTGCGCTGTGGGCTGTTTTGCCAGCCAATAATCCAGCTTGCTTCCTGCTCAATCTGGATCGTCGCGTGGCTCTCACTGTCCCAAATGTTCAATCGGTTGAGTGCCTGCTGCCCATCACTGCCTAGGAACGCGAGATAGCGCGCATTTGCAGTCGGGAATTCGTGGTGCGTGCCGCTGTAAATGACTTCCAGTGACCCGCTTGAACGATCGAAGTAGCGAATCCCTTCATCGCCATAGATGAGAAAAGCCGCCGCACCCTCCAGCGCATAAATGTTTGGCCAATACGTGGCCCGTTGGACGGCAAATGCCACATCAAGGCGCTGTGTTCCGTCATAAAAGAGCAGCCGGTCTGTGGACTCGCGGGGGTCTTGAGGTGCTGTGGTGTTATAGGTGATGGCAGCCCAATCGCCACTTTGATAGATCGATGCAGCCCGCCCCACCCCTTCTAAAAGCGTCGTGGCGGTTTGGCTTTCGAGGTCATAGTACACAAGTTTGCGCGGAAACAGGCTGTTTTCGGGATAATCGGCGTAGAGAAAAACGCCACGTTCATCCACCGCCCACTTCGCAAACACCACCGGAAAGCCCAAATCAATGGTCTGAAAACGCTGAGTCTGCGTGTCATAAGTGCGGAGGCTGTCACTGCTCGTAAACGTCATGGGCATAAAATAGCGCCCCGTTGCCGACCAAACCCCATAATCGGCATCCGCCATCCTCAGGTTTTCGCCGGTCGCCAGTTCGTAAAGGTAGATGCCGCCCTGCTCATCCTGATAAAAGATGAAACGACTATCCGGTGAATAGTCCCAAAAACGCTGGGGGCCGGAGAGAATGCTGCCATCTTCGGCGCGATAAAGCATCGACGGAAGTGCGCTGTAGACCACTTTGACCGATAGATAGCGGTTGTCAGGCGACCAGAACGGCATCGCGTTCGGATCAGCCTCAATTTGGTAGCGGCTGCCATCGGCAAGATTTTCGACATTCAAATAGAAGGTGTCTTCGCTTTGGCTGATATAAGCGAACTGTTCTCCGTTGGGTGACCAATACACGCCCGCATAGCACCCACTGGAATAGATCGGCTGCTCGAATGAGCTTTCTTGCCCGGTGCGGACATCGAAAAAGCGCAGTCGCCAATCGCGTTCTTCGACGTTCTCTACAACCCATACACGTCCATCCGGCGACCATCCCGCATCCCCATTGCTGCTCATTTCGGTGATGAAGCGGGTTTCGTTCGTCTGGGCATCGAGGACATACAGGTTTTGTTGTGCGCTATCATAGTGCTGAAAGAGCAGCAAGTTTTCCTCGGCTTGTGCCATCACGGATGACCCTAAACCGCCAACGGAAAGCGCCGTCAAACTTATGATCAACCACAGCGTGAACCTTAGCTTTTTCATGACATCCTCCTATTTGCCTACCGCCTTTATTGTTACCTGATTTTGCTGGAGCGTAGGGAAATCGAAGTCGTATCGATAGCGAGAAAGCCCCTGTCCCGGTGACCGTGCAGTCCTGTGCGCAAGGCTGAAAAACTCATCCCAACCTTTCGCACCGCAGGCGGATAGTACCTGTGCAGGGCAGCGGCGTTTTACCCGCCTACGCCGCTGTTTTGAGGTGGGATAGGGTTCGGAATGATGGAAGGGATCGTTTATTTGTCGAACGCAGCGATTGCCGACGGAGTCGCAAAAAGTGCCGCCGATGAGCCATCCGCGCGCCGCTGGGATGAAGTCGATACCCTGCGCCGTCTGCGTATGGGCGACCTCAGCGCATTGGATGGGCTGGTGATGCGGTATCAAGTGGAAATGGTGCGCACCGCGTACCTAATCGTGCGCGATCGCGCGGCGGCGGAAGACGTTGCCCAAACGATCTTCGTGCGTCTTGCCGAACGCATTCACCAGTACGATCCGCAGCGACCGTTCGCGCCGTATTTATACCGGAGCATCTTACACGAGGCGATCAAGCAGGCGGCGAAACGCGAGCGCAGCCTGTCGATGGACGCCGACCTCGCAGACGGAGACATGACGCTGGCCGATTTGCTGCCGGATTGGTCGAATGACCCGGCGGCGCAGTTCGAACAGGCGGAAATCCGCCGCGCGGTGTGGGATGCGATGGGAAAACTCCCGCCGAAACAGCGGGCGGCAGCCGTCATGCGCTTTTATCTCGATTGGAGTGAAGCGGACATGGCGGCGGCGCTCAATGTGCCGGTGGGGACGGTCAAATGGCGCGTCCACGATGCGCGTGCGCGGCTGCAAAAACTGTTGGCTCCGCTGATGACGGCGGCACTGGCGGCATGGTTGGCAAGGTGACGAGATGAACGAACAATCCACATCGCTGCCGCGTGCTGCATGGCCGCCGCAGGTGATCGCGCAATCCCTCCATCACATAGCACAAGAGGAGGTACCGGAGGATATGAATCTACTGCCGGAAGTACAAGCACGTCTTGGATCGATGACGCGCCGTTCCAAAGTGACACGCGGCTTATCGCTGCTGATGACACTGGTGGTTATGTTGGGCGCGGCGATGGGCGTCTATGCATTGGTTTACCGGCAGGCGACGGGCGACCCCGGCATTGAAGGGGCGCGTGCTGCCGATTTGGTAACCGATGTCAACCAGAGCCAGACGATCGACGGCGTGACGGTCACGATCGATTGGGTCTATGTGGATGCCAGCCGGATGGCGCTAGGCTACAGCATCACCGCGCCGCAGGGGCAGGAAGGCACGCAGTACCTGACGGATATGCACCTGTCCGATGAAGCGAACAGCTTCGGCATGATGGGCGGCGGTGGCGGCGGTGGCGGCGGCAGCGATACCACCCGCGAATCGCAGTACAGCTTCAGCACAGGGGTGCAGTTCAACGCCGATGCGCCGAGCACGCTGGCGATGCATTTGACCTTGTCGGTGGCTCCCGTCCCGGCTCAAGTGCCAACTGGAGATCAAAATGGAGTTGGCGGCGCGGGTGGTGGGGGCGGTGGGGGCGGTGGCGGCGGATTCGGCTACGGTGGCGGCGACCCGAATGCGACGCCGGAACCCGGCATTCACATCCTGTCTGGCGATCCCGGTAACCCTTCCGCATGGATCGGCCCGTTCGAGTTCGCTTTCTCGCTGCCCTACTACCCGGCGCTGGATTTGACCTTCGACGATCAATCGCAGACGTTCAATGAGGTCACGATTACCGTTGATCACATGCGGGTGACGCCTTCCGCGACCGATGTGCATCTCTGCTACGATCTGCCGGATGCGCGCGATTGGATGCCGGTCATGACCATCACTACGGGCGAGGTAACGGTGCCGATGACCAGTTGGAGCGGCGACGAAATCCCCGCGCCGGATGCAGTCACGCGCTGCGGAACGCTCACGTTCTATGTGCCTTATACGCTCACGCCAACCACCTTCACGGTAACAGTGGATGGCTTAGAGGCGGTTGTCGGTCGCACCCCGGAACGCGTGGAGCAGTTCCGCCAGCAGCTCGCGGATCAGGACATCGTGATAGAGATTACGCAGGCGGATGAAGAAGGCTTCGGCTACAACCTCGTCAGCGTACCGGATGGCGTAGATGTGGGGGCGCTGGTTCAAGCCGCCTACGCCGTGTTCTCGGATCATTTTGAGGGGCGTTGGGAGTTCTCGGTCGATGTGCCGGGGATGGAATAATCCTCACGCCTAAGCAGTGGGGCGCATCTCAGATGCGCCCCAATAGGGTTACACCCCGTAAATCTTGCCGTACTTGGCTTGCAGGTATTCCAGATAGTACTTCGACTGAATGCCTTCACCGGTGATGCGGCGGGTGAGTTCGTCACCGTTGAACTTGCGCCCATGCTGGTGAATATTCGTGCGCAGCCAGCCGAGCAGCGTGTCGAACTTGCCCTGTGCGATCTCCGCCGGGATCGACGGTTTATCGGTGAGGGCTTTGCGGTAGTACTGCGCCGCCAGCATGTTGCCGAGCGCATAAGTCGCGAAGTAGCCGATCAGCCCGCTTGACCAGTGAACGTCTTGCAGCACGCCGAGCGTATCGGTGGGCGGCACGATGCCGAGATAGGCTTCAAAGCGTTCGTTCCACACGCGCGGCAGATCCTTGACCGCCACCTGACCGGCGATCATTTCCATTTCCAGTTCAAAGCGCAGCATGATGTGCAGGTTGTAAGTCGCTTCGTCGGCTTCCACGCGGATGTACGACGGGTTGACGCGGTTGATCGCGCGGTAGAACGTTTGAAGATCGACGCGCCCAACCTGTTCGGGGAAGATTTCCTGAAGCTGTGGCAGCGCCCACGCCCAGAAACCTTCGCTGCGCCCGACGATGTTTTCCCACAGGCGCGATTGGCTCTCGTGGACACCGAGCGAGGTGCCGCTGCCCATCAACGGGAGCGCGGCGACCGAATCGCTGACACCCTGCTCGTACATGCCGTGTCCGGCCTCATGGAACATGCCGAACAGCGCCGGGTTGAGGAAATTCGGGTTGAAGCGGGTGGTGATGCGCACATCGTACTTGGTGAAGCCGTTGGCGAACGGATGCACCGAAACATCCTGCCGCCCATGCTGGAAATCGAAGCCGAAGCGCTCGATCATCTTGAGAGCGAAGGCGCGCTGTTTTTCAACATCGTAGGCTTGGTGCAGCATCGCATTATCGACCGGCTTGCTTTGCTGAATCGCGTGGATCAGCTTGACCAGCCCCGGCTTGTGATCGTCGAAAATCGCCTTGACCTGTGCCGACGTAATGCCGCGCTCGTAGGCGCCGATCAGCGCGTCATAGGGATGTTCGGTGTAGCCCCGGCAGTCGGCAATGCGGCGGGTGATGTCGAGAATTTGCGATAGTACCGGCGCGAACGCGGCGAAATCGTTGCCCGCGCGCGCATCCGCCCACACCTGATGCGCCAGCGTCGTCACGCGGAGCTGTTCGCCGACCAGTTCGGCGGGAATCTTAGTCGCTTCCAAATAATCTTCACGCACGACGCGGATCAAGCTGGCTTCATCACTGTCATAAGCCGCCCCGCTGATTTCAGCTTCGGCGGCATCAAGCAGGCGCGCGGTTTTGTCGCTGGTGAACATCTCATGCGAAAGCCGCCCGACGGTTTCAAGCTGTGAAGCACGCGGTACCGCGCCGCCGACCGGCATCAGCACCTGCTGATCCCAACTGAGCAGTCCACCCGCCATATTTAGGTTTTCTACCTCGTGCAGATGTGCGACGAGGGCATCCCATGCTGATCCCATTGGTTCTTCCATTCATTCGAAAATATTCAAACGTTCGGGGATTATAACCGAAAAAACCCTCAACTACAGAAGCGATCATAGGTCAATAAACAACGAACCAGCGATCGAATCACTGAAGGAGTCCCTCGAAAACCGGACGACGCAGGCGTCGTCCCTACGCTTGAACCACGAAGATCAGAGAGTACACAGAGAAAGTTTTCTCCCAGCATCTCTGTGATCTCCGTGGTTTAAGCAGTTGTGCGTGACTTTGTCACTGCACCGTAAACGTGCATGTCCCGCGTTCAATGCGAACGGCGGAGTTGGGGCCGTAGGTCGTGACCCCGTCGCTGATGTCGGTGCGCCATGTGACGCTGTATTCGATCACATGTGTTCCACTGGGCAGCGGCGGCGATGGCACCAGCCAATCGACCTGATACTGCCCATCATCGCGGGCGACAATTCCGGTCGAGAACTGGCGGTACTGATCGAGCCGGATGCCGTCGAGCTTAACATCGTAGATCGAGTTGTCGATATGCTGCTGCACCTGATCGCGCGTCGTCGCGATCCAGCGCCACCACACATCGATCGTCGATCCAACCGTCAAGTCGCGCGGCGGTCGTTCGCCAAAGGCGGTGTTATCGCAGTAGGCCAGCACATCAACGCCCTGCCGCGCGCCGGGATTGGCGCTCACACTGCCGGGGAGCGGTACCGTCGGCGTCCCGGTGATTAAGGGGCCGCCGGTTGGCCCGCCCGCGATGCTGGTCGGCGGGTTGGTGGGCAGGATGATCCCTCCTGCGAGGGCGGTCGCCGTCGCGTAGATCGAGTCCACGTTCGGGAGCTGAATGCCGCTTGTGGTTTCGGTTTGGCCTACGATGGGCAGCACGAGCGTTCCGGGCGTGTTCGGTGTGAGCAAGCTGAGCGGATCGAGTGTCGTTACCGGCGTAGGCGAGGTAATCGAGCGCGGCGGCGTTGGCGTAACCGTGCCGCCGCCGAGGATCGACGTGGGCAGCGGAGAGCCTTCCGCTAACAGCGTGAGATTGGGCGTCGGCGTCAGCGATGGGAACGGTGTCAGCGTATCTTGTAGGCGTACCAACGACGTGGTGACCCAGCCTTCATCGCCATTATCGAGCCGGATGTTGTACCACGTCCCCTCGGCGTTGGTGCCAAGGATGGTA
>JAXLWG010000059.1:0-23425 GCA_046328615.1 Anaerolineae bacterium | reverse complement strand
CGCTGCTGGTCGCCGTGCTGGTTTCCGGTGGACGCTCCGGCGTCTCGGTTCAACAGCAGGCGATCGCGACAGGACTAAGCACCTTGATCAATATCTTTATCCTCCCGATCACTCCGATTGCGATGACGTTCCTGTATTACGATGTACGCGTTCGCACAGAAGGACTGGATTTGGCGCTGCAAGCGCTTGGCCCGGATGCCCGCCCCGAATCGGTACGCCCACCCATCCCAACGTCGCTGCTGGTGAGCGAAGATTACGGCAAGATGCTCATTTTAGCGGTTGTCAGCATCGGTATTTTGTTGGTGTTCGGTTCTGCCGCCATGTCGCTCTTGAATACGGTCGCGCCCGGACTGGGCGGCTTTGTTCGCTAGTGTCCGCCCGTGAATGATGTGAGCAGAACGTCGATGATTGAATCAGCAGCGCGATTCGCAAGGATCGCGCTGCTGATCGTTCTGCTCGGACTGTTCGCGGGCGGAGGGTGGTTGTTTGGCCAATCCCCTGTTCGTGCCCAGCCTGAACCGATCGCTGAAGCGGAGTTTTGGCGGCGGATGGAGCAAACGCTCCTGCTGTTGTCGGGCGAATCGCCTGCTGCAACGCGGGATGCGCTCTCAACCCTGTGGGCCGATGTGGAAGCGGTACAGGTGGCTAACGCAGTGATCGCCGTTGATACCCGCTGGATCATCGATGGGCTGCCCTCTGGCGATCTGACGCCTGAAAATAGCGCAACTGTGCGGCTGTATGTGCAGGCGCTCGTGAATTGGGCACACCAGATTTCGCCTTCGGCGGACAGCGATGTTTCGCTGCAAACCCTGCACGATGTGCTGAATGACTCGCGTTTTCAGTACGACGAGGCGCAATCCCTGCCAACGCCGGTTACACCCCTAACCATTACCGTTCCAGACGCACAGTCATCCACGGCGGGAACGCTGCAAGGGTTCGCTTGGATCGCGCTGGCAGCCGTGGCGGTGATCGCGATTGTGCTGATCGCGCGCACACTGTCAGTTCAGCCTGTCGCACTGCCTTCTGAGGAAGGGGAGGATGAGCCGCGCACATCCGATGAGGCACATGGACGCGCGGAGTCGTTCGAGAATCAGCTTGATTACCGGCAGGCCGTGCGCTATCGATTCTTGGCGCTGCTGCTTCTTCTGGACGAGCGCGGCATTCTGCAATACGACCCCACACAGACCAACCGCGAGCATCTTCGACAGCTTGCGACGCAGCCGCAGCTTCAGCAGCTTTTGCGATCGATCGTTAATACCTTTGATTCGGTTTGGTACGGCTACATGTCGCTAAGTGCGGTGGAGTACCAGCAGTTCACGGCGCAAGTCGCCCATCTGCAATCGACAGCCCAGCGAGTACCCGCCTCATGAGCAGCCAAATAATGGAGGAGCGCAGCGCGAACTTCAGAACCCTAGCGGTTCTTGGGGGAATCCTGACGATTGGTTTGATCGTCACGCTGCTGCTTTCCGCTGCAACGGGACAAAAAATACTGCTCAACAGCACCGACTCATCACCGCGTGGTGCGCTGGCACTGCGGTTATGGATGGAGCGCAGTGGTTTCGAGGTGATCGACTCGGCAGTGCTGCCGACCGATCTGGATCGGGCTGATGTGCTGTTCGTGCTGGAACCGGAACTGGACTATGATCCCACGCTGGCGGCAGTGGTCAGGGAGTGGGTGGGGCGGGGCAACATCCTTGTGATCGCGGGATGGGCATCGCACCTGACGACTCTGCTAGAGGCTTTTGATGTGAGCGTTGATGTGATCCCGGCTCTGACAGGTGACCTCTTGCCGGGTGCACCCACGCTGCAAGACCCTCCGCTGAGTGGTGCGCTGCCTGAGATGCTCAGCTATGGTCTGAGCAGCGAACGCGACGATGTGATTCCGCTGTTGTTTCGCGGCACAAAGCCCGTGCTGATCCATTTCCCGGAAGGGCGGGGGCAGGTGTGGGCGGCAGGGTTCATTGACGCGTTTACCAACCTTGGTTTGCAGGATGATCAAAATGCCCGCCTGTTGGCCAATATCGCAGCGGCCTTCCCGCAAGGGACGCGCGTCGCGTTCGACGATGGAGCGTATGCCATCACAGAGTCCCAGAATTTGAGTACATGGTTACTTGAAAGCGCGCCGGGACGCGGAATTTTGATCGGCGGGGCGATCGTGTTTGTGTTTCTAGCGGCACGCGGGCGGCGTTTCGGCAGTCCGCAGCCCATTGCTGAGGAAACGCTGCGGCGGGAACCCGTCGAATACATTCAGGCGATCGCGCATCTGTTCCGCCGTGCGGGAGGCCGTGACGAAATTCTACGGCACACGAAAGCACAGTTTAGGCGGCGGTTATCGAAACGCTATGGGATCGATCCACGACTGGCAGATACCGATTTCGCACGACAGGCGATCGAACGCGATCCAAGCCTAGATGAAGCCGCGCTGCGCGATTTGCTGTCGCGGTTGTCGCGTTCAAACGTCAGTGAAGCGGAACTGCTGCGTACCAGCCATGATGTCGATAGTTGGTTGAGGAAGTTATCCGGTTAAGGATTTTGCATTGAACGACACTTCTCCTTCTGAAACCCTTGCGCTGATGCGGACGCTGGCGGGCAGCCTGCGTGAACAGATTGGGCGTGTGCTGGTCGGACAGGAATCGGCGGTGGAACTGCTGCTGATCGCGCTGTTCGTGCGTGGGCATGTGCTGGTCGAAGGTGTGCCGGGGACGGCGAAGACGCTGATGGCGAAGACACTCGCCCGTCTGGTGAGCGCGGAGTTTCGGCGTATACAGTTCACACCGGATCTAATGCCGTCGGATGTGATCGGCACCGTGGTCTTTGATCTGAATACGAGCCAATTCCGTCTCAAACGTGGGCCAATCTTCACGCAAATTTTGCTGGCGGACGAGATCAACCGCGCCCCGGCGAAAACCCAATCGGCGCTGCTGGAGGCGATGGAAGAACGTCAGGTGAGCATCGAAGGCGAAACGCACCTGCTGCCCGATCCGTTTCTGGTGGTCGCCACGCAAAACCCGGTCGAGATGGATGGGACGTATCCGCTGCCGGAAGCGCAGCTTGATCGTTTCCTGTTCAAACTGACGATCCCGTATCTTGAACTGCCGCACGAGATCGAAGTGCTGCGGCGGGCATCGGCGGGTTTTGATGCGCATGATCTGGATGCGGTGGGCTTGCAACCGGTGCTCGATGCAGCGCTGCTGGCGCAAATTCGCCAAGTGATTCAAACCATTCGTGTAGAGGAATCGCTGCTGAAGTACATCGCCTCCATTATCACGGCAACACGGCGCAGCGGCGATCTGCTGCTAGGGGCGAGTACACGCGCATCGGTGGCGCTGCTGCACGCGGCGCGGGCGTATGCGGTGCTCAATGGGCGTGATTATGTGATGCCGGATGACATCAAGACGCTCGTGGCCCCGGTACTCCGTCACCGTGTGCTGCTGCGCCCGGAGACGGAGATCGATGGGTTGGATGCGGACAGCGTGCTCCGCCGGATTTTGGCTCAAGTTGAAGTGCCGCGCTGATCATGCTGACGCCGCGCTGGTTGGTCTTTGCGTTGATCTGCCCTGTGCTGCTGATCGCAGCGGCGGTGTTCCCCGTATTCGCGGCGGTGGCGCTGATGTATGGCGTGACACTGGGGGCGATCACGCTGCTGGATCGCCGCGCGGCAGGGAAAGCGGATCAGTTCCGGGTGGTGCGTTTACATGATGCGAAACTTTCGCTAGGGGTGCTGAATCCGATACGCATACAGATTCAATCGCGTGCGGGACGGGCTGCGGCGGGTGTTCTGCGCGATGACGCTCCGCAGGACTTTTATACGCCCGATCACCTTGATCCGCTGGTGTGGTCGTGCCCTGCCTTTGAGACGACGAGTATTACGTATCATGTGCGCCCGCTGCATCGCGGAAAGTTCGCGTTTGGCGATCTCCATGTGCGCTGGACGAGTCCGCTGGGGTTGTATACACGGCAGGCTGCGTTTCCTGCCGCCCAAACGGTGCAGGTCTACCCGAATTTGTACGAGATTCGCAAGTATGAACTGCTGGTACGGCGCGATCAGCTCACGAGTATGGGGCTGCGACTGAAGGCGATGCATGGCGAGGGGACATCGTTCGCGAGTTTGCGCGATTACACGCCAGACGATCCGTATCGATCGATCAACTGGAAAGCGACCGCACGGCGTGGCAAACCGATCAGCACCGACTATGAGCCGGAACGCAGCCAGCGGTTGATGATCGGAATCGATGTGGGGCGGATGATGCGCAGCCCGATCCGCGTGAGCGATGCGGATGGGCAGGCGTGGAATATGGCGAAAGTCGATTTTGTCATCAATGCTGTGCTGCTGTTGAGCTATGTCGCCATGCGCAAAGGCGATCAAGTGGGGCTACTGGTGTTCGCCGATCGCGTGCAGCAGTTCATCCCGGCGGAACCGGGACAAGCGCATTTTCAAAAGCTGCTGGATGCGATGTATGCGTTGGAAAGCCAACCCGTCGAGGCAGACTATCAGCGGGCGATGCTGACGCTGAAGGCGCAGCAGAAAAAACGCGCCCTCACGGTGATCTTCACCGATGTGAGCGGACGGCGTGCATCGGATGCCTTGGCGATGTATTTGCCCCGCTTGATGCCTCAGCATTTGCCGATGCTGGTGACAATCCGTGATCCGGCGCTTGATCAAGAATCGGGGCAACCTCCGGTCGATTCGGATGCGGTCTACCGCCGCGCGGTTGCAGAACAGATGCTGGATGAGCGGCGGCTGCTCATGGAAACGCTTGAACAGCGGGGTATTCTGACACTGGACATTGATGCGCAGCGCTTGAGCATGTCAGTCGTCAACCGGTATTTGCAGCTCAAGCGCCGCGCACTATTGTAGAGTGGAAATGGCGTGTTTACGGTTTGGCTTCGTACTGTTGAAGCTCGTAGGCACGGACGATTTGTTCCAAGAATAGTTCGGCAGCCGTCAGCGAACTTAGGATACCGGTGGTCGATGTGTTGACGTTCATTTTGGTCGCCATCTGCGAGGCCATCAAGATAGCGAGGTCGAGGCTGTTGTAACCAAGCGCATCGCGCCGATTGAGGAAGTCGATCACCAACTGCACATCGGCGGTAGTTAAAGAGGTGATGTTTATATATTCGGATAAGGGACTGTATAGCGATAGGCGGCGGTATTTGACGAAGGTTTTCGCCTGTAAGTTTTCGATCGTGACGGCGCGCTGCTCCTGAATCACGACGGTGCCTGCCGCAAGATCGCCTAGGCGCTGTGTTTTGCGCGTCACAAACAGAAAGACGAGGCCAACGCCATAGGCGATCGGTAGAAAATCGAAGAGGCGCACGAAGTTGCGGACAATTGCCGCCGTAGGGGTTAAGGGTAGGCCGTTGGCGCGGATAACCCGCAGCCCTGTCCAGTGTTTGCCGGGGGTTTGTCCATTCCAGAAAAGCTCAAACACCAGATGGTAAAGCCCTGTGACGAGGAACATCACGCCGATGAAGACGAGCGTCTCGGTACCGGCACCACGCCGTAAACTAGGAAATAGATAGGCGATGGCGAATATCAGCATTCCAACGCCGATGATCAGGTTATCGAGGATGGCTGCCACACAGCGTGAACCAAACCCCGCGAGCGGGGCATGGAGCATCAGATTTTCCGGAGTTTCGATGCCAAACTGATAGTTGAAGTCGCTCACGTGAAGTCCCAACAGTGCTGATTGATACCGTCCTAATTATGGCACAGGGTGGCACTAAGTTATGCAGGTCAATTCTTTCATCAAAGCGCGTGAAAATGACTGGAAACGGCTGGAAGCGCTCATGAAGCGTGCGGCCAGCAGCAAGCGACTACAGCCGGACGAGATCCGCGAATTGGGCGGCCTGTATCGCACGGTGATGTCCGATCTCGCGATTGCCCAGCGCGATTATCCGACTCACCAAGTGACGCTGTTCCTCAATCAACTCTTGATGCGCGCACATAGTTTCATCTACCAGAATGATGTGACCCAAGTCAGCAAGGGATGGGCGACCGTCCTTCAGACGATCCCGCAAACCTTCCGGCAGATGGCGGTTTTGATGCTTATCTCATGCGCGCTGCTGCTGATTCCTGCTGTCATCGCGTATCGTGCCGCCTTCGTCAATCCGTCGATCGCGCCGATGCTTGGTCTTGAAGAACAGCGGCAGGTGCTGGCGGAACATAGTACATGGGTGGATATTCCGTTGAATGAGCGCCCAACCGCGTCCACGTTTGTCATCACCAACAACATCCGTATCGCGATCCTTGCATTTGCGGGCGGGGTTTCGTTCGGGTTATTCAGTATGTATGTGCTGACGTTCAACGGGTTGGTGCTGGGCGCGGTGCTTGGCTTGGCCGCGCATTATGGGATGGCCGATGATCTCGCTTCTTTCATCGTCGGGCATGGGTTCCTTGAACTCAGCATCATCATTATTGCGGGTGGGGCAGGACTGTCACTGGGATGGGCACTGCTCAATCCCGGGCGGCTGACGCGGTTAAACGCACTCGTCGTGACGGCTCGGCGCAGTGTGAACCTCGCTTTACTGGCGGTACCGATGCTGATCGCCGCCGGGTTGATTGAGGGCTTCATCTCACCCTCGAACCTGCCGCCCATGATCAAGCTGGCGATCGGGCTGAGCGCGGCGGCGTTTCTTTACGCCTATTTGCTGCTGGCAGGTCGCCAAAAACAGCACGCATCGACTTCGGTGCGCTAGGCAGGCTATCGCGAACGGGACGCTTTCCTGCGCGGCTTGCGGACTGGGCGACCCATCAGCATAAACAGCAGCGCAAAAGCGACGACCTGCCAAACCCAACGCAGATCGCCCGGCCCTTGACCTTCAGTTGCAGGGGCAGTCCGATGGATGTGGATCAGCCGGTATGCTTTCGTCAGGTCTGCAAGCTCTGTATCGCTCAACTTATAGGGATTGATCCCCGCTGCGAAGGCTGCAAAGCCACTGCCGATCAACACCTGCCGCAGCCGTTCCAAGTTGTTTGGCTGTTCGGTAATGTCTTCCGCGATGCCGAGCCAGCGCCCATCCGCCAGCCAAACTTCGACCTGCGGATTTGCCAGAATATTGCGATACCAATGCGCGGCTTCGCCAAAGCCCGCTGTGCAGTAGAGTTCACCGTCGATCAACGCATAATTCAACGGTGTGCGGCGCTGCAAGCCGCTCTTCCGCCCGGTATGCGTGATCACCATGATTTGACCGGTGAGGCGAGGGGCAAGGGTAAACCACCAGCCCATATCGAGCCGCCACATCAGCAGCATGAAGCGGTTGAAATAGCGGAACATCTGGCGCAAGGATTCTTCGGTTGGGGCATTGTTGGGCAGTGCTTTATCGGCAGAGGATGGGGTAGAAACAGAAGCCATACACAAGCCTTTGGTTGGTGACATTCATCCTCATGGTATGACGAGTGTCGGCTTGAAAATAGTGTCGTAAGTCATGCGCTTGATGAAGAATTGACTTGCGATGTGGCGGGAGGCACAAAAAGCGCTAAAATGTTTAGCGTAGCAAAATAATTCTAACTTTTGGGAAGCTTCGGCGTGCAATTGAGCCAGCCGAGAACCCGCGTTACCCCGAAACGGACGCCGCTTCGTCGAACGGAGTTCCCTCAATTCCCCTGCCGAACCTCCCCAACGCAGATGAAAGGGCAATCTTCGTCATGCAGCTTTCAAAACGTGATCTCTATCGGTTTCCTTGGTCTGGTAATGATAATCCGATTGGGTGGTTGGAGGTCACCGACAAATGCAATACGTATTGTCGGGGATGCTATCGAATCAATGGGATGCAGGGGCATAAATCGCTGGAGCAGGTCAAGGAAGAGATCGCGATCCTGAAGAAATGGCGCAACTGTGACAACATTTCTGTTGCAGGCGGCGAACCGCTGATTCACCCGAATATCCTTGAGATCATTGCTTACATCCGCAGCCTGAAGATGAAACCGCTGATCCTGACGAACGGGATTAAGCTGGAGAACGATCGTCCCTTCATGGTCGAACTCAAGAAAGCAGGCGCGATTGGCTTCACATTCCACATCGACAGCGAACAGCAGCGCCCCCATTGGAAGGGGAAGTCGGAAATGGAGCTGTTCGAACTGCGCCAGCACTATGCGGATATGGCGTACTCGGTCGGTGGGTTGTTTGCCAGTTTTGGTATGACGGTTTACCCCGGCAACCTCGACTTTGTGCCTGAAATGGTCAAATGGGCGAATAAGAATATCGACCGCGTACACGGGTTGGTCATGATCACCTTCCGCAATGCAGGCATGGAAGGCACGTATGACTACTTCGTCGGGCAGCGGCCCATCGTCCCTCAGACGAGCTATGTCACGGGAACCGTGCCGGAAGCCTATCTGGAATCGACCGATGTTTACGCCAAGCTCAAGGAACATTTCCCGCACTACGAAGCAGCGGCGTATATGGGTGGCAGCCAGACCGAAGATAAGATTACGTGGCTGGTGTCGGCGCAATTGGGCACCAAACACAAGATGTACGGGTCAGTAGGGGCGAAGACGATGGAACTGTTCCAGATGTTCCATCACCTGCGTTACGGTACGTATGTGATCTATTCGCCCAGCAACAAGATCCCGAAGATCGCGACGCTGCTCGGCGCGATGGATAAGGGTGTGCGCTCAACGTTCTCGAAACTGTGGCGTGAAGTGCTGACGCATCCCGGTGAACTGTTCCGCCCGGTGTATGTGCAGAGCATTGGCATCATTCAAGGGCCGGATTTGCTGGAAGATGGCCGCATTGATATGTGCGAAAGCTGCCCGGATATGACGGTGTGGGATGGCAAACTAGTTCACTCGTGCCGCATGGACGAATGGCGCCTGTACGGGAACTATGTGACCGCTCATCCGCACCAAGAAGGACAGGTTGGAGAAGCGGTGATTCCCGCCGCCGCCATTCCGACTGTAGGCCCCGGAAATCCAAACCTGAATTAGCGTTTCCTCGTTTGTGGATCTCACCCTAAGTACAGGGTGAGATCCATCCCCTCTTTAATGTGTGACCGCGTCGATCCCTTTGGCGATCAACGAGACGAACCCGGACGGCCAGTGCTGACGCAGTGCCCATTCCGCCACCGATTCGCGTACGGAAAGCGGCACCCGTTTCACCAGCGGATTCGCCTGCAAGTCGGTGAGGCTGGGCGCTCCGGGGCGATCAAAAACTTTGGTGCCAAGAAACGGATCGAACTTCCAAGGATAGCCGCGTGGTCGCAGCAGCGGCATGAACGGGTGATTATAGGCATTTTCGCTCAACAGTTCGCCGGAAGCGCTGACGATCCGAAGGTTGATGTTCGCACAATCGCGTGAGGAAATCGACCAACGGACAGGCGTGACGCGCTGTGATGTGTTCGCTGCTATGGATACCGGAAGCTGCTCATTGACGCGCATCTGGCCGCTGGAATCGCTTACTTGAACGCAGAGGGATGCATTGGCAAATGCTTTCGGCGTGTCATTGGCGATCCACAGCGCGATTGGGCGTTTGCCGTTGTGTTCGAGCATCGGCAAAAGCGGCTGCGATGCCCGGCGAAGCGCTTCATAGCCACCGTGCGCGCCGCCTTTTGGTATTCGACACGAATCGAGCACACCGCAGCCGACCTGCGGCACCAGATCGACCAACCAGAAGTGAATATAGCCCGCGCACGTTTCGGCGCGTAAGCGGCGGAAGTGCTCGACATGGGTTTGAATGAGCGCGGCTTGATACGCCCATAGTGCCTCGGTTTGCCCTTCGAGGTGCGACAGACGATCCCAAACTTCGGGATATTGGCGGAGCGTATCCAGTGCAGCGGGCGCTTCAAAGCCGAACTCCGTATTGAGACGCTGGCGGTGTGATAGCACATCGGTATAGCAGCGGCTCCAAATCGCGCCGTAGTACGAATGCGAATCGCCCGCCCGCCGCCAATCGCCATCCATTTGACCGGAACATAAGAACACCGGGCGCGTGGGGTCTTGCGCGATCGCATCAGCATACAAGGCAGGATCGGGCGAGTGTTCGAGGTTCTGGCGCTGCGTGAACAACATGGTTGGCTCGTTGTGGCACGCCCATGTGATCACCGACGGGTGATTGCCAAGTTGATCGATCATCTCGTGCTGAAGGGCACGCGCGCGGCGTTCAAAGTCGGCTGAGTCGTCGTGAATCCAGCTCAACTCGAAGTCCTGCCAGACGAGCATTCCGGCGGCATCGGCTTGATCGTAAAGCTCAGGGGGCGCGACATGCACATGCACCCGCATCAAATTCAGATGAGCGCGCCGTGCCAAGTCGATGTCTTGTGCGAAGAGAGGCTCATTTGCATCTGAGAGATAGAGCGCGGGCACATACGATGATCCGCGAATGAACAGGGGACGATCGTTGAGGTAGTACGTGAAACGCTCAGGCGATCGTTCGAGGCGGATCGTGCGTACACCGAAGTTTTCGGATCGGGTACTCATGGGCTGACCGTCGCCATCGAGCAGCGCGGCTGCGAGGCTGTATAAATCGGGGGAACCTTGATCCCAGCACCACCACCAATGCACCTCAGGAATGTGAAGGGTGCACTCAACCGTTTGACTCCCCGGCGCAAGGGTAGTCGGAATCGTGTGATCGACCCCTACGCCGTCATGGTTGTGGGCGCGGATGTGAAGCGCCAGCGATCCTCCCCATGGGGTGGCGGTCGCGTTGGCTATCGTGAGGCGAACCTCTACACGTCCGGATAGCTCGGGGCGAATGCGCATGTGATCGATGCTGATCCCTTGATCGACAACGAGCCAAACGGGACGCCAAATCCCGATCGGATTCACATCGGGCGGGATCACGCCTTCACCATGCTCATACAAGCCTTTGACGAGTCCGCGAATCACATGATCGGTGGGGTAGCTGCCGGATGGGTTCGGGGCATCCCAAGGGGAAGTGACGCGCACGATCAGCGTGTTGTCGGCGTGAATTTCCCGATTGAGGAAGGGCGTGATGTCAAACTCGAACGGATTGAAGTTTCCTTCGTGCTGCCCGATGCGCTGGTCGTTGATCCACACCTCCGCGAAATAATCGACGGCTTCGAAGCGCAGGTGCACCCGCCTAAAACCATCCTCTGGTGTGGCGAAGGTGCGGCGGTAGATCCACGCCTGTTGATTGACCGCACGGATGGCGCTGCCCCAATATGGCTGATCGGGATACAGCGCTTTTTGAAGATGGATGCAGTCGGGGATGTCAAGCCAGTTGGCGGTGAGCAGGAGCGGCGAGAAAGCCGTGTTAAGGGGGTAAGGTTGAACCTGCCATGAGCCAGCGAGGCGGATAGAGCGGGATCCAGCGTTGTCTACGGATGGAGGAAATGAGGTCAAATCGGCAATCCGGTCGGTGAGATGAGACGCGAGCTGTGCGCGCTCAAGGCGAATGCAGTACCTTTCGATGCTACCGGGGGCTCGACGACAAACGCAGTAAGAACCTCCTTCAGAAAGGGTTCAAATATCACTTGCGCTTTGAGTCGGTTTGCAGTTGGGCTATTGGTACACCTTCGCTAAAGAAATGCTGTAAAGGGGCACGCGATTCCCGGACTACCAGTTGACGATGATGGGATTTCTATGAGGGTGATATGGTGCGTTTGAGCAGGTAAGCACACTCGCCATTCTGAGTCAGAAAATCGACGGCTGCGAATCCTTGCTCAAAGGCGGCCTGCATGGCTTCACGCAGCGCCAATCGCCACGACAGCACGGCACCGGGTGAGGCACGTCGTACTGCATCGAGATCGCGAGGGATGGCAATACGGTAAGCGATCGCGTCCCATTGGAAAGTCGAAACATTTGCAAGGTGGGGCAGCCCGTTACGCTCCTCAAGCAGCCAAGGGGCATGTTCCTGTGAATGGTCATGCAAACTGGGCTGATCGATGTCCCATATGGCCTCAATGCGATCAGATGGCATTCCCCGGTTGATGTCGTCATCCATTTCGCCGTAGAAATTGACGTGGTAAATATGGGACGACAGCGCGGCAGATTGCCCGAGCAGGTGAAAATTGAAGCGCGCATTGCCGCTTTGAAGCGGATCGAATGTCCAGCCAATCGTCGTGAAGCCGTTTTGCAGTGCCCATTGACGTTGAAACAGCTTGAGCGCCGTTCCCACGCCTTTGCCTTGATGATCCGGGTGAATACCCGTCATGTGCGACCAGAGAATCCATCGATCATGGTCTCTAACGGGCAGCCCTAACAACAACCCAATCATCTGATCGCCTTCGTACGCGCCCAAGGCCAGCCCACCGCGCAGCGCGATGACATGCATCAATGAGGTGGGAACCGCATCGTGAGGGGCCAGCCCCCACACTGCGATTTCGAGTTCAACGACGGTTTTCAATTCTTCGATGGTGTGGAGTACGCGAATATCGATCATGGCATCCCGGTATCACAGGGCGAAACACTCTGCGATAAGGATAGCCAAGAAAAAGCCGGTCTGCGAAAGACCGGCTAAGTCATTTTCAGGCAGGTATGCCTTGCGCAGTGAGGGGATATGCCAGCGTCTGCGGAATGGGAAACGAGGCGCGGAGCTGCGTGCCATGATTCCATTGGCTGGTAATGTTGAGGGTTCCGCCCAGATGACGGACACGCTCACGAATGCCCATCAAGCCGTAATGCCCTTGTGCGGCTAACTCTTGGAGTTGATGGGGGACTTCAAACCCCGCACCATCGTCGCAGACTTCCAGCGTAACGGATACAGGGGTATACGTTAGGGCGGCGGAGATGTGTTTCGCTTCGCCATGCCGTTCTGCGTTGCGGATGGCCTCCTGCGCGGTACGGAAGATCGCCAATTCTTGCAACGGGTCGATCTCTTGGCTGCTGCCGACGAGATGGAATTCCAAGTTTGGATGGTCTTCGCACAGCATTTCGATAGCGGTGACCAGCCCCAGTTCATCCAGTACGGCGGGGCGTAAGTTGGCGATTAACCGGCGCAAACGCTCAATCGACTCCACAAGCTGACTACGTGCCTGCTTCAAGTGGGTTGTCAATGCCTTGGACTGTGATCCGTCGCAGGTTTGCAGTCCACGTTCAATGCTGTGTGCCACCAGCACCAGCGATTGAATCGTATCGTCATGGATTTCATGGGCGATGCGCATCCGCTCGTGTTCCTGACTTTCGGTGAGGGCGTTACGGAAGGCTTCTTCCCGGTTTTGCCCTTCCCGAATCACGGTCGTCATGCGCTGAAGCGACTGTTGAAGCTGCCGAATTTCTGGGATGCCGCCGACGGATTGCGTGAAGGAGGGGATGTCGTCTTCGCTGAAGCTTTGTGCGAGCCGTGCCAACCGGCGCAGCGGGATCAAGACACGCGCAAACACCCATATCAATCCAACGACGAATACCCCAAGCGAAATCAGCACACACCAATGCAGGACACCATCAAAATGGGCAATCTGCGTGATCCCGTGTGACATCTCCATTATTGTGGTTCTCCATCCACCATCGGAATAAGCCCAAGCGCCAGCCCGCGCGATACCGCTTCGGTGCGGCTGCATACTTCTAATTTCTGGTAAATCGCTTGCAGGTGAACCTGCACCGTACGATCAGAAATGCGGAGGTGAACGCCAATCTGTTTATTTGTCCAACCGCGTGTCGCGCACGTCAGCACATCACGCTCTCGCTCTGTCAAGCGGAAGTCGACGGAAAAGGTTTTTCCCGGCGGAATAGGCGTTCGCTCAGATTCGGACTCCAGTACCTTTTTGATGATGGTGAGGAGTTCTGAAAACTCAGCAGTTTTGAGGACAAAATCCGCCGCCCCTGCGCTTTCGAGCGCACGCTGATAGGCCCGTTCGTTATATGCGGTGAGCGCGATGATGCGCATGTCCGGACATTGGCGGCGGATGCGCCGGGTCGCTTCGATCCCATTCATTTCGGGTAGGTGAATATCCATAATGACCAGATCCGGCTGAAGATCCAGCGCAAGCTGAACGGCTTCCGTGCCTGTACTGGCCTCTCCGATCACCTCGAAGGCTTCACCTTCTAGAAAGGCGCGGATGCTTTGGCGAACCAGTACGTGATCCTCCACAAGTAGTAATCGTGCCATAGTGACGATCCTTGCTGCCATAACCATCCAGTGTGATCGAGGACGGAATGGGGTTCTATACGCTAATTAGCGTATCTCGGATGGGTGATTGATGGTACCTGAGTTAGTTGCAGCATATCAGGTTTGGCCGCTGTACGCCTGTGACGGATGTCCTGAATTGCCGTCTGTGCGCTCACCCGGTTTCTGAAAGGGCCTCAGGAAATCAGGTCACACAACCCATCCATTGACGGGGAAAGCCCTGCACAATCATTCCACAGATCACTTGCACGCGCTGGACGTGTAGAGGAGGGGACATGAGCTTACGACAGGCGGTTATTCTGGGAGCGGTGACGGGGCTGCGCAGCGTCGCGGGGTTGGCGGCGTATATCGACCATGCCAGCCGGCTGCCCGAAGCGAATGGAAACGCCAGCCTACCCGACATCGTTCGGTCGCGTGATGCTGCGCGTCTTGTGCGGGCGATGCAGGTGGGTGAGGTTGTAATGGATAAACTGCCGTTCATCCCCGCCCGCACTTCAACGTTTCCGCTGTTGGGACGCGCCGTATTCGGCGGGGTCGTGGGCGCACTGGCCTACCACGAAGATGGAAAGACCGGGGCGTTTTTTGGGGCTTTGATGGCCGTGGTGGGATCGGTATTGGGGTATCGGGTGCGCAAGGCCTTACGCGAGGAATATGGCATCCCCGATTTGGTGCTGGCGGCAGTTGAAGATGCCGTCACCGTCACGGTTGCCCGCTACGCTGTCGAAGATGGGGAATAGCACCCCGCATGGGGTAGGGTGACGGTATCCACCGCCGTCACCGTTACCCACATAGTGCCGTTTGAGCAAAACTACCCCATATGTGATATAAATATATAACAAAATGGCTGGGCAACGTACTTGAACAGATGCGTGCTGCTGTGCTTACGTTTCGCTGCCATCGGCTGCGAGGTTTTCTTCAATTTCGTCTTTCTTGCGGTTTGCGGTTTCATCGGCACTGACGGGCTGCACTTCAGTTTGTGCATCTGGAACGGCTTCCTTCGGCAGATCGGTTGTGGGCGCTGTCCGTGCGATCACAAGCTGCTGCATGCGCTGCATCGCCGTGCGGGCAAAACGCCGCTGTAACGACCGCCCAAAGATGCGAAAGCCAAGCCGGTAAAACGGGTTGCGAATGCGCGCCGTCTTTGAATAGGCATGGACGCGAAACTCAACTTCACCCGTTGCCAAGCGTTTCCAGACTTGAAACGTGATTTCGCCCATCTCAAAGTGACCTTCGAGGGTGCGATAGCCATAACCCCATACCCTCGCATCCCCGCTCGTCTCGCTGTGGCGCACCTCATCGATCACGTCGGCAATGCGCACGCCGAAATAGAAGGTGAAGAAGAGGAAGCGCGCGCGCAGGATCATGATGCGGCTTTCCAGTGGGGTATCCGGCACGAATATCCCGGTAATCAAGCCGGGATCAGGAAATTCATAGTTGCGCACGACATCACACGCTGCCTGCCAGGAACCGTGAGGGAGCGGATCACCGGGGGGTTCGGAGGGCAGCCCAACGCTGTAATCATCAATGCGCCAGCCGAGTTTATCGGTGAACGTTTCACGTTGGGTTGGGTCAAAATTAAGGTTGGACTGATTCCAACGTTCAAAGTCGTGCTCGTAGCGCTTCCAGAGCGGTGGTGGTTCGGGTGGGGTGTTCCCCCGGTAGCGGGTGCGGTGAGTGGTCACGCGCATTTTGTCGATCCGTGTGCCGCCGCTGATTTCGACGACTTTCCCGCAAAAGTACGTCCACACAATCGTCTGCGCCAGCTTGGAAACGCCGAGGATGCGATAGAAAAGGTCTGTGATGCGATCGCGACTGCGCGCCCATGAGCGAATCTCAAAACGGAGCGCATCCGTTTTACCCGGCACATCGCTGACTTCGAACTGTATTTCGCCCGCTTCCAAATGGCCTTCGAGGGTGGCAAAGGCAAATCCTGTCGGCTCGATGCGGATCAGCCGCACCGGGCCATCCCAAGGGCCAGTCAAATGAACAAACCACTCATCGCCGATCGCCCATCGTTCCGGATCGCCCTTGGTTTTCTCAAAGACTGCCCATTCATGGGGAACAAAGGCATTGATGTCTGCGTAAATGCGCTCCATCACCGCTTCTTTGCTCAGTGAAGGCGCTTTGACATCGACTTGATAGCGGCGGTGAAACAGATCGCCCGTCCCTGCGTACATCCCCTGCAAGGGGCGGTCACCAACGGTATCAACCGGGGGTTCCGGGGACTGCGCCGTTGTGGCGACATGCGTGACGGTTTCGTTCATGGGCTGGTGCCAACGACGCACCAACCAACCGAGCGTGATCCCGCCGAGCAGGGCAGCAGTCCCGCCGATCCACCGGTTCCGACGACGCACGGAAGGATCGGCATCGGATCGAAGTTCGGTCATGAGATGTTGGAAACGTCGCTGCATGACAACGCCCTTCTAATAAAGCCGACCACTGCTCAACGGTGCCGCGTCATCCGGTTCTTGCCAATCCACTTGAATGTGCGTTCCCTGATGCGGGGTTTCGGTTAGTTGTAGTTCGGCTTGAATCCCGGCGGCATAATGGCGCATGAGCCTTAACCCATCGCTGGCACGGTTATCTCTCATGAGAGAGTCGTCCGCTAACAAACTGTGCGGATCGTTATCCTGAATTTGCAAACATACGCGCGACTCATGGGCATCCAAGCGAATATAGAGCTGGTTTGCCTGCGAATAATGGGCGATCATCCTCAGCGCCTCCTGCGCGATCCGGTAAAAGGCGATGCGCACCCTTGCGGGAAGGCGTTCGCCATCGCTGAGATCCAAGGTTACCTCCATGTACTTGCGCGCTTTGAAGGCATCGATCAACTGGCGTATTTGGGAAGACAGATTGATGTGGGCAAGCTGTTCGGGGCGAAGCTCCAGAAGCAGCGTGCGCAGTTCGGCCAATGCGCCCCGCGTCAACAAATGAATGTAGGCTAACTGCTGCTGAAGCGGTTCGGGCATTTCTTTCCATGTCCGCGGCAGGGTTTCGGTGATCATGTTGGCAGAAAAAACGGTTTGCGTGATGGCATCATGCAGATCGCGCGCCATTTCTTGATGTTGGTGAATGGCGTTGAGCGCCTGCGACTGCTCATGAGCGCGATTGTTTTGGATGGCGCTGGCCGCATGCGAAGCAAACACCTGCACAAAGGATTGATGGCGGTGCTGATACAGCCCCGGTTCGCGGCTGAATAACAACATAAACCCTTGGAGTTCTCCACGGGTGAGAATGGGCGCACCCAAGTACGAATGCATGAGATTGAGCGCCGGAACCGACCTGAAGGCCTCGTGAGCCTGCCAGTAAGATTTCAAGTCGGGCAGATGCGTTCTCGACATTTCGTACAGGGAGGTGACTTCATCAATCTCGAATTCAAATAGGCGGAGCGCGGGCGCGATATCTAGGTCTGTTTTGAGAAGCGGCCCGGCTGCGGTGGCGACGTAGCCTATTCCCTCATCCACCAACACAACAAGCGCGACATCGTGCGGAACCAACGGTTCCATGGTGGTGATCATGGCATTGAGGGCACTTCGGAGGTCAAGCGTGCTCATGGCGATCGCCGCACTATCGCGGAGGGTTTCAGCGATCTGATCAGAATCGAGATTGGAGAACCAACGCTCGGTAAATTCGTTCAATACCGCAAAATGATAGAGCACACGCCCTTCGCGTAGGCCGCGCTGGCGGGTCAGAATTGCTTCTTCGCGTTCATCCATCTCACGCTGTGCGGCTCGAATTTGATCAAGCGCCGCGTGGAGGTCATTCGACACCGCGATGAATTGTTCAAGATCGGACTTCAGAATGCTGTTCCGCCGCCGATCAACCCAACCCTGCAAGCGCTGGATACTTCGCGCAACGTTTTGCAGTCTGATCGCATACTCATCAATTCTCACAAGGCTTACCATTTCACGGTCATTACCAGACATTCTAGCGCTGCGATGGTCTGATGAAACAGCGATCGATCGATGGTGGTACGGCCTGCCCTTTGGGGGATGGCTTTCGTAAAGAGCATACCATGAGGCGATGGAGGGCGGATAACCTCCGAGTGTCCTAAAGCAGACTAGCCCTCTTTAGCAGGTTTAATACCCCCCAAGCCCTTCCTTGCAGTGGCAGACGCGCTCAAATGGGTTAGAATGGGCGCCGCTACCCTTTAATGACCCTTTGTTGACGGAGACAAGAAATGCTTAAGAAGACACTGCTCGCAGCGGGCCTGCTGATGTTCGTTGCCTTACTGGGCGTAAGCATGGTCGCTGCGCAAGATGCTCCGGTGATCGCAGTGGTGACGCCGTACCTCGCGCAGCCCGGTACGCAGTTCATGGTGGAAGGGTTCCAAGCCGCCGCTGAAGCACGCGGCTGGACGGTCAACGTGATCGATACCGCAGGGGATGTGCCCGCCGTCAACAGCCGTGTACAAGACGTGATCACCCAGCAGGTCGATGCGCTCGTCATCAACGTAGACCCGGCACAGGTTCCCGCGTTGGCCGATGCAGTCGCCGCCGGAATTCCGGTGTTTGGCCTCGATGCAGGCAGCACGCCCGAAGTGATGGTCAATGTCACCAGCAACGGCTATGACATGGCCGCTGTCACCGCCACCTATGTCGTTGACCGCCTGAATGGTCAAGGCCGCGTGGTGATGTTCGGTTTTAACGCCTACCCGCCCGTGCAGAAGCGCGGTGTTGTCGCTCAGGCGATCTTCGGCAACACGCCCGACATTGAAATTGTCGATTTCATTGAACCGGATGTGACGGACGGTGGCATCGCCGATTCGCGCGCTCGTATGGATGCGATCCTCGCCGCCAACCCCGAACCGGGCAGCATTTCCGCCGTGTGGGCCGCGTGGGATCAACCCGCGTTGGGCGCATTACAGGCGATCGAAGCCGCTGGCCGCCAGAACGAAGGCATTGTGATCACCGGAATTGACGCAAATCCGCAGGCGCTCGACGCGATTGCGCAGGGCGGCAATTTTGAAGCCAGCATCGCGCAGGATTTCAGCGGGATGGGCAGCTTGGTCGCAGACCAGATCGAACGCTACCTGAACGGCGAAACGCTGACTCAGCGCGTGGTGTATGCACCCACTGTGCTGGTAACCGCCGCGAATGTCGCGGACTTCATGCCTGCTCCTCAGTAACCGATTGAACTCTTAAGCAGGGCAGGGATGCGTCCTTGCTCTGCTTGTTTGAACACTTCAGCCAACCCATGACCGCTTCCGTGTTACTCCACATTCGTCGTGCCTCGAAAAGTTATAATGGTGTGCCTGCGCTCATCGACGCGGAACTCGATCTCCGCGCCGGGGAAGTCCACGCGCTGATGGGCGAGAACGGCGCGGGAAAATCGACCCTGATCAAGGTGCTGGCAGGGGTTGTCACGCCGGATCGTGCGGACATTGAGATCGGCGGGCGAAGCGCCGCGATCACCAGCCCGCAGAGCGCTCACCATCACGGACTGCGCTTCATTCATCAAGAATTACAGGTGATACGGCAGGTCTCCGCTGCCGAAAATATCTTTCTGGGACAGCCTTACCCGACCCGTTGGGGTTTTCAAGTGCGCTGGCGTCAGCTTTACCAGCAAGCGGAACATGTCCTCACGCAGCTTGGGATCGACCATATCGATCCGCGCCGCACGATGGGACACTTTGGCCCCGGCGATCAAATGTTGATCAATATCGCGCATGCCTTCGTGGGAGATGACCTGAGCCACGAAAGCCAACGCGCGCTCATTTATGTGATGGACGAGCCGACGGCCTCGCTGACCGGATCGGAAACCGCACAGCTTTTCCGCGTGATCGAGCGGCTGCGCGAACGCGGCTGCGCGGTGCTCTACGTCTCGCACCGCCTTGATGAAATTTTCGCCATCGCCCAGCGGGTGACGGTCATGCGCGATGGGCGGGTGGTGGATACGTCGGATATTCAAACGTTGAAACCCGCTGATCTGATCCTCAAGATGACGGGGCGGGATTTTTCGCAGATTTACCCGCCGCGCATCGCACCGCCTGCGGATGCCGTGCTGCTGCAAGCACAGTCGATCTCCACGCGCAGCATCCACGAGGCGACGTTTCAGGTGCGGGCGGGCGAAATCCTCGGCATCGCCGGGTTGAATGGTTCCGGACGCACCGAACTGCTGCGCGCGCTCATGGGGTTAGATACGCTGAAATCGGGCATGCTGACGCTTGATGGCGTGCCGATGAACCGGCTTTCGCCGTCAGAGGCGTGGCGAAGGCTGGTGGCTTACGTCCCGGAAGAGCGGCGTTCGCAGGGGCTGATCCTCTCGCGCAGTGTGGCGGACAATATCACACTGCCGCAGCTTCGTCATTTGAGCGTTGGCGGGTGGCTGCTGGCGCATCGCCGTGAACGGGACACCGCCCGAACGTTGGGCGAGTCGGTGCAGCTCAAAACACGCGGCCCTCGGCAGACGGTACGGGAACTGAGCGGGGGCAATCAGCAGAAAGTTGTGTTTGGGCGGGCGTTGGTGCGTCCACCGCGTGTGCTGCTGCTGGATGAGCCGACGCGCGGCGTGGATGTGGGCGCGAAGGTGGATTTGTATCACCTCATCCGCGAGATCAGCGGGCGCGGCACCGCTATTTTGCTCGTATCGTCGGATCTGCCGGAACTGCTGGGCATGACCGACCGAATTTTGATCATGCGCGCGGGACACGCCGCCGAAATCGTCGAGACTGCCGGGTTGACGCAAGAACGTCTGCTTGAACTTTGCTATGGAAACGTGAATGATGTCGTCACAGGAACCATCCCAAAAAACGCTTCATAAAACACTGAGTGAGCCAGCCGTTCAGCCGGTGCGGACGATCGCATGGGGGCGTTTTCTGCGCTCCTTCGGCACGCTGATCGGCTTTTTGCTGATCGTGATCTTCTTCTGGACACAGCGCCCGCAAACGTTCATGAGCGTGCGCAATCTGCTCAACATCACGCAGCAGGTGAGCATCCTTGGCGTGGTCGCATTCGTGATGACGGTGGTGATGGTCGTCGGCGATTTTGACCTGAGCGTGGGGACGATGGCGAGCCTTGCCGGGATCGTGATTGGTGTGCTGCTGCAACATGATCAACCGCTTAGTGTGGTGATTGTGGCGGCGCTGCTCACCGGGGTGATCGGCGGGCTGCTGAATGGCGTACTGGTCGCCTATGTGGGAATCACGCCGTTTGTAGCGACCTTGGCCACGTTGACGATCTTTGGCGGTTCCGCGTTTTACATCAGCGGCGGGCGCACGATCTTCGGGCAGGTGTTCCCTGATTCGCTGGTCGATTTCGCCAATGGCGGGATTTTCCTCGCCAGTGTCAACAATCAGGATGTGCGACTGCCGCACTTGACGATCATTGCGCTGGGGGTGCTGGTGGTCGTGTGGTTTGTGCTCGAACATACCGTCTACGGGCGGCGGCTGTACACGATCGGCGGGAGCATGGAGGCGGCACGGTTGGCGGGTGTGCAGGTGCGTTTGCTGCGGCTGTTCACCTTCGTGATCACCGGATTGGGAGCGGCACTCGCCGGAACGATGCTCACCGGCCAGTTGGCGACGGCGAATCCCACACTGGGCGATAACCTGATGCTGAATGCGATCGCGGCGGTGTTTCTCGGCATGACGATGAGCCAAGAAGGGGAGCCGCACGTCATGGGCACGCTGGTCGGCGTGCTGCTGATCGGCGTATTGGCGAACGGCTTCACCCAAATTGGAGTGGATACCTATATTCAACGCATCTTGACCGGGGTGATCATCCTCGGTTCGGTGACGTTGAGCAGTATTTCACGGCGCAATCGTTAATCGTTCGGCTTATTTCCACGGATGATGCACCCATGACTCACGACACACCCCTCTGGCTCATCTTCGATGTTGGCACCAGCGGAACGAAAGCCGCACTGGTCACACCTGACGGCGATCTGCTGCGTACAGCGACTCACGACTACCCGACCTTCAGCGCGGATGGCGGCGTGAACGAACAAAACGCGGATGATTGGCGAGAGGCCGTCATCGCGCTGTCGCGCACGTTCAGCGAGGAACGGTCGCGTATTGCGGCGATCGTGGTGACCGGGCAAATGCAGGATGCGATCTTGATTGAGGAACACGGCGACACGACCGAACGCGTGATCCTCTACAGCGATACCCGCGCCGGAGCAGAAGCGGCGGAAATTGAGCAGAAGCTTGGCGCAGAGCGTTTGACCGCGCTGACGGGCAACGAGCAGGGCGCGGATAGTCTGCGCGCAAAGCTGCTGTGGCTGTCACGGCACCGACCGGAAGCGCTGCGACGCGCGCGCAAAATTGTATTCGGCGCGGCGGATTTCGTGACATTTCACCTGACCGGAAATGCCGTCACCGATACGACGACTGCTTCGACCACCGGGCTGTTTCATTTAGGAGAGCGGCGCTGGTTGGAGCAAAGCATCTTTGATGAGATGGGAATCGGGGTGTGTCGATCGCTGATGCCGATGCTGGTCACCGGCGGGGCGCATGTTGGCCCACTGACCGAACGCGCCGCTAATGCGCTGGGTTTGAAGGTCGGCCTCCCGGTTTATCACGCGACGGGGGATGCTGGCGCGGCGACGATTGGTGCCGGAAGCGGCGAAATCGGACGCGCGTACGGCTATTTAGGCACCAGTGGATGGGTGGCGTTCACCTCTGATGCGCCCGGTTCGCCCATGAATGGGGTGTTTACGCTGGCACATCCGCGCCCTGACCGGTTTATCCAGATCGCGCCGCTGCTGACGGCTGCCGGGAATTTGGATTGGGTGCGCGGTTTGTTCCCTGATGACCCCATTGACGCGCTCGTATCGGCGGCCTGTGCGCGCCCCCCCAGCCCAGTGATTTATCTGCCGTACCTGAACGGTGAACGCACCCCTTTCCGCGATCCACTGGCGCGGGCGGCCTTTATCGGCATCAATGGCAGCACTGACCGGCTCGATCTCGTGCGCGCGGTACTGGAAGGGGTGGCGTTCGGCTACCGGCATGCACTCGAAGCGCTGATGCCCACCGCTCCGGAGTCGCTGATCCTAACCGGGGGCGGGACACGATCGGCGGCATGGTGCCAATTGTTTGCGGATGTGCTGAACAAGCGGATTCTGCTCGGCAGCGGCGCCGAACATGTGGGTGTTCGAGGGGCGCAAATTACGGTACAAGTTGCAAGCGGAAAACTGGGGGACTATGCGCCACCCGGTTTTCCACTGATTGACCAAACGCTGGTGCCGGATGCTGCGCAGGTGGCGCGTTATGAGACGAAATATGGGGTCTACCGGGCGGCATATCCCGCTATGAAAGGCTTGTTCGCCGGACTGGCTACCTAACTGTTCTAGCGCCGCATAACCGATCACACATCCAGCAGTTTATGCCGCACAGCCCACGCTGATGCCTCCGCACGGTTGTTCACGGCCAGCTTGGTTAGAATACTGCTGACGTGTTTTTT
>JAXLWG010000058.1:0-26392 GCA_046328615.1 Anaerolineae bacterium | reverse complement strand
CTGGTGGGCGAAAATTGTCATCGGCCTTCTGCTGTTCTTCTTCATCGCTCTGCAAAAGTTCCTGACCAGCTATCGCGGCACGTTCTCCTTCAGGCGAAGGCGAACCCCTGATGGACAGCAACCTGCGTCTGCCGCCGGAGATTGACCTACGACCATCTCCGCGCGGATGGCAGCAAGTCTTAATGTCGTCGTGAAAACCCTCCTTTCGAAACGGCCCGCTTCTCAGCGGGCTTTTCGTTCGAGAAAACCTGCTGCCAATCAACAAAAACAGGCCCTTTAGGCGCTCAAAGGTGAGCGGACTCGTTCTATCAAATGCGCGCGACTAGGATTATCCTTGTTCTAGTCCTTTTTGTTGTTCGAGAATCGTCAGTCATCAGGGAATTAGACCGATGCAAGCTGAAAAAACAAAAGAACGCAAGGTAAATCATGCTGCCGCCCACGAGCGCAATCCCGGTATCCCCTATGACGAAGCGCTGGTACGGGCCAACGATCGGATTAATCGCAGCGCTATTGAGCGGCGCGCTTCTACGCTCACAACCCGCCGCAGTGTGAAAAAAGACTGGCAGGCCGCATGGCTCCTGAAAGCCATCACCTGCATTGACCTTACGACCTTGTCCGGTGATGATACCCCCGGCAAAGTACACCGCCTGTGCATGAAGGCGCGTCAGCCGGTCCGTCCCGACATTCTCGAAGCGCTCGGCATGGGCGCGGAGTCGCTCACGGTGGGGGCGGTTTGTGTTTATCACGCCCGCATCCATGATGCCGTTGATGCATTGCGCGGAACGAATATTCCGGTGGCGGCGGTATCGACGGGGTTTCCCGCCGGGCTCAATCCGCTGCCGCAGAAACTTGACGAAATCCGCGCGTCGGTGGCGGCTGGCGCACGCGAAATCGATATTGTCATCAGCCGTGAGCATATCCTCACCGGTAACTGGCAGGCACTTTACGATGAAGTGAAGGCCTTCCGTGAAGCGTGCGGCGATGCGCACATGAAGTCAATCCTTGCAACCGGTGACTTGGCTACGCTGCGCAATGTCGCCCGCGCCAGTTGGATTGCGATGATGGCCGGATCGGACTTCATCAAGACTTCAACCGGCAAAGAAAGTGTCAACGCAACTTTGCCCGTGAGTTTGGTCATGGTGCGTGCGATTCGCGAATACCAGCACTTGACCGGCACCAAAGTCGGATTCAAACCGGCGGGCGGCATCAGTACGGCGAAAGATGCGCTGGCGTGGCAAATCCTCATGAAAGAAGAACTCGGCAATGAGTGGCTTCAGCCGGATCTGTTCCGCTTTGGCGCGTCAAGCCTGCTGGGGGACATCGAACGCCAGTTAAGCCACTATGTGACCGGGCGTTACGCGGCCATTCATCACATTCCGATGGGCTGATTCAAGAACCGAAAGAGTCAACAGCATGTCGATCAAAGAGATCTTTGACACCATGACCTACGGCCCTGCGCCGGAATCAGCCGCCACCGCGCAGGAGTGGCTGGCGGCGCACAATCGAAAATTCGAGTTATTCATCAACGGTCAGTGGGCCGCTCCCAAAAGTGGGAAGTATTTGTCCGTCACCAGTCCCGCGACAGGCAAAGAATTAGCACAGGTCGCTGATGCCGGGAAAGACGACATCGATGCAGCGGCACAGGCCGCGCGGCATGCTTTCGAGTCATGGCATCAACTGAGCGGACATCAACGCGCACGTTATATGTATGCCATCGCCCGCAATCTACAGAAGCATTCACGGCTTCTCGCCGTGCTGGAAGCGTTGGACAACGGCAAGTCGATCCGCGAAACGCGTGACATCGATATTCCGCTGGTGGCGCGTCACTTCTATCACTATGCGGGTTGGGCACAGGTCATGGATCGTGAACTACCCGGTTACGAGGCGATAGGTGTTGTGGGGCAGGTAATTCCTTGGAATTTCCCGCTGCTCATGCTGGCATGGAAGATCGCGCCTGCGCTGGTTGCCGGAAATACCGTCGTCCTCAAACCTGCGCCCTATACGCCGCTTTCGGCGCTGGCGTTCGCGGAGATCATCGCGGAAGCGGGACTGCCTGCCGGTGTCGTGAATATTGTCCCCGGCGGCGACGAAGCCGGGGCAGCGATCACTTCTCACCCGGATTTCGACAAGATCGCCTTCACAGGCAGCACTCCGGTCGGGCGGATCATCCGTCAGGTGACGGCAGGAACGGGCAAGCGGCTGTCGTTGGAGCTGGGTGGCAAATCGCCGTTCATCATCTTCGAAGACAGCGATCAGGACAGTGCGATCGAAGGGTTGGTCGATGCGATTTGGTTCAATCAGGGGCAGGTGTGCTGCGCCGGCTCGCGGATGCTGATTCAAGAGAGTATCGCGCCGCGCTTCCTTGAAAAACTACGGGCGCGGATGAGCAAACTCCGCGTGGGCGATTCGCTCGACAAAGGGATCGACATTGGCGCGATTGTGTCACCTGTGCAGCACGAAACGATCCGCAAATGGGTCGAGATTGGTCAGCGTGAAGGTGCAGAAATCTTCCAACCGGCCATCGATCTGCCCGCCAACGGCTGTTTCTATCCGCCCACGCTGTTGACCAATGTCGCGCCCTCATCAACCGTTGCACAAGAAGAAATCTTCGGCCCGGTGCTGGTGGCGATGACCTTCCGCACGCCGAGCGAAGCCGTCGAATTGGCGAACAATACCCGCTACGGTCTCGCGGCGTCGGTATGGAGCGAAAATGTTAATTTGTCGCTTGACGTTGCGGGGCGAATCAAGGCCGGGGTAGTGTGGGTCAACTGCACCAACGTCTTCGACGCGGCCAGCGGATTTGGCGGCTACCGCGAAAGCGGATTTGGTCGCGAAGGCGGTAAAGAAGGGTTGTACGAATATGTGCGTCCCTCGTGGCAAAAACGTCCGCAGCCGAAGGTCGAACGCGATTGCAAAGGCTGGGGCGATGCGACGCCTCCGGCAACTGCACCGCTCAGCTTGAGCACCGCCGATGGCAATCACGCCAAACTTGACCGTACCGCCAAAATGTATGTTGGCGGAAAGCAGAAACGTCCGGATGGGGCCTATACCCGCGCCGTCGTGAGCAGTGCGGGAAAGCTCGTCGGGCAGGTAGGTGATGGCAATCGCAAGGACATCCGCGATGCCGTGGAAGCGGCGCGAAAGGCGTTCCCCGGTTGGGCGGCGAATTCCGGTCATTTGCGCGCGCAGATTCTCTACTATGTCGCGGAAAACTTGGATGCGCGGGCCGAAGAATTTGCGACGCGGATTCGCGCGATGACGGACGTGAGCGCAGCACAGGCGCAGCGGAAGTCGCCGCCAGCGTGTCGCGCCTGTTCACCTACGCGGCTTACGCGGATAAATTTGGCGGCACCGTGCAGGAAACCCCCGTGCGTGGGCTGGTTGTCGGCGTTCATGAACCGATTGGCGTGATCGGCGTGGCATGTCAGAGGATCTGCCGCTGCTCGGATTGGTATCGCTGGTGGCCCCGGCCATTGCCCGCGGAAATACAGTGATCGCTGTTCCCTCTGCGCGTTTCCCGCTGGCGGCGACCGACTTCTATCAGGTACTTGATACTTCCGATGTGCCGGGTGGGGTGGTCAACATCGTGACTGGCGATCGTGATCATTTGTCAAAGACGCTGGTCGAACACGATGATGTCGATGCCATGTGGTATTTCGGTGATGCGCAGGGCGAGTTATGAGATTGAGAAGCGCAGCGCCTCGAACATGAAACGCACATGGGTCGGTTGACCGTGAACCGCGCGATTGGTACGATGCGCATCGAGGTGAAGGGGACGAATTCTTGCATGAAGCTGTGCAGGTCAAAAATATTTGGCTTCCCACAGGGGAATGAATGCGGTTAGGAGCGATGCTGACGGCGCAGGCTGTTTTGTGCGCCGTCAGTGTTTTCATCCCCTTTGAAAGAGGCGCGCAGGCAGATCGATCATGGCGGTGACGCCGCTGACGGGTGCGTTCTCGACGGTGAGCGTACCACCGACGAGCGCCAGCAGTGTGCGATGCAGGGTCAAGCCGCTGCCGCTGCCTGACCGACTCTCGCCGTTCAACCCGATTCCATCATCACGAATTTGAATGCGCGCGTAGTCTGCATCCTGTTCGATGCATACCGAGAGTGTCAGCGGGCGCGCCTTATCCAAGCCGCGCCCATGTACCGCTGCATTACGGATAATCTCCCGCACCGCCCCTAACACCACTTCATCGACAAGCGGTTCCGCCATCAGCACACCGCTTCCTTGCCAATGGATCACGGTGAAAGCCTTCCCAAATTCCCCGTCCAGCAGGCGGCGGATGCCTTCGATCACATCGACGACATCGGTGGAAGAGGTATTTTTCGGCGGTGCAGCCGGTAAATCGCGGATTAAATCGGCGATGCGGCGATGAACCACGCTCAACCCCGTGAGCGTCTCCGAGCTGAGGTTTTCCGGCGTCGCTCCGCTCAATTCGAGGATCGCTGCGTGGATGAGAGGCAGAATATCGTCGTGCAGCGTTCGCCGCGTCTGTAAATCGATCATCCGCGTTTGAGCGATGCGCCGCTGCTGGAGCTCGATCAGGCTGTGCGCCATCGTTTCGCCTGCCAGCATGTCAAGGATGCGCTCTCCGCCCGCCTGTGCCACGGCGATCTCTTCCTGCGTATAAACCCCGCTGCGCTTTCCACCGGTGAGCAGCACACCGATGAGCCCGCGTTCTGACCACAGGGGCGTTGCCCACGCGAATCCGCCATGCTGTACGGGATCGATGGATAGAATGTCCGTGCCTAAAGGCGGGAGCGGCACCATCAAGATCGGTTGATCCGCCGGGTAACGCAGCCCTGTGCCGACCAAGGCCTTGAGTGCGCCGAGCGGAAGAATTTGCGCGCTGCTTGTATTCAGTACCTCACGACAAATGGCGTCGAATAGTTCCTTCGCGCGCGGATTCGTGTGCCCGTCCCGTGTCAAAAAATGGCCGATCAAGTTTTGGGTGCTGACGAAAGGGCGCAGGCGTGCGACAAATCGCGCTCGTTCGACCGATGCTTGCCATGTATAGAGCGCGTAAAACAACACCATCAAGGCCGTTGTCAAAAGCAGGCTGTAAACCGGGCGGAACTGTGCGGTGAGCAGCCAACCGACAACCGCACCGTAACCCGCCGCAAGCACGATCAGCGTGCGCCACTGCTGAAGCAAACTGTGGCGGGGGAGTGTTCTCCCTGTGACCACTTCATAGCTGATCAAGGCCTGTCCCATCATCAAAACAGCAGCAGCGATTAGCAGCGATAGAACTAGATCAAAGACGCCGACTAAACCCACCGTGAAACTGTCCAGACTGCGCTGCCGCTCCAAACTGACGACGCCGACGAACAGCAGGACACATAGACTGACGATGAGTAACACTGCGGATGCGCCAAGCAGCCAAGGCAGCGATTGTTGGCGCGCCGGATCAGACGATTGACGGATGGTGTGCGCCGCGCCGCGCAGCGCATCGAGGGCGAGGAGGATGCAAAATGCCATCAGAATCGGAAAAGCGGCAAGCAAAGGGATGCCGCCGATTCGCAGCGCATGAGAGAGATCGGCGCGGATGATTTCGTTATAGGTTGGGATTGGCTTGAGGATAATCAGCAGCATGACCGAAACCGCGATCAGCACCGCCATCACTGAAAAGGGGAGCCGGTGACGTTGGCGCAGCCTAGACGAAGGGGCTGTCCAGTAACCGCCGTACCACAGCATCAACACATACCACGCGAATGGGGCGATCATGACCGGAATCCAGCCAATTTGCCACCAAAAATCGAGCCCATCCGGGTTCAACATCGACTGCTGGGCGAGAATGGCGGTGTGGCTGATGAAGAAGGCCGCGCCCGCCAGTGCACCCCCGCCGAGCAGCCATACACCCCGGTGGCGTCGATCCGCCGTCAGCAGCAGGGTGATCCCCAGCCATAACTGAATGATCGTGTTGAACAACGACACCGAGAGGATGGCCCAATCAAGCGCGAAATGCCCAGTGACTATTCCATCCATGCGATCCAATCCCCATGCTCGTCTTGAATAAAGGCCTCGCCTTCACTATCCCAGCGGATCAAACTGCGTGTCAGCGCGATAATGGCGGCGCGTGTGCGGGCGATCTTTTCGTCGGTGCTGCTTTCGACCAATCCCCATGCGGCGTAAATCTGCCCGTTCGTGCGGCTGATCGTCCGCTTGTCGCGGAATCCCATTCGTGCGGCGATTTGCTCATTGGTCAGCCCGCGCGCCAGCAGCCGCACGACCGCCTGCTCATTCGGTTCCAGCAGCCCCATGGGATCGCGCTGATCGCGCTGGTGAACTTCCTGCACGCGCGTTTCAATATCCGGGTCGATGAAACTGCGCCCGGCCACCGCATCGCGCAGCAGGGGAACGATCATCTGCGGCAGCAGGTAGTTCGATTTACGGACATACGCATAATGGCTCAAAATGCCAGCCGTCCGAAACGCGCGGTAGTAGGCATCATCATCTTGGATCGAATAGAAGACGACCGGCATACGCGGAAATTCGCGCCGCAGCATCACCGCTGCATCTATGCCGCTGATGGCGTCCGCCAGCGCGACATCCATCAATACAGCCTGCGGCGGCTCAGCCTTCATGCACGCCTCAAGTACCTCACCGCCGCGTGTGATCATGCCCATAATGTGAACTTCGCCGGTCGCTTCCAACCCGGTTTTGAGCGCCGTTTGCAGCCGCAAGTTGTCTTCGACCAATAGCAGTTGCAGCATCGATGTCATCCTTTTTCGTGACCGTATGCCAAGCCGGGTCGCACGTCAAGCACCTGAGTGCGTCACATTGTGCACCTGAGCGGTGGAAGCGGCTCCTCTATCACGCGTAGAGTCAAGCCTGTATCGACCGACGCGACAGGAGACGCTTTCGTGAAAGTCAAAATGATTTTGCCCGCACTGACCGAAGCTAAAAGCCCGTTTTTTCGCCCCATCAAGTATTCGCTGTTTCCGCCGTTGGGGTTAGCGACTCTTGCCGGGTATCTCCGTGACGATGACGACATCACGATTCAAGATGAGCATGTCGAAACGTTGGATTTGACCGACGAACCGGATCTGGTGATCATTCAGGTATACATTACCTCAGCCTACCGCGCGTACCAGATCGCCGATCACTACCGGGCGAAAGGGGCGTATGTCGCGCTCGGCGGTCTTCATGTGACCTCGCTGCCCGATGAAGCCGCTCCCCATGCCGATTCGATCTTTTTAGGGCCGGGAGAAGATACCTTCCCCGCCTTTCTGAACGATTTCCGCGCGGGGACACCGCGCAAAGTTTACCAATCGACCCTTCGTGATCTGGTGGGTATGCCGCGCATCCGCCGCGATCTCATCAAGCGGCATCTGTATCTTGTCCCTAATTCGATCGTGGTTTCGCGTGGCTGTCCCCACGTATGTGATTTTTGCTATAAAGAAGCGTTTTTCAAAGGCGGGCGCAGTTTCTACACGCAGGCCGTCGATGATGCGTTGGCGGAAATCGAACGGCTGCCGGGGCGTCACCTGTATTTCCTCGACGATCACCTATTTGGGAATGCCCGCTTTGCCGCCGCGCTGTTTGACGGAATGCGCGGGATGAACCGATTGTGGCAGGCCGCGGGCACTGTGCAGGCGGTGCTGAAATCCGGGCTGATGGAAAAAGCGGTCGCATCGGGCTTGCGCAGTTTGTTTGTCGGCTTTGAAACGCTCAATCCCGCCAGCCTCGCCGAGCAGCGCAAGCACCAAAACTTGAATCGCGATTACAACGCCGCGATCCGCCGCCTGCACGATTTAGGTGTCATGGTCAACGGCAGTTTTGTTTTCGGCATGGATCACGACGACGAAACGGTGTTCGATCGCACGGTTGCGTGGGCAGTGGAGCAGGGGATCGAAACCGCAACGTTCCACATTCTGACGCCGTACCCGGATACCGCGCTGTATAAGCGCATGGAGGCCGAAAACCGACTGACCACGTCCAATTGGGATCTGTACGATACGCGCCACGTCGTCTACAAACCGGCGCGCATCGCACCGGAAGCGCTCGAAGCGGGTTATTGGCGTGCCTATCGCGATTTCTACCGCTGGGGATCGATCTTTCATGGCGCTGCAAGTAAATCTTCGCTGGCCGGTAAACTGCGCCATGTCGCTTATGCAGGCGGCTGGAAGAAATTCGAACCGATGTGGGATTTCGTCATCCGTGCCCGCCGCGTGACTTCCATGCTGCCCGTTTTGGAAACCGTCCTTGGAGGTGGAGTTGCGAAGCCTAAGCCGACCCATACGCCAGAGACGGAGACCGCACTGGTAGGCTAATGGACGCGCTTTGCACCCCTTCCCATCATGAGAAGGGGTGCAGTTCCGCTCAAAAGGATTAGCACGCCGTCTGCCGATCGGTGAGGCGCAGCGTATTGACCGACGGATCACGCACGCCGCCGGACATATAGGAATCGCGGGCGACCCAGCCTTCATAGCGGTTTTGCAGCCCATCTACATAGATCAGATGCAGCCAGTGATAGCCGTCGGCTTCGACTTCCTGTGTATTCGGGATCACCCACACATCGGCGTTATTCGGCAGCAGCAGCACCATTTCAGCATTCGCACTTGGCGTTGATCGCAGCCGCAGTTTGTTCGCTGGATCGGTGCCTGAATACGTGGTATAGACGACGCATTGAATGCCGAGCGGCGTGATCGCCACCACTGGAAAAGGCGTTGACGCCAGCACATTGGTAGGGAATGTGACCGGATCGGATAGCCCCGGCAGTGGTGTTGGCGTCACAAACGGGGCGCGTTCAGTGCGAATTGGCTCCGGGGAGGTCAATGCGGCATCAACCGGATCACCAGCCGTCTCTGTAATGAACTCGCCAATCGCTCCTTCACCGTCGGGGGGTTCGGCGCTCAGGTTACATGCTGAGAGCGCCGACAATACCCCAGCGAGAAACAGTGCGAGACACAAGCATCTCCACATGCTTTCAACTCTCCCTCTCACCTATGATTTCACTATAGACCGTCTTAGCGCGTCCCGGAACCGACCATCCTCCTATCTGCGAATCGGCGCTCTCGCTTATCCCTGATACCGCATCAAGCCCATTAGTCCACTTGGCGCGCTACAATTCGCAAAAGCTGTGTTCTGTGGGGCGATTCGGAAAGAAGGTGCATCGTATGGCGACCATGCAAGCGGCGCATATCAAGGTTCCCTTTCAGTTTGAAGTCCGCGAAGTCCCTATCCCGGAAGTGCGTCCCGGTTGGGCACTCGTCAAAGTGGAAGCGTGCGGCATCTGTGGGACGGATCTTCACTACGCGCGCCATCTAGCAACCGAATGGCAGGGGTTTGGGCACGAAGTCGCGGGCGTGATTACGGCGCTTGGTGCGGGCATTTCGCATGTCAAAGAAGGCGATCATGTCGTGCTGGAAAGCGGTTCGTACTGCGGCGTATGTGAACAATGCCGGAATGGGCACGTCGATCTGTGCAACAAGGCTCCTAACTTTTGGAACAACCCGACGATGGGCTTTGCTGATTACATCCTCGCACCCGCTCAGTGCTTAGTGCCCTACGATTCGAATCGGCTTTCGCCTGAAGTCGCCTGTTTATCTGAGCCGCTCGGCGTGGCACTGGATATTACCTATGTGGCCGATATTCCGCTGGGGAGCGAAGTACTCGTACTCGGCTTGGGGCCGATTGGCCTGATGACGCTGCCGTTGGTGCGGATGAAAGGGGCGGCGCACGTCTATGCTGCGAACCGATCTGGCGGAAAGCGCGCCGAAGTCGCGCGCCGCTTGGGGGCAGATACGCTCATTTCCACAGGCGAAACGCCCCTGCACAGCGATCTGTTCCGTAAGGGCGGTGTCGATCGCGCGTTGATTTCTGCTTCCCCTGCCGCTATTGTTGAGGCGATGCCTATCATGCGCTACGGCGGTATTCTCGCTTTCATCGGCATTGAATATGGGGATGGCGCACGCATCAGCTTTGATGTGAACGACTTCCATTTTAAGAAACTTCAACTCCGCGCCAGTCATGCCGCGCCCGCGCTCTATTTCCCGACCTGTTTGCAGTTGATGATGGATGGACAGGTCGATGGCCCCGCATTGGTGTCTCACATCATGCCGCTGGAGCAGATCGGTGATGCGATGCGAATGGTGCGCGACTGCCGCGAGGATGTATTGAAAGTGGTGATCAAACCGTGATAACCGTGGGAAGTCTCAGTTCTAACCGTGGCTCGGGTTCGCTCCGACAGCGCGCGCAGCAGGTGGTGATCTTTCTGGTCATCGCCGCGATTGCGCTGGCCGTACGCCTGAATTACGTCGAGTCACCCGGGTTTGAGCCCGATTTGCGCTCATTCGCGGAGTGGATGCGCGTGATTCAGACCCACGGCCTCCTGAATTTCTATGAACCGCAGTATCGCGTCGATGAAACCGACCGCACGTACCCGCCGCTGTCAACGGCGGCATTCGGACTGATGGCGAACGCTTATGGGACGGTCGGAAACGCGCGTTTGGAAGTGCAGCGGCCTGCTTTCGTGACGGTACTCAAGGTGCTGCCGATCGCCGCCGATCTGGCTATGATCCTTGCCGTGTATATTTGGTTGAGCGCGCAGCCCGTCCTTCAGCGATTAATCACGACGGCCTTAGCCCTCTTTCCTGCCATGGTCATCGTATCGGGGTGGTGGGGGCAGTACGATGCGACGTATACCGTGTTTCTGCTGCTGGCGCTGATCAGTTTGAATAAAGATCGACCCTTATGGGCATGGTTCTGGTTCGCGCTGGCGCTGCTGGTCAAACAGCCTGCGATGTTCTTCGCGCCGCTTATCCTCGTGCTAACTTTTCGGCGCTATGGGTGGCGCAAAACGCTGTGGGGAATGGTGCTGTGCGGTGGGTTATGCGCAATCGCGTTTGCGCCATTCATCCTAACAAGCGGTATTCAAAATGCATTGTCGCCCTACTTGCAGGCCGGCGATACCTTTCCCTTCCTCACCAACAACGCTTACAACACATGGTACTTGCTTGGCTCCCGGCTGACGGGTGGCGCACAGGTCGTATTCCGCGATCCAATCTTGGCGGACGCGCAGATCTGGTTCGCCGGGTTAAGTTATAAGCTGATTGGTCTGCTGGCATTCGGCGCGTTCATCCTATGGCTGATGGTGCTTATGTGGCGGCATGCCGGTGAGCGGCGTGAGTTTTTGTGGGGGGCGCTGCTCTACTTCGGCTTTTTCATGCTGCCCACACAGGTACATGAACGCTATCTGTATACGGCTGCCATCTTGACCGTGATCGCACTGGCACAGGACACCCGTCTCTGGTGGGTCGCTATTGGGGTCATGATTACGTTTAGCTACAACATCATGGCTGTGCTGCGCGAACGCGTCATGCTCGATGTGCTGCTCTCCCCGGGAGAGACAGGTGTGGCCTGTGCTGGAATTAACGTAGTGCTCTTTCTCGCATTGCTCGCTTACACGGTCGTACCGGAAAGACCAGCCTCAGCGGTTGGCAGTATTGGGCCTACCTAATCCTGCTCGTACCCGGCGATCAATTTGCGTCGCAGCGTTTCTTTAAGCATAGGCGGCACAAACGCGGCATCCAGTGCATACAGATTGCAGCGCAGGAAGTCTGCCTTTTCCCAGCCAAAGACTGACGCGAGTTTTTCATATTCGCGCGTGAGTGTGATCGGGGTCAGCGTGCGATTATCGGTGCTGATCCCAAGTGAAAGCCCTTCATGATACAGGGTATTGATGGCGTGGGCGGGATAGCTCGGAAATACGCTCAACTGCACATTGCAGGTCGGGCAAATCTCAAGGTGTATCCCCTGCTGCTTGAGCACTTGAACCAGCGCCGGGTCTTCAATGCTGCGGACTCCATGACCGATGCGGGGCGGGTGAATCGCCTCCAACGTCTCCCAAATGCTCTCCGGGCCACACGCTTCACCTGCATGGGAAGTGATGGATAATTTCCGATCCTGTGCAAGCCGGAACGCTTCCATATGCTTAGACAGCGGGTAACCCGCTTCGTCTCCGGCGAGATCGAATCCCGCCACCAAACTGCCCTGAAATTGTTCGACCAACTCCACCGTTTCGACGCTTTTCGCTAGGTCGAAGTGGCGCAGCGAACACAATATCAGCCGTGCTTCGATACCCGTATCGCGGATGTTTCGCTCAACCTCCGCCTCGATGATCCGCACCACGTCTTGTACCTTCAGCCCACCTTCAAGGTGTTGGTGCGGCGCGAAGCGCAGTTCGGCATACATCATCCCATCAGCGACGAGCTGACGAAACATATCCTGCACCAGCACCGTTAAGCCGCGTTCGGTTTGCAGAAGGCGCATGATTGGCGGTACATGCGATAGAAAATCATGCAAATCGGCGCAGTGTTCAGGCCCGGCAAAATCGCGCAGATAGTCTTCGTGGGTCACCGATGGCGCGAGTTGTCTCACTCCTTCGTAACTGAGCGACGTATCCATGTGCAGATGGAGTTCCACTTTGGGAAGGGCTTGCCAATTCACGGGTACGGCTCCTTTTCGTAATCAATTCTCTGCCATCGATCCCCGGTGCATTATCTGCTCTGCCGGGGATCGGGCTGCATCAGTGTAGCATTTCAGCGCTGCTTCGCGGAATTCCCACGTGCTAACCATCCCAGTACGAAGGCCGCGACCGTCACGCCCATCCAAATTCGTGTTCGCGGATCAACTGGGGCCATGTGAGCACCATATACACGGCGAAGATTGCGCCGGTACACCGGAATCGTCACGGCGGGCAGGTAGCCATCCGACAAAAAATAGGACAGGAGTGTGAAAGCGGGCGAGGGCGGTGGCACAGTCGGGCGCGGAGGCGTATCGGGCAGTTCGACCGTCTCCACAATTATCTGATCGCCTTGTTCGGTAATTCTGCGGAGGGTCGTACCGTCAGCAGCCACGATTTTGGTTTGCGGATAGTACCCGGAACGTAGACGTGTTTGCTCTGGAGCGCTGAGAAAATCACGCAGTGCATCCGGTTGGTTAGCCAGCATCCCACCTGCGAATAATGCGGCGGGGATTGTCGTATCAAAGGTACCGCTTCCGCTCGTATTGACCAGCGGTACGCCCATCCAAGCGCCGAGGGCGTTCAATTCTGCGCCGAATGGCATGTCATCGCCGTGATAAAGCGGCATGCTGGCATTCCCCGGGGCGGTGCGCCTACTTGGGAGCAGGGCTTCTGATTGGGTGATCGCAGGAGGGCAGCTTGCGATTACCATCGCATCCACCCGCCCGGCATACTGTTCCCATAAGGAGGTGTGTGCGTAATCCCAGCAGATCATCAGCCCCAGTTTGCCCAGCGGCGTATCAGCGACCGTGACGCCATCCCCATCGCGGAAATAGGCGCGTTCCCATGCCCATGGATAGTGCTTGTCATAGCGCCACATTTGCCCATCGGGGGCAATCAGCAGCAGACTGTTGTAAATGTCGCTTCCATCCAACAGCAGCAGCGTTCCGGCGACATACACCTGATGCTGTGCGGCCTGTGCTTTCATCCATGTCGCTGTTTGCCCGGTGATCGGCTCGGCCAGCGCGTAATTTGCATCCGTGTAGGCATAACCCGTGTTGAAGACTTCCGGCAGCACGGCCAACTGTGCACCCGCTGCCGCCGCATCGCTGATCAAGGTGGCGGCGCGCGCCAGTCGATCCGCGACCGGGGCAGGGGCTGCATCCATTTGAATGGCCGCGATCCTTAAGGTTCCCGCCATCATACCTCCTTACAGCAGTGGCAGTGTCTTGCTAGGGTTGTCCGCATCCAGTCGGAACGAAATGCGGTTGTGCTTCAGGCGAAGCGGCTGTGCTCCCGCCGATTTGAGCGAGTAAGTCACTTTGCCCTTGGGACTGCCCGGTTTCTCGCGCTGCACGCTTACTTGCAGCACGCAGTCAAGGTGATGCACTGTGAAACTGTATTCATCCCACGGATCAGGCAGGTACGGATGATAGTGTGGGATGCTGTGGCCGGGATGATCACCGGGTTCCAACCGCAGTCCCGCGAATCCATTCACCAGCCCCATCCATGTTCCCGCCATATTCGCGATATGTACCCCGTAAGCGACATTGCCATGCTCGTCGTCCAAGTCCATTCGCGCCGTTTTCATGAAATACTCGTACGCCCGTCCTCGATAGCCGATTTCGCTGGCAACCATGCTAAAGGTGCAGTGCGAAAGCGAGGAGTCATGGGTTGTGATCTGCTCGTAGTAGTTGAAGTTGCGGCGCTTTTGCTCCAGCGTCGTCCGTTCTGGCAGTAGGTACAGCGCCAGCATCACATCCGCCTGTTTGCATACTTGATGCCGGTAGATCACGAGATAATGGAAGCGGTTGAGCAGGACATCCTTGCCATCGCGTTTGCCCCAGTCCCACCGCCACGCCGCCCGGTTGAAAAAGCCATCATCCTGCGCGAACAACCCGGTTTGCGTATCGTACGGAATGTACATCGCATCGGCGGCGGCTTTCCATGCGATGACCTCGTCATCGCTGAGACTGGGCGAAAGCCTGCCCGCAATTTCCTCGTAGGCTTCCGGCGAAGCTGACTTCAACCACGCCGCGACTTCACATGCATAGCGTAGATTCTCCTGTGCCATCATGTTCGTATAGCAGTTATTGTCCACCAGCGCGGTGTATTCATCCGGGCCGGTCACCCCGTGAATGCAGAAGTGATTGTCGCGGGCAGGAACGTATTCGCCCAAATCGATCCACAAACGCGCCGTCTCAAACACGATTTCCGCACCCTTGCCGATCAAGAATGGTGTATCTCCGCTGGCGGCGACATAGTTCTTGATCGCGTAGGCAATATCGGCATTGATGTGATACTGCGCCGTCCCTGCCGGGAAGAACGCCGAACACTCCTCGCCGTTGATGGTACGCCACGGGAATGCCGCTCCCTGCCGGTGTGAAAGTTCGATCGCACGATCGCGGGCGAAATTGAGGATGTGATAGCGGTACTCAAGCAGACTGCGGCACACCTCCGGGCTGGTGTACTGGAAAAAGGGTGCGGCGAACATTTCGGTATCCCAGAAGTAATGGCCTTCATAGCCCTCACCGCTCAACCCCTTGGAGCCGATGTTGGTTTTGCCATCGCGCCCCGCCGCTTGCAGCAGGTGGAAAATATTGAAGCGGATTCCTTGTTGCAGTAGGGCGGTGTCATGACCTCTACCGCTGATGCTGGCATCCGCTTCTTCCCAGAAATGCGCCATATGCGCACACTGTTGATCGGCAAGCGCGTCGACTCCCACATCGGCGGCAGCACGAACGGCGGCCCATGCCGCTGATGTCACTTGATCTGCCGCGCCGTCAATTGCCGGGGCGTACACATAGGCAAGGATTTTAGACAGCGTGATCGATACCCCGGACTGCCCTTGAATTTCATAGACGATCGCAATCTGATTCTCAGCCGGTTCTAGGCTGCTTGTGTGTGCTGAAGCGGTTTCAAGCCGGTTGATGACTGCGCTGCCCAATACCAACCGGGAATGATCGGTTTGATGGGTTAAGGTGCCGCCTTCGCCGTGTTGCACCGGCTTTCCGATGATCGTCAACACCTGCCCATCCAAGTGGCTGCCTACGCGCGGATCGCTCTGCGCGCCGACATTTTCGACATTGCCGTTTAGAACCGACTCGATGCGCACCCGTCCGTCGAACAAAGGCGTCAGCCGGAACGCGATCGCCATCACGTTGGGGTGGGTGAAGCTGACGAACCGTTCGATTTCGACTTGAACTTCGTGCCCACTGGGTGAACACCAGCGGAAGGATCGTTCCAGCAGCCCTGACTGCATATCGAGGACGCGCGTGTAGTCGATCAGTTTACCTGTGTCTACTTGCAGCGGCTCCTGCTCATCGCCCAACCACACGCGGATGATTTTGCCGTCCGGGACATTAAGCATGGTCTGACTATTTTTCGCGAAGCCGTACCCGCCTTCGGGATACTTGATCGGTTTGCTTTCGTAAAATCCGTTGAGGTAAGTCCCGTCCACACTGGAAAAATAGGGGAGGGGGAGTTTCTCACCCGGTGGGGCATAGACTGCGGCTTGATTGGGATGGACGGCGTGCTTCAGCCCTTCCTCGAATGAACCGCGTACGCCAATCGTGCCGTTCCCAAGCGCAAAAATACTCTCGCCTTGATAGTAATGTTCCGGGTTCCATTCGTGCAGCGTTTCGATGATCTTCCACGGATCGGGGAGGTAGACAGTGCTGTTCGCTGTGTTTTGTACCATTTTGTTTCCTTCGTCGATCGAGCTTTCAAACGCCAGTATAGATCTCAACAAAATACAGGTAGATTACGCGCCTAAGCATTTATTCTTCGGTATAACGGTCACTGTGGCGAAGTTCTTTCGGAAAACCTTGATATTCGGTGATGTTTCTTAAAGTCGGGACTTTTAGCCCTCGCAATCATGACATTCGAAACGTCCCAAGGATTCCATTTCGGCCTATAACGAAGATAAAACGGTGGTTTTAGTCCCACCGGGCAAAACAAATGCGGAGTGTTTATGATGAATATAGATTGGACGAGCCGCTGCGCTGCAAGGACACGCTACTTTAAAGCGTCGTCCATCCGTGAAATACTCAAAATTACAGCACGCCCCGAAGTCATTTCCTTTGCCGGGGGGCTGCCCGCGATGGAAACCCTGCCCACCCAAGCGATCGCGGATGCCTGCCAGACGGTCTTGAAAACTCAGCCGGATAAAGCGCTCCAGTACGGCCCCACCGAAGGTGCTCCGCCTCTGCGCGAGCAAATCGCCGCCTTATATGGCAAACAGGGTATACCACTCACTGTGGAGAATATACTCGTCACCACCGGAAGCCAACAGGGGTTGGATCTGATTGGTCGCACCCTCGTCGATTCCGGCGATCGGTTGGTGATGGAAATGCCCACCTATATTGGCGCGCTGCAAGCATGGCGGCCCTGCCAACCGCAGTTTGTCGGCGTTTCCATGGATGCTGATGGGATGCGGGTGGAACAGATCGACGTTTCCAAGCCCATCAAGTTCGTCTACGTGCTGCCGAATTTCCAGAATCCGACTGGCGTTTCACTCTCAACAATACGCCGTCAGCATCTCGTAGAAATGGCGCATTGTCATGATTTCATCATCATCGAAGATGACCCCTACCGGTCGCTGCGTTATTCAGGGGTCGATCAGCCCAGCCTGCTTCAGATCGAAGCCGAGATGCTCGGTTTGGATTGGAATACACAGGGGCGTGTGATTCATTTGGGCACGTTGTCGAAAGTGATGGCTCCCGGCCTGCGTGTCGCGTGGATGGTCGCCCCTTCTGCGGTGCTGCGTATGTTCGTCCTCGCCAAGCAGGGCGCCGATTTGCACAGCGCCACCCTGAATCAGTATATCGCTGCTGAAATGCTGCGAAATGGCGTTATCGAGGGCAACATCCCGCGTCTCGTCGAGATCTATCGCGCTCGCCGTGACGCCATGCAGGATGCGCTCAGCCGCTCGATCAACGGTTTTGGAACATGGACACACCCGAACGGCGGTCTGTTTGTTTGGGTGACACTTCCCGGTTACCACACAGGTGAACTTCTCAAACAGGCGTTGATGAACAATGTGGCGTTTGTCCCCGGCTGCGATTTCTATTTCGACAATCAGGGAACGGACTCCATGCGCCTGAATTTCTCGTGCATGCCCCCGGAACGAATCACCGAAGGCATCGCCCGGCTTGGACAGATCATCGCCCATGAGCACGTTGGCTTGGGTGTGCGTTAAGGTGCCGAATTATTGCGCTGTTTTCAGGAGGAAAAAGAATGCTTAAAGGGACGGTTGTCCTTGATCAAGCTCGCTGCAAGGGATGTATGTTGTGTGTAGAATTCTGCCCACAGCACGCCCTGTCGATCGATAACACCACGTTGAACGCCAAAGGGTATCACCCCGCAGTGTTGAGCAGTGAGGACTGCACGGGCTGCAATATCTGCGGGCTCGTCTGCCCGGATGTTTGCTTCACTGTCTATCGGGCACCCGCTGCGACCGCACGGGCTATGAGAGAGGTGTAACCTCATGGCGAAAATGCTGTTAAAAGGGAATGTCGCCATCGCTGAAGCGGCTGTGCGTGCGGGCTTGGAAGCCTATTTTGGCTATCCCATTACCCCACAAACCGAACTGCTTGAATACCTTGCGGATCGGATGCCGGAATTGGGTCGAGTCTTCTTGCAGGCCGAAAGCGAAGTCGCGGCGATCAACATGCTGTACGGTGCGCTGTGTACCGGTGCCCGTGCGATGACGTCGTCGGCCAGTCCGGGTTTCAGCTTGATGCAAGAAGGACTTTCTTATATCGCCGCCTCCGATCTCCCTTGCGTGGTGGTCGATATGATGCGCGGCGGCCCCGGCTTGGGCAACATTCAGCCGTCGCAGGGGGACTATTTTCAGGTCACCCGCTCTGCCGGGCACGGCGATTATCATCCAATCGTGCTGGCTCCCGCTTCCGTACAGGAAGCCATCGACTTTGTAACCTTGGCCTTCGATCTGGCCGATAAATATCGCCACCTGGTGATGATCGTCGCCGACGGTACGATCGGTCAAATGATGGAACCCGCCGAACTGCCGCCCATGCAAGAAGTGCGCACGGTGCGGCCTGACTGGGCACTGACCGGCGCGGAAGGGCGCGAGAAGCGCATCATTACCTCGATCCACCTGCGCGCCGACGATGAAGAACTGTTCAATCGTCAAATTCAAAATCGCCTGCACGCTATCACCGAAGCGGAGCAGCGTTGGGTCGAAACCGAAACCGCCGATGCGGATTTGCTGGTTGTCGCCTTTGGCACTGCTGCCCGTGTCGCTCAATCAGCGATAGAAATGGCACGCGAAAAAGGGCTGCGTGTGGGGCTGCTGCGCCCGCAAACGCTGTGGCCATTCCCCTCGCCGCGTCTTGCCGCGCTTGCCGATCAAGTCAAGCAAATGCTGGTCGTCGAGATGAATGCAGGGCAAATGTTGGACGATGTGCGCTTAGCCGTCAGTGGCAAAGTAGATGTGAAATTCTACGGGCGCATGGGCGGCGTGATTCCCATGCCGGAAGAAATTTTGGAAGCGATTGAACAATGCGACGCGGTTCATGCAGAACCGAGCCTCGCGTCCCAAAAATCTTAGGGGAAGGGCATGAACATGATCGCGATGGATAAAATTCCAACCTTAACCTCAAACGCGCTGGAACTGGTCTCACAGCGGCCTGAATCGCTGTGTGAAACCCCGACGAATTACTGCCCCGGCTGCACGCATGGAATCGCGCACCGGTTGGTTGCGGAAGCAATTGACGAGCTTGGCCTACGCGAACAGACGATCTTCGTGGCACCGGTCGGCTGCTCGGTATTCGCCTATGAATATTTCAATGTGGATGCGTGTCAGGCGGCACACGGACGCGCCCCGGCGATGGCGACGGGAATCAAGCGCCTGATGCCGGATAAGCTCGTGCTGACGTATCAAGGCGACGGCGATCTTGCTGCCATCGGCTCCGCTGAGATTTTGCATGCGGCAGGGCGCGGCGAAAATATCACCGTGATCTTCGTCAACAATGCCGTTTACGGCATGACAGGCGGACAGATGGCACCGACCAGCATCGAGTCGATGCATACTACTTCATCCCCGCATGGCCGCGATGTGAAAATGGCGGGCTATCCCATGCACATGAGTGAAGTGCTGTCGGTGCTGGAAGGAAGCGCTTATATCGTGCGCCGCTCCCTTCATGATCCGGCCAATATTCGCAAAGCCAAAAAAGCGATCGTCACCGCGCTCAAGGTTCAAAGGGCTGGGCTGGGCTTCAGCATGGTCGAACTCCTTTCCACATGCCCAACCAACTGGGGACTCTCCGCTGAAGAAGCGATGGGGTGGCTGAAAACCAACATGCTGCCGACGTTCCCACTCGGCGATTATAAAGTCATCGATCCCGTGAAAGCCCTGTGAAAAAGGAGAATCGATCATGACTGTGATGCAAGAATCGATCGTTTTCGCGGGCTTTGGCGGCCAAGGCGTGATGTTTGTGGGCCAACTTTTGTGTTATGCCGCCATGGACGAAGGCTTAAATGTCACGTGGATTCCGTCTTACGGGCCGGAAATGCGCGGCGGCACCGCCAATTGTTTCGTCGTCATCAGCGATCATCCGATTGGGTCGCCGTTAGTCAAGCATCCGGGGATCGGCGTTGTGTTCAACCAGCCGTCGATGGCGAAGTTCGCGCCGACCCTCGCACCCGGCGGGCTGCTGATCGCCAATCGTTCACTCATCAACACATCCATCCCCCATGCCGATCTCGATGTGCGTGAAGTAATGGCGACCGAGATCGCCAGCAAACTGGGGAACCTCAAGCTGACCAATATCGTGCTGCTGGGTGCAATGCTGGCGGCGCGCCCGTTCTTGTCGATGGGAGCCGTTCAGCGTGCCTTGGAGAATCATCTCCCCGCGCATCGTCGTAACCTATTGGCGGCGAACATTGAGGCCTTGGAGCAGGGGGCGGCTTGTGCGAGAGTTCGAACGGCGCCCGTAGTTAATGGGGTACTCAGCCGTTAAGGGCTCAAGTGGGGCGTGAATCAAAAACCGCAGAGGTCACAAGATGGCTTCTGCGGTTTGTATTTTCTTTCCGGCTAGCTGACCGGGTGGGCGTTTTTGTTGGACATGTACCCTAGTTCGATGGCTTTCTCTTCCAGTTCCGCGCGGAACTTCGGATGGGCAATATCGATCAGTGCTTTGGTGCGTTCGCGAATCGTCTTGCCGTGCAGGTAAGCGATCCCGTATTCCGTGACCACATAATGCACGTCATTGCGGGTGGTGATCACCCCTGCGCCCGGTTTTAGCTCAAAGACGATGCGGCTGGCGCTGTCGTTCTGCGCGGTCGAGGGGAGCGCGATGATCGGTTTGCCGCCGCGTGAACGCGCCGCGCCGCGAATGAAATCCACTTGACCCCCGGCACCGCTGTAGAACTTATGCCCGATGCTGTCGGCGCACACTTGACCCGTTAAATCCACTTCAATCGCTGAATTGATCGCTACCATTTTGCGGTTCTGAGCAATCAGGAACGGATCGTTCACATATTCGGTTGGGTGCAGCTCCACAATCGGATTATCGTGGACGAAATCATACAACCGCTGCGTGCCGAGGATGAATCCGGCGATGATCTTGCCGGGGTGCAGTGTTTTCGCCTCGTTGGTGATCACGCCTTCGTTGACCAGATCAATCACACCGTCAGAGAAGAGTTCGGTATGGACACCGAGGTGCTTCCGATCACCGAGGAAGTTCAGCACCGCATCCGGGATACCCCCGATTCCGGTCTGAAGCGTGCTGCCATCTTCAATCAAACTGGCAACCCGTTCGCCAATGGCACATTGAACCGGGGTTGGCTTGCCTGCATGTGATTCGGGCAGCGGATAATCGACTTCGACCATATGCGTCAGTTTGCTCATATGGATGAAGCTGTCGCCTAAGGTGCGTGGCATACGCGGATTGACCTCCGCGATCACGATCCGTGCAACTTCGGCGGCGGTTTTGGTCAGGCCAACTTCAACGCCGAACGAGCAGAAGCCGTGTTCGTCGGGCGGTGACACATGGACGATTGCCACATCGACCGGTAGTTCGTGACGCATCAGCGCAGGAATTTCTGACAGGAAAACAGGCGTGAAGTCCGCGCGGTGATCATTAACCGCCGAGCGCACATTGTCGGAGATGAACAGGGTGTTGACGCGCAGATGTCCCTGCATTTCCGGGCCGACATAAGCATTATCGCCGACGGTTAGCACCTGCATGATTTCGACATTCCACAGGTTTTTCGCGTGTTCGACGAGCGCCTTGAGAAGATATTTGGGAGTAGAGCAATTCCCAGACAAATAAATGCGGTCACCGCTTTGAATCGATCGGATCGCTTCTTCAGCCGTGCAGCGGCGATCTTCGTACGTTTGAGTCCACGTCGGTAGCATAATTCTCTATTCAATCGTTGAGTGCGGGCGTTCGCTTCGGTGAAGGGAGTAAAAGCAGGGTTTGACTGCTGGCATAGGATGATCATGCATGCTCTATGACACTGTGATTATTATCAACGTGGCGGCATGTTCGATGGAGTGGCGGAGGTCAGTTCAAGTAACGACGAATGTCAGAATTCATGGTCAAAGATGAGTCTGCCCTGCGATTACTCCGGGGCGGGTTAGCCGGTTAGCAAACACAGGCGATACAGCGGCGACGATGCTTTTTGCGGACGCCGGATTGTGGTGTCATACTTCCAAAATCTTGTCTGCCGCTGAGGGCTCTCCAAAGTCAGCACCGCAGACGGCGAGGAATTAGATGACCGTCACTCAATCCCATTCCCATCGACGGCTGATACAGGTCTTTGTCTCCTCTCCCGGCGACGTTGCCGATGAACGCGCACTTTGCCATGAGGTGATCAGCGGACTGATGCGTGACCCGTCGATTCGCCAATCCGTCTATCTGGAACCGATTGCATGGGATCGTCCCGGTTCCGGTGCGACCATGCTGGCGAGCTTGTCTCCGCAAGATGCCATCAATGATGGGCTGCCCAGCCCCTCTGAATGCGACATCGTGATTGTGATTTTGTGGTCACGCATGGGCACCGATCTAAAGTCGCCTTATCTCAAACCGGATGGCACCCCCTATACTGGCACCGAATGGGAATATCATGATGCCCTGAACGCATCGCTGAAAACCGGACGACCGCTGGTGCTGGTCTATCGCCGCACCGAACACCCCACCCTTGATCTATCGAATTTGGACACTGCGGAACGGCAGATTCGCGATCTGCGGCGTGTCGCCGATTTCTTCAACGTGATGGGCAACGAGGCCGGCTACAACCCCTACAAGTCACCGGGTGAATTCAAAGAGCGGCTAGACCATGACCTTCGCAAGGTCATCCAAAAGCTGCTGACCGGCAAAATGCTGCGCTCGCTTAATGCCGATTCACAGACACAACAGCTTTGGGATCGGGCACCGTTTCCCGGCCTGCGTGCCTTCCGTTCCGACGAATACCGGATCTTTTTTGGGCGCGAAGCCGAAACCGACGATCTGATCCGCCGTTTGCGCAGCCCCGGCGTGCGCTTCTTGCTGGTGGTAGGCGCCTCCGGTTCGGGGAAATCCTCTTTGATCTCGGCGGGGTTGGTGCCGCGGCTTGCAAATGACGCCATTGAAGACAGTTCGCAGTGGACGCTCGTTCGTTTCACGCCCAGCGTGTCGGGAAATGATAGTGATCCGTTGGAGGCATTGGCTGCCGAGTGGTGCCGCCTTATGCCGGATGCGGTGGGACTTGATGCCACCGCCCTTACAAACCGCTTAAAACGGGGCGATGTGCCGGATGTGCCGCTGCTGCTGTTCATGGATCAGCTTGAGGAACTGCTGACCGTCGTGCGCGAACAGCGGCGTGCCCCACTCCTCGATTTCTTGCGCCATGCGCTCGAAAAGCCGCACATTCGCTTGATCGCGACCCTGCGCGCGGATTTTCACCAGCAGTTTTTGGAGATTGGTGAGTTCAAGTCACTTGACCCGCATGTGGTTCAGCTTTTTGTGCCGGATCGGGCTGCACTGCGGCGCATGGTGACCAAACCGGCGGAATCGGCGGGGGTGCTGTACGAAGATGAGGCTCTGATCGAGCGCATTTTGGATGATACGGGGCGCGATCCCGGTGCGCTGGCGTTGATGGCGTTCGTACTGGAACAGCTTTACAAGCGCGCGTTTGATAATGTGAACGAGAACGGGGCGGTGGTACTGACCCACCGTGATTATGAAGAACTTGGTGGGGTGCAGGGCGCGATTGGGAAACGGGCGATGGATGCGTTTCATCTGCTTGCCGCGCATGAACAGGATGCGGAACGGGCGCTCTACCGCGTGTTTCGGGAACTGCTGGTTGTGAATGCGGCGGGCGAAGCGACACGTAAACGGGTTCCACGATCGCACTTTTCAGCCGATGCCGACCCAACCGCCGATAAATTGGTCGAAGCATTCATCGAGGCGCGCCTGCTGGTGACGGACATGGATCGCCAGAGTTTGCAGGTGACCGTTGAAGTTGCGCACGAAGCATTGTTTCGCGGTTGGGATCAATTGGCGCAGTGGATCAAAGAGCATGCGACCGATTTTCAAGTGATTCAGCGGGCGGTGAATGCCGCCGCCGAATGGGATGCCGCCGGACGACCGGGGTATCTGCTGTGGTATCACGAGGCACTAGAGCCGGTGTACCGGGCGCGCAGCCGTTTGGCAATCGAGTTTGACCCAATCGTGAGCGAGTTCATACGGCCCGAATACGAACGCTTGATGGAGAACTATGCGTATCTCCCCGCGTACCGGCAGGGCGGGATCGGCTACCGGCTGACGCAGATTGGGTTACCCGCGATGCGCCAAATCGTGATCGCCTATTCGCTGTCCGTCGATCAGTCGATGCAGAATGATATTGTCGACTCGATCAGCGATCTGCTGTTCAAGTCGCCTAAAGGATGGGAAGCGTTGATCAGCCTGCTGGATGATGTCGATGCAGGCGTTCAAGAAACCGCTGCGCGAATGATGCGCTCCATGATTGATCCGGGGTACGCACGGCGCGGCACAGAGGTCATTCAAAAATACCGCCGCGATCTGGTGGAACTGGCGCGGAGCGGAAATAGCCGCCCGAACCGCATCTTGAAAGATCATCTCAACAAGTTCAACAGCCGTTTCGTGAACATCCTGCTCACACTGCTGCACGAATCGGGGGATGCGGATGCAGCGGCCATCGCGCGCACGCGCTTGTATCATGACGACTTCGATGTGCGCTTCAGCGCGCTTGATCTGCTGCTGCGGTTCGATCCGGCGGACCTCGAAAGCGTACTGGAGACCTATTTTCAGGAATCGCCATCGGATATTCGGCGCGACACGGTGCGCGCCCTGAAAGTGTGGCCCGATCCCCGCGCAGTCAAACTCATCCGCCCCCGGCTGACCGACGCAAGTTCGTATGTCCGTTTAGACGCGATCGAAGCACTGACCCTGCTCGAAGATCGTGAATCGCTGATCATGGTACGCACTCTGCTTAATGATCCCGATCCACTCGTCCGTCAGGCGGCGTTGGTGCATTTGCGTGAACTGCGGGATACATCTGCACTGGCGGATATTCGCAAAGCACTCGATACGCCCAACGACGATGTATGCATCGCAGCGATCGACACGCTTGAAACGCTCGAAGACCGTGAATCACTGCCGATTTTCCGTGTGCTGCTGGGCGATGCGAGCGCGTATGTGCGGCAGCGATCAGCGCAGGCGATCGGTATTCTGCGCGATCCTGAAGCGGAAGCGGCATTACGCGAGTGCCTGCGCGATGAAAACGCAGTGGTGCGAGAAGCAGCCCGTTATGCGCTGGCGCGGATAGGTATCATTGTGGACGAAGGCCGCAAAACCGGCAGTGCACGCAGCAGCCGCCGACGCCCGCCGCGTCCCCTCCCAACGCCCGAAGATGATCTCGAAATCCCACGCGAGTGATATTGGTCATTTTTATTCCATTCGTGTATTGTTGATAATGGGAAATACATCGAGTTCATGCGTTCGATTCTAAAAGTTCTTTAGCAGGCGTTCCCACTAGGGAGAAATCCGATGCAGTTTGAGTCAACGGCTCCTCAACCTACTAATCCGCTGCGTGCCCGGACGGTCTTGGAAATCCTCGACGCGACCTTTCGACTGTACCGCGAAAATTTCGTTGCACTCATCACCCTATCGGCGGTGGTATTGATCCCGATTACCATCATCCAATTTGTGCTTGATCCCAGCGCGGCTAATGCTAGTCTGCAATCGGCTGCTTCATCAGGCACACGCAATGCTGCCGCCCTGAATAGCGCGATGGGTACGGTTTGCTTCTCGTCATTGATTAGCGCGGTGTTGAGCTTGATTCAAGTCACCGTGATCAATGGGATGGTGGTCAAGATCTCGTCGGAAGGGATTTTTGGCCGCCGCCTTACGTTGGGACAGGCATGGCAAGCGGCGCAGCCCCATCTGTACAGGATGGCATCGGCCTACTTCCTGTTCTACATCGTACTCGTTGCTCTGAGTATGGCAATTGGCGTTGGGTCGGCGTTGTGCCCTGTGCTGCTCGTTCTGTTTGCCATCGTGGTTTACCTTGCCATCACGATCGGCGCGATGCTGCCGCCGGTGGTGATGTTGGAAGGAATGCGCGGGAATGAGGCGTTCCGGCGCACCGTCGCGGTGGCACGACCCCGTTTCTGGCAGATGATCCTGCTCTATGTGCTGATTGCGGTTATCACAACCGTGCTTAGTTTGGCGCTGACGGCGCTGCTGGTCGCTGTGCTGGTTTCCGGTGGACGCTCCGGCGTCTCGGTTCAACAGCAGGCGATCGCGACGGGACTAAGCACCTTGATCAATATCTTTATCCTCCCGATCACCCCGATTGCGATGACATTCCTGTATTACGATGTCCGCGTTCGCACAGAAGGACTGGATTTGGCGCTGCAAGCGCTTGGCCCGGATGCCCGCCCCGAATCG
>JAXLWG010000057.1:0-26556 GCA_046328615.1 Anaerolineae bacterium | reverse complement strand
TGCCGTCCTGCGTGAAGGTCACATTCGGCGTATTGATGGGCGAACGCGGGCCAAACTGCCCCTGTTCGAACATTTCGTTGAATTCGGCTTGATAATCGGCCACCACGTTGCGCGAACGCAGCACAAGCGCCGTGTTGTTGTTGCGATAGGTGTCGTTGATGGTGTAATTCCACGTCCCCATCCACACGATTGTGCTGTCGATGATCATGAACTTGTCATGCATCAACGCGCTGCGCGTATCCGGCACCACCGGAATCCCCGCATCGACCAACTGGTGCAGCGTCGTTTCCGCATCACCGAGTCCATCATTGTTGTCGGTGACGACGCGCACACGCACGCCGCGCGCATTCGCCGCCAAAACCGCCTGTGTCACAGACGGCAGGTTGAATTCATACGCCACAATATCGAGCGTTTGCCGCGCCTGCCCAATGCTCGCCGCCAGCATCTCATCGATGCCGCCCGTATAGGTGCTTTCATCGCGGCTGCCAGTGGGGGCGGTGAAATACACCTGCCAGAAGCCTTTTTGCGCGACAAATCCCTGCGGAAGCTGGGCCGTCACCACGCCGCTGGAAGTCGTCGGTACGGTGGTCGCCGGACGTGAAGTGGCAGTGGGAGGACGCGGGGTGGCGGTTGCGGGACGAGTCGTGGCCGTTGGCGGGAGAGGGGTCGCCGTCGCCGGGCGCGGAGTCGCAGAGGGTGGGCGAGTGGTCGCCGTCGGTGGGACGGTAGTCGCGCCCGACGGGACTTGAGTGAACCCTTCCAGCGTGCTGGGCGGCGCGGTATTCGTCGGTCCGCAGGCGGTGAGCACCCATGCAGCAGTGACGATCAACAGAATGTGCGCAAAATTTCTACGAAGGAAGATCATGTGTATCCTCGGTGGGCGATTGAGTAGCTGACTCGTCGGGCGGTGGATCAGTCGGTGCGGTATTGAAGAATCCTAAAATCGCGCTGAGGGCAGCCGGATCAGCGGGCGGCGGCGGCGGTACGGGCGGCGCTGCGGGCGGTGGTTCAGCCGGGGCGGCCTGCGCTTCGAGTCCGGTATCGGCGCGCCCGTCATCGACCGGGGCAGTCGGCAGTTCGCCGCCGTCGAGCCACGTCGTCAGCGCACCGATCAGCGGCAGATTATCGACTTCCGCGCCAGCCGCTTGCGCGCTGAAACCCTTTGTATCGAGATCCGACGTTTTGATGGGCATGACCTGCGCTGAATCGGCCATGCGATCCAGCATGGACTGCTGTTCCTCCGGCGTAAGCGCCGGGCGTTTGCCGACAAACCGGTTGATGTGCGTCAGCAGGTCACGGATCGCCTGTACCCGTGCGTGAAAATCGTGCCCGGTGGTGGCTTGAGCATCCGCTTGTGCCAGCTTGCTTTCCACCCATTTCATCACGGCGTCCGCTTCGCTGTCGATCAAGTCTTCGCGCCAGCCAATATCTTCCGAAATCTGCTGAATGGCGTCTTCGATTCGGGTCATGAATGCCCCTTTCGTAAGTGTGGAAGGTCGCTATGCCTGCGCATCATCCGGGAAAAACGGCGTGAGCAGCGCTTCAATCTCGGTGTACCCCTTATCGCGGGCACGGTCAAGCGGCGTTTTGCCCTCATAGTCGAGGGCATAGGGGTTCGCGTCGTGTTCCAGCAACCAGCGGGCCATCGCCGTGCGCCCAAAAAGCGCGGCCCCATGCAGCGCGCTGTTCGTCCCTTCCTCGCTGTTGACCGCCGCACCCTTTTCCACCAAGAAGGCGGCCAGTTCCGGGTTATCGCTCAACACGGCGAAATACATCAACGGGATGTTGTGTGCGCCGGTATCATCGATCATTTCCGGGTCTTCTTCCAGCATGGCGTGTACATCGTCGGCACGGTTGAGCATCGTCGCCGTGCAAATATCGAGCGGCGCGCCCTGAGCCAACAGCCACTCGGCGATTTCCCGATTATTCACATGCGCTGCCGCCTGTATCGGTGTTTCGATCCATTCCGCGTTTTCGTTGAGCAAGGCCGGTTGTTCGGCGAGCATGGATTGCACTTTGGGGAAGTCGAAGTGAGACGCGACTACGAACGCGTTGATCGTCTCTTGGCTCAGCCTAGCAGCCGGATCATTCGTCTGGTCGGACATATGCCACTCCTGTTATAGAAATGAAAATGAACGCTTGTTCTCCTTCTATTCTACCAGAAAAAATCCTTTCTGCGCCGTGCTATAATGCCTGTTATCGGTTAGTTGACTGCTGGAATTGAGGCGTAATGTCGCAGGGTGCAAGCTCAGAGAGAACACCGTCGGACGCGTCACGGACGTTAGAAGCGAGCGCGTTTCGCCGCTGGATTGTGGTGCTGCTGGTGATTGCCTTCGTCTTGGTTATCGACCGTGTGACGAAGCAGTATGTGGTCGATCATTTGCATCACGGCGAATCGGTACAGCCGATCCCCGCGCTGTATCCGTATTTCCAAATCACCTTCACCGAAAATCGCGGCGCGGCCTTCGGCTTTTTGCCGCAGTCGGGCGACATGTTCCTGATCATCGCGATCCTCGTCGTCGCGGCGATGCTGATTTTCTACCCGCGCCTTCCTGAGGGCGCATGGGGGTCGCGCATCGCCACCGGCATGATCTGCGGCGGCGCACTCGGCAACGCGATCGACCGGTTGATGTACGGCGCGGTGGTCGATTTCATCCATTACCAGCTCCCCGGCGTCGTCTCGAACGTGTCAAATATCGCCGATCATGCCATACTGGCAGGTGTGGTGTTGTTACTGGTGGAAAGCTGGCGCATGGATGTGCGTATGAAAAGGAGCGAACATGCTACCGAAACTGAGTAAGGCGCTGCTGTTGGGGCTGCTGCTCATGGCCGGGGTGGCGGTATCAGCATGCAGTCAAATTGGCACGGGCAGTATCGCCGTCCCAACGACGGGTGACAGTATCAACGACGCGGCCTCGGCAGCCCGCTATATTCCCAACCTGCCCGGTTACATTCAAACCGATGTGAGTAATATCTCGGACGCGATCACTGCTGCCGGGGGATCGGCCTCACTGTTCACGGGCAATCCTGCCACCGCCGCTCTGCTCGCGCAGATCGACGGGATGATCACCTGCTATCGAAATGTCGGCGCGGCGGCGGCGAAAGTCTACGTGCAGGCCGATGTCGGGCAGGTAGTGCAGGGGAATGTGCCGCGTATTGGCGCGATGGCGGTGATCAATTCCAACCGCATCGCCAGCAATTTCATCCCGTGCGCGCTCGGCGCGGATGTCAGATCGCGCAGTTTGGCCTCGCAGGTGGAGCCCTGCTCCAATTCGGGATCGTTCGTCGTTGACAACGAAACCCTGTATTACCTCTATGCCGCCTCCAACCCCGATTTGTGCGATCTGTTCCATGCGGCGATTCCCGCCTCCTAACCGCTCCTCATAGGGGATTTGGCGTGCCAAGTCCCCTACATGCTGCTTGACACGAAGCTCAATAAAGAACCCAAAAGCTGTTTGGGGAGTGATATAGCGTGTTGGTTGAACCCCATTGTTCGAATCAGCTTTAAGGATAAGCATGCATGGTCAACGTAGAACGCGCACAGACTTTCAAGGATCTGCATCGGAAGGGGACTCCCCTCATCCTATACAACGTTTGGGATGTAGGAACGGCAAAAGCGGTACAGCAAGCAGGCGCGAAAGCGATCGCTACCAGCAGCGCGGCGGTGGCAGTGGCGAATGGCTTCTCCGATCGACAAGACCTGCCGATCGATTTGGCACTGGCGAATCTGCGTCGCATTGTGGCTGCGGTTGACCTGCCGGTAACGCTTGATTTTGAAAGTGGGTATGCAGCCTCCCCGGATGAGTTAGGCCCGAATATCCGGCAGGTGATTGAAGCCGGTGCCGTTGGGATTAACTTTGAAGATCAGATCATCGGTGGAACCGGGTTGTACTCGATTGAGACGCAGTGTGCGCGTATCGCGGCGGTTCGCCAAGCCGCCGACGAGCTTTCTTTTCCACTGTTCATTAATGCGCGGACTGACCTTTTTCTCAAGAAAAATGTATCCGAACATACCGAAGCACTCCTAGAAGAAGCGATTGAACGGGCGAAGGCGTACAGGCTGGCAGGTGCCAGCGGCATTTTCGCGCCGGGGTTACGCCGGGACGATTTGATCCGTACGTTATGCGATGCCTCACCGCTCCCTGTCAACATCATGATTTATCCCGACACCTTTGCTCCCGGTCAGCTTGCCGCTTGCGGCGTATCGCGGATCAGTTATGGCGCTGTTCCCTACGGCGCGATGGTGGCCTTCCTGAAAGCCGATGCTGAACGCGCCTTCGCTGACGGTAATTGAGAGCGGTGGCATCCGTTCAACGCCCGCTGTGACGATGAGTTCGTGGAATGCGCACCGCAATTCGTTATAATGCACAATAAGTCGGGGTTACGCACAGGCAAAGGACAACCGCCGTGTTCCATACCATTCAACGCGGATTTGCACGCATTCTCAAAGACATCACCGAAGGGCGTAACCTTGAAGCGTACGTGGTTTCGGGCATTGGTATCGTCCTGCTGTTCCTCGACATTATTGGCAATGATTTCGTCACCACCGATGTAAAGCTCACGGTGATGATCGCCGCGCTGGTGGTACTGGTCTTCCGCTCCACCAAACCGGAGGAATCGGAAATCGACCTCGATATGGTGCTGCTCGATCGCCAATCCTACGGCCCATTCCGCGAGTTCATCACCGATGCGCGCGAACTGTTCATCTTTGGCCCGTCGGCCATCAATGTCCTGCGTGATCCGTCATGGATGGACATCCTTGAACGCGGCGGCAAGGTCAAGGTGATCATTCAGAACCCCAACGAAGCCCACACGATGAACCAGCTCAAGCAGCAGTTGGATCAAATTTTTAACCTCGAAAACGACATCAAGCAGTCGGTCGATATTCTGCGGCGCATCCGCCGGATGCACGAAAAACTGGAATACCGCTTCATCGACTACAACCCCGGTTTCAGCATGACCGTCGTCGATCCCGATGGGCGCAACGGACATCTGGTGATCGAGTTTTTCGGTTACCAGAATCCCAACATCAAGAGCCGCATGCACATCAACATCGCCCGCACGCAAACCGCCTTCTGGTTTGAATACTGGGAAGCGCAGTTCCGCACCATGTGGGATCGTGCGCTCCCCGATGAGCAGGTGTTCGGCGCACAGGATGCCAGCGCTCCCCGCCCGTAACGTTGAGGATGCCGTCGGTGGGGGAACGCGTGCAAACCAAACAGCAGACTCGCTTGCGTAGGCGCTTTCGGATCCACGGGCTAAAGTTGCTCGTGGGATGCCTACTGCTTCTTCTCGCGTTTCGCATCGATACGCCCGCGCAAGCCCAAACGGCTGATCCGTATATTCATTCGTCGCGGCTGGGCATCACATTTGTGAACACCGGCAACCAGCCCAACGGCGCCGATCGCTACCGCAACGCGCTGCTGCTCGGCGCGGGGTGGACGCGCTACCCGTTCTACTGGAACAGTTTGGAAGTCGCGCCGGGGAACTTCAACTGGGGCGCGTATGATCAACAGGTGGTGAACGATCTGCGCGCGGGGCTGCAAATCGACGCGATTTTGATGGGTATCCCCGGTTTCTACGGCGATGGCGGTTCCATTCAAGCGCTGTTCGCACCGGTTTTTACCGATGGTACCGATACCCCCGGCGCGGGCAAATCGATCAACGGGGGAAATTTTTGGGCGCGTTATGTCAGCGAAACCGTCACCCGCTACCGACCGGGCAGCGCCTTCCTCAGCCAAAACGGAGTATCGGGGGGCATTCGCATCTGGGAGGCGTGGAACGAACCGGATTTGAGCATGTTCTGGGGCGGCGGCGTTGAAGCGTATGCGCGGGTGCTCAAAGTCACCTACCTCGCCGTCCACGCGACCGATCCGTATGCGCAGGTGATGTTCGCGGGTTTGGCCTACAACAACCCGGATGTGCAAAACTGGCTTGACCAAACGCTGGCCGTCCTCAGCCGTGATCCATCGGCGGGATCGAACAACTGGTATTTCGACATCGCCGCCGTGCATGCTTACAGCAGCGCCCGCCGATCCGGTGCGATGGTGACGCGCATTCGTGAGACGCTCAACCGCTATGGGCTGGCGCGCCCAATTTGGCTCAACGAGAGCGGGATTCCCGTTTGGGATGATTATCCCGGCCCGACATGGACGCGCAGCACTCCGTCCGAGCGGGTGTATCGCGGCACCATGATTCAGCAGGCCGCTTACGTGATCCAGAGTACCGCGCTGGCGTGGGCGTCCGGTGCCGACGTGGTTTTCTTCCATCAGCTTTACGACGACTGCGGCAATCAAGGCGGTGGCACCGACTTTGCGCCTAACAGTGGGCGCGCGGGTGATGCGTTCGGCTTGTTCCGCAATGTCCCCGGCATGTCGTGTTATACCCAGCATCCGCAGCCGGGGACGCCGCGCCCTGCTGCCGCCGCCTATCATCTCATGGCGCAGGTATTTGGCAGCAGCACCTTCATCAACCCGCAGGTGATCAACGTCGGCGGGCGAGCGACGCTCGTCAGCTTTGATCGGGTTTCTGCGGTCGCGGATGCGGCCATCGATCAACGCGTGTATGTGGTGTGGAGCCGCAGCGGGGCATGGCAAAATCTGATCATCCCAGCCAGCGGTTCCGCCGCCGCGCTGTATACGATGGACAATCAAGATTTTCTCGTCACGCCGACCGATGGAGCGTATACGGTGGGCTTGCAGCCCGCCGCGCCGCCCGGTTATCCCTCGCTGGCGGCTAGTGAGCTGTCTCAAATCGGCGCGCCGCCGTATGTGATCGTCGAATCGGTGTTGATGGGGCAGACACCCGCGAACCCGCAGAGCGCGCACTTTGAGGGCGAATCAGGAGGTGCCGCCGCCACTGAAACAGGGGAAGTAGGAGGTGCGGGCAGTCTGCCGCTTTTGGGAACCCTGCCGCCGCCACCCACCGACTCCGCGCCGTTGCCCACCCTCACCCCAACCGTACGGCCCACGCTCGATCCGGCGCTCGACACTGCGCCGCCGATCCCGTTTGTCGATCCGCTCCCGGCGACCAGCACTTCACCCTTTGGCGTGTCATGGGGCGCGCAGGATGACAGCGGCGTTTCGGAATACATCGTGTGGGTGCGCATCGATGGCGGTGAGTGGCAGGTGTGGCTGCAAACGAGCGATTCCAGCGCGCTTTATACGGCGGAGTCTGGGCATACTTACGAATTCGCACTGTGGGCAGCGGATTTGGCCGGGAATTGGTCGTCGAACATCGAACTGGAAGCGATGGCGGTGACTCAAGTGCCTTAGGCGATGCGTTTTAGGCGATCTGGAACGGCTGCGGCGCGAATTTGCTGAAAATCAGGGTGTCGCGCAGATTGCCCTGATTATCGCGCGCATCCCAGCGCAGTGTCGCTTCTAAGGTGTAGCCTGCCCGCTGGGCAACTGCCGCGCTGCGGGTATTGCGCACATCGCAGCGGATCTCCATGCGCAGCGCGTCCCAGTGAGCGAAGCAGTATTCGGTCAACCGGGTGACGGCTTCCGTCATGAAGCCGTGGCCTTCTTCCGAAGCGCGTATCCAGTAGCCAATCTCGAATTTCGGCACTTCCCAATCGATGTGATGAAGGGAGATGCTGCCCGTATATAAACCGCTCGGACGCTGAAAGATCAAAAACGACAATTCTTCTTTGGTGCGGTAGCGCGCCGCGGCTTCGCGCATCACCGTTTCGGTTTCCGGGATCGGCGGCATTGACCGCGCCCATGCCATCCAGCGGTTGAGCGACGGAAAGGTTTCGCGAATGGCATCGTTGACCATCGCGCCGTCGCCCATTTGCGGAGGGCGAAGGATCAACCGGGTTGTTTCAATTTCCACCGGCAGATCGCGTAAACGGGGGTGTTCCCAATAAGCCATTTTGTTCCTCGAAAGTAGAGAGCGTCGGCCCACACCCCGTAAAAAATCGCAAAAATGGCGCTTGGGTTGTGGTTTCCGAACGAAAAATGATTTATTATTTGCCTTGCGTTAGCATATCGCATCAACCCTAACACACACAATCATCACACAGAAAGGGACAAAGCGCTCACATGATCTTCGAAGCGTATCTTAATCTCACTGCTTAAAGCCCTCGTCATTGGCGTATCCGTCGCCGCACCGGTTGGCCCCATCGGCATTCTGGTCATCAACCGCGTTCTCGCACGTGGACGGTGGGCGGGCCTTCGCACCGGTTTAGGTGTGGCTACCGCCGACAGCTTTTACGCCGCCATTGCTGCTTTTGGCCTTGCTGCGCTGCAAAATCTCCTCATCAGTGCACAAACCCCCGTTCGCCTCATCGGCGGATTATTCCTGCTCTACCTTGGCTATAAAACGATGCGATCCGTCCCTGCGGATCACGCTGCACAATCCACCTCCAGCGGCGGACTCAGCGATTATGTCTCGGCACTCGCGCTGACGATCACCAACCCGATGACGATCCTCATGTTTACCGGCATTTTCGCAGGGGCCAACCTCTCCGGCGAAATGGGCGGCGCGCCATTCATCGTGATCGGCGTGTTCTGCGGATCGGTGTTGTGGTGGTTGTTCCTCAGCACGGTGACATCGCTGCTGCGTGGGCGTTTTACACCCGCCGTGATGGTATGGGTCAACCGGCTCAGCGGCAGTGTGATCATCGCCTTCGCGGTCGTCACGCTGGCAGGACTGCTGACCCAGTAACCCGGTACCTTCAGTTCAAAACGCCATAATTGCAGTAAACGCGGAGAGGGTATGCATCTCCGCGTTCTTTGCGCCCTCTGCGGTTGAGGTTTTTCGGGGTGGGTTGGTTAAATGCTGCTGATGGGTGATGCGGCTTCCGGCACCGAGGGAAACGCTGTAGGCATGGGCTTGGCGGCGGGTGTATTCAGCGCGCGGAACAACCCCACGCCGAACAGCGCGACCAATAGGCCAACCACCGCCAGAATGATCGTGAAGATATTCGTGAATGGGTTCGCCAGTGAGCGAATTTCAGCCCGTTCCGGCGTGCGCGGATCGTACATCAGTTCAACCAAATCGCCGCTCTGATAGGCGGGCGGGTTAGAGGCATAGCCCGACCGGAACGAGACATGATGGTTGTTTTGGTCGATAAACGAAACCACCGGCGCCCAAACATAGCTGGTGGTGGTGCGCCCGTTGCGGGTAACGCGGTGCGTTTGGCGCTCTAGCCCCGTAACTTCTCCCTGCGTGATCACGGCGATCTTTTCAAATTCCAAGTAGTTGCGCACATTGATCACAAACCCGGAGATCATCGAGATGCCGATCATCATTACGATAAGCGGGGCGGCGATTCCAGCGATGCGGCGTTTGGCGGCGTCGGAGCGTGCAGCGTTCGATGCAACAGTGTTGATGGTCATGGTGGTTTTCCCTTATGCGTGCGCTTGAGAGCGCGTTGTAATCTGATTTGTTATGTGACTTCCATTACAATACGCATAAAGGGGTTTAGAAACAAGTAGGTTGGCGTAAAAAAGCTGCAAAAATTGCGAACCGCATAACGACACGCCGTTTTACAAGCTCACCGGGATGGTCAGATAGCCTTCTGGCACGAACAGCGATCCTTCGGTGGTGCCCTGCGGTGCAATTTTCGCTAAGCGCTGATCGAGTTCCGCTGTGCTGATTTTCCCGGCGAAACAGCGCTGAAACACCTCCGTCACCTGCTTGACGACCGCAGCAGATTCGTGGACGAATTCCAAGCGAAAATGGACGATTCCGCTGGCACGCATCGACTCAAGATGGCGGCTGGCAACCTGTGCCTGTGCGCCGAAGACGGTATTGCGACAGCCCACATCCGCCATGACCGGATGCACACGCCCCTGCTCATCGCGCAGCGCCACGCGGTGACGTTCGCACGGGTGGCCGCAGTCTTGATAGCTGGTGCCGCTGGAGAGGAACCGGCAGAACACGCAGTGTTCGGTGTGGAAGACGGGCAGGTGATGGTAGGCGATCACCTCGAACCGGTCACCGCCAATGCTGGCCGCCAACCGGCTGATCTGGTCGGCGTTGAGGTCATGCGTCGGCGTGATCCGGTCGATCCCCAGCTTGAAATAGGTATCCGCCGTCAGTTGGTTAGCGGCATTCAGGCTGAAATCGCCGATTAGCGGGTGCTGGTGACGCCCTTGCAGCGCTTCTACCAAGCCGCCGGAGCGTACCAGAATCGGGCAGTCGAGCCGCAGCAGGAAATTGACGATCCGCTGCTCATGCGGCTTGAGCATACGCGGGCTGGCAACGCGCGGCAGAATCCCCGCCGCCTTGATTTGATCGACAGCGGGACGCAGCCCGTACAATTCCAGATAATCGAGCGTGATGCTGGCCGGATTCAACGTCAGCGCCGCGTCGAGCTGTTCCGGCGTGCGCACCAGCAGATGCAGCGACACCTCACCCGTCGATCCATCCTGCGCGGAACGCTCGATCTGGCTCAAGGCCGCATCTAACACTTGAATCGGCGGGTTGATCGCCCCGTCGGGAAGGCGTGCCTGCCCTTCAGCTAATTTTTCGACCGCTTCCTGCCGCAGTCGATTGAGCAGTGAACTGGGGATGAACGGTTCGCCCTGCACATCAGCGCTCAATCCGGCCAGTTGATACGCGGTATTCCCTAATCGCCCAAGCTGCTGATGCAAATACTCGGCGGTGACGCCCCGGCTGTTCGCGCGGCCCAGCGGATCGCCCGATGTGACGGTGACGCGGATGTCCGGCTGTTTTTCAATCATCCATGTCAGGGAAAGCGGTTCACCTTCATGGGCGATCACCTGTACCTGCACCGGTTGACGGCTCACCGGGGCCGCTGCCTCGGTGAACGGTTTGGCGGCTTTGTCGGTGTTCACATCATGCGTGCGCCAGACCCAATCGCCCGCTTGAATACGCGTAAAATCGACGGCGCGATTGCCGAAAGACAGTTCCAGTCCTTTGCCGACCGGTTTCACGTCGTACAGCCGCCCGCCTTCTTCCTCGATCTGCGGGCTGCGCCAATCGGCGGCATCAAACACCAGCCCATCCCCAGCTTTAAGCGGCGCGATATGCTGCGCGTCAGTCGGTTCGATCAGCACACGATCGGCATAGACTCGCGTCACCCGCCCGACCAGCACCCCGCGATGGCGCGGTGATCGCCCGCTCACGACAGCTTGATGATTCGTCCCGCTGATGAAGTACGGGCCTAAGCCGCGCGAATACACCTGCTCCAACGTTATTTCGTCCTGCGGCGTGATGGGGCTGGGACGCTGTTCCCACGCGGCATCGACCGCGCGGCGGTAGGCGTTCGTCGTCAGCGCGACGTACTGCTCATCCTTGTAGCGTCCCTCGATTTTGAGCGTCGAAATGCCGCTCTCGATGATCTCCGGGATCTGGTTGAGCGCGTATAAATCTCCCGGTGAGAGCAAATAGCGCGCATCGCCCAGCGGTTGGTATGCTCCATCGACGATTAGCTCATAGGGGAGGCGGCAGGCCTGCGCGCACTGTCCCCGGTTAGCGCTGCGTCCACCCCATGCTTCCGATGAAAAGCATTGACCGGAGTACGAGACGCACAGCGCGCCATGCACGAAAATTTCTAGTTCACAGTCGGTTTGTTCGCGGATCGCCCGCACATCTTTGAGCGACAATTCACGCGCCAGCACCACCCGGCTGACGCCGAAGCGCTGCGCCAGTGCCACACCCTCCGCGCTGGTGATGCTCATCTGGGTGCTGCCGTGAATGTTGACGTGCGGCGCAATCTGATGCGCAAGCTGCGCCATGCCCACATCCTGCACGATCAGCGAGTCGGCTCCAGCGGTGGCGATCTGTTCGATCGTTTTGACGGCTTCGCGCAGTTCGTGGTCGAAAATCAGGGTATTGAAGGTCACATACCCTTTCACGCCCCGGTGGTGCAGCGCGCGCATCACATCGGGCAGTTCTGCCAGCGTAAAGCCAACTTTCGCCCGCGCGGTGAAGTGTTTCAAGCCGAAATAGACCGCATCCGCGCCCGCTTCGACGGCGGCGTTCAACTGGGGCCAATAGCCCGCCGGACTCATGATTTCAGGTTTTATGGCATTCATGCGATCACTGCGCGAACTCAACAAACGGACGTTCAACGGATGGGTGTGGAATGGATGGCGTGGTCAATTTGGGTCGATGCGCGCATTATCGCACGAATCGCGGGGAATCTCTACGCCGCCCACTTTGAGCTTTTCGAAGGCGAAAGATTTAACGCAAAGGCGCAAAGAGAGAATATTTTCCTTTGCGTCTTACCTACTTGGCGTCTTTGCGTTGAATCCCTTACCCTTAGCTTTTGGCTGCCGTCCCTGCGCGCTGCACCCATGCCAGCGTCAGCGCCGCGTACCCGGCGATCACCGGCAGCACCGGCACGTGATAGCGGCTTTCGCCGTGGAACAGGAAATGCAGCGCACTCCACGCCAGCAAAATCAGCAGGTAAAACGTATGCACCGCCGTCCACCCGCGCCGCAGACTCCACACCATCCCGATCGCTGCCAGCAGCAGAATCAGCAGGTGATAGCTCTGCGCAGCAGCAATTAAGCCTGTGCGTACAATCGACGGCATTTCATAGCCTTCAGACGTCGATTCGACGGACTGCACGATCCCCTGATAGCCGAACGCATACAAGCGCACCAGCTTGCTCAGGCTGTAGCGCGCATACGACACCGGATCGCCAAGGATATTTTGAATTGCTTGGCCCCGTGCATACGAGTCGCATTCGGGTTCGGTCAGGCCTTCGCACAGCGCCCGTCCGCCTTCGACGCCGCTGCCGCCCGCCGTCGTCTGTGTGCCTTCCCACATGACGTTGCCGCCGTTGGTGGTGATGAACACGAACGTCCCAAACACCCGCTGATTGCGCAGCGACCACGGCAGGATCACCAGCAGCGCCAGCACACCTATCACCGCCGTATAGACGATCGCTTTGACGAGATTTCGGGTCGCGATCAACCAGTAGATCGGCACGGCCAGCAGCACCACCAGCCCGTTCGGGCGAATCAGCGCGGCGATGCCCATCGACAGCCCAATCATGACCAGCCAATACCAGCGCGGCTGTTTCACCTGTCGCAGCACGCCGTATAAGCCGATCAGCAGGAAGCAGGTGAAGGGAAGCTCTGTGCCAAGGATGCCGCTGTATGCGATCAGCGTTGGATAGAGGGCGACGATCAGCCCTGCAATCCGTCCGGCACGTTCACCGAACGCTTGCACGCTCACCGCATAGGAGAGCGCCACCACCGCCACGCTGAAGGCCAGCACCAGCACTTTGCCGATATGCGCGTCGCAGCCTGTCACAGCGTAAACGCCCGCCAGCATGTACGGGAATCCCGGTGCGCGCCATGCAAGTTTGCCGTAATCGTCGGTTGCCGGGTCGGAAAAGTCATCGACGTATTCATTCCCCTGCGCGACATTGCACGCCAACCCATCATAGACGGCGAAATCGGTGTAAGGCACCGATGGCACGGCGATCACCCACGCGGCGCGCAGCACCAGCGCCACCGCGATCAAAACGACAAAGTAGGGAACAGCACCCATGTTCGCGATCGCGTCAATCACGGCGACGATGATCGCGCGCACCTGTTTTTGCAGCAGGATCAGCAGCGCAAGCAGGGCACAGCCCACCGCGCCGATGATTTGCAGCGTGCGGATCGAGTTTTCCCCGATGCTGCCGTCAAGCCCAAACGACAGCAGCAGATCATGGGTGGGCGGCAGGACGAAAATCAGCGCGAGGACAAAAAGAACGAAAGCAGCAGCGAGGCTGAGCAGCGGAACACGTGATCGGCTCATGAATCGGTTTCACCCATCCCAAAATGAGGACAAAATTGGCTGTATTACAGTGAGAACGCGTTCATTGTAATCGATTCTGTTCCAACGCGCTGAGCCTTTAAGCGCCTTTGTACATCATCGGAATCGTCATGAACAACAGTCGAAAGCCAAGCTTTTCGAGGACGGCGCGGCTCATCGGGCTGGCGTCGATCGTGAGGCAGCGCACCCCGCGCCGAATCGCTTCCTGTGCCCGCACCGCCACCAGATCGGTATACAGGCCACGTCCGCGGTACCGTTCCAGCGTGGAGCCGCCCCATAATCCGGCGAAATCGCTGCCGGGATGAAAATCGATCCAGCCCGCGCTGGCGGGAACACCGTCTGCATAAGCGAGATACAGCAGCCAATCGTCCGGCGCTTCGCGCAAATTATGCTTAAGTTTTTCGCCCAACCAGCGGCGATCTTCGGGATCGTCGTCCCATACTTCGGTGAGGATACCCATCATCACGTCAACGCCTTCATCGCTGTTTACGTGGCGGATGTCGTTGGTGGGCGGTGCCAGCAAGCGCGCGGGCGCATGGGTGAGATCGAGCACCAGCACGGCTTCCGGTTCGTCGGCTTCGAAGCCATGCCGTTCCAACCGGTCTTTCAAATCGGCGGGTTGATCCCTGTCGAACCACTTCCACTCGAATTCATGTGCGATGCCGAGCGATCGAAAATAGGCGATCTCCGCCTCGATCACCGTGTCGGCATTTTCAGCATTCAGGTTCGAGTACACCACAGAGCCGCGCTCGTCGTCGCGCTGGCGGACGACATAGGGGCTTTCTTCGCGCAGCGAGTCGGGGTAGGTGATGGCGATGCGCTGCTGGCGGGTATATAACGTGCGTATCTGATCGAGATCCATTCATTCTCCTCTCAACAAACGAAGTCATACCTGCTTGAACCACGGAGATCACAGAGTACACAGAGATAATAGGAGGAAATTCTCTCTCAGAATCTCCGTGCCCTCTGTGGTTCGATCTTTGCTTGTTTATTAACTTCTCGTCCCACCCAAATACATCACAGCAGCGCTTGAATCACCACATCGTAGAAGCGCCACAGCGCCCGCCGCAGCGGATCGGGTGTATTCCGGCTCGGCAGCACGGGCGGGAAACTGCTCGCGCCCGGTTCGTCCCAGCTATTCGTCCAGCCTTCGCCCGTCCACAGCAGATCCGCGCCGCTCACGCCGAAGTCCGTCAGCGAGGGATCGGGCGCATAGCCGTTGTGCTCATACGTATTGTCGTGAATCCAGTTGTTTTCGGGAATCGGCCCCAGATCGAACACCGTATCGCGCGGATAAATGATGTATAGACTGGTCAGCCCAACGCCGAACGACTGATTTTCGCGGATGGTGTTGTTAAACACTTCGGTGTTATCCGCCGTCATGATGAAAATGCCCGTCCCCGACGGCACTTTGCTCACAACCGTGTTCGCCCTACCGAAATTCTGGTGATTGTTGTGTTCCACCAAGTTATCGTACACACGGGTGTTATAGCCGACGCGTGAGGGATTGTTCGGCAGCAAGAAGACGAGAATCCCGCCCGAATTGTCGTAGGCGTGATTGCCGTACACTTCGGCATTGGTGCTGTTTTCGATCTCGATGCCGGTGACGTTGTCGTGGACGAAGTTGTTGCGCACGATGATCGGCCCGCGTGATTGCCCGACGTAGATCGCCGCGTCCGCGATGCCCGATGCTTCGACATTTTCGATCAAGACATCGGTGCATTCGACCGGGTACAAGCCGTAAATCCCGGCATTTTCGATGATCAGATCGCGGAAGGCAACGCGCTCCGCGCCGGTCGTCAGCACGCCGTTACCGATCGTGTTGCGCACGCCAAATCCTTCAAGGACGAAATCATCGCCGGTCGTGTTGAAGCCGTCGCTTAAGACGCCGTCCCCTTCGATCCACGGACGATTTTCGCCGTCCACCAACCCGCGAATCGTGATGTTCGGGCGATCGACATACACCGTTTCGTGATAAATCCCCGGCTCGACTTCGACCGTATCCCCCGGCAGCGCTTGATCGACCCCCGCCTGAATCGATTCGCCCGCGTGGACAGTCAAGGTGACGGGTTGATGATTGGCGATCTGTTCTGTGGGCGGCGCGGTCGAGGTTTCGACCAAGGCGCGGGCGGCGTTCTCGCTGTGGGCGATCACGGGTAACCCGCTCGGCACACTTTCGGGAATGGCGATCAAATCGCTCGGTTCGTCGGTCAGCGCGTAGAGGAACTGAATCAGGTCAGCCGTTTGCTGATCGGTCAGCGTGAAACCCTGTACCTTTTCATCGACTGCAATATCGACACCGAACGCAGGGCCGCCGCCTTCGGAGTAGAAATGCACGACTTCTTCGAGGGTGGCGAACGCGCCGTTGTGCATGTAGGGCGCGCTGAGGGCGACATTGCGCAGACTGGGCGTACGGAAGGCGCGCTCACCGGGGGCGGCGTTGACCGTCTCAATTCGACCAAGGTCAGGATGCGCGGGATCGGTATCCGGCACGCCGAGCACATGGAAGGTGCTGTGGGTGAAATTCGGCCATGCATGGCACTCGAAACAGCGGGTTTGCGCGCTGCGGAACACATCGAAACCGCGCCGCTGCGCCGGGGTCAGCGCGTTGAAATCGCCCGCCGCGAAGCGGTCGAACGGTGAGTTATTGCTGATGAGCGTCCGCTCGTAAGCGGCGATCGCGCTGGCGACATTTTCCTGCGTGATGGCCGTTTCGCTGCCGGGGAAGGCTGTCGTGAACATCGCCTGATATTCGGGAATCGCCTGAAGCTGTTCTACCATGACGGTCACATCCGCGCCCATCTCATTTTCGGAGGTGAGCGGCGTCAGCATTTGATCTTCAAGGTTGGAGGCGCGCCCATCCCAGAACAGCGAGGTGGCATAGGCGACATTCCACAGGCTCGGCGTATTGCGGCGCAGATCTTCACCGTGCGAACCCTGCGCCACCGTGCGCCCATCGCTGAAACCCAGATCGGGCTGGTGGCATGATGCGCACGCCATGTTGTCGTTACGGCTCAAAATGGGATCGAAGAACAGCAGCCGCCCCAACGCCGCCTGATTCGCATCGACGGGCGCGAGTTCGGGCCATGCGAGATCCAGCCCACTGACGGCTTGATCATCTTGGCGCGCGCCGCCACCCTGCTCCCCGGCGGGGATGGTCGGATCTTCAGGGGCGGGAATAAAGGCGAATGCCGTTCCAATGCTGCATAGAAATAAGCCTAAAACCAAAAAAATAGCGGGCCACAAGCGGCGCTTACGTGCGGTTTGTTGGGTCATTTTTCAGTTTCCAGTGTTCAGGCGATGAAGAAAACCATCAGGGGAGGCGCGTCACCCGCGCCCGCCCCGATACTCCACGTTGAGTAGAGCAGACCTTTACAAAATTGTCGAGATCAGTGCGATCGGCACGCACAGAATGAGTCCGCCCACCACGCCTTTGAGGAAGTTGATCAGGTGCATGCGCTTGTCGCGATAGAGATGCATATACCCTTCCGAACCGGGCATGATCATGAACGGAGCCGCCATTACCGCCCCAAACCACCAGTCAATCACCACCGCGTCGAAGAGGTTGAATAGGCTCCACAGTCCATATGCATTCAAATACGCGTTCAGGAAGGGCAGTGTGCCACCGTTCGCAGCCTTCAAGCCCGCGTTCGAGACGAACAACCCGCCAAACAAGAGCACGAACAAACCCAGTGCCAATACCACACGCTCCCGTTTTTCGCGCACGGTCAGCGGCGGCTGAAGCGCTTGAATTTCCTTGGGATAATCCTGCATCCACAACCGCTTGTTGTAGATCAGCGTTCCAATGATGAAGACGGCTAGCAGCACTGTGAAAATTGACCCTTCGATGACGAAGCGTGACAGCCACTGTTCCATAATTCCCCCCTCTTGGTGATAATTTTCGATTCGTCATGATTTAATTTTAGACTAATCTAAACTTTTGACAAGAGAGAGGATGAGTCCATTGGGGAATGGACTCTAGGAGTTTCGCACGCGGCGCACCCAAAACCCCAGCGCGTAGCCGATCAATCCCAGCCCAACCGCCGCCCAGCCGATCACCCAGACGGTATACAATGGGACAATCAGCGTTTGCGTTTCCAGATAACCCACGCTGAGCAGTCGTTCGAGGTAAATCTGCACGATCCCCGCGCCGCCCAAGCCGATCGCCCCGACGATCAGCCCGAAGCCGACCAACCAGAACGGAGCCAACCCGGTGATGCGGCGGTTCTCTTCGCGCAGTTCCGCGCCAACCTGATTCACGGTGCCAAACAGCGCGGCGGCGAACGCCAGCAAAATCAAGGTGTGCTGCAAATCAGTGAGCCGCGTCCCAGCGATCATACGGTTCACGTCCGGCAGCGCATTGAGCGCGCCCAACAGCCCCACGCCGATCAGCAGCAGTACGATCGCCAAGCTCACCCAATGCGCGCTTAGTGTGCGCGTGGTGTTTCGATGCGACAGCGCAAGATAGGCGTGCGATGCGAAAATGGCGGCAATCACCGGCAGCGCGATCACGCCAAGCACGCCAACCTGTACCGCCGCCGGAACGCCGAGCGTCACCAGCGATTGCAGCGTCAGCAGCGCTGCCGCCATTGACCAGAAGCCGCCAACGGAATAAACGCCGATGTTCACCCATCCCGGCGAAAGATCGCTGAAGCGCTGCATCTGCCAGAAGATCAGCGCAACCGCCAACAAGCCGATGCCGAGGGTGTCGCGCAGCCCAACCGCCAGCACGCCGAGCAGCCGGTCGTGCGCCGGATCGACCGGCAGCAGTCCTACCACTTCGCCCAACAAAACCGCTGTGATGCCGAGCGTCCATACCAGCGGCAGGCTCCACCAGCGGGGCACGCCGCGCACGACGACGAACAAAATCAACGCCAGCACGACGATCAAGAGCGCATCGAGCAGCGGCGGCAGTTCCAAGCCTGTCCGCCCTTTCAAGAGGCCGAGCAACCCTGCACCCGCCGTGAGCACGCACAGCAGCGTCCAGCCGCGCCGCGCCCAGCGCAGCACGTTTTCATACGGGAACCGCTTGTCCGATCGTTCCTGCGATAGGGCATACAACCCGCCGCCGATCCCGCCGCTGAGCAGCGCCAGCAGCAGAATCGTGCTGCTGATCTGCGCGACCTGTGAATAGGGAAGCGTATCCGCCAGCGCGTCCGCGCCGAGGAACTTGACCGCGCCCAAGAGTACCGAGGCCGCGTACACGAGCATCAGGACGACGAAATGAGTCAGGAATTGGTAAGCAATCGTTTGGGTCGAATTAACGCGCATGGTCGTTCAGTCCAGCGTGAGCAAAAAGGCGATAATTTGGTTGAGTTGATCGCTGTCCAGCACATCCCCAAGGTTGCGCGCCATCGCATCCGGGAAACCGGAGACGACATACGCGCCGGGGGTGAGGATCGATTGGCGGAGGTAGGCTTCGGCACTTAAGCCGGAGATGCGCGATCCCGCTCGTGACGCAACGCCGGACAGTGACGGCCCGACGACGACCGCACCCGGTTCCAGCGAATGACAGGTCGAGCAGTTGGCGGGCGCGCGGCTGAACCAGTAGCGACCCGCTTCAACCGGATCGGCGGGCACGCCGCCGCTTCCGCTTGTCACAGCCGCGCCCGCCAGCCCCGACGAGGCGATATTGCCGCCGCCGTTCACATTGATCGGGCGAACGGGGAAATCGACTGCGTTGGGCTGTTCGCCGATCCACTGCAAATAAGCCAGCAGCGCATCCGTTTCCGTGCGTGTCAACCCGAAGGCGGGCATCACACGCTGGCCGGGGTGATACGCCTGCGGGTTGACCAGAAAATCGCGCAGATACACCTCGCCGCGCTGTCCGTAAATGCGCGTCAGGTCGGGGGCATAGGCACCGCCTAAGCCGTACACGGTATGGCACGACTCGCAGTTTTGCGCGCGCCATACCCGCTGACCGGCGGCTGCGGCGTCAGGCAGGGAGGCGGCAGGAGCCGTAAAGACCAGCGCCGCCATTCCGATCAAAACAAGGGTCAGGGAAGCAAGAAAAAACCAGCGGATACCCGACATTACGGTGCCTCAGAATCATAAGATTATGTTATATCTTGTGCGTTGACCATTATAGACAGCGTGGGCGGGCACCGCTATACTTTCGCGCATCTGATGACACTGTATGAGTACGAGTAAATCCCAATGGAAGCGACACCCCCATTTGATCCCGAACTGCTGGAACTGATCCGCTGCCCCGAAGCGGTGCATTACACCGATCACGGCAGCGACCCCGGCAAATTGACGCTGGAAAAAGGCTGCTGGCTGGTCTGTGCCGATTCCGGCTATAAGTATCCGATCATCAAGGGCATCCCGGTGCTGCTCAGCGAAGAAGGCGCGAAGTGGAAGGACACTTCGGTCGATTCGCTGCCTGTGCCGCCGCCCGGTGCCTAAACCGCTCGGTACTTAAGGAGCATCTAGCCACCGTTGCGTGGGTTTTTCCCGTCAGCTTCACGTCGGCTCCGCGTTGGCCTCAATTGCTGAATGGTGCAAACCTACGCTATACTCCGAAATAACTTCGTCTAATGCGCACAGGTATGCGTGCAGCGATGTCCCTTCAACAGCTTTGTGTGAAGGTTCATGTGCTGGGCGCGCAGGTGAAGCGCGCATGAATATGCGGGTTAGGGGATCTTCATGGCGGATGTGACCTCTCACGAAGCTCCGGTTCATAAGGCAGGGATGCTGCCTGTCGATGCGCCGCAAAAATTGATCGGACGGGATACCACCCTCGCGAGGGTGTATACCCATCTTAAAGAAAACCGTGCAGTACTTCTGTACGGCCCGGCTGGCATCGGCAAGTCGGCGGTTGCGGCTACGCTTGCAAGCGCCTACACAGAGCTTCCGGGCGGCTCCCTGTGGCTCCCGGTCGATAACCCGACCTTTGCCGATTTGCTGGTGCGGGTAGGGCGTGCCTATAACCTAAGCACCATCACCACATCGAACACTCCGCTGGCCTTCGTCGGCGCGGCGGCGACGGCACTCTCCCGTGAAAAACCGCTGATCGTGCTCGATGGCAAAATCAGTGCGGCAGTCGCGCAGGAATTCCTGACCCGGCTGGCAAACAACCTGCCCATGCTGATCCTGAATGATGAGGACATTGACGGCGGGTGGACGAAGTTCCCGCTCAACGCACTGGAACCCACGCAGGCCGCCGCGCTGCTCCGCGCCGCCGCTGATTTGCAGTCAGCCTCGCAAGAAGAAATCGCACATCTGGCTCAGGTGCTCAACTACACACCCTTTGCCATCGTGTTAGCCAGTGGGCATTTGCGCGCCACCAAGCAGTCCCCGGAAGACTTCCGGGCCGCACTGCCCCCGGCGAATGCCAATGTCAGCCCGTCCTTGTTGGCGCTGACGGTCGTGTTCAAGGGCCTCAGCAGCGCGCTGCAAGGCTTACTGTTCGTGCTCGGCGCGACTCAGCACGGGGCAGCCTCGGCTGAACTGATCGGCATGGTGGGGAAGGCACAACCGGAATTGATCCAGCAGGCGATGGGTATGCTCATCGATCGCCATCTGGTCATCAAGTCCGAACGCTACGGGATGCCGTACTACCAACTCCATCCTATGACGTTCACCTTTGCGCAAAGCTGGCTGCGCGGTTTGAAGCGGCTGGACGGCTTGCAAGCGAACGTTCGCGAGGCGATCCTCGCCTATGCACGCAAATACACCGCCTCTACGGCGGATGCACACAATCACCTTGCCGCTGAAATGGATAATTTCATCGCCACCGCCAAGGCCGCCGCCGATGCGGGCGATCGCGAACTCGCCAACCAGCTTTCGGTGGCGATGCTTCAGGCGGGCGATTTCACCAACGAACGCGGCTATGTGGCCGAACTGCTGCTGCTGCGCGGATTTGCCGCCAGCCAAACCGTCCCCTTCAGCGCCTATAAAGACACCGCCGAAGCACGCGGCGTCACCTCGACCAGCACCATGATCGCGGCGGATGACGAAGAACTCCTTGAAGACGAGGAGAGCGACCGCGCCGATGAGCTTGATGAAGCGGAATTTGACGACGAAAACGAGATGGAAGAGGACGAAGACGTCTCGGATGAAGTCATTCCCTTCGATGAAGCGGAAGACGAAGACCTCGACGAGGACGACCTCGATGAAGATGAAGACGACCTTGATGAGGATGATTTAGACGACGAGGATGAGGAAACCGGGCTTTCCAGCCGCGCACCTGCCGTCCGGTCGTATGCGCCGCCGATCCCTTCCCGCCCGCTCTCCACACCGCCGACACCCACTCGCCTTTCGGCCTTCAGCGATGAAGCAGACGACGAGGATGAGGAATCCGTCGAAGTCATCGAAGATTCATCGCTGATCCCGCCCGTCGAATCGGATGAAGCGGCACGACTGCGCACTCAAGTGGTGCAGGCGCGCCAGTCTGGCGATCGCCGTAAGCAGGCCGAGCTGCTTATGCAGTTGGGGTCTTTGCAGCGGACGCGTGGACTGGAAAATGAGGCCACTTCGACCTATTCCGAAGCGCTCTCTGTGCTGGAAAACCTGACCGACGACCGCAGCACGCTCACCACGCTCAACGCGCTGGCTGAACTCACCGTGAAATCGGAAAATTACCAACCGGCGGCTTTGTATGCGGCACGCGCGGCCAATCTGTCCGATAAATTGGGTGATGATGTCCAGCAGGTGCGCATGCTCACCGTATTGGGCGATGCCCGCCAGCAGCTTGGCGAAAGCAAAGACGCCGCCCGCGCTTATCAGCGCGCGCTTGACGTGACGCGCACGAATGGCGACCTGCCGAACGAGGCGATGGTGCTGTACAAGCTCGGTTACGCCTATCTCGATGACAGCGATCCCGAACAGGCGATCGAACGCTGGGAAGAAGCACTGGCTCTGTTCCGCAAACAGGATCGGCGCGATTACGAAGGGCGTGTGCTCGGTGGATTGGGCGCGGCCTACAGCGAACTCGAACGCTGGACGGAGGCGATCAACTTCTCCAGCAGCGCACTGCACATCGCCCGTGAAGTGAAAGACAAAGAAGAAGAGCTGCTTCAGTTGGGCAATCTTGGCTATGCGCTGGTGCAGGCACGCCAGCTTGGGCAAGCGGTCTTACGCTACCGCCAAGCGCTGCATCTGGCGTACGCCAGCAATGATGTGCAGAATGTCGTCGGTACGACTGTCGATCTGGCGCGTATGCTGGTCGAAAGTCCGCGTCACCTGTCGATTGCGGAACTGCTGATCGACGGTGCGCTGGAACTGGAACCCACCAGCCGTGATCTGAAACGTTTGAAAGAACGCATTGAGGACGAGCGCGAAGCGTTGAGCGATGATCTGCCCGAACAGGCGTCAATCGGCGGCACCGCCCGCGAATATGCCGCCAACGCCTACGTGATGTTAGAGCAGTAATCCCCTATCACGAGAACGGCTGAAGTATCTGCCAGTTCAGATACTTCAGCTTTATGACCCTTCTCCGTTATACATCCAGCTCACTCTGCGCGATAAACGCCTCCAACGGTATATCGTAATCATCCCAACAGCCACACTCAAGCGCGGTAGTTAGGACTTGTCTAGTTCGCTCCGCCTGTGCCATCAGCGTTTCAATTTCCGCCAGCTTGCGCTCAACAAATTCGCGCCATGCCTTCGGTGCGTGATTTTCGGCCTCCCAAGCGGATGTTAAGGCTTTGATCTCCGCGATCGTAAACCCTGCCGCTTTAACCGCCTTGATCAATCCCAACTGCCGCAGGGCCTTCTCATCGTAAATGCGCCGTCCATTGATGCGCTTCGGTTTTGGCAAAATCCCGGTTTGCTCGTAATACCGTATCGTCGAGGTTTCGACTCCGGCGCGCTGCGCCAATTCCCCAATATTCAACCCAAACCACCCTCTTGACTTAAAGTTAACTTTAACTTGTAGCATACCAAGCATACCATAAGTGAGGTAGAAAACATGATGATCGAATCAGGTCGCTTCACCCCTCAAGACGTTCGCACCATTTACAGCCGCCGCAGCCGCATTTACGGCAAAACGATCGCGCCGATGGAATTTGCTTATCATCTGCGCGCCATCGAAAAAGCTGCCTTCAAACCCCAAGAAAAGGTGCTGGAAGTGGCTGTAGGGCCGGGGCTGGCAATGACGGAAATTGCTCGCAAGATTGATCCTGCTGTGACGGTGGAAGGAGTCGATCTCTCTCCCGGCATGCTGGCGGTTGCGCAGCGAAACCTCGCCCACGCCGGAGTCCGTCACGTCCATTTGTCAGAAATGAGCGCCTCTGATCTGCGCTTCCCGGATGCATCCTTCGATGTGCTGTACAACGGCTACATGCTCGACTTGATCCCCTTGGCGCAAATGCCGGTGATTTTGAACGAATTCAAGCGAGTGCTCAAACCGGGAGGGCGGCTGGTACTGCTCAACATGAGCAAGCCGGATGCCGCGCACAAAACCATGCGCGAACGCATCTACGGGTATTTGCCCCCTCAATTCCTGTTGTATGTGTTGGGCGGGTGTCGCCCGGTGCTGATGCAAACGTTGGTTCAGGAGGCAGGGTTTAGGCAGGTTGAACGCGAATTCCTCGGCGGAAAATTCCCGTCCGAAATTGTCACTGCTTTCAAGCCGACTGATCCCGCGCGGGCCTCATATTTGAGAACCCAGAGGAGCTATTGGGTAGTTCCTCTGGGACGCATGATCAAATCGATGGGGTGTTTCTGTTTCGCGGACGGCTACATCGGAATCCAGAAGCCGAACGTGCTGCCGTGACCGGCTTCACTTTCGACCCACACTTCCCCGTTGTGCCGCTCGATGATCGTCTTGACCAGACTCAAGCCTAAGCCGCGCCCCTCGACGCCTTCCATACCGGGTTGGCGCACGCGGAAGAATGACTGAAACAGGCGGGGCAGCATTTCGCTCGGAATGCCAATGCCCGAATCTTGCACGACGAAATACAACCGTTCGCCCTGCTGGTAGCTGCGCACTTTGATCGTGCCGCCTTCCGGCGTGTACTTGACCGCGTTGGTGATCAAGTTTTCCATCGCCTCGCGGATCAAAAATGGATTGACCCGAATTCCCTGCAAGTTATCGAGCTTGAGATCGGCAGACAGCACCTGTTTCTTGCCATCCACCAGCGGGCGGATGTCGTTCAGCACGGTGCTGATCAACCCGCGATAATCGACCTGCTGGTGCAGTTCCAGCGGCGATGTGCGAATCTGCTCCACACGCAGCAAATCATCTAACAGGCCGCGCATCTTGTCGGTCGATCGTTCGATGATCGACAGGTAATCCTGCACATCCGGGCGATCCATCACATCGAGCGCGATCAGGTTGACGTAGCCGACGATCAGCGCCAATGGGCTGCGCAGATCGTGCGATGCCATCCGCAGCATTTCGTCCTTGAAGCGGGCAAGGTCGCGCATCGTCGTAATATCACGCATGATGACGACAAAACCCGCGTTGCTGGTATTCAGCGTGCTGCTCGTCCACACCGAAACCGACGCCAGATAATCCTTGCGCTGCTGCTCCGACCGGACTTCAAACGACCAGTTCTGGCCGATCTGCGCAGGGCCGGACGTAATATCGGCGATCTGTGTCAGTGCCGTATCCAAATGCGACATCGACTTGAGCGTGTGACCGATCAAGTTTTCCGGCGAGCCATTTTCATCCAGCATGCGCGCGGCTTCATCGTTGACCAGCAGGATATGCCCGGTCTGGTCAAGGACGCACATAAAATCGGGGATCGATCGCAGTACCGCTTCAAGCTGGCGCTGCTGTTGAAGCAGGCGTGTGAATAACTGGGCGTTGCGCACCGCCACACTCGACTGGTTGGCGACGATCATCATCAACTGCAAATCGTCTTCATCGAAGTGATTGGGTTCCGAATGCAGCAGGGTCAGTGCGCCCAGCACTTGATCGGATTGCAGGAACGGCACACACAGCGCGGATCGCGCTTTCGAGGTGCTGTCGGGGAAGGTAAACCAGCGCTCATCCGTCTCCGTATCGGCCACGACCGCGCCGATTTTGTTGCGGATCACCCACCCGGCAAGTCCTCGATCCAGTACTCGGTGCGCCATTTTGATCGATTCATCCCGGTCGGGGCGGGCAGCAGCTTTGCCGTTTTCCAATTGGAAGAATAAGCTCTTCCACTCGCCTTCAGCTTCGGGGACGATGACGAGACTTGCGCGTGTCGCTCCTAGTGCAGTGACGGTCAGTTCCATGACACGTTCCAACACGTGACTACGGTCAAGGGAAATCAGCGTTTGGGATACCTGAGCCAGTAGGGTGAAGTCTTCTGTTTTGGGGCGTCTCTGCAGTTCAGCGCCTGCCATATCGGTCTCGTTCTCAGAGAAACAGCTTTAAGTGAAACACATTGAACGCATACAAACAAGTACGGATTTTCAAACCCCGTATTTGTATTTTATTCGCGGTTGGCTTTTGCACGAATGAATTCTTACACATATGAGGCAAGTGTGTAAGGTTTAGTTGGGTTTCTTCATCGATTTCTTCGATGACTAGTACAAACGGACTACCGTCCGAATTAACCAGTCATAGGTACTCAAGGAACTTCATTCGGCGAGTTGAGGAGTCATACGATGAACCGGGATCTGTTATTCGGCGCCAACATCGACCCAAGCACGGATGAACTGCAAGAGAGCTTCCGCCGCGCGGCGACTGCCGAAGCGAACGGGCTGGATCTGCTCACGGTGCAGGATCACCCCTACCAGAAGCGCTTTCTCGATACATGGACGTTGATCACCTATTTGGCGGCGCGCACCACCCGTATTCACATTGGGACAAACGTCGCCAATCTGCCGCTGCGCCCCCCGGCAGTGTTGGCGAAAGCGGCGGCGACACTC
>JAXLWG010000056.1:0-26611 GCA_046328615.1 Anaerolineae bacterium | reverse complement strand
TGCATTCCCCGAACGAAACGATCGATCTGCGCGATGTGGAACGCTTAGGGCGTGTGCTGGCGCTGTTCATCGCTGACTTGGATGCCGATTTCCTGCAAACGATTCAGTGGGAGACGGCTAAAGCCGCCGTTTAATGCCTGCAATTGAGATGGGGTACTGAATCGAGTACCCCATTTAGCGGTAGCGGATCGTGATCCCGACGGTGCCGTTCTTGAAATCATAGCCGGAATGCACAGTGCCCCATCCCCGCTGATAGACAGTCGTCACAAAGGGGGGATCGGTAGGCAGCAAGGTGGTACCGTAGGGCGTACGCTCGTTAGGATCGCCGAGTTGTTCGCGCAGAAATGCCTCGTGCAGATCCTGCCGCTTAAGCTCTCCAGCTTCGCTGAGGTTCTCCCAACCGGGAAGTTCTCCCGCATAGGTCAGGGAGAAGGTCAGCATCGTGCAGCGTCCGTTCTCGAAATAGACACTCCCATATGCTTGATCGTAGAGTGAGCCATCGCTGCCCTTAAGTGAGGGAAGGGCATAACTGCTGTACTGAACCAACCCTACCCGATGATGAAGTAGGCGACGCACCTGCTCACCGCCACGGGTGCGCAATTCACCCTCGGTCAGCGACGCGGGAAGCGTGAGATCCCCCCACTGGACAAGGCCACGGGTCGAGTCAATGGTCAGCACGGGAGGTTGTTCAGGCAGCATTTGAGCGTTCCTTGTAGAGAGCGAAAATGGGCGTGCCGACGATGCTAAGCTTACCTCAGCACCTGCTGACCGCCCAACGGGCTGCGATACAGTTAGCCTTCTGCCCGCGCTTTTGACGACGATTGGCGGATACGCATGATCAGCATGCCGCCGACGAGCGCACTGAAAGCGCCAAGGATCACGAGCATCGCGGGGCGCGTGCCGTCCGTTCCGGCTAGCAGGGAATGAACCGCTGTCAGCGCGAACGCTCCATAGCTGGTGTAGTGCAGCCACAGCCACGCCTTACGGCTCATGAGTTTGCGCAGGCTGAAACTAATCGTGACGGCGAAAATCCCCCAAAAGGCGATGATGCCCAATCCAACGGCGAACGGTCGATACGCCCCGGTGAATGGGATGAGCAGATTCGACAGCGTGTAGGTGTAATACTGGTTGAGGAGCAGCAGCCCCATATGCACCAGTGTGAGGATGACGGCCAGCCATGAGACCGTCGCATGAAACATCATGCTGACGACGCCGGGTGCCCAATCTTTGATCAAGCGGCTGGACACGAACACGCCCCATGCCATCGACGCGGCCAGCATGAGGAACGCCGTCACCCCTGCCGCCCGGACAATGTACCAATTCCAATCGCTATTGGTGAACACCGAGAAGCTGAATAACCCGGACTGCGCGGCGTAGGCGATGCCGCCGAAGGTGATGACGGCCACGACTGCGCCAACGATCCAGTCGATCCATTGGGGCAGCGAGGATTTAGAGGAAACGATCTTGGTGCTCATGGGTTAAGCCTCCCAGTTCGACGCGCTGGTGCCGTCGGTGTAGACGAATAGAGTCGGATAATCGGAAAACTGCTCGGTCATCAAGCTGACTTTCGCCCAAACGACCGCTTGACTCGCATCGGGAGCAATCACCGAGGCGCGCAGTACGCTGCTTTGAGACGGCTGTCCAGTACGCGGATCGATCAAGTGATGCATCGGTTGATCACCGCGCTGCCAGCGGCGGTAATCGGTGCCGCTGGTCGCCGCCGATTCATCGATCAACAAGATATCGACCGGTTCATCGTCATCGCCGCGTTCCAGCGAGACAATCCAACCGTCTGACTCATCCGGGCTGCCGTGTGCGGCGATGTCGCCACCCGCATCAATCATGCAGCCGTGAAACCCTGCGTGAGCCGATCCACGTTCGAAGAGGCGGTCGGCGGCTTCTTGCGCCGCCCACCCTTTCGCAATACCGCCCAGATCGATGCGCGATCCCGCCGGAAGGCAGACCATCCCGCGCATCAAATCCAGTCGAATAGACTCCCATGAGGGCACAGGAGCATCCATCATCCGGGCGGAGCCCGACGGTTGAGTCATGACCGACGGGGAAAAACTCTCAGCATAGCCCACTGCTTCCAACGCATTGAGGATGAGCGGGTTAAACAGACCGTTCGTCTGTTCGGCTGCTTCAACCGAATCGGTGATTAGGTCAAACAGCAGCGGTGAAACGGGCATCCAGCTTCCCGCATGCGCGTTCAGCCGGGAAAGTTCACTGGTAGGGCGAAAGCGTGACAGGCACGCTTCCCATGCTTCGAACCATGCCGGGACCTCTTCGAGCACCCGCGCATCGTCCGGCGAATCAGCGGCGGCCCATGCCTGCATGTGACAGCCCATCGCCTTGAATTGAATGGAGTAGGTCGGCATCACAGTGCTCCCAGAAAGTTAGCGGCTGGAACGGCTGCTAGGGATGGGCTGCGTGCTGGTCTGGAAAATGTTCGACTGCCGCCCGAAGGTGGTCGTCTGAGTCGTTTGGCTGATCGATGCCACTGTCGATGTGTTGGTCGATGAAGCGCTCGTCGTCAAATCTGCCGTTACGAACATTTGCGCACCCATGATGACGGATGCGATGGCCGCCGTCGCAAGGGCGAGCCGCGCGCCAGCAAACGGATGGTTTGGGCCGCGTCGGGTCGGGTTGTTTTTGGGTGACTGCTGTGCCATGAGCGTTGTCCTGTCGTTGTTTGTTGATAGCCTTACGATAAAGGCAGGGTGTTTCAAAGGTGTGTGCACAACCTCAAATAGACTTAAATCACCTTAAATCAGCCCGCAGGTTCCAACTTCGGTGACGACTCCGTAACAGCACGGCAGCAGCATAGCACCGCCCCTAACCTTGTGTTAAACTTTAGTTACACGAAGGAAAATGAAGCGCTCATAGTTTTTTGAATTCGCCCATGAACAGCTTGAGTTCACAAACGACCGAGAATAAGCCTGCGGCAGGCGACATGCACGCGCATAAGCCGCCTACGAACCTCCAAATCCGTACGATCACCAGTCTGGTCGCACTGCCGCTTGTACTGGTCGTCATCTTCGCAGGCGGGGTGGTCTTTGCGGCGGTGATTTGGGCGTTCTTCTTCATCGCTGCGCTGGAATATCAGGCGATGGCGTCACAGGGAAAAATCACACCCTCTGCGCTGATCCATGCCGGGTTAGCACTGCTCTTGTCGGTGATGATCACGTTTAGCATTCAGTGGACGCCGGTAGTGGTCGTGCTATCCGTGGTGTTGATCTGGATCGCGCCGCGTTTACAGCCAGATCAGCCGGTAAACGCGCTGTCAGACCGCGTATTAGGATGGATTCTGGCGGTCTATGTCGGCTGCATCGCCGGGTTTGCAGTACTACTGCGCTGGGATTCGGCGGGGCTGTTGTGGTATGTGCTGATCGCGTCGGGCACATGGAGCATGGATGTCATGTCCTATGTGGGCGGGAAACTGCTCGGCAAGCACCTGCTCAGCCCAAAACTTTCCCCGAAAAAGACGATCGAAGGTGCCGTGATCGGCGCGTTCTCGGCCATTCTGATTTCTTTCCTGCTGGTGCTTCAAATGGGTGCGCTGATGCCGCTCACTGTGTTCCTCCTCTTGATCAACCCATCCGCCGCATTAGCGGGCGATCTGCTGGAATCCGCTGTGAAGCGGCATTTTCACACCAAAGACTCGCTCATTCACGGGTTAAACATCCTGCCCGGTCACGGCGGCGTGCTCGATCGTATCGACAGTTTGATGGTCGTGATTGGCGTGTGCTTCGTCTGTGTCGCGCTGTTCCGATAAGGGCTTAAGCCGTCCTTTTCCATCCCCTATACAACCCCAAGCAGCATCCCCTAAACAAATGGGATCAAACCCATAACAACTTGTAAATGAAACATGCGCACTGTCACATTTGTGTGATAACCTTACAGATGAGCTTAACACACGGAGGCAACCCCACCATGACCAGACCCAAGCTCATCTCCTTGTTTACTCTCCTACTCCTTGTTTTTACATTCGCCAGCGCTGCTGCTGCCCAAGGCAGCCGCACCGACCTTGACGGAGACGGAATCCCGAACAACAGCGATAGGTGTCCGCGAGAAGCGGCTCCTAACACCCTCGATGGCTGTCCGAATTCCCCAACCCTAACCCCTATTCCGCAGCACGTTGAAGATCGCGATGGGGACGGCGTCCTCGATTTCGTCGATCAGTGCCCGGATCAAGCCGGGACGGGTTTCACGCAGGGATGCCCTGCCGATCAGCCCACTCCAACGCCCGCCGCACCCATTCTGATTTGGCACGACATGGATCACTGCCTTGTCGGTAATCCCGGCCCGGAAGTCGTCAATGTGCGCGCCTTCATCCCTGATCCGAATAATCCCGCGCAGCCTGTGATTATTGCCACCCTGCAACCGGGCGATCAGTTTGCGCCGTTGTATATGCAGCTTGACGCGAATAATACGCCTTGGTATGCCGGTGTGGGTGCCGATGTAAACGCACCGGATGGCATGGTCGGTTGGGTCTCCGGTCAAGCGGTGATCACCAATGGACAGTGTAATGATCTGGGCTTCCCGCCCACCACCTCAGCGCCTGCCGATCGCGGAATCTGCTTGATCCTGATCCCTCAGGGGGAACGTGTGCGCGTGTTCACCCATGGTCGCGGTGATGCGCAGGAAATCGCGCGGCTCGATCCCGGTGTGATCTTCGCCGCCGATCAGCTCAAGATTGATGGCGATGGTGTCCGCTGGTATCGCGGATATGAAGGGGACGGTTGGGTGCTTGGCAGTGACATTCTGCCGATTGGCAACTGCGATCCCTTCATCCCGCCGCTGAATCCACCCGGCGGGGGCAGCTATGTTCCGCTCGGCGGTGGCTGGGGCGGCGGCTGCATCGTGATGGCGGCGACGGAAGACGGTGTCGATCTGTATTCGGACATGCTGCATGATCCGTCGGTATTCGTTGCGCATCTGCACGCCGGTTACGCGTTCCAAGTGCAGGCATCCGGTTTGGATGCGAGCAACCATCTGTGGTACTACGGCGGCACGTGGGTCGATAGCAGCGATGTGCTGGCGACCGGCGCTTGCGATAACCTGCCCGCACCGCCTACGCTGGACTTCACCCAGTGCTTGATCTATATCCCCGGCTGGAACCCCGATGTGAACATGTACGAGACTCCGTCGAGCGATCCGGCGGGCTTGATCTACGGCATTCCGTCCGGGCTGACGGTGCGCGCAACCGCGAACACATGGGATGCGAGCAGTCAGCGCTGGTTCTGGGCCGCCTATGGGCAAGGTGGATGGGTGAGCGGTGCTCAAGTGCTGGTGCTGAACCCGGCGCGGTGTGGTACGCTGCCAGTCGTCGCGCTGCCCGACGATCCAACGCAGTGTTTGATCACCATTCCCGAAGGCGATGGGGTAGCCGTCTACTATGCGCCTGCCCACGACGAGTCGATCCACGTCACCACGCTGAGTCCCGGTTTCGCCAGTTTCGCCAATGCATCAACAACGGTGGCGGGTACTGTGTGGTACAACATCGGCGGATGGGTCGATAGCCATCAGGTGATCGCCAGCGGGAACTGCGGCAGCCTGCCGCCGTACACTTATCCCGGCGCGGACTGCACGCTCTATATCTCCCCGAACCTGCCGACCGTCTATCTGTACGACACGTATGAATCGCCGGATGCGACGAATATTTTGGCGACCTTGAACCCCGGCACAGTCAAAGCCTACCACTCAGCGACCGACTCGAACGGTGTGCGCTGGTATTGGGTCGTCTATACGGCCTCCGGCGGCGGTACGATGACGGGTTGGGTGAGCAGCAATGGCGTCATCGAGTCGATCCCGGAAATTTGTGCATCGCTGATGCCGATGATCACGCTCGATCCGAGCCACTTCATTTTCTACCCCATTTTCCACCCCATTCCGATCCCGCTGCCTGATCCGTACCGGCAGTTCGAGTTCGGGTACTAACCCACGCCAACCTGTTTTGCAGCGCCGCTGAGACGATCAGCGGCGCTTTTCTTTCCCTAAATGCCTGTCAACTCTATAATAGCTTTAGGTCAATCCGCTGCACCTGCCGGGAGTCGACTCATGCTGTCTGCCTTCGTCCGCACCTGCATTGAAGCCCTGTAACTTTACTCATCAAAAATCGGATGTATGCTGGTGACAACCCATTCCCTCAACTGTCCCAACTGCGGCTATGCCCTGCCTACAACCTCACGCCCCAATGAACTGCTCAAATGCCCTGCCTGTAATTCCACGCTGTTCATCAGCGATTGGAAAGTGGGGGATGCCAACACCAAAGTGGTCGTCCCCACACCCAGCCGCATTTACACGGTCACCCATCTGCTGTTCCGCGATGATTTGTGTAACGTCTACCAATGTTCGTTCGAAAGCGAAGGCAAGACATGGCAGGCAATGTTTCGCCTGACGCGCGACGCCGCCGATAACGATCTCGTCCAAAACGAAGCGCGCATCCTCTCGCATCTGCAATCAACCCAAAACTACACCGAATATCGCGCGTTTGTCCCGCTGCTCATGGAGTCGTTTCTCTATCAAGATGCGGGCGCATCCGGCAGCGCACAGGTCAATATCTCAGTTTGCATGAGCATGTCGCCTCACCGTCCCAGTTGTACACATTGGAAGAAGTCCATCGTTACTACCCCAGCGGCATCCATTCAAAAGACATGGCGTGGATGTGGCGGCGACTGCTCTATATTCTCGGTTTTATTCATGCCCACAAGGTGATTCATGGGGCGGTGCTGCCGCTCCATGTGCTGATCGAGCCGCGCGAGCACAAGCTGGCCTTGACGGGGTGGGGTTTCGCCGTGCGCGATTCCGAGAGCACCAAAAAGCATCTCAGCGCCATCAGTACCTCTTATGAGCGCTGGTATCCGCCTGAGGTTTTCGCCAAGCAGGTTCCCCGCAATGGATTGGATTTGCTGATGGCCGCACGCTGCATGTTTTATCTCGTCAGTGCGGATGATCCGTTAGGCGATCCACCGCGTGCCTTAGAGCCAGAACTGCGAGACTACTTCGCATCATTCATCAACCCGAACCCCAATCACCGACCACAGGATGCGTGGGAAGCGCTCGACAAGTTTGATCGCATCATCGAAGCGCTGTGGGGGCCGCGCACCTTCCGCGAATTCACCATGCCGTACAAAGGCTAGTCTTTCATCACAAAGGATACATAAACATGGGTAGTGGAGTTTGGTCCGTCAACACCTACAGCGCACGCGCCAGCCAGCGCCAAGCCTCAGGTCAAGATGCCTTCGAGTTCAGTGCGAATACGAAAGCAGTTCACCCCTCGCTGGATCCGCATGGGCTGGAAATGCGCGAAAGCCGCGACAGCCGCGAACATCCTGATTCCAACTCGATTATCGTCGGCCTCGATGTAAGCGGATCTATGGGCACCGTCGTACGCGGCATCCACGCATCGCTGCCCAAACTGCTTGGCCTGCTGCTGAATCAATCCTACATCCCTCATCCCCAGATCATGTTTGCGGCGTTCAGCAATGCATCCTGTGATCGAGTGGCGCTGCAAGTGGGGCAGTTCGAATCCGACAACCGGATGGATGTGCACTTGGAAAACCTCGTTTTAGGCGGCATCTTGGCGGGTGGCTGCGATCAAAATTACGAGTCGGCAGAATTGATGCTCTACACCGCCGCACGCCACACATCGATTGACTGTTACGAGAAGCGCAAACGCAAGGGTTATCTATTCATCATCAGTGATGAAATGGCGTATCCCGCGGTCAAAGCGGCGGAAGTCAAACGGGTATTTGGGAGCGATATTCCGGCTGATATTCCGCTTCAGAACATCATCGCAGAAGTGAAAGACAAGTATCACCTGTTCGTGATCATCCCCACGCAAACGCAAAGTGGCAAGAACCCCGCCGTTCACAGCCATTACCATTCCAACTTCGACTCGAATCACGTGATCATGCTGGATCAAGCCGAAAATGCCGCGCAGATGATCGCACTCGCCATCGGCTTGACCGAAGGCAGGATCACACTCGATCAGGGGATTGAACATCTGCGGGCAGCAGGAGCAGGCAAAGACAGCCTCAAATCGGTTCGCAAGGCGCTTTCCCTCGTGACCAGCATCACAGGGAGCAGCACGCTTTCGTCGCTGGATGATCAAGACAATCAGGATCGTCGTGGAACCAAGCGCCTCTAGTCCGTTGATCGGTGTGCCGCCGCTGTGCTATACGCAGGATTTGCGTCCCCGTGAGCGTGCTGGGCGGCACGCCGTCATTGTGACCGATCTCGGCTACGGGGATGCGGGCAAAGGTTCCATCACCGATTGGCTGTGCCGCCACCTCAGCGCGCACACGGTGATCCGCTACAACGGCGGCGCGCAGGCCGCGCACAACGTCGTCACCGATGATGGGCGAGCCCACACTTTCGCCCAATTCGGCAGCGGATCATTCATTTCCGGGGTGCGAACCGTGCTCTCCCGGCACATGCTGATCGAACCCTTCGCCCTATTCAACGAAGCAGCACATTTGGATCAGCTTGGCGTGCGCGATTCGTTCGCCCGCCTATTCATCGATCGTCATGCGTTGATCATCACGCCGTTTCATGCGGCGGCAAACCGTTTGCGCGAATTGGGGCGCGGCGATGCACGTCATGGAAGCTGTGGTATGGGCATTGGCGAAACCGTCGCGGACGCGTTGACTTTTCCTGACCTCACTATCACCGCCGGAATGCTCCCCGACACGGCGGCTATCCGTAAGCGGTTATGGCAGGTTTATGAAGCCAAACGGGAACAAATCGCTCCGCTGCTGTTGCTATCAAGCGAACATCCCAGTGCCGCCCCTTCGATGGATGTTTTTCGCCACCCCTCCGATGTGATCGATGCCGCCGCCGAAACCTACGCCGAGTTAGCGCAGTGTGCCACCTTGATCGGCACGGACGAGCTGGGGGCGATTTTCTCTGCACCGGGGGCTGTCATCTTCGAAGGCGCGCAAGGGGTGCTGCTGGATCAAGATTACGGGTTCGCTCCCTATCACACATGGAGCAAGACCACGCCGGCCAATGCCCTTGATCTGCTAACGGAAAACGGCTTTTCCGGTGATGTGACGCGCTTAGGCGTTCTCCGCACCTATTTCACGCGGCATGGCGCTGGCCCATTCGTCACCGAGGATCATGCGCTGGCGGATTGTCTTGCTGAGGCGCATAACGCACAGTCTGCATGGCAGGGAGCGTTCCGCGTCGGTTGGTTTGATGCGGTTGCCGCCAAATATGCACTCGAGGTTAGCGGCGGTGTCGATGGGATCGCCCTCACACACCTCGATCGCTTGGCCTCCGTCCAGTCATGGCAAATCGGGATCGGCTATCAAGCCGACCGGCCTTCCAGCGATCTCGATCGCTTTTTCGCACATAGGGACGGACTCATCAGCGCGATCCGCGTGCCTACTCCCGCTGATCTGGCGCACCAGACGGCGCTGGCCCAACAGCTTTTCCAGTGTACGCCGATCTATGCCGCAGTCGCCGCCGATCCTGCCGCGTATGCTGATGCCATCGAATCGACATTAAAGGTGCCGGTGATCGTTACCTCACAGGGATCACGTCCCTTTGATAAGCGGGTTCGGGTGTGTGTTTGATCGGGTTGCAGGACAGGCATTCAATCAGTGGTTGGCTTACTCTGAACGGCGATGCGGTCTATCTCAGCCAATAGACCACATCGCCGCTGAGATTACAACGGCATTACCAACCGCGCTGCGCGATTTTGTCGCCTTCAGCCATATGGCTGACGCTGATGCCCATCATCGAGATGCCAGACTATGTTCGTTTCAAGGGAAACGAGCTGGTCAAGCATCTTGGAGATGGATATTTGAACAGCTCACTATCCCCACTTTCACAGATTAGACCTCTTACCCAGGAAGAACGCCAGCTTGCCCGCAGCGCGGCGGAAGAAGCCGTCCTGCGCGACATCGGCGATCGCCCCGACCGCGAACAGTTCAACCAGCACGCCGCCCACCGCTATCCGCCGATGGTGACCAAACTCATCACCGGACTGTGTATCGCGCTGCTGCTGGCCGCGTTTACCCCGTCTGCCATTCGCTTGTATGTCATTGGCTCGACGACCTTCGGCGCGGCGGTCCCGTATGAAGTGGCGATGATCGCCGTTGGGATTGCCACCGTGCTTACCGCTGAAGTTGGACAGGTCGTGTTCTCGTTGGCGTTGGCGACGCTCGGCACATCGAAAGGGGCGAGACGACTGCTCTACGGCAGCATGGGCATCGCCACCGGGATCGCGCTCATCGGCAATGTGCAGATCGCCCTGCCCGGCCATCTGGAAAGCCCATTTGCCTGGTTGGAAGCGATCGCGCCGCCGCTGCTGGTGCTCAGTACCGCCTACGTCCTCAAAGAGCAGATGCTCGAAGCGATTGAGCTGCGCCACGCCAACGAACGCGCCTATCAGGAAGCAATCCACGACTGGCAGCGGGCGACGATAGACCCCGAAGCGCACAGCCGCTGGATGCAGTTCTACGCCAATGCGATTCGGGATTCGCTGCGCAAAGCCAACAGCCGCCGCCGTGAAACGCTGGAAACGCTGACCACCGCTGATTGGAAAGCACTGGTCTACCGCGAACTGCAAGCCGATGACTGGTATGCCCATCCCGATACGGCGACGGCTCCTGTGTTGGTTGACGGCGGAGACGAGGGGAGCGTTGTGGAGGTGTCCCGCCCTTTAGCCCTCCGCGTCAACGGGAATGGCCGTCATCTGGAGGCGGGCGAATGAGGGTCTGCATCGTGTGCGGTGAGCTTTTGCCCCGGTCGGATTACTACGCTGGACGACCCCGGCTGTATTGCAGCAATCGATGCAAACAAGTCGCGAAGTGGCAGCGTCAGAAACAGTTTTTCGGTCATTTCGTGTCAGTCGATGAGGATTCACAGTCATGACAAAGCCCACCATCATCCCCAACTGGAAGTACCAAAAACCGTCGAAAGGCGGCTATCGCGGGCTGAAGAAACTGCTCAAGTATGTGTCGAACCGTGAGAGTCCTGATCACCATCCAGTCGAGATTGACGAACGTTGGACGGACTGCGGCTTGGGCAAAGGCTGGCGGGCGGTCTACGAAAACGCGGGCAAGCTGGCCGGGCCGTATGTGCTGGCGCATCACCTGGTCATCGCGCCCGCACCTGATCTGATGGAACTCGTACCGGATGAACTGAAGCATGACCTCGTGCGCGAAGTCACCGAGCGGACGATTGAGGCGTGGCATGAAGCACGCGGGCTGAACACCCCCGAGTTTTCGCATACGTCCTGCACGACCGAGATACGGATGACAACTACGCGATGCAAAATGCTGCACACGCATGTCTTTGTCGCTGGAACGATTGAGAACAGCCTTGGCGAGCGCAGAGTCCGCGCCGCGCGTAGATCGCCAGCAGGTGTGTGCTGGATCGGGCTGGATTGAACCGCGAAGACAACCTCACCATCACATTGCAGCACGAGTTTGAAACCCTGCTGGATCGGACGATTGGACGCGAGTGGCGGTTACTGCGACGGAACTCGGACAGGAGCAGGATATTTCGATGGACATCGAAAACAGCGGCGGTCGCAAAGCACAAGGATCGATCTATGAAACCGGTCTTCACATTGCAATCGCGCCGCGCTGCCAAAAGCATACGAGCGGCTTCGCGCCGCTCGTGGGTGTCCCGCCCATGCTGCTAGGCAGATGGTCGATCCCGCTGGGCAGGGTTTGCCTACCCTCTACGCGGTAAGGGTAGCGAGTTTAATCAACTCACGCCCCTCACGCTATAAGGGAGGCTTGATGCGCCGCGCTTGGGAGCGCGCCGCCAGCGTCGGGGATGCCGCAGCCCCTCGACGCTGAAAGGCATGGCGCAACGCTTCTCAGCGTCCAGCGCCACTGGAAACGAACCGCAAGCGCATTTTTTCGTCCGACGTGCAGTGCAAATGAGGGAACATGACTGACAAAGGCAAAGAATTTCCCAAGCGCCTATCGGTACAGATCACCGATGCGATGGATGACCGCCTGGAACAGGTTGCGCGCGAGCGCGACGAACCCAAAACGAGGTGGTGCGTGCTGCATTGCGCGCTTTCCTTGACGAACAGGAAGACGTGATCGGCAGCCGCAAGCACTTCACGAAGGCATTTGGGCGGCGGGTCGATCACGTCGAACGGCTGTTATCCGGTGACGCTGTGGCTCAATCTGCAAACGCTGCACCTGCTGTATGAGCGCCTGCACAAGGAGCAACTGACGGGCGAACTGCTGGCAGATGCGATCGGGGAGAAGGTCGATCTCAACGATACGGTGAGCGAGTTGATCAGGTGTCACTGCTCAGAAGAAAACCAAACCGCCAGCCTAAGTCGAAGACGACGATCTGCTGGCGGCGTGGGTGAACCTGATTGTCTTCGAGTCTGAGCAACTTGAGGATACATCAGGTTCACACCGTTGTCCAACGGCGCGTTTTACATCCGGTGAGTACCTATTAAAGGAAGCATGATGTCATCCTTGAAATTCCCGCCTATCGTTCAGGCGGCGCAGCAAGACACAATCCTATCTGCAGCGCTGGCGTATACTGCGCTCAGCTTAAGCGTCATTCCGCTGGACGGCAAACGTCCGGCGTTGAAAAGCTGGACACAGTATCAGCAGCAGTGCGCGGACGTACAGACGATCCGCGCCTGGTCATTTGGCAATGTCGGCATCGTGTGCGGTGCCGTATCGGGCAATCTCGTTGTCCTCGACCTCGATGGGGCAGCCGGATATGCCGCCTTCGCTGCGACCTTTCCGGCACTGGCACAGACCTATACCGTCGCCAGCGGCGGAACGTTGAGCGGCATGTCTATTTCTATGCCGATATGCTCCCGCCGAGCGTCAAGGCGATGAATACACCCATCAGTCACTTGGAGGTGTGTGCTGACGGGCGGCAGGTGGTCGCGCCGCCGGGCATTCATCCCGTTACAAGACAGCCATACAGGGTTGAGCAACCGCTCGACATTCTGCGTGTACCCAACTTGGACGATCTGGTCGCGTGGGTCGAAGCCTTCAGAGCCCGGCAAGAAACACGAACGTGGCAGCCGCCGAAGATCAGCGCGCCGACCGGGGATGCACCGCTCAACCGTCGGGTGATTGAGGAAATCAGCCGGGTGCTGATCGGGCAGGGCTTCAAACCGCATGGCGAGTGGCTGCACGGTCGCTGCCTGTACCAGCGGCACAAACCTGGCGACCGGAATCCATCGTTTGGCTTCAACACCGCCAGCGGCTACCGGGCATTGCTGCGCGTGATGTGCTGGCTGAAGAGAAGTTTGCGCTCGACCCAAATATCGATCTGGTGCAGTTGGGTGGCTTGGTGGAGAAATCCGAACCGCCCGTGATCACCCGCCGCCGTGAACTGCCCGCTGATAGTGAAGCTCACCGGTATCCGCCACACGATGAGCCGTCAGCGCGCCCGTTGAAACTGCCCGATTGGTTGGAACGGTATATGACGTGGGCGGATGCGACGGGCAATCAAACCCCGCTGATCTTTCACCAGGCTGTCGGGCTGTGGCTGATGGCGACCGCCGTAGGACGGAGGCTGTACGGCGGTCACCGTGGGGCGTGCGGATTTACCCGAACCTGTACCTGATGCTGGCTTGCCGGGACGACGTTACCGCAAATCGACCGCCACAAGCTGGCGGAGGCGTCGCCCGCGCTGCTATCCCGCATGCTCATGCCCACGCCGGATCGCCGGAGCGGTTTCAGGAGGCTCTGGCGGGGCGGATGCCGATGAACTTTGACAAGCTGCCCAAACCGCAGCAGGAGCGGCTGACGCGGGGACAACCATTTGCGGCGGCGTGGACTGCTCAAAGATGAAGTATCCGGCTTGTTCGGGGCGATCAACAAACGGGATTACATGGTCGGGATGAAAGACCTGCTGATGGAACTGTACGACTGCCCGGACTACTTCGACAAGGACACACAGACCGGGCTGAACGTGGTCGAGAACGCGGCGCTCTCGATCCTCGGTGTGACCACACCCGCCAGCTTGGGCAGTGCCATCAGTGTGGGGATTGGGACAACGGCTTGCTCGTCCGCTTCGCGCTGCTCATGCCGGAACCGGACTATGCCGAGCGGCCCGCCTCACTAGTCTATCAACCCGCGCCGACCGACCTGATCGACGATCTGCGCCAGCTTCACGAGCGGCTGCCTGCGCCGGAGATGACCGAGATGGGTTGGACAGCGCCGGGTGCGCTGCGCTTGAATGTCGAGGTGTTGGGCTGAGTGTCAGCGCTACGGCGATGAACTACGCCGACTGTGCGATCCGCGTCGGGAGGTCGGGCCTGGTATGAGCGCCTGAAGGGCGTGTACGGGCGGATGCACGTGCAGGCGTTCAAGTTGGCGGCATTGTTCGCTGCGCTCGATTGGCTCAAGACAAGCGACTCTGCACCAACGGTCACGCGAAAGGCATTGGAATGCGGCACAGGCGATCTGTGATGGTTGGCGCACGAGCGCTCACCGCCTGTTGGAACAGCTCGACAAGAGCGGGGAAGCCACGCAGGACGCCGCCAGCAGGATCGGATGCTGACCCTAATCCGAGCGAAAGGGCGGGAAGGCTGCGAACTGCGCGACCTGTATCGCCAGATGCACATCACCGCCAAACTCGGACGGTATATCGCGCAGGACCTCGTGCGAGCGGGGTTGGTTATGCAAGTCAGCATTGACGGGGCGGAGAGCTATGCCGCCATCGAATCGATCCACCACGCATGATTTTGTGACTGGCGCGACATTTGTGACTCGTGACTCTGTGACAAGTCCGTTTTGTCACGGAGTCACGTGTCACGTTGTCACCTTTGTCACCAAAATGAGGAGCAACAGGTGAACCATACACAGCGGGTTGCCTGTCGCCGGCAACCGAACAGTCTGACGAAAGCCATTGTCCGTGAGTCCGGTCGAGCTGTATCTGGGGGCGCTGGCCGCGGATCGCCATAGAGTGGGTCGATATTCCGTACGTCGGCAAAATCCAGGTGGTGCGTGAGGAGGGGACAAGGAGTATGTCTCAGCAATCATTATCGACGGTGGACGGCAGCAGCGCAAAGTGAAGATGCGATTGCGGACGAAGGTGCGGCTATACCAAGCGTTCAAAGTGTCGTAGAGGATAGAAGCAAGTGGTTTACCCCACCTTTAGTAGCGGGTTGATGTGATTGACCAATTCAGATTAGGCTGCCGACGCGGCATAGTACGATCGAAACGGGCTGAACGAGGGATCTCGGTGCTTTGGCTACCCTGAGCCTTGAATGGCGTAGTTGAACATTTTAGCGTATGTGAAGATCAGGGCGAGAAGGTCAAGAGTTTTTGGGGGCGATTAACACAATCGCTCCCATTTTTGCTGTACAGTGCTAAACCTTTCGTCAGCCGTTCTCCCAAAGAAACCGTCATTCGCCTCAAACTGACGTACGGGCAGACCAGTGATCCTTTTTACCCCGCATACCAACGGGCAGAGCAAGACCAACCCGATGACGCGACACCACATTCGACGGTTGTAAATTGTCAAGCATCAGCGCCGCTGCATCCGCATACGGAATGATCATTTCGGGTACACGAGAGGCGAAGAACGGGACAAGCAGGAGATTCGGCAGCCACTTCGTCACCGTAGGCAGGCCAACGGGAAGATGATCGCTGGCAATCCGCAGTTTGTCGATGCCGATAGGCGATTCGTCAACCATCGGTCAAGGACAGAGCAGTCGCCAGTCAAGCGAAGAATGACGCAGACGATTGAAGTTTTCCCGATGGGGCCAATAGGTCTTCTTGACGAAGGGAAGGTCAACACCTTTGCGCCCTGAATCACCAATATCCAGGATGCCAGCCCCTGCGAGAAACCAACTCACAGGTTGTTCGCTCAGGCAGAAGTTTCGAGACTCGTCACGATATGATCGACGAGCGCGATAAACGCTCCCCTTCGCTCACCAGACCGGCGGTATTGATCAGGGCGTCGTGGTCGCGCACGAAGTGCCGCAAGCTCAAGTGGGTAACTTGGTAATGTCTGCCTGATAGATAGTCAGGCGATCGCACAGATATTGTGGGTAGTTTTCGAGGGTGTCCGCGTCACGGACACTTCATGCTGGGTGTTGACTGCCTGCTCAACGACGTACTTTCCAAGTGAGCCCGCTGCGCCAAGGATGATGATTCGAGACATGATGCTTATTTCCCCACTGAATCGCTCGCAGAGCAGATCGATCAACAAGCGCAGGCGCAAACCGCTGAGCCATACGCCTAAACGCCCGCGCAGCGCCGTAACGGGTAGGCAAGCCGAACTCAGCAATCATTCGTTTGACGAGGGCGCGGCACTGCGCCTCGTCGCCCACATCGACCGGAACGACGATTACGTTGGCTCCCTGAGCAGCACATTCGCGCGCAGTAGTACCAGACACGCACGGTGCGCGGCAAGCTGGATCGCCAACTCGTGCCCGATGCCTGCCGAAGCCCCCGTAATGATCACCACCTGATTTTGAAAGACGGCCTTGATCATGCCCTAGCGCTGCCCTTACGGTCGCCGTAGCGCTCTCGGTAGTTCTCGATAGTATCCATGTCGTGGAAGAACTCGATATAGTGTCCGTCAGGGTCATAGGTATAGACCGCAACGTTGCCGCCCGACTCACCGTCACCACCCGGTTCGCTGTTGTGCTTGACCGGCCCATACACGATGCGTTCCCCCAGTACGCGCAAGCGCGCAGCCATTTCGAAGGAGGTGCGCCCGTGCGGCATTTGCAGCGCGAAGTGAAAATGGCTGTTGCTGCTCACTGGCACGACCTTCCCATTCGCTTCGACGCGCTGGATCAAGACGATGCTGCCTTGCTGTTCGGGGAGGCTCAGGGTCAGCGTGTAGATGGTCTGCGCTGTTTGCAGTGGATGTGGGAGCGGACCGGACTGATCGGTGACAGTCATACCGATCACCCGTTCATACCATTTGCGCGACCGCTGCAAGTCGGTCACGTAGATCATGACGCGTTCCAGATGTGACACGCGCGACGGTTTGAAGACCCCATAATCCTCGGTCTTGTTGCTCGTCCGGCGTCCGGCGAGGGTGGGGACGATAAGGATTGCTTCCCGCACGATTTTGAGTTTGAGGAGCGGCGCAATCGTACTCTGGAACGATGTAATTTGTTTAGCCACGAGATGCCTCCACCACTTCGATAATATGACCATCAGGATCGCGGAAGAACAAAGCGCTGCGCGTGTCGGATGGAACAGGCAGGACGCGACCATTGGTGAACACCACACCACGAGTCTTTAAGCGCTCCTCGATTTCTGTGAGCGTATGCTCCTGACGCAGCGTTACGGTAAATCCGATCCATGCTTCGCTGTCTATCTTCACCTTTGGGTTCAGCACGAAGCAAACGTCATGGTGCATTTCCCCAAAGGAAAAGAACATCATATTCTGTCCGGCAATACGCATCGCCGCGCTGCTGTCCTGATGATTGCGCGCGCTGAATTGGAGATCGAAGACGTCCTGGTAGAACTGCTTTGAACGCTCCAGGTCACGCACATAGTAGACCGCGTGTTGGAGACGAGCAGGAACAGGCGCATCCAAGCCGGGTTTGTAGACGAGCGGTTCAGCAGGGCGCAGTTTGCGCCAGATCATGACGATGGCTATCCCCAACCCGCCAAGGACAAGAGGTGTTTTGCACTTCAACATCGTTAGCCTTTCTGCACATGGTTAAGCTGCGTACCGAGATCAATCTGTCCGTTACTGCTGGCAATGCTGGCGCGAATGGTGTCACCCGCTTTCAGGTATCTAAGGTTCTTGAGCTGAGTCTTGATAAACAGCGCGGATCGCCGTTCGGGGGGCAGCAAGAGCGCCGTTAGGTTCTGGACGAGCTTGGGTGGCGGGGTGATAGCAACACCAGACGGGGTTCCCGTCAGGATGAGATCACCCGGATCGAGATTCATGATCTCGGAGAGTTCCCGCAGCGTTTCGGCAGGTTTGTACAGCATGTCGCCAGTACTGGCGCTCTGGCGCAATTCCCCGTTTACCCACAGACGCAGTTCAAGCGCGTTCAGCAGCGGCACATCTTCCGCCTCAAGCAAATACAGATAGGGACCCGTCGGGCAGAATGTGCGGTAGCTCTTGCCTTTGTCCCACTGTTCCTGCGGAATTTGAATATCGCGTGCCGAAATATCATTGGTGATCGTGATTCCCGCGACAAACTCATGCAAGTTCTCAGGGGTCACTTCGACCGGAGTGGAAATTTCCCGACCAATCACCAATCCTAATTCAATCTCGTAGTCGAGGAGCTTCACGCGGGGTGGGCAGATCACTGCGTCATGCGCTCCGCAGAGGCTGCTGTCCGCTTTCATAAAGATCATGTTGTAAGACGGTTTGACGGCACTGTAGCCCCTTCCTTGCGATGACCCGCCAGTTCACCCCCTGTACTGATCAGGCGGGCGGGACAGGTCACCGGACTGAGCGAGCGCACTGCCGACAGCGAATAACCAGGGCTTCCTGCTCGCTCGTTTGCGGCGACCCTTTGTTCGGGAAGTCACGAGTGCTGGCATAGTCGCCGATGGGGATAATCTCGCCCCTGTACGTCCCCCCAAAGGATGCGATTTTCGTGTTCAAACCGAGCGGTGAGAATTCCCATAGACTATTTCCTTCTCTTTTCGGTGGATAGGATGAAGGTCATCAGCGCAATTACTGCGAGGGCAAGCCCATCGCCAATCACGCTCGCCTTGACCGCGGCCTGGCACGGTGAATGCGGAACGGGCGCAGAAGATCGCGCATGGCGCGCGTCACGGAAGTTTTCGCATCATAGGCGGCGAACACATAACGATCTGGGCGCACCACGACGGCGCTGCGATGATGATGCGCGAACCACTCGGAGAGTTCCCCGGTTTCATCTCTGACGATGACCATTATCGGGAGGGCAGTTGGGAAAGATTATGCGCCGAACAGGACGGAAAATGGCTGCGCGCCGAGCTGGCATGGAAAATTCGCCGCCCCCGGTTCACAAAGCGTTCGCGGATCGGTGATGAACTGGCGCGAATCCATCCCCTAAAACGTCGTCCAGGCGAACTGCGGTTTCTCTGCGGAAGGGTCACACGCGGTTGAACAAACCGCGTTCCGGCGCTGCTGGTGCTCTTACGCTTGATCCGTTTTGCAGACCGAGGCAGAAGGATTTCTCGGTTCCAGCAGCAGAGTGTGGCTGAAACTGTGAAAAATGTGATCGCGCAGCATTTTCACCATCGGCTGCTGAGCCATGATGAATTGACCGGCAATGCCGCCAGCCGCGTCACCTTTCCGCACATGAGGGCTGCGCTCCCATAACTCGTGGGGTCGGTTCAAGGGTGTGTTGCCTGCGGATCGGCGATTATACCTGGTGAGGTCGAGCTTCCACGCGATGTTATGAGCATCGCGGGCGCGGAACTCAAGCCGCCCCAGAAACGGCGGCATCAGGTGCGGCATCCCTGCCGGTATAACCGTCCATCACGCCAGCGATCGATCGAGCGCGGTACTCTGCTGCCGTACGCTCAATGGTGACGCGCTGCGGGTCGATCCAGAACGGCAGTTCCAGACCAGTTTCCGGATTTCTGCGTCGCCCGCCGTTGCTCCAGCAGGCGCTCAACGTCGTTCCGCGTTCCTGCGCAGGATGTACAGTAGTGAATAAGATCGCATACCTAGGTCATGACGGAGAGCGGCGTATCGTCTCCGACATCGATGAACGTATCAACGACGAGCCAAGGCTGCTTGAACTCTGCCATGCGGATGTGCTGAATACCGCTGAGTCGCCGCATCACGCTCACGCCGCCGCGCCATAACCGAGGCGTAGCGCGCGCGCGCACCTGCTTGCTTTCTCCGTCCGCCCCTTGCGCGACAATGGTGATCCCATCTTCGTCCTGTGTAGCGAAAGTGACTTCACCCCAACTGCACAAGAACATTCGGATAGCGCTTCACCGCCAGATCTGGCTTCTAGTTCAGGCGCGAAATAGAAGACGCTGTGACCATCCATACGGCTCAGAATCCGGGTATTGACTTCCCGAAAGAGCAGTTCGCGTTGATCGGTGACAAACTGGCACTCGTGCGCGGGCACGACAGTGGGAGCGATCTGTTCAGCGAGTCCGGCGGCTTGATAGACGCGCATGATCTCGGCGTCGAAGTGAATCGCGCGTGGCAGCGGATATATCCCTGGAATTCCTTTTAAAAACAAGGACACGATGCCCCTGCTTACCCAAAAAGTTGGCTGCCGGCTTCCTGGTCCGTACTACGATGACTACGTCGCATGTGTCGGTAAAGCTGCCATCGTCTCTAAACAAGCTGATCAAATCGGACTTGAACGCCGTTTTGGCAATTCAAAGCACAGGGCGAATTTCGCTGCGTCTCTGGCTGGTGCTCGTTCACGCTTTAAACTGAACGACTGGATAGCATATTTTTTACTATACACTTGGACAACATAGAGGGTCAAGGTATACTTTTTGAAGTCAAGTAGCCAGTCATCCCCTAGGTGCCATTTCACTTTTGCAGCCGTGCAGCGAAAGATGAGCTATGAATGGAAGCGAAAAACCTGAAACGGCCGACGGTCAGGCGACCACGCGCACTCGCCAGCGGATTATCGAAAGCGCCCAGACGCTGTTTGCGGCGCGCGGGTTTGAGCTGTGAGCCTACGCGACATTGCAACACACTCTGGGTATGCACGGTCTCATAGGTCACCGCTTTGGCTCTGGGAGGATATCTGGCGGTCGGTCATCGATGCCACACTTCAGGAAATTTGTATCCCTGATGAACTCCTTTAGTAGAAGCTGCGATGACCGGCAGCTATGCGGCGCTGCCAACCGTCAAGATCGTGTCGCGCAACGTCATCGTCATCTCCGGGACGCTATCCCGAAGTACCACGTCTGCTCATGCACGAAGGTGTGGAGGGCGGGTCTCTTTCTCCGATATTTCATGACGCAGCTTGCACCGCTGCGCGCAGTCGCCAGATCCATTAATCGGGGACGTACAAGAGGAAGGTTGGCTGCCGCGCCACCGGGAAACCTTCCTCTTGTCGCTGTTGATGCTCAGACGATACCTTTTAACTGGCTGCCTTTTCTAACACGCTCTGCGATTTCAACATCACTGGATCAGGAAGTTGAACGCCACGCTGATAGGGTGATCGCCTGTTTCTGACGCAGCGCGTCGTTAACGATTCAGGGACTCGGCGGTATCTAGCTGGATCGCGAGTCCGGCTGCGGCAATGCCAGTCTGTGCAAACATATGGGCGATCTCTCGCGCAGAATACGTTGGTTCCGTATTGAGCCAATAGGTGATCAGATTAAATAACGCCCCGGCGACAAACGTCGCCACGATCTCCAGGGATGCGCTGACCGATTGATCCACTGCAAGCGGCGGAGGCTGTGACACAGGAATACGCTTTGGGTGCATCAAAGGCATTTTGAACTCGCGCCGTGCAGGATCACGCGATAGGAATTCTCACCAATATGCTCAAACACCTTTTCGATGAAGGGCGGTGCAACTGTCGTTCATCCCTCCAAAACTCGTCTTTTCTCGACCGGGCGTCGTAACTTGCCTCCAGAGCTGAGGAGAGCAGTTCGTCTTGTCTTTGTAGTGCAGATAGCTTAATCGCCTTCGCGGGTTGCCTGCGATGTCTGCCGTGATATCGTAGGCAGATTCAGCGATCCAGTTCCAAAAGAATTTGTCTTGCAGCATTTGGCGCGTTCGCAGCGCGCGATCCAGTTCTTCCATGGTGTCTCCCGCTTAAAATAGACAATTGTCCATTAGTGGACCCAACGATACAAGTTCCTGATTGACGACGATCAAGGCGATGCTATTCTGTTATGGACGATACGTCTGACCACCAGAACTACCAGTACATTATCTTTGACTGCAAAAGCACAACAACGGGCAGCAAACAGAAGAAGCCCATCATGGACTGCGACACCATTCCACCCATCGCCGTGGAACGTTCACCTCAAAAATCGCATCGCCATGTCACCTGCTGAACGTTGGGTACAGCGCTCCGCAAGGCTATCCCAACGGGCACAAAATGCCTGCTATTTTACACCGCACGGGGCGGCTTCGGACTGCTGATCACGGAATGTATCGTGATGAATCCGGGCCTGGATGGGCGGCGAATCATGAACCCGGCATGTTCACCGACCAACGATTATGATCAACACGGGTGAGCTGAATGAACTTATCCCCACTGCTACCCCAAGGCGAAAATCTGTACAGCTCAGGTGATCCCGGTTGAGGACGGCAGGGGCATCCGCATGTGGAAGCGCAGAGATTGCACCAGCAGCGTATCCCCCGTGCCAATGCGGATGAATCTTCGCAGGTGTCGCGCGGGTGGGTTTCCCAGACCAAGCGCGTCATGCGCGCTCGGTTGGGCAAAGCGGCGAGCGGTTCATTGACATGCTGAATTGCGGCCTGCGCTTGCTGGACGGCGATCGCCCAGTACGCGCAAATGGAAGCCATGCTGGGGATCGTTTATGCGTGAATATGGCGTGCGCCTGAGTACGCCATATCAGATGGCTGGAGATACCCCGCGCGCTGACGACTGCCGAAATTGAAGCCCTCGAAGATGGCATGGCGCTGTTAACGCTGACGCAGCAGTCGAACTGGTGCATCAGGATTACAGCCACGGTTATCTCATTCACCAATTCCTTTCGCCGCTCGAACAAGCGCGACGACCAACCTGCGGCGAAATCAGGCCGAAGCGCGTTTTCAATAATATTATCCGCAAGATTCGCGCGGCGTTGGGGTTGACCGGATGCTGGATTTCTGCCTCGGTGATGACCTGATGCAGAGATCACCCATGACGAGGTGCAGCAGGTGGTGCGGTTGGTCACGGAAGCAGGTGTGAATTTCTCGATGTCTCGCAAGGGTCCTGAAAAATCCCGTTAACGGTTCGCGCCCGATGGCGAAAACGAGTTCACGCGCTGGTCGCGGGGTTCGAAAGCATCAGATGGACTGCCGATCATCGCCCCTTCATGGATCCGCAACACGTCCTGCCGCAGTCGATCGGGCAAGACGGACATCATCTCGCTCGGTCGTGGCGATTGCCGATCCGTTCTGGCCTGCCAAAGTCGGCAGGACGCACGGAGGATATTGTGAAATGCACTCGCTGCCAGCAGTGCTACATGAATGTTCGAGTCGCGCTGGATTTCCTGCTCCGCAGATCCGACGATGGGACGCGAAAAATACTATCCCGAACTGTGGAAACGGGCGGGCCTCTCGAAAAGAAAAACCGGGTGGAACGCTTTAACCAAAACCGGTCATCCCGCAGCTTTAGGCGACTGCCTTCGCTGCTGCCCCGAATTTAACGCGCAAGCTGGAGAAACCGCATGAACGTCCCTGTTGACAACTTCTTCAAGATCGATCCTGAATGTCATCTCATTGGAGATACCAAACCGCTCGAACATACCTGGCGTGCAAATGCGGTGGCGCTATCGACAACATTCGCCGCCCACTGATGATGGGCATTTCGATAAGTACATCAACGGGCTGGAATACTGGGAGATGATGAAAGACCCATCGCCCGAAAACCTGTTACGCACGATGGACAAATATGGCGTCGATGTCGGCTGCTTGCTGCCAGATCGATGATGGATACGGCATAACTATTCCACCGTTGGGCGACGAACGAGGCGATGGCGGAAGTCGTCGCCCGCTACCAGATCGCTTCATCTACCAACTGGTGTCGCCCATCCGTTTTCGCGGCGTCAACAAGGTGATCCGCAGAGCTGGAATACTGGGTCAATCAGGCGCAGGAAATCTTCCAAATTCTACCCGCCAGAAGACACCTACATCAGCGATCCTGGATTATTCCCCTTTATTACCCGTGCCGAAAAGACTGGGCATCGTGCTGGATATTCATACCGGTTTTGCTGGGTGCCGCCGAGGCAAATTCTGCCAGCCGATCCGGTTGGATGATGTCGCCGCGACTTTCGGGGTAGTCATCAACGCTTTTCATGGGTTATCCTGGCGATGATCTGAATATGGTGGCGATGGGGCATCCCAACGTCTACGTCTGCCTGAGCCTGCTGGTTCCATGGGCGTTGTCCTCACCGTATAAATTTGCTCATCTGCTCGGCGAAGCGCTCCGGTGGGTCGGTTCTGAACGGATCATTTGGGGAACCGATTATGCGGGGTATGGAGCGCAGGTCGCGGCAACAGCGATTGGACTGCAAGAGTTCCAGATGCCAGAAGAATTGCAGGAGAAGTACGGCTATCCGGCACTGACGCAGAGCGACAAGGCGAACATCTTCAGGCTTAACCTGCGCGCTTACTGGGAATCGATACTTCTCGCCGCCGTATCAACATGGCTCAACTGCCGACGAAGCAGATTACGGCATCCTAGATTGTCATTCGACACCCCGATCGTGTCCGGTCAGCACACCGGCTGGAGGTCACAAAGCGTGGGACAGCAAATGGTAAACCCATCATTCTAGCTCTCTATGGAGTTCAACGTGAGACAGTACGATCAAGTCAATGCCCGCAAACCCGCCAACATTGAGCGACGCCGGGCATATATTGTGGGCGGCGGTATCGCCGGATTAGCAGCAGCGGCATTTCTCGTGGACGATGGCTATATGCCTGCCGCCAATGTCACTATCTTCGAACAGCGCCACCAGAACGGCGGTTCCATGGACGCTTCTGGCAATCCGGTCGATGGGTACGTGAGCCGGGGTGAGCGCGAACTGGAACCATGGATGGAGTGTCTGTGGTATTTATTCAGCAAGGTGCCTTCGTTAGAAGATCCTAACCGCACAGTGCTGGATGAGACGCGCGAGTGCAACGAACAAGTCCACCCATTCCAGTCTAAAGCCGCAACTGACCGAAAACCGCTTTCAGAAGCGCGATAATTCCTCGCTTGGGCTGACGGATCAAGACAAGGATGACATGCTGCAGCTCATGCTCACCCTGAATCAGAACTGGACGATGTGACCATTCAAGAATGGTTCAAGCCGACGTTCTTCGGCAACCTTTGGTATTACTGGAGCAGTATGCTCGCCTTTCCAGCCGTGGCACAGTCTGATCGAGATGCAGCGCTATGCCGTGCGCTTCATGCATCATCTCCCCGGTGTGGCGCATTTGCGTGGCATCCTGCACAAATATCAGCAGCACGACTCCATGATCGTTCCGCTGGTACGCTGGTTGAAGGGCAAAGGGGTCAACTTTGTTTACCAGACGACCGTCACCAATCTGGATATTCGGGATGTGAACGGTCAGTTCACGATCACGGGCATCCACCTGACGACCAACGGCGAAGCCCACAAAATCGATATAGCGGAAGGCGATGTGGTCTTGGTCACCAATGGCTCGATGACACAGAACACCACCACCGGTTCCATGCATGTCGTCCCAAAGCTGAACGATGATACGTTCTATCGTGGCGCTTTCACCTTGTGGGAGAAGCTGGCGAAGAAAAATGCCAAATTCGGTCATCCCGAAAAGTTTGTGAGCAACAACGACAAGACCTACTGGATCAGCTACACCCTGACCATCACCGACTACCCGGAGTTGTTCGACTATGTGACCCGCACCACCGGCAATATTCCCGGTACAGGCGGTGTCATCACGCTGACCGATTCCTCATGGTTCATGTCGATCAACTGCCCCATGCAGCCGATGTTCCCCGATCAACCCGAAAACGTCCAAGTCCTGTGGGGATATGGGCTTTACGCCATGCGTCAAGGCGACTATATCCAGAAACCGATGCACGACTGCACCGGAGAAGAAATCTGCAAGGAGCTGCTCTATCACATGGGGCTGAAAGACAAGATCGACGAGATTCTGCCGCACTGCAACCTGCTCCCGACGATGATGCCCTACATTACCAGTCAGTTCATGCCGCGCGCAGCAGGTGACCGCCCAGAAGTTATCCCCGCTGGCAGCACCAATCTCGCCTTCATCGGGCAGTATGTCGAAATTCCCGGCGATGTGGTCTTCACCGTAGAGACCAGCGTCCGCACCGCGATGGTGGCGGTGTATGGACTCCTTAAGCTGGATAAGCCGGTCGTGCCGCTCTACACAGGACAATTCGACATCCGTATCATCGTCGCATGCCTGAAAACGCTGATGGGAAAAGATAAAATCACCCTGCCCGATCTGCTCCCAAAGGATCCCTTCAAGCTGATCGGAATGGGCGGCAAACTGCTTGAGGGGCTGAACAGCATTCCCGAAATTCGGGAAGATCAGGTCATCTACTAAACAGCCAACGCCGATGTAAGCGGAATGAAGCAGAGTGGTGTCGGAGATCGCCCCGACACTCAGGCGCAACAGGATAAATATCGAGTGTGTGCCTAAAACCGGACACAGAGATAACCTAGGCTTGCCTCTGTGTCCATCCGCTCACTATAGCGTCAGTACAATCTTTGGTGTACCCCCGGAATCGTACAGTCTGGGGTTGGAGGATTCCGGGTCTGACGAACAACTTCGAGTTTTGACACTTAAGTGTCAGGTATTATCCAGTTTGCTTATGACAGTGCCCATCAGTTAGGGTACTTGTAGCCCCCAGAACTGATTCTCCACATTCGTACCATTCTCCGCGATGAGGGGAATCATCTTACTGCCAACTTTTCTCACTCAGATTAGGGTGATAGTGTTGGAATTTCCGTCAAAGCGCAGCAACGATGGAATAAGTGAGGATTGTCCCCGATCTAAATCCACTCACCACGCAGGAGCTTCC
>JAXLWG010000055.1:0-26883 GCA_046328615.1 Anaerolineae bacterium | reverse complement strand
CACCCTGCGTATTATCCGAACCGATGTAGCTAAGCGGGAAGGTCACTTCGCCGTTGGCGTAGTCACCATCGCCAATGTAAGTATCGACGGTGATCACCGGAATACCGGCATCATTCGCCGCTTGCAGCACGGGGATCGACTGCTGGCTGTCGTTCGGGGCGGTCACCAACGCATCAATATCGCCACGCGCGACCAGCGCCTGAATAATCGGCGCGGAAACGGTCACATCAAAGCGCTCCGGGTCTTGCTCAATAACGGTAACGCCGAGATCGCTAGCGGCCTGATTCACACCGCGTGCCATGGTGATGTAGAAGGGGTCGGGGTTTACACCGGGGACGAAGGCGATGGTGTAAGTGCCGTCATCCTGTGCTGCAACCATCGAAGTGAGTAGGAGAAGCATTAAAATCGCGATGGAAAGCAGAAACAGCTTACGACTCATGGTTTTTAGCTCCTAAAAATCGAAGTATTACGTCAAAGGGTGGTGCTTGGTATCAGTTCTGGAATAGCTGTAAGATGGTGTGCCGCCTCCTTTGTGGGTATGTTGAAGTGATTATATGATTATATTGCGGGGGGTGGGAACGTTCAACATTCAGTGGATAGTACCAAAGCCGAAGCGGGAGTAAATAGTTCATGAGAACGCTCATCGTCGTCAGCGGCGGGGATGCTCCGGGCATCAATGCGCTGCTGTTTTATCTCACAGAACACGCCGCCCAACGGGGTCATGAATTGATCGGCGCGATGGGGGGTCTGCCTGCCGTGCTGAGCGAACAATTTACCCTTCTCACACCTGCGCTGACGGCCCCTTTTGCAGCGCTTCCCGGTTCCTACCTTGCTTCCAGCCGTGAGCCTGTCCTCAAAGACCCGGCGAACCACAGCCTTTTTGCCGATGCGCTGCGCAAGCATCGTATAGACAACCTGATTCTGTTCGGCGGCAATGGGAGTTTGTACTATCTACCGCCGATTTTTGCAGAATTGGGTGTGCCATGTGTGGGCATCCCCACCACCATCGATAATGATGTTGCCGGAACCGATCGGACACTAGGGTTTTCGAGCGCCTGCCAGTTTGCCTATGCGGCGATCGACGGCATTCGCGCGACGGGGCATGCGCTGCCGGGGCGATTGTTCACGCTCGAAACGCTGGGCGGTGGTGCGGGGATGCTGGCACTCGAAGTCGCTTATGCGGCGGGTGCGGACGGCGTCCTGCTGCCCGAATTTCCCGGTGTGGATTACGATGCACTGGCGGCACACTTGAAGGCGGCATTGGTGCGGAAAGGTCATGCGCTGCTCGTCTATAACGAATACATTACCGACAAAGCCGAAATGCTGGAAACGCTGCCGGGGAAAGTGGGCACGCGGGTACGGGACAGCCGACTTGGTCACGCGCAGCGGGGCGCGGCACCCACGGCGGAAGATCGCCTGCTGGCACGTGTGTGGGCGGATCTCGCGTACGATGCACTTCAAGCGCGACTGCCCATGGCAATAACCGTGTGGCGGAATGGCAGCGCCGCTTTGCACGAAGGATTACTTAGTGGAGAAACTCCACGGCCTAATCGTGCTCGCTATAACCTTGTCAACGGAATCACCTCATGAATGGTCAGCGCATCCTCGCTCTCGATTTCGGCGGAACCCGTATGCGCGCCGCATGGATCCGCTTCAATGCTGACTTCCAACCGACCATTGATCAGCGCGCGGAAACGCCGACTCTCGCCGCCGATCCGGTTGATACAGTCATCGCCCGCTTGATCACACTTGCGCAGCAGGTGATACCAAAGGGCGAACAACCGGAAGCGGTTGGCATCGCTGCGCCGGGTCCTCACGATGCTAAGTCGGGCGTGATCTATCACTCGTACACGCTGCCGGGGTGGAAAGATGTGCCGCTGGCGCACCTGCTGGCAGATGCGCTTGGCGCACCCGTGTTCATGCAGAATGATGGAAACCTTGGTGCGGTGGCGGAATACATGGGCGGCGCAGGCAAAGGCTGCAACCCGATGATCTATATGACGATCAGCACCGGGATCGGCGGCGGCGTGATGATCGATGGCAAGCTGTTCACCGGATGGAGCGGACTCGCCGCCGAACCGGGGCATCAGATGATGCGATCGCCGGAGGGGGACTGGGTACGGCTAGAAGCGATCGCCAGCGGCACGGCGATCGGTCAGCGGGCGGGACGCGATGGAGCAGCAGTCGCCCGTGCCGCCGAAGCGGGCGATGGTAGAGCAATAGACGTGATCAACACCGTGAGCCAGTATCTCGGCATGGGAATCGTCTCGCTGCTGCATCTGTTCAGCCCGGAAGCGATCGTCATCGGCGGAAGTGTAGCGAAGTTGGGGGATCGGCTGTTCGATCCGGTGCGGGCGATCATTCAGGAACAGGTGCTTGATCCGCGCTTTGTGCCGCCGAACCTGATCCGCCCTGCGCACTTTGGCGAGGATGTGTGTCTGATCGGCGCGGCGATGTGGGCGGTATCACAGCAGGCAGCGTCACAAGTGCAGCATGAGCGTGAAGGTGCCAAATAGTGCCGTTTGGAGAAATACACTACTCTATCGTAACTGTTAAATTATAATTTGACATATTCAGATTAAGGCAATGGCGGCTAAACAAATAACCCGTTACCTGATGGAATCGGGCTGAACCCGATTCCACCGTGGGAATATCCTCACGGCTGCCAGTGGAACGGCCCGACCGTCTCCGGAAACGCGAGCGGCAGCGATGGAGCATCCCTAGGCTGACGAGTTTAAGCCCGCCGTAGATCACCCCATCCTCCGTCCAGAGCGTATTCACATAGATGGGAACGATGCTTCCATTGGGCGCAAGTTCGCCTTCGACCGTGTTCTCGCTTTCACTCGCATCCGCCGGGGTCACAAACTGGACTTCACTCGCGGTATTGGTCGTGAGATCGAGATCGAAGTAGAAGTACTGCTGTGCCCCATCAGGCGGCGTCAACGTGATCGCCTGCCCAAAGATGCGCACGCTGTCCGGTTCAGACTGCGCCGCTTGTGTCGCGAACAGGGTGCCTTCGGTCAACTGCGAGAAGTACAAAATCGTCTCCGCTGCGTTGATGTCGTCGAGGCTGTCCGCGATCGCAAGGGAGCCTTCACCGCCAATACCCGTATTGCCATAGATCAGCACACGACCGTCCATGAGTGGCAGCAGACTGGTGTGATTCTGCCCTTCCAACTCCGTGAGTTTACCCGTCGCCAAATCATAGACCCCGGCACTGCTCCATTCCCAGATGCCCACATCCAGCACCAAGTAAGCGGCAGTGCCCTCTGCACCCAGCACGAATTGTTCCGGGCGATACAGACGGTATTCCGGCATGTTGCTGCCATCGGGCGCGACCGGCACATCCGCGAGAATTTGCCGGGTCGATCGGGTGGCGAGGTCGAGCAGCCACACGCCGTTATCGGCATAGGCGATGTACTGACCATCTTGGCTGTAAACCGGGCTGCTGAAGTAGCGTTCCGCGCTGACGCTGGCGAGTGCTTCGGCTTCTTCGGTATGGAGAGGCTGAAGCCACAAACGCCCGCCGCTGATGTAGGCAACACTCAGGCCATCAAAAGCCACACCGAATTCCATCACATCATTTTCGGCATGGGTAAGCTGACGCGGTTCTGAATCCAAGGCCAGTAACTGCTGGTAGACCTGCTGCACGCCGTTCGCATCGTCGGCGATGTAATAAGCGGCGTTCGGTTCGCTTTGGCGTGCATAAGCCGTGAAGGCAGCGAGCAGCAAAAACAGCCCGAAGGCTGTTCCAACGACTTTCCTCATGGTGTTTCTTTCCCCCCAACTGGTTGTGATGTCCTATAGACGTTAACGGCCCGAAAAATGTTCGCACCGCTAACGCCATTCCCTATCACACCCGCTGTTTGGGAGGCGCTGATCGAACAGACGACCGCCGCAGAGCCGCCAAACGTGCCGCCTCCAGCCGTGCGGCTTTCTGATGCACATAATCCGTATATCCGCCGACATATTCGCTGAGCGTGCCGTCTTCCAATTCAACAATGCGGTCAGCGATGCGTTCCAGAAAATAGCGGTCATGTGAAATAGTCAGAATCGCGCCTTCGAAGTCGTCAAGCGCATTTTCCAGCACTTCCGACGAAGCGATGTCGAGGTTGTTGGTTGGCTCGTCCAACAGCAGCAGATTCGGCTGTTGGAGCACCAACGCGAGAAGCTGTAAACGGCTCCGCTCGCCGCCGCTGAACGTGCGGATCGGCTGACGGGTCTGCTCGTACGTGAACGCGAACTTGAGCAGCTTATGAACGGCGGTGCCTTCATTCATCGGCTGTAAGTCGCGAATCAGTTCGATCGGTGTGCGCTCCCCCCATTGAGTGAGAGTTTCGTGCTGCTGCGCGTAATAGCCCACACGGGTACTATTCCCGACCTTCACCACGCCCTCAAGCGGCTCGTATGCACCTAAAATGAGCTTGAACAGTACCGATTTTCCCGCGCCGTTCTTACCAATCAGCCCGACCCGCTCCCCATGACGAACCAGTAAATTCAGGCCAACGAACAGCAGATCGTCGTTAAAGCCCATCGCTACGTCCTTGAATTCGACGGCTTTGGTGCTGCCGCGCCCGCCGTCGATCTGAAGTTCCATCATCTGCCTGTGCTTCACGGCCTCGATAACTTCGCCATTCTCTTCCATTCGGGCGAGCATCTTACGACGGCTGGCGGCCTGCCGCGCATGGCGTTCGCTCAAATCGGCTTTGGCTTTTTCTTCCCACTCTTTGATAGCGGCTTCGATGCGCTGGATGACCTTCTGTTGTGCAGTGTACATCTGCTGCTGGCGAATGCGCCGGATCTCACGTTCGACGGTATAGGCGGAATAGTCGCCCGCGTAGTGCGTGAGTGTCCCATTTTCCAGCTCGGTGATTTCGCTGACGACGGCATCCAGCAGATAGCGATCGTGACTAACGAGGACAACACCGCCGTGATAGGTGCGCAGGAACGTTTCCAGCGCGGATTTCGAGGCCAGATCGAGATGGTTATCCGGCTCATCCAACAACAAAATATCCGGTGACCATGCCGCTAAGCGTGCTAAGGCTACCAGTTTGGTTTGTCCACCACTGAGCGCGCTCGTCGGCAGATCGTAATCCGCTGGGCTGAAGCCCAGCTTTGCCAGCAGTTCGCGGACGAGACTTTGTTGACGCGCGGGTTCCAGCCGCTCAAACTGGATGAGGATGCCCGCCTGCACATCGAGCGCATCGGACAGCGCATTCGCGTCGTTGTAGACGGCGGGATCGCCTAATCGGGCTTCAATCGCTTCCAACTGCGCTGTGACATGGGCGAGATCGGGCGACGGCTCACAAGCTGCTTCGAATAGGGTTCCGGCGGGCAGCCGAACTTCCTGCGCCAAATAGCCGACGGAGATACCGCGCTGTGTGCTAATACTGCCCTTGGTAGGCGTGATTTGGCCGGCGATCGCTTTGAGCAGGCTCGATTTCCCAGCGCCGTTTGGCCCCACGAAACCCACCTTCGCGCGATCATCGATGCCCCATGAGAGGTCGCGAAAGACCTCGTGCCCGGCAAGATTGACGGTGATGTTCTGGATCTGCATCACATGCATGATTTGCTGCTCCTGTGAAAACCCCGCTCTGGCGCGCCGCGCACGGCATATCATCCCCCTCTCGCATGGGGAAATAAAACGGCTCTAAGCGCGTGCGCCCAGAGCCGTAGAAACGTCGAGAAATATTACGAAAAGTTACACGGTGATTAGGCGCATTTCTCCTGTCGATCGACCATCACAGAGGTCATCATCGCTCGTGAAAGGAGGGAGAAATACGTCATGTGTACCATGTCGATCAGTATGGCAGAAAAACAGCGGGCTTGTCAAGCTGATGAACTCCGCGTGCTATAATCTGCTTCATCAGAGAGATATTCAAATGCTATCTTAAGCCGCCAAAGGCCTTTATTTATGACCGCCCTTTTTGATCTAACTGACCGTGTCGCTGTGATTACCGGCGGGAGCGGTGTGCTTGGCAGCGCCCTTTCGCGTGGATTGGCCGCAGCAGGCGCTTCCGTGGTCGTGCTTGCCCGCACGGAAAACAAAGTCGCAGCCCTCGCCGATTCGATCAACGCGGCAGGCGGTAAAGCGCTGGCCGTCACCGCCGATGTGCTCGATAAGCCGGGCTTGGAAACCGCCGCCCAGCAGATCATGGCGCGTTATGGGCATATCGATATTCTCATCAACGGCGCGGGGGGGAACAAACCGGAAGCGACGGCGATCGCCGGGCAGCGACCGTTTTTCGATGTGCCACAGGATGCACTTCAGTGGGTATTTGATCTCAACCTGATGGGCACGCTGCTCCCTTCGCAGGTATTTGGGCGTGTGATGGCGGAGCAGAAGCGCGGGGTGATCGTCAATGTGTCGTCAATGGCGGCGTTCAGCCCGCTGACCCGCGTCGTCGCCTATGCGGCGGCGAAAGCAGCGATTAACAACTTCACCCAGTGGCTTGCGGTGACGATGGCACGCGATTACAGTCCGGATATTCGCGTGAACGCGATCGCGCCGGGATTCTTCATGGGCGATCAAAATCGCTATTTACTGGTGGACGAAGCCAGCGGCGAACTCACCGCGCGCGGCAAACAGATCATCGATCATACGCCGATGGGACGGTTTGGCGATCCTGCCGACTTGGTTGGCACGCTGCTCTGGTTGGTCTCGGATGCCTCGCGCTTCGTGACCGGGGTGGTGGTGCCGGTCGATGGCGGATTTAATGCCTATTCGGGGGTGTAAGGATGATCGCACGACAAGCACCGATCGGTCAGATCCTTGATGAGGCGGCGATCCGCGAGGCAATTTATACCGGATTAGCGGGAAAATTCACCGGAGCGCGGGTGCTGGCGCTCATCCCCGATCACACGCGGACAATCCCCTTGCCTAAGCTGTTCCCGCTGATTGTCGATGCGCTGGGCGATACGCGCCAGCTTGACTTCATGGTCGCCTTAGGGACGCATCCCCCACTGTCTGACGAGGCAATCCATCATCTGATCGGCATCACGGCTGACGAACGGGCCACGACCTACCGCTCGATCGGCTTGCTCAATCACGATTGGGCGAACCCGGATGCGTTGATGCAGATCGGAACGATCACACAGGATCAGGTCAAAGCGATCGCGGGCGATGTGTGGCACCCCTCGCTGGGCGGTGATGTGCCGATCCGCATCAACCGCCGCATCACCGACTACGATCATCTGCTCATCATCGGCCCTACCTTCCCGCACGAAGTGATCGGGTTTTCCGGTGGTGCAAAATACTTATTTCCCGGCATTTCCGGTGCAGACATGATCAATGTGACACATTGGCTCGGCGCGCTGATGACGATTTTGAATGTGATCGGCATCAAAGACACGCCAGTGCGCGCTATGGTCAACGCCGCCGCCGCGATGGTGCCCACACCAATCACACTGCTGAGCATGGTGGTTGTGTCCCATGGCGATCAGAAAGACGCGCTGGCGGGAATTTTCATCGGCGATCACTTGAGCGCATGGTCAGCCGCCGCCGATCTTTCGTCCCAGCGGCATATCGTCTGGTTGGATCAACCGTTCGATCGGGTGCTTTCCCACGCACCGCCGATGTACGATGAACTGTGGACGGCGGCAAAAGCCATGTATAAGCTCGAACCGGCGATCCGCGATGGCGGTGAGGTGATCGTGTACGCGCCGCAGTTGGCGACCGTGAGCCACGTTCATGGAAAATATATCTACGAAGCGGGCTACCACGTCCGTGATTATTATTTGAAGCAGTGGGATCGCTTCGGGCATCTGCCGCTGGGTGTGCTGGCACATGGAACGCATCTACGCGGGAGCGGCACCTATGAAAACGGCGTCGAATATGCGCGGATCAACGTGACCCTCGCAACGGCCATTTCGCGTGCTGACTGTGAAATATTGTCACTTGGCTATGCTGATCCTACGGCCATCGATCCGCGTGCGTTTGCCGGTGATGGGCTGCTCTATGTGCCCAAGGCGGGCGAAATGCTGTACCGGGTGCGACCAAAATAACTTTACTCAAGGATTTTTCTGATGCGCTTGACAACGCTCCACAAAATAAGCCCCACCGATCGCCCGCTGGAATTTATCGGGGAGCGCGGCGAACGTTTAATCCTAAATGTGATTCAGCAGAATATTATCCGGGTACGGCTCTATCCCGACGGTACATCTCGCCTCGATCGCACATGGATGGTGGGCGCAAACGGTGAGTTCCCGCGTGAAGGGCTGCACCGGGATGCCATTCCCACGCTGCCAGCCAGTGCTTACAAGGTTGAGCAGACCGCCGAAACGGTCATGATCGAAACCAAGCTGCTGCGCGTCGTCATCCACTTGGATGATCTGCGGCTGGAATGGTTTACTGCGAACGGTCAGCGCATTGCCGCCGATCTGCGCGGACGGGCGTATACCTACGATCGCGCGTCCCGCACGATCTATCACTATCACGAACGGCACCCCGACGAACATTACTACGGCTTCGGGGAAACCAGCGGCCCACTCGACAAGCGCGGGCGGCGCATCACCCTAAAGCCGGTCGATGCGCTCGGATACAACGCCGAAACGGGCGATCCCCTCTACAAGCATTGGCCGTTTTATATCACCGAACGGCGGGATCTCGGTCTGTACTACGGCTTGTTCTACGACAACCTCGCCACCACGACGTTCGATATGGGCTGAGGATCGATGCGTTTTGGGGCGATTTGCGCTCCTATACGGCTGCTGACGGCGATTTCGATTACTACTTGATCGCGGGCCGGATATGAACTCGATCACCCGATCGTTCCAATCGCTGACCGGGCGACCCGCCGTGATGCCGGAATATGCGTTCGGGTATCTCGGCTCAACGATGAAGTACACCGAAGCCGAAAACGCTCAAGAGCAGTTGAAGCAGTTTGTCGATGACTGCAAGACGCACGACATCCCATGCAGCATGTTTCACCTGTCATCCGGCTATACCACCGACCCACAGGGGCGGCGCAACGTCTTCACATGGAACCGCCAGCGCATCCCCGATCCGGCGGCGATGGTGCAGTATTTCCATGATGCCGGGATTAAAGTTGCGCCCAATATCAAGCCGCACCTACTGACGACCCATCCGAATTTCGAGGAAGTCGAGCAGATCGGCGGTTTTATCCGCGATCCCGATACCGAGGAACCCGCGCTCACCATGATGTGGAGCGCAGGCGGCGGCGAAAGCGCCTACGGAGCCTATATCGACTTCACCAGCAAGGCGGGCTTCAATTGGTGGAAGACAAAAATCAAAGAACAGCTTCTCGCCTACGGAATCGATGCCATCTGGAATGACAATAACGAATTCGAGCTGTGGGACGATGACGCGATCTGCGATGGGTTCGGCAAACCGTTCCGGTTAGCTTGGGTCGCCCGCTGCAACGCTGGGGATGATGGCGCGGGTTTTATGAAGCACTTGAGGAATACTATCCCGATCAGCCGCCGTTCGTGCTGACGCGATCGGGTATGCCCCGGGCGTGCGCTACGCGCAAAGCTGGTCGGGCGATAACGCCACCGTGCTGGCGCTCAAGTGGAATATTCCGATGGGGTTGGGGATGGCGATTTCGGTTTCCAATTACGGCCATGACATCGGCGGGTTCACGGGGGCTGCCGCCTGTTCCGGAGCTGTTCGTTCGCTGGGCATGGCGGGAATCTTCATGCCCGGTTTGCGATCCACTCGTGGAAAGCAGGCGGTGCCGTCATCGAACCTTGATGTACCCCAAAGTCCCGCTGATCATCCAAAAGCTGATTAAGACACGCTATGAGACTATTGGGGTGCTATCGCAGACCACCAACTTGGAAACTGAACCGCTGATCCGCTCGTTAGGCGCTGCCTTTCCGGATGACCCGCTCGCACGCGATCGAAATTTTGAGTTCATGCTGGGCGGCGAATTGCTCGTTGCGCCAGTCTATGAACTGGGAGCACGCACACGGCGCGTCTATCTTCCGAAAGGCCGACGGTGGCAAAACATGAATCAGCCTGACAATGAGCTAATAGAAGGCGGCCAAGAAATCGAAGTCCCTGCGCCTCTGGATACGCTTCCTGTTTTTATGGGTTGGCCACCGCTTTCAGCCGATGAATCGAAGGTCAACTCGTGAACGTCCTTGCCATCGCTGCGATCGTCTATTTCGCCATTCTCACCCAAGCCATCAGCGGATCAGGGTTGGCACTGGTTGCCATGCCACTGCTGATTGGCGTGCTGCCGCCGCTGCAAGCGGCCACGCTGGTCTCGCTCATGTCGATCACGACTCAGATCATCATGATGATGCGCTACTACCGCGCCCTCACGCTGCATGGGTTGTGGCGTCTGATCGTCGGGGCGATCATCGGCATTCCGATCGGTATTCTGGCGCTTTCACATCTCGATTCGCACGTGATTTTGACCGTATTGGGGGTGCTGCTGATCGCGTATTCGCTCTACAGCCTGATCGCGCCCAAGATTCCGCCGATCAAGAACAAGCGCTGGGGTTTTGTCTTCGGGTTCGTGTCCGGATTGCTGCACGGCGCTTATAACACGGGCGGCCCGCCGTATGTGATCTACGGCGTCAGCCAAGAATGGAAATCGGCACAGTATAAGAGCAATTTGCAAGCGCTGCTGATGGTGAACAGCATCACGGTCGTGTTAGCGCACATCACCGCAGGGCATGTGACGGCGGATGTGCTCGGCAATTACCTGATCGCGCTGCCGATGATCCTCCTTGGAGCGTTCACCGGGTTCATCCTCGACCGCTACATCAACGAGCAGGTGTTCCGCAAAATCGTGCTGGTCGTGCTGCTGCTGATCGGCATAAAAATGCTGCTGCCGTAAAAGAAGCGTCCCCGCGAGTAGAAAACTGGCGGAAAAGCCTCAAGGCGCACTGGATGAACTGATGCCGTTTCTGCTTCCCCTTGCGGCATTGTGACCATGCGAAATCCTCCACTCGCAATCTTTACATTACCGAATCACCAGTGCGCCGGTAACCACAATACTTGAGAAAGAGAGGCAGCCATCATGAGTGATTCTCCAAGTGTTGTCTACGTAGAAGATGATGAGCTTAGCCGGATGGTCATCGACATCCTTTTGCATGAGCAAATGGGGTTCTCAAATGTGGTCATCTGGGAAGACAGCCATGACTTCATCAAACGCTTAGAGGCACTTTCCTTCGTACCGGATGTGATTTTGCTGGACATTCATTTGAAGCCGCTCGATGGATTCCAAATGCTCGCCCTGCTGCGCACTCATCCGACTTATTCAGGCAAGCCAATCGTCGCGCTGACTGCGAGTGTGATGAACGAGGAAGTCGAATTACTCAAACATGCGGGTTTCAATGGGGTATTCGCCAAACCCCTGAACGAACGGAGCTTTCCGAAAGTGCTAGCGCGAATTTTGGAGGGTGAGCAAGTTTGGAATGTACTCTAGTGCGCCGAATCGAACCGTTTCATCGTGAAGCCGCTCAATCTTCCGTTTTTGCAGCAATCCTCTACAACATTATCCTCATGGCAAAAGGTGCCAATGTCGAGTTTGAAGGGATACGGTGAAACTGCTGCAAAGCAAACCGCAAATTGACTGGGGCCTATAAAGATACCCCAAGCAGCCCACGCGTGATCTGAAAATCCATGTTGCCGGTTACACGTACACGGGGAATATAGCCCCCTCCCCATGTGATCGTCATCAACGAGCGCAATTGATCGGTCAGCGATTCATCTGCGGCAAGAAATCGATCCAGATCCGCTGCGTATTGTGCGCCGATTCCGGGATCTGTCGTCACTTGCAGCACCGGAATCAAGGGGTGCCCGAACATCGGCTGCTGGGTGATGTGTCCAACGATGAGGGAAACCCCAGCCGCACCCAGCCCGGTGATCATTTCACCCCACTGGCGCGTTGGCATATCCATGACATGCAGCCCGGGTGTTTGCGGTACCTGCGCATAACTTAAGGTGATCTGCGGTTGGATCGCCAAATCGTGTTGGAAAACAGGGTGCGCTAACAAAGCATCATTTTCCGGCAGCACCATCGATCCACCAGCAGCAGCGATCGTCTTCGTGAGCCGCGCCATGGATCGTGCGACGATCTCGCTGACATCGCCTTGCGAGATCCACGCTATCTGCAGCGCAGCCCTGCCCATCACGCCGGGTTGATCGACATGGGGTGGTTGCCCGCGAAACCAGTCGATTATTTTGTGCATCACCTGTTGAATGCCGCCATCGAGTTGGATGCTTGCCCAGCCGTAGCGCGCCGGATCGAGGCCGCGCTGTACCATCTGCTGACGGAAAAAGGCGTTATGGGTGCGTTCGCAGCCATGTTCAAGCAGCAGGGCATGCTTCACCATCGGATGACTCAGATAGCCAAGCAGCGTGTTAGGCAGTTCATACCCAATCGACGCCCCGCAGCCTTCGGTATGGGCTAGGGCGACGAAGCGCGACACGCCAATTTCTTCCGCCATACCCTGCTGATTCAGCCAATCGGCACACATTCGCCCAATTTGACCGGAGCAAAGGCTGGTCGGCATAATCAGCCCGACCTGCTCAGGACTCTGGGGTTCATTAAGTTGAAGGGCGGGCATGGCCTCCGGTTCGGTGCGAAGGTTCAACGGCTGGCCGCTGTATTCTGCGCGAACAACCGGTTGAATTCCGCCTGTTTGCCGCCAATCGCGCCAAATTTGCACCTGCGCGTGGCCTGCCTGTTCGCCTGCGCTGAAGCGCCCGCTAGCAATTTCAAGCGTCAATGCTAAAGCGGACGCGCCAATGTCCGCCATGGGCGTTCCTTCGAGATAAGCACCCGCGTTCACATCCATTTCGGCGGCGAGCAGGCGATACCGTTCCGATGTGGTGACGACCTTGATCGTCGGTACAAAGGGGAAATTCGTGATCGACCCGTTGCCCGTCACGAAAAAGATCAGGTTGCAACCAGCCGCCACCTGCCCCGCGATACTTTCGAGATCATTGCCGGGGCTGTCCATGAAATAGAAACCCGGTTCCGCCATCCGTTCGCCATAATCGATAACAGCATCGACTCGCAGTTCGGGATGCAGTTTCGTCGCCGCGCCTAATGATTTGAGATAGACGTTGTACAGGCCGCGATACAGGTTGCCGCCTGATGGGTTCCCGTGTGCCGATTGCCCATGCCACGCGGCTAGGGTTTTGAAACGCTCGACGACCTGAAGAAATTTGCGAGCGGTCGCCAAATCGCGCATGCGGCTGACGACATAAACCTCTGCGCCGATCAACTCATCGGTCTCCGCCAAGTTTGCCGACGCTCCACAGCGGATCAGTTCTTTAGTGACCCATGCGATCAAAGGATTACCGCTAATGCCGGAAAATGCGTCCGATCCGCCGCATTGCAGCCCAATTCGAAGCTCGGAAGCAGGGGCTTCAGTGCGCGGCATCTGGCTTACAGGGTCGATCCAGCCGCGCACGAGGGTTGTGGCCGTCTGTAGATCATCCTCAAACGACGGCGACAGCGTCATAAAATGATGAAGGACATCGGCGAACGGATAGTCATGCGCTTCCATATAATTACGCAGAGCGGTGTTGTTGACGACTTCCGTCCCGCGATCCACGATCAGGATCGCACCCACATTGGGATGTACGATCACCCCGGCCAACGTTCGCAGCAGCAGATCGCGATTGTTTGGCTGATCCGTTCCGCCTTCCGTGTGGGCAACGGCCACGATCCCATCAAATTGCGGAACCTGCGCTGCTGCACTTTTCAGTCGCGATTCCAGCACACGCACAAACCCACCCGTCAGCGCCGATGTACCAAGCAGCACAATCATGTTGCGCGTGCCCACGCCGCGCCCGCCCGTCCGCCGATACCCCTGAAACACGCCGCACACCTCGGCGGGCAGCGGCGGGGCAGCAGGGCGAAATCCACTTTCATCGAAAGCAAACGGAGGGATGTAATCGCTGAAATTCGGCTGTTCCGGCAGCGCGAAATCCAGTGATCGCCGCCCCAATTCGCGGAGCACCGCTTCATTACAAAGCACATCCCCCGGATGCATGGGATGGATGACTTTGCCAAACGGCTGCCCCCATGAAGTCAAAATATCCCCCGGCTGAAGCGGTTTGATCGCGAAACGATGACCTTCCAATACGGTATGGCGAAGCGTCATCTCTTGTGAATTTGTATGGAGCACTGTTCCGGCAGGCAGTTTTCGTGTCGCGATGACGACATTATCAGCAGGGGCGGCACGGCGGCTCACAGTTTGCAGATCAAAGCTCATGATTTCAACCTAAGAGAACATTCTCGATCGTTTCGGGGGTAAGCGTCTCAAGATGACTGCCAATCCGATCCGCCAGCCCCGGCAGTATGGTAAGGTCAGTGCCCCATAACCCTCGATTTGACAGCACCTGCCGCGCAATATCACGGGGTGTATTCCCCGATGCCCACAACTGACGCAGCCATACCGCCTGCTCCGACTCATCGCTGATGGGCAGCGGCTGCCCCTGCCATTCACCGGCGTAGAAACGTATCCAAGCCGCCGCGACGAAGGCAATACGCGTGGGTATTTTCCCCTGCTGCCCGTAAATAAGCAGGGTTGGCAGCAGGCGTGTTCTGATTTTGGAGAGCGAATTTTGCGCAATGGCCGCCAGACGGTGATCAATGTAGGGGTTTTGAAAGCGATCCAGCACCGCTGCCGCAAAAGTATGCGCATCGGGCATATTCAGCGTCGGGACAATTTCATCGAAAACGAGTGCGCGGATGAAGGGGCCAAGTGCATGATGCTCGATGGCTTGCCGCACGGTTGAGCACCCCAAAAACAGCCCCGGCGCAACCATAGAGGTGTGGGCGCCATTGAGGAGACGTACTTTCAAGGTATGGTAGGGCCGAACATCATCCACGATCTTCACATTGAGCGGAGTGCGGTGAAATGGAAGTTCAGACGCTAATTGTGTGGGTGCTTCAATTACCCAACTATGGTACCACTCGCCTTGAACAAGCATCCGATCTTCAAAACCAAGGGATTGGAAGATCGCCGCGCTTTCGTCTTGTGGAAAACCGGACACAATGCGATCGACCAGCGTATTACAGAACATACAGCCAGAGTTCAGCCACTCGGCAAACCCCGAAGGCAGTCTCCACAAGTCTGCATATTGGAGCACAATTGCTTTGAGCCGATCGCCGTTCTGTTCGATCAATTCGCAGGGCAGCACGACGCATCCGTAAGCCATATCCCCGTGAAAATGCTGAAAACGTTCCAGTAGGAAAGCCGTCAGCTTGGCTGGAAACGACTCCGAAGGTTGATCCTCGAAACGTACGGTAGGATCAAACGCAATGCCGCTTTCAGTGGTATTGGAAATGATGTATCGAATAGCGGGTTGGTGTGCAAGCTGCAAGTAAGCGTCATAATCCTGATAGGGATTGACCGTCCGGCTTACACAGGTGATCAGCGATGTTTGCGTAACGGGTTGTCCGGCTTCTGCCTTGGTCAGGCGAACATGAAATAACCCATCCTGAGCATCAAGGGCATCATAGGTGCCGTGCGGGGTAGGTTTGACAATGACCACGCTCCCCGCAAAATCCGTCTGCGCGTTGAGATGCTCCACAATCCAATCCACAAAGCCGCGCAGAAAATTACCGCCGCCAAACTGAATAATCCGCTCAGGAAAGCGAACTTCTAAACGGGCTGTGTGTCGATTCAACGGGGGCAGCATGAGAGTCCTCAATCATGGATTCAGTGAAGCGGCGGCGCTTAGGCTCAAAAGTACAGCATCGCTTTAAGGACAGCGGTCTCTGGCTCCAACCAAGTCCCGAAATCGGTAATCATGTCTTCGGGTGTTACCCGGTGGGTGATCCATCCATCAATGGCGATTAGATCCTTCGACATGGACTCCAGCACCCATGCAAAGTCATCGTTCGTGGCGTTGCGGGAAGCGTACAAGGTCATCTCGCGGCTGTGAAAATGGGGGTCACTGAACGAAATGTGCTCTCTGGTGATGCCCACATAGATCAGCCGCCCGCCGTGCGCAACATACTGAAAAGCGTTGATCATCGACTGTGTATTTCCGGTCGCATCAAAGACGGCAATTGGCAGTTCCCCATTCAAAATCGTTTGTAGTTGTTCCAATGCGTTGTTCCGCGCATCAATTGCGTGGTCGATGCCGAGTTGTTTACGACAGAAGGCAAGCCGTGTGGGATTGGTATCCATCGCAATAACTGGCGCGCCGCACAACCGCGCAAACTGCATGGTACCCAGACCAATCGGCCCCGCGCCGATCACCAAAACGGTTGTGTTCGAATCAATCGCGGCACGCCGCACGGCATGAGCACCCACACTAAACATCTCAACCAAAGCGGCGGCTTCCAAGGGCAGCCCATACGCGCGATGGAGCTTTTTAACCGGGACAACCAGATATTCAGCCATGCCGCCGTCCCGATGTACGCCCATCACCTGCAAACGAACACAGGCATTGGGTCGCCCCCGGCGGCAGGCGATGCAGGTACCACATTCGAGATAAGGGTTGAGCGCGCAGATTTCCCCAACCGCCAGCCCATCAGGGAGTTGAGATCGCCCTGCATCCACGATTTCGACGGCGAGTTCATGCCCAAGAACGCGCGGATAGGTGAAAAACGGCTGCGATCCTTCAAAAGCGTGTAAGTCGGTGCCGCAGATCCCCACCCGATGCACCCGTACTAACGCTTCGCCACCATTCAAGACGGTGGGCAGGGGAACCTCATGCAGCGCTAACTTACCCGGTTGTTCCAAAACAACTGTCTTCACAACGAGACCTTTCTCAGCCTTTGACCGCGCCGACGAGCAGCCCTTTGGCGATATAACGCTCTAGGAGGATGGCGATCAGCACCAGCGGGCTCACCATCAACAGGACGAGTACCGAGATATTCCACCACTGTGGGCCGCGTGTAGCATTCTGCGCGGAAACGAGCAGCGGCATCGTTTGTGTCCTTGAACCAGAGAGAAATAACGCCATCGTGTATTCGTTCCACGAGAAGATCAGGATGATCAGAAAGGTCGCTACAAGTCCCGGCGCGGAAAGAGGCAGCACGATGAGGTGAAACACTTCAAAACGAGTAGCGCCATCGATAAAGGCGCTTTCCTCCAGTTCCAGCGGGATCGTTTGGAAATAGTCGCGCATGAACCAGATAACGATCGGCAGATTCGCGGCGCAGTAGGCGATAATCAACGCCTGTGGAGTATCGAGCATTCCAAACTGCTGAAAAAGTATATAGATCGGGATAATCACGGTGACAGGGGGCAAAATCCGCTGCGAGATAAGCCAAAAGGCGATGTCGCTATTGCCCATCGAGCCCCTAAATCGCCGCCCAATCCCTTGTGCCAACAAGAAATAAATGACCAGCCCAATGCTCACCGCAAAGAGCCAAGGGATCTTGAGCACGATCAAGACGGCGGACAATACGCCGCACAGGATGAACATCAGGATGAGCGCGGGCTTAGGATGGTACTCGAAGCGCGTGAGCGCATACGCCGCTCCAGCCCCGACGATCAACGAAACGACGGCGCTTGTGACTCCCACCATGACGGTCGTCGCGTAGGGCCGCCAAAAGATGTTGGCACCATCGGCATCCCCAAGCATCGCCTCCCATGCATGTAGAGAAGGCTGAAAATCAACAGTTGGGACGTATCGAGGGCCTGCGCTCACATCGATCGGCAGTTTGAACGAGGTGACGAACAGCCAGTACAGCGGAAACAAAACGACAAACGACCAGAAGATCAACACAGCGTACGAAATCAGCTTGACGCTGAGGGATAGGCGAAAGGGATTGGCGGTGCGTGCATTTCTACGCATTAGAGGCGCTCCACGATTTTCTGTCGCACCGTGTTGACGAACATCATGGCGACAAAGGTCACGACAAACAGCAGCAGGTAGCTCAGCGCAGCCGATCCACCCAAATTGGGGGCGCGCCACTCGTTGTACGCATGCAGCGCCATCGATTCGGTCGCGGTTCCGGGGCCGCCGCCGGTGAGCAGGCGCGGCATGTCGATGATCTTGAACGCCTCAATCAAGCGAATCAGAACCACCGTGAGGCTGACGGGGGCAATTTGTGGAAGGAGGATGTGACGGAACATCTGCATCCGATTCGCTCCATCCACGCGCGCGGCTTCAACCTGATCGCGCGAGATCCCTTCTAAGGCGGCCAGCAAGACAATGAACATGAAGGGAATCCACTGCCAAATGTCGCCAATCAAGACGGCGATGCGTGCGCCGCTGCCCGTATCTGCCCATGAAAAGTCATGCAAACCGAGCGCATTCCATACCGGCGCGAAAGGCCCCACAGAGGTATCGGTCAGCATGCGAAACAAAAAGCCAATGCCCACAGGGGTGATCGTCATGGGCAGCAAAAAGATCACTCGAAAAAAGCGTTTGCCGGGTAAATCCTGCACCAGCAGAAGCGCCAATCCCAAGCCGATGATGTACTGAAAGAAAACGCCGACGAACACGAAAATCAGCGTGACGACTAGAGTGCCGGGGACGCCTGTATCGCCCAACGTCGAAGCGACGATCCAGCACAGCCCAAGGGTGATGATCACGGCGAGGAGGCGAAAAAACAGACTGTCGATCCGACGACTGCCGCGCCGCGTCGATTGAGCAAACCAACCGATCATAAGCACGCTGGACACCAGCAGAAACAGCCATCCTCCAAGGGAAGGAGCTTGTAAAGAGCCTATGAAATGCCGCTGCCCACTGCCGAACAGCAGTTTTTCGTAATTGGCAAACCCAACGAATTGAATATCCAACCCGCCGCGCACGAAATTGACCCGCGTGAGCGAGAGCAGTAGAGACGACACGAGCGGGAAGACGGATAGCAGTAAGATAAAAAAGACAGTCGGCAGCAAAAACGCGTATTTCGCCGTCCTATCGCTGTGAATGCCTTTGGCCTGCTGATGTGTTTCCTGCGAAGCAGCCCCCGAAAACACAACGCCACGCTCCAAACTTTCCATAAAGACTCCAAAGTCTATATCGATGTAGTCACGCACAGACATGAACAGGGGCAGCCTGTAACTGCTGCCCCCATCCGATTTCTCACCTCAGTCTGTCCGGCTGATCCCCAGCGCGGCGCGGTACGCGGCTAACTGGTTGTCGCGCCCAATTTCATCGGTGATCTCCTGCCACTGGTTATAGATTTCCTGTGCAGCCTGCTCCGCGGTGAATTCTCCCGCAAGGAATTGGCTGATCACGGTATCCAAGACCACCTGCTGATAGCGCTGGGTCTGCGGAATGCTGAGATCGAGGATCATGTTCGGGCTGTTGAGCGAGTCCTCAATTGCGCCTAGGTAATTTGCTGCGCCTTCTTCAGTGAACCCCGCGTCAACCCAAGGCTGAAGATCAGCGGTCTGGGACAGGCGGTATGGGTTGTAACCGGTGCGCCCCTGTGTCACATCGACGTTCGCCTGTGCGGGCTGGGCCAGATACGAAAGGAAGGCGTATGCTGCATCCTGTACTTCCGGTGCTGCCGCCGCGCTGACTGCACCACCCCAACCACCGAAGGCCGCCAGCGGCGCATGATTCACACCCTCGATGGCATATGGGCAGATCGTGTCATCGCAAGGGACGAGTTCACCGGTTTCCCGATTCAACACTTCGGTCGATCCCGGCATGAGCAGCGTTCCCACACTGCCCGACACGGTGGATGTGGTGGTGTCGATGGACAGCGAGCCAATATCGCCCCAGTCCAGCGTCATGGCGCAGCGGCCAGTCAGGAAGAGGGAGCGGGTATCGTTGAGCTCCAGATTGAGTTCATCCGGTGGGCCGTACTGGGTCGTCTCGTTGTAGATTTCGAGCGCACGAATAAACCCGGGGTTGTTGACCAGCGGATTCATGGTCTCCGTATCGAAGAATGCGCCCTGTCCCGTGCCCATGCTCTGGAGATAGCCGCCCGCCACATCCAGCACCCACCAGAAACCCTGCCCCGCGCGCCGTTTCGGAATGCATGAGCCGTAGTCGGCCTCGCCGTCGCCGTTCATGTCCTGACCGTTCAGCGTTTGAGCGACCGTGAGATATTCTTCCCATGTCTTTGGCGGTTCGATTCCGGCATCCGCGAATACATCGGTACGGTAGTAGACCAGATGCAGGTCACCGTCCAGCGGGATGGTGTAAATGCTGCCGTTGTAAGTCGAAATGAAGTTGCGGAAGAAGGGTGCAATATCATTCCACTCGATAGCCGCGTCACTGCCGACACGATCGGTGAGATCGGCAAAATAACCGGGGGTGACAAAGTCGGCCAGCCATTGAGGCGCAAGCAGGAAGGCATCGTAACTGTTGGTGCCGGTCGCTTGATCGGTGAGAATGGTTTGATAGAGATCCGAGAATGGGACGGTCGTCACTTCGATGTGTGCGCCGGTCAGCGCTTCAAAGTCGGGGCCACGGCGCAGCAGGGGTTCCGTGACCTGAGGGCCGGTGAAACTGAGCATACGAACGGTAACACCCTCAAAAGGATGATCTTGCGCAGACACCGCCCCTGAAAGGCAGAGGAGCACCATCAGGCATGCGACAGCTATCAAAGAACGTGACTTTGCCATAGTTGTCCTTTACGCATTCACTAAACAGATTTGAGTTGTATAATGCATCATGCATGATGCACAGACAATAGCATCGTTCTTTTTTTCTGTCAAACAGTTCATTCAAACTTCGCGGCTTTTGCAACAGAAAAATACCCATGCCAAAATCGACTGCGTGTGAGAGGTTCGTTGCCCGGAGGAAACCACATGGCAGACCGCAATTCAGAATCGAACTATAAGGCGATCAAACGCCCAGCCCATCTTTCGCTGGCGGATATTGCATACAATGGATTGGTTGAAGCCATCATCAATCAGGAGTTTCAGCCCGGAGAAGCCCTGAGTATCGACAGTCTCGCGCGGCAGCTCAACATGAGCAATACCCCGGTGCGAGAAGCCCTGATGCGCGCGCATGGGGAACGGCTTGTGACCCAGAAAGCCAATTATGGATTTGTCGTTTCAGAGCTGCTGACGCCGGAAGAACTGCGCCAATTATTCGAGGTACGTCGTCTGCTGGAAATTCGAGCGCTTGAGCTTGCGCCGCTGCCTCTCGCTTCGGCGGCGGTCGATAACCTGCGGCATCTGGTGGCGCAGATGCTGCATGCGCCGGACGGGGCGGTGTACAACGACTACAAAGATTATCTCCAACTGGATCACCAGTTTCATCACCAATTGGTGAGCCTATCCGACAACAGCTTCCTGATCAAAGCATGGGAAGACCTGCATGTGCATCTCCACCTCTCACGCTTGTATCGGGGCGTAGGCTTATTCGATCGTACCGATTCTGCCGAAGAGCACCGCGCCCTCCTTGAGGCTTTGGAAACCGATAATCGGGAGCAGGTCATCAACCTGATGGGGCAGCACATTCAAGGGGTGCGGGATCGTGTGGAGAAACACTTTCTGACCTAACGAAGCCCTATCGCCGTGATCAGGAACTACTCAAGGATAGTTCCTGTTCCGGCTCATGTCTGCTCTGATAACACCCATAGCGCGGCACGTTTAGGCATGCGTTCGTTCCCGATCGAGCGATGACGCATTCGCTAAAATGCGACGGTCATTTCGTGTCCGTGATAAACAATCATTTGGGAGGGCACTGTATTCTCGCCACCATGCAGCATGATCTGAAACTGCCGTGTGTTTGGCATGCCCGCATAGCTGCCGTGGCGGTCGTGTAGTGTCAAACGCTGGGCGGCATCGTCCCATGACAGTCGAATCGTCGCAAAATGCCCCTGCTCATAGTCGTAGTTGTCGCCTTCGTCATCATAGAGCGTGAAGTTCCCGTTCTGCCCCCGATAAACATGCAGTTCAAGAAGGGCATTCGGTTGTTGATCCGCGTAGGTCACGTCCGGCCCGAGGGGAAGAATAGCCCCACTGGGTACATACAGCGGCATGCTATCGATCGGGCACTCCGGTGAAACGGTTTGGCCCCCAGCGAAGAATTTGTGCGTCCAAAAATCGTACCAATCCCTCCCCTTCGGCAGATATACGCTCCGTGTCTTGCTGACGCCGTTCACCGGTGTCGAGTTTGCGGTGTAGTACATGGGCTCCGTCACCGGATTCACAAGCAAAGCATCGCCAAATAGATACTGATCTTCAATGCTGTAGGTGTCGGTGTCACTTCTGAAATCGAAGGGCAGCGCACGCATCATGGTGTAATTTTCGTGTGTGACCTTTCCCGCAAGGGAATAGATATAGGGGAGCAGGCGGTAACGAAGTCGCAAAAACTTCACCAGCGCCTCATAGAATAAATCTCCCGGTTCACCGAAGCGCCACACCTCACGCGGCGTATCCGTACCATGTGAGCGAAACATGGGCAGAAATACGGCGTATTGAAACCAGCGTACGTATAACTCACGATACCCTAAATCTGCGACCCCCTGATCAAAATCGCCATTCCAAAACCAGAGGGCGGGATCGTGCTTCACGAAGAAGGCGCCAATATCGGTTGTCCAGTAAGGCACTCCCGCCGCGCAGAAGTTCAACCCATCGGCAATTTGCCGGTGAAGCGTTTCCCATGTGGCCGAAACATCCCCTGACCATGTGATTGTGCCGTAGCGCTGCTGGCCTGCATAAGCAGAGCGGGTCAAATTGACAACGCGCTTGTCTGTCGTCGTCTTACGCTGCCCTTCGTAGATTCCCTGAGCGTGCAGCAGTGCAAAAGCGTTGATAAATTCGGGATCTAAATAGCGCTTCGCTTCTTGCGTATTGATTTGCAGCCGTTCTTCAGGTTCGGGCTTAAACGCACCCGTCCAATCGGCTTGAAAAGGTTCGGTGCAGTCCGTCCACCATGCGTCGATCCCGTGCGCGAACAAGCCTTCATTGGCCTGCTTCCAGTAGAGGGATCGCGCCTGTTCCTGAAACGCATCGTAGGTCGCCTGATTACCGAGCAAAAACCCTGCGTCGCGCATTTCGCACCAGTTGTCGCCACCGGGATTCATGATCGGCCAGACAGAAATCATCAGGCGCGTATTCAGCCGGTGGAGTTCGGCCATCATCGCCTCCGGATCAGGAAAGCGTTCCGGGTCGAGCGTCTTTTGCCCCCACAAATCCTGAGGCCACGATTTCCAATCTTGTACGATACAGTCGAGCGGTAAACCGCGTTGGCGGTATTCCCTGACCACAGCGATCAGTTCGCTTTGTGAAACATACCGTTCTTTAGACTGAATATACCCAAACGCCCAACGCGGCAGCATCGTCGCTTTACCGGTCAGCATCCGTATCTGAGAGACGATTTGATCAAACTCAGGGCCATAGATGAAATAGTAGTCGAGAGCATCCTCTACGTCTGTCCAAAGATACGATCCGAACGCGTCATCATGAAATTTCATCATCGAATAACTGTCTAGCAGGAGACCGTAGCCTCTGGTGGACAGTAAGACAGGGAGAACGGCTTTCAAATTCTGCTGGTACAAATATTGATGCTGGCCCCGCAAATTCATCATGCCTTCTTCGTGAGAGCCCAGCCCGTACAACGCCTCACCCGGTGCCCATTCAAATTCCAGTTTTGTATGAAACGCTTGCCGGTCTACCGCCTGCCGAACAGGGGGTGCATACGCATTGACGCCATCGACATCCTTACGGATTTGCGCTTCGGTCGTTTCGTCAAATACCGACTTAACGACATCAATCGGCATTAGAGTTTTCCCCCCGTGATCTGGTTCTTTCGTCAGAACCTGTCCCGAAGGATCGAGATAGGTGAACGCGCCCGTTCGTCGATGAATGCGAATGGACAGCGCTGGGGTTGAAAAGATAAGGGCATCTGCCGTTTCTTGTACATTCGTGGTTATCGTGACATCAGGAAGCGCTTGAATCATCAGCCTTGGCTGGGCATTGAAGGTGGGCGTTGGCGCAAAATGTACCCGCACCACGCGCTCAGAATAAGGGATAAGTGCCAGCCAACCGGCAGAAGTTTCGATGAGGGCAGCGTTGCCTTCACAGGTATATCGGATTACTTGCAAGATGCACTCCAAATTCGACAGGAATACTGCTGTCACAGGATGGATGGGTTCAGCCTTTGACGGCTCCGCTGGTCAAGCCAGAGAGAATAAATCGCTGCCCAACCAGATAAATAATCAAAACGGGCACGACGGTGAGCACAATATCTGCCGAGACGAGATTCCAGTCCTGCTGGAACTGACCATAGAAGTTGTAAACGGCCAGCGTCATCGGCCAAAGCGAGCTGTTGTTCAAGTAGTAGAGAGGGAACAGGAAGTCATTCCAAATTCCCACGAAATTCAGCACCCCTGCCGTCACAACCACCGGTGTAAGCAGCGGAAAGATGACGGAGAAAAACAATCGGAACGATCCGCAGCCATCGATAATGGCGGCCTCATCCAGTTCGCGGGGAATCGCATCAACAAACCCATAGATCAAGAAGACATTAAATGGGATTTGCGTCGCAATATACAGGATGATGATGCCGATTTGAGTGTTGATCAGGTGCGTGATCTGCATAATCTTCGTCAGGGTGAAAAAGTTCACCGGAATAGCAATGCCCATGACGAGGAAGAAATAGAGCCACCGGTTCAAACGGGTGCGGTTGCGGGAAAGCACAAAAGCCGTCATCGCCGCAAGGATCGTACTGAGTGCCGATGCGGTGCTCGAATACAGCATGCTGTTGACAAAGGTTTGAGCCAGTTTTCCGCGCTCGATTACCGTCTGAAAGTTTTCCAGATGGAGCACATCAGGCAGCGCTGCATTCATGGTACGTGCGCCGACCGAGTCCTTAAAAGCATTGACGATCACCACATAGACCGGTATCAAGACCAGCAAACAGAAGAACACGGCGACCAAATTATTGAATGTACGCTGGGCAGTTCGCTGAAGTTTAGGCTGTGAGAAGCGATTGTTGAGCAGCATCGTTGTTAACCCTCAACCGGATCGCGCGTTAGAATGCGGACGATAAAGAAACTGGCAATGGTCATCACAATGAACAGAACACTCGAAAGCGCAGTTCCGACGCCATAACGACCGTGGGAGAATTCGTCAAAGACCGCCGTGAAAACAACGTCGGTTGAATAACCCGGCCCACCGCCTGTCAATACATACACAATATCGAACACCCTCAGCCCATAGAGCAGGTTGAGAATGGTCACAACCGTCAGTGCAGGGGTAAGCAGCGGCAGAGTAATGAACATGAATCGCGTGAATGGGTTAGCCCCATCGATTTCAGCCGCCTCGTAATACTCGTGGGGAATCGTCTGCATTCCGGCGATCAGGATCACCATGATGTAGCCGATGCCTTTCCACGTATCCACCCCAATCACAGAATTCATCGCAATACTGGGATTTACCAGCCAAGGCTGCGCGAGGGCTTCTAGACCAATACCCCGAAAGAATTCGTTCAAAAGGCCTGTTCGAGGATTCAGAATGGATTTGAAAATCAGCCCAACCGCGATCATGGGGAGCACGACGGGTAGATAAATGATCAGCCGGTAGAGATTCTTGAGTCGCCTTACCCCGTAATTCAGCAAGACAGCGAGGAACAACGCGATCACCGTTTTTAGGATGATCGTCCAGATTGTGAAATACAGGGTGTGGCCGATGAAATTCAGGTAGTTTTCGCCAGCGGAGAGGATGGTACGAAAATTATCGAGACCCACGAAATTCACATCCGTGGTGTAGCTGTTCCAGTCCGTGAACGAATAGATAATTCCCATGAAGCCCGGCAAAACAACAAAGACAACGTATAAAATGAGCGCCCCAAGGGCAAAGTACAGTGGATAAACCTTATTTTTCATCAGGAACACCCGAATTCGATAAACCATTCATGTCGGGGACAGCCCGGGCACAGGTTATATGTCCGGGCTGTCAATTACATCAAGCGATACGCTGCGCTGTCGGTTTACGACCCGCCCCACGCGGGGTCTTGAGCAGCCTCTGCCATTTGGGTGCGCCGCTCATCAATGTTTGCCAGCACCTGCTGAGGCTCAATATCGCCGATGAACATGGCCGTCAAATCCTGCCCGATGTCCATCCACTGCGGATTCACGTAGTTCACCGCGGTCTGATACACGGTGCCGCGCTTTTCCGGAGCGAACGAGTCTAAGAATGCTTGCTGGGTGGGCAGCAGATTGAAATTCAGCCCTTCGAACGGCAGTGTGCGCATTTGCGGGTTGTTGTCGATGAGGTATTGCAGATTTTCCGGACGCGTTAGGAAGTCAAAATACTGCTCGGCTTCCGCAATGTGTTCCGATCCTGAATAGATGAACTTCGTCGGGCCTGCCGGGTTGATATTCAAATTCTGATTGTCGGCAAGCGGCATGACGAAGAAGCCAAAATCATCCGGGCTCACATCGGGATAGTCTGCGGCGATAGACTGCGGCCCCGTTAGGTTGAAGACCGACATCGCATAATCACCACTCGCAAGCGCCTGCGTCGTCATCTCATAGGTGTCGGCCAGCGCATTGTCGCCAAAGCAGCCGGTATCGTAAAGTTCCTTGAGCTGCGTTAGCACCGTGAGCATGGTGGGGTCACCCGCAAAGGTTGCCTCGTTGGCGTTGAGCATGCCTGCTAAACCGGGTGTGACTTCCTCGTAGCGTGGGCCAAGCTCAGGGAACCACAACACATGATGCCAACCCGCCGCAACCGGTTCGAAAATCGGGGTAATCCCCGCGCCCAGCAAGGTTTGGCAAATCGACAGGAAATCCGCATAGGTTGTTGGCACGCTCAAATTCTGCGCTTCGAAGAGGGTCTTGTTGTAGTTGACGACCCATGTGGTGCCCATCACATCCCAAAGTGTCAGTCCGTACACCTTGTCGTTAACGGTTGCTTGCGCCAGAACCAGCGGATCCATCCGCGAAACCCATTCTTGATCGGTCAAGTCCACCGCGTTGGCTTCGACGTTGTAATTAATGATCAAATCGGTAACGCCGCTTTGTCCGCCAAAAATGTCCGTTCCCTCACCCGTATTCAGGCGAGTCTGGAGAA
>JAXLWG010000054.1:0-27203 GCA_046328615.1 Anaerolineae bacterium | reverse complement strand
CGCTGATTCCCATCCACGAACCCGCCGCGATCCCGTATGTAGGGCCGCATCTTGTTCTCAACACCACCGGGTCCATCTTCAAACTTGGCAAAGCGGCGGTGATCGGACGCGAAGATCCATCGCTGCAAATCGACTTTGACGGCTACCCCAACGGCCAATATATCAGCCATCGCCATGCGCAGATCACGCAGATCAACGGCAAGTTTTACATCGAAGATCTGGGCAGCTCGAATCACACCTTTGTGAACGATCGCAAGCTGGCGCAGGGGCAGGCGGAGCCAATGGACGAAGGCGATGTGATCCGCTTGGGGAAAATTGAGCTGACATTTCATGAGGCGTAGGCGTTACTGACCTAGAAGGATAGTCACGTGAGTTCTCAAACGGAACAGCGCATCGAATGCCCGCATTGTCACAAGATGACCTCGACGGCGAGCGGGTTTTGCGATGAATGCGGTTTGGAGTTGGCGACACAGGCGCTTAAACCGGTGACGGCGGCGCAGGTGATGGCGACGGGCGAAGTCGCCAATACGGGGCGGCTGTCGTGCCCATTTTGCGGGCACAGTTTGCGACCGAATGCGCGTCACTGCCCCAACTGCGGCAAGAAATTGACGCCAGAAGGCGAAGCGAAGGCGAAAGCCAAGCCCGTCGAATTGGAAGGGCCGCCGAGCGCCCTGCAAATTGGGAAAGTGGTCGCAGAACGCTACGGCATTGAAGCCCTGCTCGGTCAGGGGGGGATGGGCCGCGCGTGGAAAGCCTATGACCGCAACCTGACCAAATATGTGGTGATCAAGACGGTCGCCACCGAAGATGAAGGGCTGCGCAAGGCGCTTCAGCAAGAAGCCGAAACACTGATCAACATTCGCTACCCGAATATCATTTCGGTGATCGACTTCTTCCTCATCGGCAACGAATTGTGCTACGTGATGGAATTCATCGACGGGCCAAGCTGGGCGGATGAGATCGAAGAACCGGTCACGCGCAAGCTGGTGCTGCCCATGCCCGCCGAACAGGCGCTCAAACGCGTCAAGGCGCTGCTGCCTGCCTTCAAATACCTGCACGGGCTGAACCCGCCGATCATCTACTGCGACTTCAAACCATCCAACGTTAAGCGGCTGACGCTCGCCAACGGCGATCAAATTGAAGTGCTGCTCGACTTTGGTACGGCGTATCGCTATGACCCGGACAAGCCGCCGAAACCCGCGCGCGGCACCCCCGGTTATCACTCACCGCAGGCCCGCCACCCAGATTGGCGTGACGATTACTTCACAATCGGGCGCACGATCGCGGAAATGATCGGGATGGCAGAAGTCCATACCGAACCGTTCCGCTACACGCTCACCGCGCCGGATACCTTCCCTTGGACGCAGTATGACTCGTCGCTGCGCTATTTCGTCGAATGGCTGACCGCCGCCGAACGGGAAGATCGCCCGCAAAACGTGGACGAAATCTTGGCGGAAATTGATGGCGTGATCGGCTACGTGAAGGGCCAAAAGCCCGACGCGACGGCAGCCCGCCAGCACAGCGCGGCGGTGAGCTTCAACGGGGTGACGCTGGAGACGATCCGCCAGAATACGCGAACCGGGGTCGTTACCGGCACGGTCAAGATCGAACTGCCGTCAGTGCCGCCCGCGAACCCCGCTTCGACAGTGCTGCTCACCGCACAGGAAGCCTACCAACAGCGCGATTACAAACGTGCACTCCTGCTGGCGAATCAGGCGATCAACAATAACGGCGGCGCGCCCGCTTATCTGCTGCGATCGCTGATCAACACGCAGAATGGTGCGCTCAAAGAAGCGTATGAGGACTTGCAGCATGCCCAGCAGGGCGTGAGCGCTCATGAGCAGTGGCAAATGATGCTGGCGGAAGGTCAATACCTTGAAAATGCCGGACGGTTTGAAGAAGCCGCCGAACGCTACCGCCGGATGATGGTGCTCAAGCCGGGCGACTATCAAGGGCGTTTGCTGCTGGCGGAACTGTATCGGCGCAGCGGCAACACCCGTCAGGCGATTCAGGAATTCCGCTCGATCATCAATTCGCGGCCCAACGTCGGCGCGGCGTATATTGGCGCGTCGAAAGCGTTTTTAGCGGAAAAGCGCGTCGATGATGCGATTCAAGTCTTGGAAGAAGTGAGCACCCGCAATACGAGCTACAATGATGTCATGCTCGAATTGATTTCGTTGTACAACGAAAAAGCACAAAACGGCGACAGCAGCACGCTGGAAGCGGCGTCGCGTGCGGTGCGTGTACTGCGCGATAACGGCGTCGAAACGCGGGCGTACTATCGCCTGCTGGCGGAGTTCTATTTCACGGCCTTCAAAGTCGCCAAGCTGGCGGGCAAAGTCCCGGCGATCAACTATCCCGAACACCCGATCACCTCACTGGCGGGGCTTGCGCAAGCGAATGAAACGGCATGGCGTGAGTACCTTGACCGCGACAATGATGCCGACCGGGAATATGTCATTACCAAGCGTATCCTGCCCGCGCGGACGTGGCAGCTTGTTTAGGGGGAAACATGACTAACGCGCCCAGTGCCACCAATGCGTTCAGCTTCAAAACCTACTTCAATCCGTACATCAGCCCAACGACGAATTCGGTATGGGGCGTGGTGTCGGTGGCGGCGAATGAACAGCCGCAGGCGATGGTGCAGGAAGTGCTCATCTCGGTGATCTGCGATGTGTCCGGTTCGATGCAGGGGGCGAAATTCAACAACGCGATCGCCACCGTCGAAGACCTGATTATGAACTCCCCGAATGGGATTTCGCTTCAGGTGGTGCTGTTCGATGACAGCGCCGACGAAACGCTGCCGCTGGTCAAACTCACTTCCAAGACCGATCGGAATGTGCTGCTGTCGCTGTTTCGCGGCAACGCCAAGCGCGTCCGCATGTTCGGCGGCACGGCGATGTCCACCGGCATTCGCATGGCGATCAACGCGCAGTCGTTGATTCGAGGGAGTGCCGCACGCTACGGGATTTTCCTCACCGACGGGCAAAACACCGAATCAGAGTCCATGCTGGCCCAAGCCGTCAAAGGGGCCGCCGATGTGGGAATGCACCTGTGCGCGTTCGGCTATGGCAGCGATTGGAATCCCGATCAACTGACCAAGATGGCACAGATCACACAGGGCTGGATGCCGCAAGCCGTCACCGACCCCACCGAACTGCGTGATGAGTTCGCCTCGCTGGTTTCACGCATGGCGAAAACGGTCGCCAGCGATGTGGTGCTGCACCTGTGGACGCCGACCGGGGCGAAAATCCTGTCGCTGTCGCAGGCATACCCTAACTGGGTGAAGAACGAAGCCGCCCCGCTCGGCGATGGGCATACATGGGTTGTCCCGGTGCCGCCGATGACGGAGAAGGATCACCGCGATTTCGTCTTCCACATCGAACTGGCATCGGTAGGGGCGCGTGTCGTCGCCTGCAAGCCGTCGATCGTGTATATGTCGGGCGAAGATCGCGTTGAAGAAAAGGGCAATCAAGCCACATGGATGATCCTTCAGCAGACCAACGATAATTTGCTCATCAATCAGGTGAATCCGGTCGTCGCCGGGTATCTGGGACAGGGGCAGCTTGCCGCCGCCACCCGCGCCATGACAGAAGCCCTCGCGGTCGGGGATGAAGCCGCCGCGCAGCGTCACCGCACGGAAGCGCTTGACATCGCGCGGGCGGTGGGCAATCGCAACATGACACAGGTGCTGGAAGATGCGGAGAACGCGAATTCGGTAGCGCGCAAAACGGCGGCGCTCGGCACTTCGACCGTCAGCCTGACGGACGACGAATCCTAGGCGGTCGGGTGCGATGATGGCTTCTTCGACGCCGCGATTCTGTTCGCAGTGTGGTGCACCACGCCGCCCAACGGCGAAAGTGTGCAATCAGTGTGGGCATCGCTTCAGCAAACGTGAGGATCAGAAGCAGGCGGTGCAGCGACCGCCTGCGAAACCGCTGCACCCCGAAGCGCCCATTCAGCAGTCAGAGGCGCTGGGGGAACCGATCGATCGGCGGATTGAGGCAGCACCACCGCCGCCGGGCGCACCCCGCCCGGACTCTGATCTGAGCGGTGATCCCGCGCCGTATATTTCACGAGAAGAATTTGAGCGCACGCGCCTTGCCGGACGTACCTCCCGCTGGCAGCTCATCGAGCGCGTGCTGCGCAGCCTATTGGGAAACGGTGACAATCCTTGACACTCTCTGAGTTTATCCGCGCGTCGGTCGAACACCCGGAGCGGTGCGAAGACGCGATCATGACGTTCGCGAATGGGGACGGTAAAGCGCCTGTGTTCGCCATCATCGATGGGATGGGCGGGCATCAGCGCAAGGTGAATGGCGACAAATGGATTACGGGGCGCGATGCTGCCCTCAGCGTGCGCGAAACGCTGATCGAAGACCTGCTGCGCCTGCCCGCCGATATTGACGCTTCCGCCAATGGCGAGGCTGAACGGCGCGCCGTCGCCGCGCTTCAGCGGGCACACCAGCAGATCACCGTCGAACTGAACTCCTCGAACGGTGGTGATTTACCCCTACACGAGCGGGTTGGTGCGGTGGCGACCGTCGTCATCGTGTGCGAAAACGGCAGCCGCTTGCTCGTCGCGCAGGTGGGCGATACGCGGGCGTATCTGTTCTCCGAAGGGGAGTTGATTCAGCTTTGCTACGATGAGGACAATATTCAGTATCTGGTTGAGCGCGGCGTGCTGAGTGAGGAAGATGGCGCGCGCATCAGTGAGATTCTGAACGAGTATGACGGCGTCAATGAACCGACCGCCGAAGGCAGTGTGACGATCAACGGCACACCGTATGAGCTGTATTTGGCATGGCGCTGGTTTCTGGTCGGCAATTCCGCGCTGAACATCCCGCCGTCGAATGTCGTCATCCATGCGCTTGGTGTGGAATCGACACAGCCGACGCCGCAGGTGTCGCGCATTGAGATCGCCGCCGGAGAAAAACTGATCCTTTGCTCCGATGGGGTGTATAAGAATCTAAGTGACGCGGAGTTGATCGAATTCCTCAGCCGGGACGATCTACCGGCGGATGCGATGGCGCAGCGGATCGGGGAAGCGGCCTATGCCCGATCGACGGGAACCGACAACCGGCGCAGCACCAAAGACGATGTCTCGGCGGTTGTGGTGGTGTGGTAGCGGGCTGGCCTCGTTAGCTGTAACCGAACGACGAATCGCAAAGAACGCAGAGAAAAAGAGTCAACGCAAAGACGCCAAGCATGGAAGGCGCAAAGGAAAGCATTCTTTCTTTGCGCCTTTTTGTACCCTACGACTGTTCGGCTTCGCCTTCCAATTCGACAAAGAACACAGGATTTTGCAGCGTCAGATGCACCGGGCATTTGGCGGCGATCGTCATCAGGCGCGCCTTCTGCTCGTCACTAAGCGGGCCTTCGAAGGTGATGTGTTCGCGAATTTCGTGGACGAACGGGGCATCACCGGTATACGCGGGATAGTTTTCGCGCGCGATGCGTTCCATATCCAGATCAACCGACACGCCTTCCAGCGGCCAGCCTTTGCGCTGCGCGTAGGCCTTGGTCGTCACGGCGATGCAGGCACCTGCTGTCCCCAGCAGAATTTCCATCGGGGTAGGGGCGATGTCGGTGCCGCCGTCGGAGATCAGTTCGTCGGCGAGGACGGTATGCTGGCGAATTTTGATTTCGGTCTGGTAGCCCTGTTCGTTGCGAACGTGAATGCGTGTCATCTGAAAGAATCCTCTGTTCATGTGTGCGGCGTAATGAAGGACGCTGCAATACGGCGTTTAAGGTCATTCGGATAGACGGATAAGCGCATCGCCTTCTTTCTGGCGCATGAACAAAGGGTGAAGAACGTCATCTACAGCGCTGACATTCGTCATCATGGGGTTGAGAACGCCGCCCCGTTTTACTCAGCGTCTCACATCGTCATTCCGGGTAGACGTTTCGCTCGTCGATGACGCGGCGTGTGACCTGTGTCGAAAGCACCAGTGAGGTACGCACTTCCCCGTAATCTTTCAAATCCCACAGCAGACTTTCCAGATGCGGCACACTGGGAACGGCTACTTTCAAGATAAACGACTCGACCCCCGTCACCGTGTGGCATTCGATGATGGCGGGAAGCGAGGCGACCGCACTGCGAAAACGGATCGACTGCTGAACGTTTGAGACGAGATGCACGAACGCGAGGATCGGCAGCCCCACGCGCCCCAAATCAACCCCAGCATGATACCCGGCAATGGCTCCTGCTTCTTCTAAGCGGCGCATGCGCTCAGCGACCGCCGGGGCGGTCAGCCCGATCGACTCGCCAAGCTGGCGAAACGAAAGCCGCGCATTATCCTGCAAGCGGCGCAGCAGTCCCCATCCAACAGCATCAATTTGTAAAGTCATTTCAGGTTTTTGCTTTCGATATTCCGGCTAATCGTACCCTAATGGTTTTATTATCCTCTGTCAATCGCCGCGTAATCCCCATACAATGCTGTTACGCATTTACGTTTACAAATGAGGATTTCATGGCGACCCGTCCAGCCGTTGTCAGTTCCGGCCAAGCGCCCCTGCGTCTTTTTTCGATCCCCCTTGATCGGCGTTTTTGGGTGATCGCTTCTCTGGCGGCGGTCTACATCATTTGGAGCACGACGTATCTCGTGCTGCGGTTTGCGCTGGAAAGTTTCCCGCCCTACTGGTTGATGGCAACGCGTTTCGTCATCGCGGGCGGCGGGCTGTTGATCTTCTTGGCGCTGCGCGGCGTGCCCATGCCGACTCCGCGCCAGTGGCGCAACGCGGCGATCATCGGGGCACTGCTGCTCGGCGGCGGCATGGGAAGTGTCGCGATGGCGGAACAGTCGATCTCATCCGGGCTGGCGGCGGCGTTGGTGGCGACTTCGCCACTGCTGACGATGCTGTTCGGCCTGCTGTGGAAACGGATTCCGTCGCGCAATGAATGGTTCGGCGTGCTGTTCGGGCTGGCGGGCGTTGTCCTGCTGAGTTTGGAAGGCAATTTACAGGCAAACCCAATCGGCATTTTGCAGTGTACGTTCGCGTCAATGTGCTGGGCGTTCGGTTCGGTGCTGACCAAACACCTTGATTTCCCTGAAGGCGTGATGGGCAGCGCCGCCGAAATGGTCACGGGCGGTGTGATCCTGTGCGGGCTGGCGATTGTGAGCGGTGAAACCTTCCCGACCGCACCGACAACCGGATCGCTGCTCTCGGTGCTCTACCTGATCATTTTCGGTTCCTTGATCACGATGGTGTCGTTCGGGTATCTGCTCAAGCACGTGTCGCCGACGCTGGCGACGAGTTATTCGTTCGTCAATCCGGCGTTCGCGCTGCTGCTGGGCGTGCTGCTAGGTGGGGAAGTGCTGACGGGGAGTGCGCTGATCGCGCTGCCGGTGATTTTAGTCGGGATCGCGTTCGTGTTCCGCGATCAGCGAAAATCAGCTACCGGCAAAACGGGCGATGAACCGGTCATCGTCCCTGAATCGGCATAACACAGGTTGGGGCGTTCGTCTCATGAAACGAACGCCCCAACGGCAAAATCAACCGAATTCGCCGCGAATGTAGCGTTCGGTCTCTTCTTTTTCAGGGTTGTTAAACAGCTTTTCGGTGGGCGCGTATTCCTCAAGGATGCCCCAGCGATTTTCCTTACCCCCGGCTTCCTCGGCCTTGCGAATGTTATAGAAAGCCGTGCCATCGCTGACGCGCTGCGCCTGCTGCATGTTGTGCGTCACGATGACGATGGTGTACTGCTTGACGAGGTCTTTCATCAGCTCTTCGATCGCCTGTGTCGCGATCGGATCGAGCGCGGAGCAGGGTTCGTCCATCAGGATGACTTCCGGTTCCACGGCAATCGTCCGGGCGATGCACAAGCGCTGCTGCTGACCGCCGGACAGCGCTAACCCCGACTTCTTGAGGTCGCCCTTCACTTCATCCCACAGATACGATCCCTTTAAGCTGCGTTCGACGATTTCATCGAGGACGCTTTTGCCACGCACGCCGAGCAAGCGCGGGCCGTAGGCAATATTGTCGTAGATGCTCTTGGGGAAGGGATTCGGCTTCTGAAACACCATTCCGATGCGGCGGCGAACTTCGACCGCATCGATGTTTTCCGCATATAGGTTCTGGCCATCGAAGATGACGTTCCCTTCGACGCGTGCACCGGGGATCAGATCGTTCATGCGATTAAGCGAACGCAGCACGGTGCTTTTCCCGCAGCCAGAGGGGCCAATGAATGCCGTGATCTTGTTGCGCGGGATGCTGATGGACACTTCTTTAACGGCCAGCTTTGGGCCGTAGAAGATGTTGACGTTAGACAATTCAAAGGAATAGGCACTGCTTTGACGAGCACCGCTTTGGGTCATCGAACTATCCTTGAAGGCTCTTTCTAAAGTACTGACGCAGGAAAATGGCGGTGGCATTCAGCAGCAGCAGCAGCGCCAATAGGACGATGATGGCGGCGGCGGCGATGGCGCGGAATTCCGGTTCGGGGCGCGCCGTCCACTGGTAAATTTGGATCGGCAGCGCGGTGAAGCTGGAGAAGGGGCTGGTTGGATCGACCAAGATCAACGTTGAGGCGCCGATGACGACCAGCGGCGCAGTTTCGCCGATGGCGCGGCTCATGCCGAGGATCGTCCCGGTCAAAACACCGGGCATGGCGGCGGGCAGCACCTGCTTCCAAATCGTCTGCCACTTCGTCGCGCCGAGTCCATAGCTGGCTTCACGGATCGACGGCGGCACCGCGCGAATGGCTTCCTGCGCGTTGATGATGATGATCGGCAGAATCAGGAGCGCCATCGTCAGCGACGCGCTGATGATCGTGCGCCCGTTGCTGTCTGTGACACCGAACACGGCCCCGCTTGTGAGTGCCTCAAAGGTGCGGACGAATATCGCCAAGCCCAACAGCCCATAGATGATCGATGGAACACCCGCCAGATTGCGGATATTCGTCTCAATAATGCGCGAAAACTGGAAGGCGAAGCGGTTGGTCGGCGTCGAATATTCTTCGAGGTAAATGGCCGCGCCAACGCCGATGGGGAACGCTACCAACACCGTCACGGCGACAATCCACACGGTACCCAACAGCGCACTGCGAATTCCTGCAATGAGCGGATCGCTTGACTGGCGGGAGGTGATGAACGACGAACTCAGCCACACGCGGAAGGTCAACTGCGTCGTGGTGGGCATCTCTGTGCGCACTTTTTCTTCAATGGCCGCGCGGTTGAAGATCGATTCGAACAGCGGCCACGTTTCCAGCACATTAAGGCCGATGATCTGTTCGGTGACGAACTCATGCATCAGGTCTGCCGGGAGGTTGTGCGCCAGCACATACACCAATTCTTCATCGGTCAGTTCGCGGATGGTTTTGTCGGCGATGCCTGCGGGCAGATCGCCGCCGGGCAGCACCTGACTCATGGGCGCGGTAACGAACTGATCGGTCGGCACACGGCTGAGGTTATCGCGAATTTGCACGAGCGAGCGGTTGTGCTCGAACTGTACCATCGCCGCCGCAAGTTGTTCGGGCGTGGCACCGTCAATGTCGCCGCCGGGAATGACCTCGGCGGGAGAAATTTGGTATTCGGTCGCTATCAGTCCAGCCGCACTGTTGACGACGTTGTACACCAGCGCCAGCAGGGCAAACATCGCCAACGCGACCGAGAGGAAGAAGAAGGTACGCCATACCCGACCGCGCACATGGCGGGCCGCCAATCCACGTTTGAACGCGTCCGGCGTGGGCATGAAACTCTTTTCCGCTTTGGGGGCGGAAGGGTTGATCGCAGCCATTACTGGTAGGCCTCGCGGAATTTGTTGGTGATGTAGCGGCTGATCAGGTTGAGCACCAGTGTGAAGACGAACAGCGTGAGTCCGATGGCGAATAGGCTGTTGTAGTCAAGCGAGTTGTAGCTGAGATCGCCACCGCTGATGCGCACGATATGGCCGGTCATGGTTTCGGCAGCACCGAAGGACTGGAAGCAGTTTGCTCCCGTGCCATACAACGTGCACGATCCCGCGCCCGCTGCCAGTGCGACAATCATGGTTTCACCGACTGCGCGGCTGATGCCGACGATGAAGGCGGCGATCACGCCGGACAATGCCGCCGGGATGACGACTTTGGTGATGGTTTCAAACTTGGTCGCGCCAAGGCCGTAACTGGCTTCGCGCAAATGACGCGGCACCGCGCTCAATGCATCTTCGCTCATGGAGGCGATGGTTGGCAGGATCATGATGCCCATGACTAACCCCGCCGACGCGACGTTGTAAATGCTGACCGTATCCTGCCCCAGTAGGGCACGCAGGACGGGGGTCATGAAGGTTAACGCGAAGTATCCGTACACGACGGTAGGGATACCGGCGAGAATTTCCAAAATCGGTTTCAGCGTAGCGCGCAGCTTTTCGCTGGCATATTCGCTGAGATAAACTGCTGCACCCAAGCCCAACGGCACAGCGACCAGCATGGCAAAGAAACTCGTCATCAAAGTGGCGCTGACGAGCGAGAGAATGCCAAATTCATCCGCCTGCGGCTGCCAGCGGGCAGCGGTGAAAAACTCGGCCAAGTCAACGACGCCAGAGTTAAAGAACAGAAGCGCCTGACTCAACAGCACCCACACGATACCGATCGTGGTGAGGATCGAGAGCAATCCGCAGAAAACTAGGAAAATGTAGATGATGGTTTCAGCAGGGCGGGGACGCTTAAAAATCGTCGTACGGGTGTCACGGGCAGCGCGAACTCTACTTAGGGTAGACGATGCACCAAGAATATCCATTGTGGAAATGTCCACCTCTGAAGAGTAGACCGGGGGTAATGCCATAGCTTCCTCGTCAACTTCCTGCTCGACGGAACAGTATGATACGCGAAGTTCAGCGTCTCGTGGGGAAGGTTAACTAGCCCTTAACAGGCACTTAACAGGTGAGCATGGGACAGAGAGGAACTCTCTGCCCCATGTTTAAGACCTTACTGGCCTACTGCATCGAGCCAAGCCTGCTTGGCTTCGTTGAGCGCTTCCACCGAGGCCGGGAAGTAGCCGACTTCGCTGACCACTTCGTTGGCGTTGGTCAGGAAGTAGTTGATGAAAGCGGCAACCTGCGGCTTTTCAGCCATGATACCGGCATCGCTGTAGATGAACAGCGGGCGGCTGAGCGGGTAAGTGTTGTCTTCGGCGGTCGTTTCACTGGGGACGATGCCGTTGATGGACACGGCGTTCAGGCGATCTTCCTGCGCCTTGTAGTAGGCGAAACCGAAGTAGCCAATCGCGTAGGGGCTGCCTTCAACGCCCTGAACGAGCACGTTGTCATCTTCGCTGAGCTGGATGCCGGGGGCGTTCAGCAGCGCGGCTTCGGCGGTGTCGGCATCGCCGAGGTTACCACCGGCTTCCGGAACGAGGACGGATTCGGCGAAGTAGGTGAAGGTGCCGCTGTCGCTGCCGGGGCTGAAGAGCTGGATCGGCTGGGCCGGGTAGCTGGGGTCAACCTGATCCCACGTGGTGACGGCACCGCTGAAGATCTGTGCGAGCTGCGCGAGGCTGAGGTCGGTCAGGAAGTCATTTTCCGCGCTGACGACAACGGCGATCGCGTCGGTGCCGATGCGGAACTGGATAGGCGTGCGGGCCGGGGTGAGGGCGGCGCAGTTATCGATTTCCGACTGCTTGATCGCACGGCTGGCATTGCTGATGTCGGTTTCACCCGCAGAGCAGAAGCGCTCGAAACCCGCGCCGGAACCGATGCTGTCAACCGTAATGTTGCCGGTGAAGCCTTCATCCGTAAAGCGGACGGCCATTGCTTCGGCCACCGGGTACACCGTCGAGCTGCCCGCGGCGATGATGTCGCCCGAAAGGCTCAGAGGATCAACGGCGGGAAGTTCAATCGCTTCGACTTCGGGAGTGGCTTCGGGGGTGGCTTCCTGCGCCATCACCGCAATCGGCAGGGCAAGCGCCAACAGCGCGAGAATCCAGAACATACGCTTCATGTGTGCATTTCTCCTATATGGTGAGACGTTGGACTTACGTGAACGTCTAGCACTGGATCGTGCTATTTACGCCCCTGATGGTAAGCGTAAGCCATTAACGAAACCGTGATGACAGGTTAAGAGGCATTGGCACAATCATTAAACCGCCTTTAAGCGCTCTGCTTCACTTCTTGACAGATCAAACGGGTTTCCTACCTCAATTGCAGACCATTTGTGCTATGATCAAGCATGGGTACAACTGGAAGAACGGCGGGGATGGCGGTATAGTTAGCGCTGTCATTCTTACACCGGCTAGCGGTGAGGAAACCGGTCTTCCGCATGAATATTCGTACCGTTGGTGTGTTGGGCCACCCTAACCGACCGAATACTGCGCCCGTCGCAAATCGGATTCGGGACTCGTTTCAGCGGCGTGGGGTAGAGGTGTGGAGCGAACAGCAGTGGGTGGATGCAGATTTATCCGAACGGCTGTCGAAAACCTCGCTGGTCGTCGCCATTGGCGGCGATGGGGCGATGCTGCGCGCCGCCCGTGCCGCCGCGATCTTCGGGGTGCCGGTACTGGGCGTCAATATGGGGCATCTCGGCTTTTTAACGGAAGTGGATGCGCCGGATCAGTGGGACACAGCCTGTGAAGCGCTGTTGAAGGGCAGTTACTGGATTGAACGGCGGATGATGGTGCATGTGGAAGCGCGCCACGCGGATGGAGGCGAAATCCATACCCGTTCCGAAGCCCTGAATGATATTGTCATCAGCCGGGGCAACGTGACGCGCATGATCCGCGTTCCGATCTATATTGATGAACATTGGACGACGACTTACCATTCGGATGCGCTGATCATCGCGACAGCGACCGGATCGACAGCGTATGCGCTGGCGTGCGGCGGGCCAATTCTGCCGCCGGAACTGCGGAATATTCTGGTGGTGCCGGTTGCGCCCCACCTAAGCCTTGACCGCCCGATCGTGCTGCCCGATGGAGCCGAAGTGCGGGCGCTGGTCGATGCGGACAGCGGAGTAGAGCCGATCCTCGCGGTGGACGGCGCGAAACTGTGCGATTTACATCACGGGGATGAAATCCGCGTGCGGGCTAGTGATTATACGGCGCAGTTTGTGCGCCTGCGTGACCGCAATTATTTCTATCGTTCGCTGCTGGATCGGCTGGAACCACGGGTCGATCCGCCAAAGTCGGAAAGCTAAGGACGCTATGCAGGAGAGCATGACCGAAGACCTTCATTATTGTACGGTGCATCCTGATCGTGAAACCGAACTCCGATGCATTAGCTGTGACCGCTATATGTGCGTGCAGTGCGCGATACGAACACCGGTCGGCTATCGATGCCGGGAATGTGTACGCGGCCAGCAGGCCGTCTTTTTCAAAGCCAATCCTGCCGATGACATCATCGCCGGGGCCATCTGTTTCGTGCTGATGGCGATTGCGGCGGGGATCGTTTCGGCGCTGCCCTTCGGCATCTGGTTGGGGTTGATCGCGGGGCTGCCCGCAGGCGGCGCCATCAGCGAAGTGTCACTGCGCGCCACCAAACGGCGGCGATCGCGCAGTTCGCACATCGTGACGGCGATCGCGGCGGTTGCGGGTGGATTCGTCGGTACCTTTGCGTCGTACATCATCAACATGGGGCCGGGGTTCGGGGCGATGGTGCAAGAATTGGGCCTTGGCACTACGCTTCAGGTGATCAGCAGCGCATTTGGCTATGGCAGCATCGGCGTGTTGATCTTCGTCGGAATCGCCACCGCCGCCATTTTTGGCCGCTACCGGATGAAGATGTAGGCGGCGTCATCCGCTAAGGCTTTTATGCCGGAGCGTTCAACCGAACGCCCTGACGAAAGAAAACGAGTTTCGCGGTGTATAAGCGCGAAATGGTTGGTTGAGAAGCAGAGAGTCCCGAATTAAGCCGAATGGGCTAAGGGTGCAATACCGATGATCGAAGAACTGCGGATACGCAATTTCGCCATTATTGATCAACTGGATTTGACGTTTGCAGGCGGCTTGAACGTGATCACGGGCGAAACAGGCGCGGGCAAGTCGATCATCATCGACGCCGTGGAGATGCTGCTGGGCGGCAAAGCGGATACCGCGTTTGTGCGTGCGGGGGCTGAGAAAGCCAACATCGAAGGGACGTTCCTCCTCAGCGAACAGGCCATCGCCGCCATTCGCCCGATTTTAGAGCGCGAACAGTTCTTGGATGGCGAACCGATCGACACGCTGACGATCAGCCGCGAACTGCGCACGAATGGACGATCGACCGCGCGCTTGAACGGCAGCGCGATCAATTTGGAAGTGCTGAGCGAAATTGGCGATTTGCTGGTGGATGTACACGGGCAAAGCGCGCACCTGTCGCTGCTCAAACCGTCGTCGCACATTGAACTGCTCGATCGCTATGCCGATGTGCTGCACGAACGCGCCGAACTGGCCGAAGAAGTCGCAAACCTTCAGGCCATCCGCCGGGAAATCGCGCATCTGCTCGAAGACGAAGCCGCGCTCAAACGGCGTGCCGACCGGCTGCGCGGCGATGTGGAAGACATCGACGAAGCCGCGCTGATCCCCGGCGAAGATGAAGACCTGAAGAACGAACGCAACCGGCTCGCCAACAGCGAACAGCTTGCACGCTTGACGAACGAATCGCTGGCGCTGCTGTACGGGGATGAGCGCGGGCAAGGCGCGATCGGCGCGGTCGATCAATTGATGGAAGTGTCCGCGCTGCTCGGTAAGCTGGCGGGGGTCGATTCGGCGCTGAAAGACGACCACGATCTCGCGGAGGAAGCCGCCGCGCAGGTCGATGAACTGGCGAAATCGCTGCGCCGCTATGCCGACGCGGTGGAGTTCAACCCAACACGCCTTGACGCGGTCGAAGAACGACTGGAAATCATCAACGCGCTGAAGCGGCGCTATGGGGCGACGATTGAAGCTGTGCTGGCATATGCCGACAAAGCCCGGACTGAATTGGAATCGATCGAAAACAGCGAAGAACACCTCGCTGATCTGCGCGCCGATGAAGATAAACTGCTGCACGAGATCGGAGAGCGCGCCGCCGACCTAAGCCGCGCCCGTGCCGATGCCGCCGCCCAACTGGGCGAAGGGATCGTGCAGGAACTCGCCGATCTGCGCATGGGCAAGGCGAAGTTCGAAGTCAATCTTGCCCAAACCCCCGATCCAACCGGGGTGTATGTGGGCGATCGCCGTCTGCGCTTCGATGCCACAGGCATTGATCATGTCGAGTTCATGATGAGCGCCAACCCCGGCGAACCGCTGCGCCCGCTGGCGAAAGTCGCCTCCGGTGGTGAAGCAGCGCGCATCATGCTGGCGCTGAAACGCGTGCTTTCGGCAGCCGATCACACGCCAACGCTGATCTTCGACGAAATCGATCAAGGCATTGGCGGTCGCGTGGGGACGGTGGTCGGTGAAAAGCTGTGGGGCTTGACGCGCGATCATCAGGTGATGGTGGTGACGCACCTCGCGCAGTTGGCGGGCTATGCGGATCGGCATTACCGGGTGATGAAGCAGATCGAGGAAGGCCGCACGCGCACGCAGATCATCCCGCTGACGCAGGATTTTCAGCGGATCGAAGAACTGGCGGCGATGCTCGGCACCATGAATGAGAGCGGCTACCAGAGCGCTAAGGAACTCATCGACGCGGCATCGGCGTATAAGCGGGTCAATATCTAATAAGGATAAGAGGTCAGGACGATCTGCTGGCTTCCTGGCCCTTTCTTTTGTGATCGCGGTTATATTTACCGATCCAACGAATCGTCAACAAAATTAGATTGTAGGGCAGCACGCCGTACAGGAGACCCGGCCAAATAATAGTGCTCGTCAAGAGATAGAAGAAAGTTCTATCATGGACATAATTATAGTTGGGCAGAAACTCGGTAAGCATCCCTATCACGATCATAATGAGAACACAAATCATCAACCACTCCTTCCAATTCAGAGGAGAAATTAGAGTATCAATCCAATATCTCCCAGTTCGAATGGGGGGTTGATTCTGTAACCCTGGCGAGGACGGAGAAATATGAGTTACGGAAGGCAGTTTCAGTCCATTCTTGAGACACCATGCGTTGATTTGCTCAATGAGATGCTGTAAATCGTTATCAAAATCAGGGTTAGCGCGCAGTGGGGCCGCGTTGCGAAAGACAATATCTGCGATCGACGCTGGCAAATCGCTGGGTTCGGGCATTACCGCGCGGTCAACAAGTATGGGAATAATGAGCTTCTTCTGCTCGATCGCCTGTTCAACTTCCAATCGTACAAAGTCATCGACGCGACCGGCACGGCTGCGTATTTCTTCTACCCATTGCTCGCCGATCATCACCAACACAATATCGCATTGGCGAATTTGCTCAGCGATGTAAGTGCGGAAATCCTCGCCAAACGGGACATGCCCCACATCCTGAAAGACATTTGACGCTCGAAATGCCGATCCCAAATGATCAACGAGTCGATCCGTCATATACTGTGTATCCGTGCGGCGGTAAGAGACAAAGATTTTCGGCGACAGCGCGTTCATCATATTTGCAAAACCTTCCGCAAATGGTTTTTACTACTACTATACGCTCTAATTCACATGACATCTCCTGATGATCGTCACCATTCGGACGGGTGAGTCCATTTGTCGGGGATTTTCCGACGCTTCGTTTTGCGTTACCCTTCTGGTTCACTTCATTTCGTTAGAGGATTTGGACAGCCGCACCATGATCTACGATTTCGACACGCCGATTGAGCGGCGTTCTACCCACAGCGCCAAATGGAACTACTACGCCGAAGATGTGCTGCCCCTGTGGGTGGCCGACATGGATTTCCGCTCGCCGGAGCCGGTGGTACAGGCGCTGCATCAACGCGTCGATCATGGCATTTTTGGGTATCCGGGTGATCAGCCCGCGCTGCGCCAACTGATCGTGGATCGGTTTGCCAACCGCTACCATGCGTCGATCACGCCGGATCAGATCGTGTTTATGCCCGGCATGGTGCTTGCGCTCAACGTGATCTGCCGCACGTTTGCGAAAGAAGGCGACGGCGTGCTGGTGCAAACGCCAGTGTATCCCCCGTTCTTGAGCGCGCCGACCAACAGCGGGCGGCTGTCGCAGCGCGCGCCGTTGAAGCAGACGCGCAAAGACGGAAAACTGCACATCGAAATGGACTTCGAGGCGATGGAAGCCGCCATCACGCCGGAAACGAAGATTTTCATCCTGTGCAACCCGCATAACCCGGTGGGGCGCGTGTTCACTCGTGAAGAACTCGAAAAGCTGGCGGCGTTCGTCATCAAGCACGATCTGCTGCTGGTGAGCGACGAAATCCACTGCGATTTACTGCTCGATCGGGTCGAACACATCACGCTGAGCGCGCTGCTGCCGCAGTTCCCCGAACTGCATTCGCGCTTGATCACACTGCAAGCGCCGAGCAAGACGTTCAACATCGCCGGACTGGCATGCAGTTATGCGGTCATCCCAGACGAAAAACTGCGCACGAAACTCCATCACGCCTTCTACAGCAGTGGGATGTTCGTCAACGCGCTCGGATTGACGGCGGCGGAAGCCGCGTTCCGCGATGGCGAGGAATGGCTGTCACAAGTGCTTGATTATCTGCGCGCCAACCGTGAAGCGATGATCGCCTATTTGCGCGAACACCTGCCTGATGCGGCGCTCGCCCCGGTCGAGGGAACTTACCTCGCGTGGATCGACTTGAGCGCGTACAACCTGCCCGGCGGCGCGGCGAAGTTCTGCGCCGAAGAAGCCAAGGTCGGCTTGAATGATGGATCGACCTTTGGCGGCGCGGCGTATGCGCAGTTCGTCCGCTTGAATTTCGGCTGCACACGGGCGATGCTCCTGCAAGCGCTGGATCGTGTCTGCGGGGCGGTCAATGCGTTCTGTGCTGTTCCGAAAAACCCCGCTTCCGGCGACTGAGTTTCCCATGACCGCCGAACCTCCGATTCTCCCGCCGCCCTTGCTGTCCGCGCTCACCGAACGCGGCGCATCGGCGGCTGTGGATGATGGCAAAGCCCGCTACTACCGCCTGATGATCGAACGGGCGGGCGGGTTGGATCGGATGGGTTTTCTGCGCGACCCGCACCTGATCGCGTTGTTCACCGACGCGCAGGTGCGGACGGGCGCACCCCTCAGCTTGAATCATCTGCTGGCGAAAATGCGGATCGGCGGGAAAAACGGCGCGCGATCAGGGGTGCTGCGCCATCTGCATCGATTGGTTGGCTCCGGCATCTTGATCCGGGGTTACGCGCACGACTGCCCGACCTGCGGCGCGTCCAATTTCATCCGTCCGCACCGCGCCAGCGAGCGAATCGCGTGCGAGTCGTGTCTGTCGCCGTTTCAGCTTCCACTGGATGCCCGTTTCGCTTTCAAACTCAACCAAATCTACGCGATGGGGTTGGCGCAGGGCGCGTTGAGTGTGCTGCTGGCGCTGCTGTACTGGCAATCCGAAGCGCCGGATTTCGCATGGGCGGCGAGTGTGCTGATCGAGAAGGCGGGCATCCGGGGCGAAGTCGATCTGGTCTGCGTGATGGGCGCAGACTCGCGGCGGTTGATCGTATGTGAATGCAAAGATCGCTGGATGGATGAGGCGGCGCTGCACGATCAAATTGAGCGGGGCTGCGCGCTGGCGGATCGGTTGGGGGCGGAATTCTGCTTCGTCACGCTTCAACCGCTCGATGCGATCCCTGATGGGGTGCGTGCGACCCTGCACGGGCGGATCATGCTCGATTTTGCGCAGTTGTGCCACTCATAAAGGAGCGAGTATGGCATCACACTTGATTCACCGGGAACAGCATTTCACTTCCAGCGAGACGGTGCGCGATATTGTGATCGGCATGTCCGACGGGCTAACGGTGCCGTTTGCATTGGCAGCAGGTCTATCAGGTGCAGTCGATGCGACCACGATCGTAATTACGGCAGGATTGGCAGAGATCGCCGCCGGATCGATCGCGATGGGACTAGGTGGCTATCTCGCGGCGCGGACGGATGCCGAACATTTTGAGGCGGAACGAGCGCGTGAACAGCAGGAAGTTGATACCATGCCCGCCGCCGAAGAAGCCGAAGTCGCAGAGGTATTTCGTGGCTATGGACTCACCGACGAACAGATTCGCCCTGTGGTCGCTGCCATCCGCAGTGATCGGGAACGCTGGATCGATTTTATGATGAAATTTGAGTTGGGACTGGAAACACCTGATCCCAAGCGGGCGCGCACGAGCGCATTGACGATCGCGCTGTCGTATATCGGCGGCGGCTTGATTCCTCTCAGCCCATATATACTGATCCCGAATGTGCAAACCGCGCTCGTCGTCTCGGTCATTGCCACCTTGATCGCATTGTTCGTATTTGGCTACATCAAAGGGCGGCTGACCGGGCTGAATCCGATTCGCGGCGCGTTCCAAACGATGATCGTGGGCGGGCTTGCAGCCGGGATCGCCTTCCTAATTGCGCGGGTGATTGGGTAATCCGTTTAGTGAAGATTGAGTCAGATTCGCCCCATTTTTTCATTTCGCCGCATGCACGCTATACTGAGACAAACGTCACGGTGCATATATGCGCGCCGTCGAACCGTACTACAATGGAACACAGGTCATTATCGAAATTGTCTCCTTCTCTCGATGGGAGCTGGACGTGATGCGCAAACCGGGATGGCTGCTGTCGGCGGCACTGCTCATAGTTTTCACAATGTTTGCCCTGCGCGGGGGAACCTCAGCAGAACCGTTGGGACAGGTGACGAACACCCCGCCCACGCTGAATTCGATTCCGCCCATTTTTCAGGATACCGGATCGGCGGGGGCAAGTTACCCGGTCACCGCGTCCGACTTTGAGGCGACGCAAACGCTGACCTTCTCGCTTTCCGGTGTTCCAGCCGGGTGGACGATCAGTTTTGCGCCCACCTCGGTCGTCGGAGCGGGAACGGTCTCGATGGATGTGGCTCAGCCCGTCGGCGGTGCGCCCGTCGGCATTTACCAATTCACGGTTGTAGTGACCGACAACGGCACACCGCCGCTGTCGGCGCAGCAGTTGGTCACCGTGTTTGTAACGGCGGTGGGGGCACCAACCCTTACGCCGACGGTCACACGCACGCCCACGATGACGATGACGCCGACGATCACGGGGACGTATACCCCAACCGCGACGATCACGGCGACGGTGACTCCGTTCCCAACGTTCGCGCCGCCGACGAATACGGCGGTTCCGTCACCGACGTTCATCCCACCGCTACCGTCGCGCACGCCGCTGCCGCGTTCGGCCAACGCTGGGCAGGCGATCCCACTGAGCGGCGCCCGTGTGCATTTCGTCGCCAACCGTGACGGCGTGAATGTGCGCATCATCCCAGCGATCGGCGCTCCGCTGGCGGGGATCATCAACGCCGGTTTTGATGGCTACGCCGAAGCGATCAGCGGCGATGGCGAGTGGCTGCGCTTCAACTTTGAAGGCAATGACGCATGGGTGGGTTTCCCGGTCGTCAGCGTGATCGATGGCGATTTGAATGCGCTGCCGGTCGCCGATCCGCGTACGATCCCCTACGGCGGTTTTGAAAATCCGCGCGCCGGGATCAGCACGGTCGTGAGCGCGAATCAAGCCCGGTTGGAGATGAGCGGCCTGCGCGTGCGCGGCGGCCCCGGCCTTGGCTATCCCGTGCTGGCGAACGCGCCGCGTTACAGCGTATTCTCGCTGTTGGGGCGCAACCCGGAAGGCACTTGGCTTCAGGTCAACTTTGAAGGCACGCTTGGCTGGGTGGCCGGTCAGTACCTCCAATTCCTGACCCCCGGCGGTATTCAAAACCTGCCGATCGGCGGCATCGTGGCCGACTCGCTGCCGTTCAGCGACCGCACCTTCGACAGCTACACCGATACCCTGCGGCTGCTGCTCTCGCGCATCGAAATTGCGACTGCCTCGCTGGAAGCGATCCGCGCCCGCTGGACACAAGTCGCGCTCGGCAATGGGTTGCAGTGCGGCGATTATCCATTCCAGCCAACCGACTACAACATCCCCAACCCGGTGCTGGCGGCGTTCTACGGCACCCTTGACCCGCTGCAAACCGACTTCAATGCGGCGATGGGCCAGCTTCGCCACGCGATCGATCTGCTGATCGACACCTGCGAAGGCCGCCTCTCGCCCGCCGATACCGTGCAGCAGGCGCTCGATACCATCAATCAGGTTGACAGCTTGTTCGCCAGCCTGCGCAGCCGTTTGAACGCGCTGATCCCGCCGGATTTGGTGTTTGACCCGAACACGGCCTGCCTGTTCACGTTCAACAACCGCAGCGAAGTGGTGCCGCGTTTGCTGATCAATCGGGTGGCGAGTGTGCGGTTCAACCGCGATAACCTGATCGATGGCTTCTGCTTCGATGGGGCGGCAGGTGCTTCGTACAAGATCGAAGTGCTGGCATTCACCGGAAACCCGCAGCCGCGCGTCTCCGTCAGCCCGTTCGACAACCCGACGAACTTCATTTCAGTGGGATCAGCGTCGGCAGAAAAGACCTTGGTCACGCTCGCACCCATCCTGATCCCGGCGACCGGACGCTATCTGGTCATCCTGAGCGATCTGGTTGATCGTCCGGCCCCGGTGGAAGGCGAAATTGCCATTCTGCTCACCGATGTGACGACCGCCACGACCAGTTCGGCGGCGAATCTCGGCATCGACGCGAACGGCAATCTAGTGGTGGCCCCGGTGCCGAATACCAACCCGGTGCCGATCTTCACCCCCGGCGCGGTGACGACTCCGCTGGCAGGTGGCACCCCCGGCACGGTTGATCCGTCGCTGTGCCCGAATGTGACGTATACCTGCTCGCAGATTCAAGCAGTAGGTGGGTCGTGCATCAACGCGCAGGCGTGTTTGCAGGCGGGCAATACCAGCCTTGACGGAGACCTCGACGGTATCCCATGCGAAACGATCTTGTGCCAAGGGAACTAAAGGCTTAAAGTCGGCGTGTTCACAAGCACGTTCGACATGTAGGATTAATGGGGTAGATCGGCAGTACCGCGATCTACCCCGTTTTATTCACCATCCAAAGTGCCTAAATAGCCATGACTTCACCTAACCGATACGACAGCACCCGCCGCGCATGGGAAGACATCTGGGATAAAGCGTCTGTCCCGGTGGAACTGGAAGCGGTTGACTACCCACGCTCACGCGAAACCATTGACCTGTATGTGCCGTATTTGCCCAAGAACGTCCCGCTGTTGGAAGCGGGCAGCGGCTTGAGCGCGGTCGTGATCACGCTGCGCAAGATGGGCTTCAACGTACTGGGGTTAGATTACGCCGTCAATGCGCTGGAAACCTCGCGCGAATACGACCCAACGTTGCAATTGTTCGCCGGGGATGTGCATAAGCTGCCGGTGAAAAGCGATTCGATGGGGGCGTACCTGTCGTTTGGCGTGCTGGAGCACTTCGAAACCGGAATGCATGTGCCGTTGAGTGAAGCCTACCGGATATTACAGCCGGGCGGCGTACTGGTGCTGACGATCCCGTACCCGAACATCGTCAACCGGCTGTTGGCATGGCGGCGCAAAACAGCCGGGGTGAGCACGCTCAACGACGATGAATTTTACGAGAGCACTTATACCCGCGCACGGTTGATCGAAGAAGTGACGGCAGTCGGCTTCACTCTGATCAAAGCAGTGCCGACGAGCCACAGCTACACGCTGTGGGGATTGGGCGGCCCGTTCCGAGCACAGGGGTACTACCGCACCAGCGCCCTTGCCGAAAATCTGGGCAAGGTGATGCAGAAGGTGCTTCCATGGGCGTTCAATTTCTCAACGCTCATCATCGCCCGCAAGCCCGGTCAGCCAACGGCCTAACAGACGCAACCAAGCGGTGACATGGCACTCATTAAACTGTCCGTCATCATCGTCAATTACAACACCCGCGAAGATCTGCGTGCCTGCCTGACGGCGCTGCACGACTGCCGCCCCATGCCTGAGATCATCGTGGTGGACAATGCATCGAGGGATGGCAGCGCGGCGATGGTGAAGCAGGAATTTCCCCGCGTAGTGCTGCTGGAACCGGGCCATAACACGTGGTTCTGCGGGGGGAACAATTTAGGGGTGGCCGCCGCGCACGGGGAATACGCGCTGCTCCTCAACCCGGATACGATCCCACCGCCGGGAGCGCTGGGCTTGATGGTGCGGTATATGGATCAGCACCCGGCGTATGCAGGGGTGACGATGCAGCTCCGCTATCCAAATGGGGAAATTCAGCGGACGTGCTCACGCATTCCCACCTTCCGCTATCTGCTGCTCACGCAAACCCCGCTCCAGTGGATTTTTCGCGGCGCCTGCCGAAAAGCGCAGCAGCAGCACTGGTATGAACATGAAGGCTGGACGCGCGAAACCGATTTCGACGTGGAGGCCGTCCCCGGCTCATGCACGCTGATGCGGCGCGATGAACTGCACCTGAACGAGGAACTGCTGCTCTACTTCCCCGAAGAAGACCTTGCACAACAGGCGGGCGGGCGCAAATTCCGCTTCCTGTCGGAAATGTCGATCATTCACCGGGAAAAAAGCGCCACCCGGTCGCCACTGGCGATGCGAATCTACTTTCAGGACATGATCACCTATACCCGGCGCTACCACGGGAAAGGGCGGGCGCTGCTGTTATGGCTGGCCTCCCGTCCGCTCAAGTGGGGGCTGGAGATCCGGTGGGCAATAGCACAGCGTCAGCGATAACGCCTACGAGGGGCTGCCAAAATGCCGCTTGAGAATGGCGCTGTAGCGGCGCATCAGAGAGCGCATCTGCGAGACGGGGAGCGATGGCGTTGATGGCCGCAAAAACACGGGCAGCCGCACCGCGATCTGCACCCGCTGACCGCGCAGCACAGACTTGACGAGCGCCGCCGCGACCACATCCGGGGAAACGATGGGCGTACCCATTTCCCGCCAGATGGGATGATAAGGGCGTTCGGCGTCGGTATCGGCGGGAGCGGGCGAAAAATAGCTCAGCGTGACGCCGCTGCCCTCGATCTCGCGCTGTACCGCTTCCAAAAACGTCCGCACCGCCGCCCGTGAAGCCGCATCGACACTGTAATAAGGAAACGCCAAGCGCCCATCGGCAAAACCGCCGAGATGGACGATCACGCCGCTGCCCTGTTCGAGCATCGACGGGAGAAACGCGCGTGTCACATGGATCGCGCCATAGAGGTTCACATCGATGAGGCGGTGAAGGTCTGCGGGATCGTGATCAAGCAGCGGTTTGCGCACATCAGCCCCCACCGCGTTGATCAGCACGTCCACCCGTCCATGGGCCTCAAGAACGGCAGCGCAAAGCGACTCCACGGAGGCGGGATCGGTCACATCGGCAGGTACGATCAGCGGTGAAGCCGAGGAATGAGGCAGCGTGTGCGCGGTCGCCTCCAAGGCGCCCCGGCTGCGCCCCGACAGAATCAGCCGCGCGCCGTGAGCTGCCCATGCGTGCGCGATCGCACTGCCCAGTCCGCCGCCCGCGCCGATGACTACTACAATGGGTTCTTGGGGAATGCTCATCAGGACTCCCTGTTCTGCCGCGCCCGGATCGGTATACTGCGGCGATGTGAGATTTGTTTGTTCATGACCAACTATACCGTCCAGACGGTACAGCGTCAAGGATGAAGGGTTGTATCATGCAAATTGGGTTGATGCTTGAAGGCCAAAACGGACTTAATTGGGAACGTTGGCGCAAAATTTTGGAGTTAGCGGAACGCTTAGGCTTCGCGTTCGTCTTCCGTTCGGATCACTTCACGAACGCCGAAGGGCCGTATCTTGACTCGCTGGAATGCTGGACATCGCTGACCTACGCAGCCACGGCGACCCGCCGCATCGAGTTCGGATCGATGGTGTCGCCGATCACTTTCCGCCACCCGGCGATGCTGGCACGCGCAGCCGCCTCGATCGACGATTTGAGTGGCGGTCGGCTGGTGCTGGGTTTGGGGGCAGGCTGGCAGGATCGCGAACATCGCAATTTCGGCGTGCCGTTTTATGACAAGCGCACGCGCCATGCCATGTTCGAAGAAGGGTTGGAAGTGACGATCCGGCTGCTGCGCAGTGATGATCCCGTGAAATACAGCGGACGTTATTTCTCGCTGGATGACGCGATTTTGCTGCCGCGCCCGCAGCGCAAAACGCCGATTCTGGTGGGCGGCAACGGCCCAACGCGGACGCTGCCGCTGGCGGCCCGTTTCGCCGATGAGTGGAACGGGGTGTTTATCCCGCCGCAGACATACAAAGAGCGAAACGAACTGCTCAACAAGCTGTGCGAAGCCGTCGCCCGCGATCCGAAGGCGATCAAGCGGTCGCTGATGACACAGGTGAATTTCTTCTACGATGAAGCGGAACTGAAGGCAGCACCCATTGACGCGGCGGGGATGCAGGCGCGCGGGATCGTGGTGGGCACCGCATCACAGGTGATCGAGCAGATCCGCGCGTTTGAGCGGGTAGGCTGCGAGCGGATCATGCTGCAATGGCTGGCGTTGGATGATTTGGATCGGCTGGAAACACTGGCGAAGGACGTGCTGCCCGCGTTTCACGGCTAAGAACGAGGGAAACAGGGGCGTTCAGTTGAACGCCCCATAGACGTTATTACGCTGAGATCACAGAGGGTTTAGTGCGCAAGCACCCACGCGGCGATGTCAGCGATTACCTGTGCATCGACGTGGTTGGGGAGCGCGTATTCATCCCCGTTGGGCGCGCCTTCGCCAACCATAAACAGGTGATTCAGGCCCGGGTACTGGGTAAAGGTCGTGTCCGGGCGATCGGCCAAGGCAGTCTGCCACGCATCGAACCCGGCTTGATCGACCTGATAATCACGCTCACCGCGAATGATGAGCAGCGGCTGCGGGATAGCCTGAGCAACCGCCAGCGCGTCATACGAAGCGAGATCGAGCAGATACGCCACCGGGAACGGGCCAATCATCGAGGTCGGATCGCTTTCCGGCGTCAGCGCTTGTACGGCTTGATCCATCGCCACGGCTTCATCGAGCACCTGCTGCTCCGCTTCGGTCACCGTGCCGTCGAGGTTGATCAGATAGGTGATCTGGCGCACAGCGGCGGCAGTCAGCGATTCGGTGATCGTCCCGGCGGCCATGATGCCGCCCGCGATCGACGGATCGGAGTCGAGCAAGCGCGGGACGAGATAAGCGCCTTCGCTGTGACCGAGGACGAAGACCTTGTCGGGGTTGATGCCGTCCGTCTGCTGGAGCAGCGCGACCGCCGCGCGAGCATCGCGCAGGAATTCGTGTTCTACCGTCGCGTTTTCGCCCTCCGGTATCGAGTCTTGCCCATAGGTGAAGGTGCGATCATCGCAGCGGAGCACGGCGACGCCCAAACTGGCGATTCCCTGCGCAAAATCGCGATAGAACTTGTTCGGGCCAAGTGTGCCCTCGCGATCCTGCGGGCCGGAACCGCTCATAATGGTAAGCGCGGGGACGGGCTGATCGGTGTTGGTGGGCATCGCCAGTGTACAGGCGATGTCGAAACCATCTTCACTGTGAACGGTCACGTCTGTTTCGGTGAAAGCGGACGGATCGACATATTCCGCCGTCACATCGGCACCCGGCGGCAGGTAATCGCTGGGGCGCATGAACAAGCCCGCGATCAAGCCGTCTGAATCGTACGAGATGTTGAAATCGAGCACCGCGCCTTCAAACTGCAAGGTGAGCGTCACCGATTTATAGCCCTGCACGGTCTGCACATTGGAGACCAGCTCAGACTGGTACGCGCCAACCTGCTGCGAGAGCGTAGACATGCCTTGTGCGAGGGCTTCAGCCGTGAGCGCCGCCTGCATTTGGGCGTTGAGTTGGGCATACAGCGGTTCCACATCGCCGCTGAGAAGCTGGATCAGGTCGGCGCGTGCCCGTTCGAGCGCCTGCTCGTCGGTCATGTCCTGCGCCTGTACGGCGGTTGTGGAGAGGCTGATCCCCAAGAGCAGGGCGATCGCCATCAAGGCCAGCGCGAAACGGCTGGTAGTTGTGCTTTTCATGGGCTTACTTTCCTTTCAACGTGAGTTTGCTGAGAAACGTCGTGACAGGCTGAACGACCATACGACGAGATACAAAGTGCCGCCGCCCAGTGCGATCAGGGCGACGACTCCGGCGGTTTCCTGAGGAAGCAGGAGTCCCGCCGCCGCCGTCAGCAGACCGCCGACGAGCATGATCCGCCCGCCGACCCGATGGGTACGCTTCCACACGGCGCGATTGTTGACCGTCCACGGGAAGCGAATCCCGATGAACCAGTTCGGCTCCAGCCGGGTGAACAGATTGGCGGCGTAGGCAAGCCCTAACCCAATCGTGACGATCATGAGCGGGATGAAGGGAATATCC
>JAXLWG010000053.1:0-27270 GCA_046328615.1 Anaerolineae bacterium | reverse complement strand
GACGCTCCACAAGACGCCGCTGCCACGCCTGTAAATCCCTGACGGAGGCTGTGTCAATGGCAATCACGCCGTATAGCGCCAACGGGCATGATCCGTCGGCCCAGATCATGCATGCCGAAAACGTCCACAAGGGATTTCTTACGGGCGGGCAGTATTTGCGCGTGCTGAACAACGTCTCGCTCAATATCCCGCGCGGGCAGTTCGTCGCCATCATGGGGCCAAGCGGATCGGGCAAAAGCACGCTGCTTTATCTATTGGGCGGGCTGGATCGCGCCGATCAAGGCAAGATCACGGTCGCGGGGCGCGTGCTGGACGACATGACGAGCGAAGACCTCGCGCAGTATCGCGGGCGAACGATCGGCTTCGTGTTTCAGAGCTTCTACCTCGTGCCCACGCTAACGGCCCTCGAAAATGTCGCACTCCCCGGCATTTTCGCCGGGTTGGGACGCGATCAACGGGAGCAGCGCGCCGCTAAACTGTTGAGTGCACTGCATATGAGCGACCGCCTCGATCACCGTCCGTCGCAGCTTTCCGGCGGTCAGCAGCAGCGCGTCGCGATCGCCCGCGCGTTGTTCAATAACCCGCCGATCATCATGTGCGACGAGCCTACTGGCGCGCTTGATAGCAAGACCGGTAAGCGCGTAATGGAACTGCTGCGTTCGCTGTGTACACGGCAGGGGAAAACTATCGTGGTCGTAACCCACGATCCGAGCGTGGCTCAGTACTCCGACCGGGTGGTTCGCATCCGTGACGGGCAGATCGAGGATGACAGCTTGACAGACCGCGCACTCGCCCAAGCGGCGAATTCGGAAGAACCGCCGATACCTGAACCTTCGATAGGAAATGGAGAGAACGTCGATGCTGAATAAGCGCATCCCTCTCACAAAAATACTCGTCAGCCTTGTAATGATAGGGATCTTCTCAGGGCTGCTGTCCAGCTTGCAGTGGGTCGCCGCGCAAGATGTCCCGATCCCAACAGCAACCCCCTCCGGCCCGGTGACCATTGCCGGGTTTGAGCCCGCACAGGTGCAAAATTCCGAAGCGGGGACGATCAGTGTGTTCGGCGGCAATTTTGGCACTGCAACCGTCGTGCGTTTGGTGGGCGCGGGCGTGCTTTCAACCACGTTCGTCAACAGCAACACGCTGACTGCCAGCCTTCCATCCGGGTTAACCCCCGGCATCTATCAGGTGCAGGTGGTCGATCCGACGCGCGGAACGGCGAACGCGGCCTCCGGGCTGGTCGTTTATGGACCAACCGCAACCCCCTTCCCGCTGGCAACCTTCACGATTCCGACTCCCCCGGTGGGGCAGCCGTCGCTGATAGTGCGCAACTTCAGCGCGACCCCGGAAGCGATTGAACCGGGCGGCACCGTCACGCTGACCTTCGAAGTGATCAATGTGGGCAGCCGCCCAGCCGAAGGGATCACGATTTCACTGGGTGCTGAAGGCAGCTTCACACCCGCCATCGGCCAATCGAGCGTGACAATTCCTAACATCAACCCCGGTGGCACCTTTGATGTATCGCTGGATGTGGTCGCTGCCGCCGATGCGACCGCAGGGCCTGCCAGCATTCCGCTCGCATTCGCCTACCGTGATTTTGAAGGCGAAACCTACACCAGCACCGCCACGTTGAGCGTGAATATCCTCGCGGTCGAACTTGCATCACAGGTGACGATCTCAGGCTATTCGCTGACGCCTGATCCGGTCATCCCCGGCAGCCCAACGATTCTGCGGGTCGATGTCACCAACACAGGGACAGTGACCATTAACCGGGCGCTGGTGCGCGTCGCAGGCGATAACAGTCTGCTGCTGCCCGGTGAACGTGGTGACAGCATTCCGATCGGTGATATTGAACCCGGCGAAACCGTCACGGGCGAACTACCGATGATCGTCAGCGCGGAAGCAGAAGCGGGCCCACAGGCACAGCCGCTTACGCTCACGTTTTTCCGCAACAATGAATCGAAGGATACGACGACCAGCATCACCCTCAACATCGCCAATCCAACACAGGCAGTGCTGCTGCTTCAGTCATATAACGTGGGTGAAAATGTGTTGAAACCCGGCGATCGCTTCACGCTGGCGATGACACTGGCAAACGTCGGCGATGCGACCGCAAATGGTGCGCTGCTGACCTTCGGTACCGTATCGGTCACGCCGCCGAACAGCGGCAGTGGATCGGGGTCGGGTTCCGGTTCGGGAAGCGGATCAGGCTCAGGAAGCGGCAGTGGAACGGGCAGCACCACGACCACCGACGGCATTCCGGGCAACGCGTTCGCGCCGCTCGGTTCCGGCAATACGATCTTCATCGGGGATATTGCGGCGGGCGGCACGCTGGATGTGCAGCAGGAATTCATCGTCAACGGTACCGTGACGAGCGGTATCTATAACCTGCCGATCACCATTCGCTACCGTGACAGCACCAACCGGGCGGCACAGGAAAACTTGCAGGCGAGTGTCGTCGTCGTGGTGCCGCCGCGCTTACAGCCCACCCTGTTGAATCCGCTGCCACCGCAGGTGAATATCGGTGAAGGGGTGCCGCTGACGCTGCAAATTCGCAACAACAGCCGCGATACGGTCGATCTCACGCGCATCACGATCAGCGCGGAAAATGGAGACGTCCCCGACGGCGCGGAACAGGAATTGAATCCACTGCGTACCGACGATGATACCAGTGTCGATGTAGTCGTGATCCCCTCTGCGGAAGGCACGATGTCCGTCACCTTCACGATCTTCTATCTGGATGATCTGAACACCGAGCGCAGTGTCGATCTGACGTTCAATGCCGAGTCAGTGCAGCCACCGCCGCCGCCAGAATTCACCCCGCCGCCGGATATGGGTATCGCAGAGCCGACTCCCGAACCGGAAGCTGATCTCATCGGTCGTTTACTGCTCGGATTTTTAGGGTTGGGGGGCTAAACGCCCATGTTTAGCGAACTGGCATCCCTCGCCATCCATAACTTGATGCGCGCCCGCGCCCGCCTGATCATGACGGCGGGCGGGGTGCTCGTCGGCACCACAGCGGTGATTCTGCTGATCGCGCTGACGATCGGCTTGCAAACGGCTGCCGAAACCGGCATTGGTCAAAGTGCATCGCTGACCGAAATTCAAGTCTATCCGAACTACGGCTACGGCCCCGGCGGCCCACCTGATCCAGATACCGAGATTCCCGAACTCACGCCCGCCAATGTGCAAAAGTTCTGGGATATTCCCGGTGTTGAAGCGGTGATCCCGTTGGTTGGGATGCAAGGCTGGGGTGAACTCATCGCCGATCCGTATCACGGGGGCGGGCAAATTCTCGGTGTAGATCCGCGCCTGCTGCCGTATCTGGGTGTGCAGGCGGAACAGGGTGTGCTCTCGCTCGAAGGCGATCAAATTCTGGTCGGCGGGCAAATGAGCCAGAACTTCTACAATCCTGAATCTGAAACGTATGAGCAGGTCACCGTCGACTTGATGAATACACCGCTGGAGCTGACCATTTATAAGAATGATGGCTCCGACAGCAGCGATGAGGATGTCACGGTCGCCGGGGTGCTGCCAATGGGCGGATCGTATGATTACACGATCCTCATGCCCGCTCAGCGCGTCCTTGACTTGAACGAATACGCGACGGGAATGCCATTCGACCCGGAAACCTTCACGTTCACACAGGTGGTGGTACGCGCATCCAGCCGCGAAACCACGATGGATGTCACCGAAGCACTGCGCGATCTCGGCTACAGCGCGGGCGGTATGGGCGATTACCTCAACCAATTGAACCAGTTCTTCGGCACCATGCGGCTGATGCTCGGCGGTGTGGGTGGCGTTGCGCTGTTGGTCGCGGCCTTTGGTGTCGCGAACACGATGACGATGGCCATTTTGGAGCGCACACGCGAAATTGGCTTGATGAAGGCGATCGGTGCTACCGACCGTGATGTGCTGACGGTGTTCCTGATTGAAGCGGGGTTGGTCGGCTTCTCTGGCGGGCTAGCAGGGGTACTGGTCGCCTTTGGACTGCAAAACCTGATTAATCAGGCACTCGCGAACGCCCCCGCCCAGCAAAGCGGCATGTACTTCCTGCCGGTCGATGTCTCGCAGTTGGGCGGTGGTCTGGTGATCATTCCGCCAGAATTGACGCTGTTCGCGATGGCGCTGGCGACCGGGGTCGGCATCCTTGCCGGACTATATCCCAGTTTGCGCGCCGCGCGTATGACCACGGTCGTCGCACTCAAGACCGAGTAATCTAGACACGCAATCCAATGGGGCGCTAATCCCGCCCCATTTCACTTTCTACGCCACAATCGCCTTGAGCCGTGCCAGTAATCCACTAAACCGTTCAGCGACCTTGTTATTCTGCACCGCCATAAAGACGGCTTTGCGGCTGCCCACCAGCACGACCATCTTCTTGGCGCGGGTGATCGCCGTATACAACAGGTTGCGCTGAAGCATCATATAGTGCTGGGTCAGCAGCGACAGCACGACCACGGGATATTCCGATCCCTGACTGCGATGGGTGCTGATGCAGTAGGCGTGGATCAACTCGTCGGTTTCGATCCAGTCATACAAGATATAGCGTCCGTCAATGATGACTTCCAGCGTTTGTTCTTCAAAATCGATGCCTGTGATGCGGCCAATGTCGCCATTGAAGACTTCTTTTTCGTAGTTGTTGCGCGTCTGCATCACTTTATCGCCCACGCGGAAGGTGCGCCCGCCAAGCTGCTTTTCGGCATAGCGTTTTTCGCCATTCAGCGCGCTTTGCAGCGCTTCATTGAGCGCGTGAACGCCCGCCGCGCCGCGATACATCGGCGCGATCACCTGCACATCGTTGACGGAATGAAAACCGAATTTGTTCGGCAGGCGATTGCGCACAATGTCTACCACCAGTTCGGCGGCAAGCGCGGGGTCTTCTTCGACAAATACGAAAAAGTCGCGGCTTTTGTTATCCATGAACGGCGCTTCACCGTGATTGATGCGGTGGGCATTGACGACGATCGTACTGTCATCGCCCTGCCGGAAAATCGTCTCCAACCGCGTCACATGCCCCACTGCGCTATCGATCACATCGCGAAGGACATTTCCCGCGCCGACACTGGGAAGCTGATCGACATCCCCGACTAACATGAGATGCGCAGTCGGTTTGAGCGCTTTCAGCACATCGTAAAACAGCAGCAAATCGATCATCGAAGCTTCGTCGATGACCAGCACATCGACTTCGAGCGGTTTATCTTCGTCGTATTCGAACCCCTCGCCGGGGATGTACCCCAGCAGGCGGTGTATCGTGCTGGCGGGCCGCTCCGTGGCTTCGCCGAGGCGTTTTGCGGCGCGACCGGTGGGCGAAGCAAGCGCATATTTCACGTCGAGCGTTTCGAGCGCTTCGATCACCATGCGCAGCGTGGTCGTTTTCCCGGTGCCGGGGCCACCCGTCAGCACAGAAACTTTGTTGTAGATCGCGGCACGCACGGCGTCCTGCTGCTGCGCCGTCAGCTTGATCTGCGCTTTTTTCGCCAAGGTGACGAGAAAAGCGGGCCATTCCGCCGGTTTCATATCAAGCATCAGCTTGGAGGGAATGGTATTCACACGGTTGAGCAGTTCAACCGCGCCAACTTCGGCATGGTAGTAAAGCGGCAGATACACCGCGTCTAAGGTTTCGTCGTGAACATCGATTTTGTCGGGGATCAGCTCCCCGCGCATGATTTCTTCCGCCAGCACTTCACGGATCAACGCCGAATCTTGCACCGCCAGCGATTCGACCGCCTTTTCGACCAGCACTTCACGCGGGGCGAACACATGCCCTTCTTTGGTTAACTGGCTGAGCGTGTAGCCCAATCCTGCCCGAATGCGCACACGCGAATCGACGGCCAAGCCCATACTGCGGGCGATCGTGTCTGCCCGCATAAAACCGATCCCGAACACTTCATCGGCCAGCGTGTACGGATTCTCCTTGACAGTGCTGATCGTCATGGAGCCAAAATGCTGGAAAATGCGCGTCGCCATCTTGGCGCTGACGCCGTAACCCTGCAAGAAGATCATCGTCTGTCGTGTAGCCTGATTTTCTCGCCACGCGATCTTGAGCTTTTCGAGCAAATCACGCTTGATGCCGGGAACTTCATCCAGCCGTTCCGGGGCATTGTCAAGAATGTCGAGCGTGCGCGTCCCAAAATGGTTCACGATGCGCTCCGCCGTCTTGACACCGATCCCGCGCACAATGCCGCTCGACAGGAAATTAACGATCCCGTCGGCGGTCGAGGGTGGCAGCGGAATGGTCGTTTCGGCGCGAAACTGCCGCCCATAGCGCGCATCATCGATCCAGCTTCCCGTAAACTGAGCGTTTTCCCCCGCGCTGAGTTCGGGCATCACCCCCACGACCGTAATGGTGCCATCGCGCGCTTCGGCGTCACGGTAGGCACGCTCGGCTTTGATCTTGATGACACTGTAGCCGGTATCGGGGTTAAAAAATGTAATCCGCTCAATCGTTCCGGTCAGGGTTTCCATGATTCCCCGTGTGATACTGCTCATCTGTTCAACACGTCAATGATAACATAACGTTCGGCAGGCACGGGCGGGTCTTATCCGGTGAATGGGATTGTGTTATTGTTGAGGCCTTTACATTTAGACTTTTGTGAGCCTTTGATTTTCGCCAGATTTTCAAAGAGATTGGGAAGGAACCCACCTATGCAGTTCCCGCGTGCCAGCGGCATCTTACTTCATCCCACTTCCCTGCCCGGTCGCTATGGTATCGGCGATCTGGGCGATTGGGCGTACCGTTTTGTCGATTATTTGGTCGATGCCGGTCAAACCTATTGGCAGATGCTTCCCTTAGGGCCAACTAGCTATGGCGATTCGCCCTATCAAGCGCTGTCAGCTTTTGCGGGCAATCCCAACTTGATCAGCCTTGACCGGCTGGTGAGTGAAGGTTGGCTGACCGCCGAAGATGTCGCCGTTGTGCCCAACTTCCCCGCCTATGCCGTCGATTACGGCCCCGTCATCACCTACCATAAAGAACTCCTTGGGCGGGCGTACCGGCGCTTCGCAGAGACCGCCTCCAAGGTGCAAAAAGATGCTTTCGATGCGTGGTGTGACGATCAGTCGAATTGGCTGAACGACTATGCGCTGTTTGTCGCCTTGAAAGAAAAGAACGGCGGCATAGCCTATGTCGAATGGCCAAAAGGCGAGGCACTGCGCGATCCCGAAACGCTGGTACAAGCGACCGAGTCGCAGGCAGTTGAAATCGCCGAGCAGAAGTTCATCCAATGGCTGTTTTTCCGCCAGTGGCTTGAACTCAAAGCCTACGCCAACAACAAGGGAATCCGCTTAATCGGTGACCTGCCGATCTTCGTCGCGCACGACAGCAGCGATGTGTGGGCAAATCCTGATTTGTTCTACCTTGACGACGCAGGCAACCCGACCGTGATCGCAGGCGTGCCGCCGGACTATTTCAGTGAAACCGGTCAGCGCTGGGGCAACCCGCTCTATCGTTGGGACGTGCTGGAGGATGACGGCTATAGTTGGTGGATTCGCCGCATTAAGTCGGTGCTGCAACTGGTCGATTTGGTGCGCATCGATCACTTCCGGGGTTTCGAAGCCTATTGGGAAGTGCCCGCCAGCGAACCAACCGCCGTACGCGGTCAGTGGGTGCCCGGCCCCGGCATGAAGTTCCTGCGCTCGATGGAAGCGGCCTTGAATGACCTTCCCATTCTCGCGGAAGACCTTGGCTTGATCACCCCCGGCGTGATCGAACTGCGCGACACCTTCAAACTGCCGGGGATGAAGGTTCTGCAATTCGCATGGGGCAACCTTGACGAAGCAAGCGGTTTCCTACCGCATGCGCACGTGCCGAACGCGGTTGTCTATACCGGTACACATGACAACAATACGACGGTCGGTTGGTGGTATCAGGAAACCGACGATCATATCCGGTCGCACATATCCAGTTATGTCGCACACGAAATTCGTGAACCAAACTGGGAACTGATCCGGCTGGCGATGGCATCCGTCGCGCATACGTCGATCGTGCCGATGCAGGATGTGGTTGGGCTGGGTGCCGACTGCCGCATGAATACTCCCGGCAAAGCGGGCGGCAACTGGACATGGCGCATCACAACGGATCAGTTCGACCCCAATGTGCGTGACCGCCTGCGCTGGTTCACCCGTTTGTATGTGCGTCTGCCCCAGCAGCAAGCCGACAACTCACACCAATAATTCTCTGATTCTCGTCCGATATTCCTCTTACGCAGCGTATATGGCTCTCATATACGCTGCGTTTTATTGTAAGGACGTAATGCTTTTGCGGTCTTTTGAGCAAGAAAATGACCGAATATCCAGACGAGTGCCCGGTGAAAAGCGGGCAAGTCTACTGAGGAGAATGTGCACAAATGGCTACCCTGATCCGTTGGAATCCGGTTCGTGAACTGGCAGCAATGCAGAGTGCGATGGATCGTCTGTTCGATGAGACGTGGCGCACGGTTCGCCCCGCCGCCGACAACAGCGCGGATTATCGTCTGGCGCTGGATGTGCATGAAAACGCGGGGAATTATGTTGTGTATGCGTCGCTCCCCGGCGTTTCGGCTGATCACCTGAACATCAGCTTGCACGATGATGTGCTGACGATTTCCGGCGAACTGCCAGCCGTTGAAGCCCACGAAGGCGCACAGAGTCTGCTGAACGAGCGCGTCACGGGCAAGTTCACCCGCTCGATCCGCCTGCCCCAGCCCGTCAATGCCGATGCGGTTGAAGCCACCCTTGAAGCGGGGGTGCTCACGCTGACGCTGCCGAAAGTTCCAGAACTCCAGCCGCGCACGATCAACGTGAAGACCGGCTCGCCGTCACATAATTAGACGGGATTTCGGGCGGCGCTTGCGAATCAAATCCAGCACCGCCCGGCGCTACAACGACCTCTCAAACAAAGCACAGGATTTGGCCCCATTTCGGCCTACCTGTGCTTTGTTGATTCTCACCATAAAGTTGACATTTTCCCGTGCACAGGATAATACCCCCGGTGTGTGCGAACACAGCGGTTTTAAGAAAGTTAAGTTCATAGGAGTATTCTGTGACTCATAAACCTTCTCTTCGTCCGACGTTTCGACAGCACACCCGCACGCTGCTCGTGCTGGTGCTCATCGCGCTGTTGTCGATCACCGTCGTCCACGCGCAAGATAGTGATCAACCCACCATGGTGGTCATTCCGGGAACGCTTCAAAGCGTCCTCGGCTGCTCCGGCGATTGGCAAACAGACTGCGATTTGACCGCGCTCACGTATGATCCGGTTGATGACCTCTGGCAGGGTACGTTTGACCTCCCCGCCGGAAGCTACGAATATAAAGTCGCGATCGACGGCACATGGGATGTGAACTACGGCCTCAATGCAGAGGCGGGCGGCCCCAATATTCCCCTAGAGCTGGCTGAGGACACCTCGGTCAAGTTTGTGTACAGCAATGCGACTCACTGGGTTGCGGACAGCGTCAACAATTTCATTATCAACGTCCCGGGGAGCTATCAGGATGAAATTGGCTGTCCCGGTGATTGGCAGCCCGACTGCCTGCGGACGCTCATGCAAGACCCGGACGGCGATGGCCTTTATGTTTACACGACGACTGGACTGGCAGCGGGTCTATACGAAGCCAAAGTCGCCCTCAACGAAAGCTGGGCACTGAACTACGGTCTCGATGGCGCCCGTGATGGGGCCAACATCCCCTTCAGCGTCACCGAGGATAATCAGGCCGTCGAATTCGTCTGGGATTCCAGCACCAATATCATGACGATCAATGTGGGCGGCGATGCTGGCCCGGTCGTCGGCAATCTATTCGTCGCGGCGGCGCACTGGGTTTCTGCCGATACGATCCTGTGGAAAGTGGATGCAGCAGCCGACAATACCTATACGCTGCATTACAGCCCCGACGCCGCGCTTGCCTTGGATTCAACTGGCGTGACCGGCGGCGAGGATATTGCGCTCACGCTGGATGAAAACGGCGTCAGCGAAGACTTCCTCACCGAAAATCCGCAGTTTGCGAATGGCTATGCAGCGCTGAAACTGGGCGAAGCCGATCTCGCCCGTGTGCCCGAACTGCTGCGCGGTCAGCTTGCGCTCAGCGCGCACGCCGCCGATGGGACGCTGCTGGATGCGACCAGTCTGCAACTCCCCGGCGTGCTGGACGATCTGTTCACCTACGACGGCAGCCTCGGCGTGACGTGGGAAGGCGATGTGCCGACCATCCGCGTGTGGACGCCAACCGCGCAAAACGTGCGCTTCTTCCGCTACACCAGCGCCAGCCCCGCCGCCTCGCCCTCCATCGCTGAAATGGTGCGCGACGACGCGACCGGTGTTTGGTCAGTGACGGGCGATGCAAGCTGGAAGAATCAGTATTACATGTTCGCCGTGACGGTTTATGTGCCGTCAACGCGTGCGGTCGAAACCAATCTGGTGAGCGACCCCTACTCGTTCAGCTTGTCGGCCAACAGCACACGCAGCCAGTTGAGATTGATCAGACGATCCATCGCTGTTCCCCGAAGGCTGGGCGGACACGGTGAAACCGCCGCTGGCCGCGCCGGAAGATATTGTGGTGTACGAACTGCATGTCCGCGATTTCAGCATCAATGATGCAACCGTTCCGGAAGCGCATCGCGGCACCTATCTCGCCTTTACCGATACCGAATCGGCAGGGATGCAGCACTTGATCGCCCTCGCGCAGGCCGGATTAACCCATATTCACCTGCTGCCCGCGTTCGACTACGCGACGACCAATGAAATCGCCGTGCAGCGGCAGGAGCCGGATCGCGCCGTCTTGGAAGCACTCCCCGGTGACAGCGATCAACAGCAGGCGATTATCGAACCGCTGCGCGATGTGGACGGCTTTAACTGGGGTTACGATCCGCTGCACTACACCGTCCCTGAAGGTGGTTATTCGACCAACCCGAATGGTTCTCAGCGCATTCTTGAATTCCGCCAGATGGTGCAGTCGCTCAACCAGAATGGGCTGCGCGTCGTGATGGATGTGGTGTACAACCACACCAGCGCGGGCGGCCAAGATCCCCGCTCGGTGCTGGATCAGATTGTCCCCGGCTACTATCACCGCCTCAACCCAATGACGGGGCAGATCGAAACGAGCACGTGCTGCGCTAATACAGCGACCGAGCACAACATGATGGAAAAACTCATGATCGACAGCGTCCTCACGTGGGCAACTGCCTATCGCGTAGATGGCTTCCGCTTCGACCTCATGGGGCATCACATGGTGTCGGATATGCTCGACGTGCGGCAGGCGTTAGATGCCCTCACGCCCGATACGGCGGGCGTGGATGGTTCCGCGATTTACCTGTACGGCGAAGGCTGGAACTTCGGCGAAGTGGCGAACAACGCGCGCGGCGTGAACGCCACGCAGTTGAACATGGGCGGCACCGGTATCGGTACGTTCAATGACCGCATCCGCGACAGCGTGCGCGGCGGCAGTCCATTTGGCGATCTCGTCCGTCAGGGCTTCGCCAGCGGCCTCTATTACGATCCGAATGAATCGGAAGATCGTCCCGAAGCTGAACAGATCGACCTGCTCAACCTGTTCACGGATCGAATCCGTGTTGGTTTGGCGGGTAACCTGCGTGATTACAGCTTCACCAGTTCAAGCGGCAGCACCGTTACGGGCGCTGATGTCGATTACAACGGCAGCCCCACCGGCTATACGCTCGATCCGCAGGAGCACATTGTCTACGTGAGCGCGCACGACAACGAAATCCTGTTCGACGTGATTCAGGTGAAAGCACCGCTGAACACGACGGTTGCAGACCGCGTGCGCATGCAGAATATCGCCAACGACATCGTGCTGCTTTCGCAGGGCATTCCGTTCTTCACAGCGGGCGATGACATCCTGCGCTCGAAATCAATGGATCGCAACAGCTACAACAGCGGCGACTGGTTCAATGCGATCGATTGGTCGTACCAGACGAACGGTTGGGCACATGGTCTGCCGCTGGAAGGCGATAACGGCACCTATTGGCCGCTTTACCAATCCCTATTGGCGAACCCGGATGTAGTGCCCGGTGAGGCCGATATTCTCGCGGCGAATGCGCATTTCCGCGAAATGCTGGAAATGCGCTTCAGCTCCCCCCTGTTCCGTTTGCATACGGCAGAAGAGATCATGAACCGCGTGACCTTCCCCGATTCAGGGCCAGATCAGCTCCCCGGCATGATCGTCATGGATCTGTCTGATGTGGTGGGGGATGATCTCGACGCCAACTACCAGCGGATCGTCGTAGTGTTCAACGCCAATGACGAAGCGCAGTCGTACAGCGCCGATGCCTATGCGGGGCAAGCATGGGAACTGCACCCGGTACTGGCCGCATCGAGCGACACGATCGTTCAGGGTGCGAGCTATGACGCGGCGACCGGCACATTCAGCGTACCGGGGCGCACCACCGCCGTTTTCGTGCTGCCGCAGTAAGTTTCAAGTTTGAGGGTTAAAAAAGGACGGGTCGTGTGATCCGTCCTTTCTGTGCTAACACAACGCTCGGCACATCTACTATTTCTGCGTTTCGTCGGCACCCTTTCCCATGAGTGACACTGTCTCTACGGTTTGCGTCAAGCGAATGCGCTCTGCCAATCCTCGATCGGGCGTTTCCCAGCGCGGCACCCCACGATCGGAAATCCACATGGCATAGGGCGCAACCGTGAGTTCCGCCAGCGCCAGCAGCACGCGATCGTAGTTGACCCGCCACCCGGTATAGTCACGCCAGCATTGATCTCGATCGGGGCGCACGGGCACCTTGTTTTCCACCAGTTGATCGTACACCTGATCAAATTCCTCGCGGGCAATGCTGATCGGATCGGTCGGCAGCGGATCGGGATCGTAGTCGATATTGAACGACCCAGCGATACTGCGCAGTGCGATAAATCCGGCACGGATCATGAGCGAAATGCGCGGATCGTTCGGGCGATCGACAGTGGACTGCATGATCGAGGCGGCATCCAGCATGGTACCCGCCGCTGTGATCCACGAGTTATTGCTTTTGGGTGAACGGAAGAAAACCAGCGCCGCCAGCGAGGTATGGCTTTCTTCCAGCTCGGTAAACCAAATTTCCCACGTTTGCGCCAGTTCTACAAACCCATCCATACCGCGAATTTGATTCAAGCGGATCAACATATCGGCGGGCGATGGCGGTGATCCGGCCCGTACTTCCAACATCGAGACCACCGACTCACGCTTGGAAAAGGCACTGTACATCGTCGGCAGGTAGGCCATCAGCAGCGCCACCAAGAGCATCCCCAAGGCGGCCTGACTGAAGTGAAGGATGAGCGCCGGGGCGTTGTCCGCGATCATGGAAAAACCAAGTGTTGGCATCGACGATCCGCTTTCCTTGAAGGCGCTGTAGACATTTCCCCTAAACCGATGTACGCGGGCATGGCAGCCGATAATCGCCCCGGAAAGCCAAACCAGCGGCAGCATGAACAGCGTCACAGGCGCATACAGCGCCATGACCTGATCGCGCGCTTCATAGCTGCGCGCCCGTTTCATCCGCAGCTCGAACACTTGACGCATGATGTGAAACGTAGTGCGAGTCAAACGCGTGTTGGCACTGCGCGGCAGCGCAAACGTTTTGAGTGCCGACAGTACCACGTTGAACACGATAAACAGGCCAAGCAAAAATAACCCTACGCGAATGAACAGCGTGGCAAGGTCGGTCATGGATGGGCGAAAATCTCCTGAAGGCCTGGGTCAAACGGGCGATGTCCTCCGCCGTATTGTACCCTTGGATAGAAACCCGGATGAACTGCCTGTTCTTCCAGTCGATCAACGGCGCTTCGATCCGGTATTGATCGTATAACCGCACCTTGACGGCAACCGCGTCACAAAAGGGCAGCGGCGCGGTAAGCATTTGACCGAACCATTCGACGGTGCGATCGGTGGCAGATCAAACAATTCCGCCATCGTGCCATGCAGCGATTCGATCAGGGTGTGGCGGGATGCACGCACCTCGTCCCAGTGGTGTTCACGCTGAAACTGAATCGCGGCGGGCACACTCAAATAGGCCGCCGGTTCGCGTGTACCCTGCTTCTGATTTTGGCGATGAACGAACCATCTCATCATGCAGCCCCAACTGACGATGTTCAGCTCGATGATGGCCTGCTGGCTGCGGCGCACGTACAAGAACGCCGACCCTTTGGGCGCACAGACCCATTTGTGCAAGTTCCCGGTGTAGAAGTCTGGATCGAGTGCGCGTAAGATCGACCGGAACCTGCCCCAGTGCGTGTGCCCCATCGATCAGGGTCAAAATACCGGCCTCGCGAGCACGGCGGCAGATTTCCTGCCTGGGAAAATGAGCGCGCTTGCCGATGTCCTGGCTGATGTAAATCACCCGCGTGCGTCAGGGTAACACCTGCCCAAAACTGTTCGATAAACGCAGGCGTCGTCAGCGGCACACAATTTCCTGCCGCACGTAGACCGCACCTGTTTTTAGACGCCACGAACTCCCATGTGTTGTCGCAGGCACCGTATTCGTGCTGCGTGGTAAGGTTTCATCTCCCGGGGATAATTTCAGTGAGCGCGCGGCGATGTTGACCCTGTCGTCGCGTTCTGCACATAAAACAGATCATCCGGCATCGGCGTTCAGGTAGTCTGCTAACACCGCCCGCGACTCATTGAGCAATCCGTCGATGCACCGCCCAAGAAATTCGACGGGCTGGCGTTTCAATTCAACTGCCAGCGCTGATAGGTTTCGAAGACCGGGCGCGGGCACGCGCGAAGGAACCGTGGTTGAGAAACGTGACTGTTGGGTCAAGCAAGAACGGCGATTTCAAAGCAAGCGGGTCGATGATGGACATCCTTCACAATATGCGCTCTCGTAAATGCAAGCAATCCATGTTAAAACGTCACCTGCATCAATGCAATTAGGCAGGCCAGACAGTATGCTTTCCCGGACGATTTCGGAGCACGCACACGAACTTCAAAGATCAGATCGTGGCATGGCGGCGCGATATTCACCGTCACCCCGAACTTGATTTTTAAAATTTCGGACGGCGGGCCTCGTCGCGGATGAACTGCGCCGTCGCGGATACGAAATTACAGAGCGGCGTCGCCAAAACCGGCGTCGTCGCCACAATTGGCGAAGGGCCGCGCGTGGTGGCTGTCCGCGCCGATATGGACGCGCTGCCTGTCAATGAGTTGAACCAGACCGATTACGTGTCGCAAACACCGGGTAAAATGCACGCCTGCGGGCACGATTCGCACACGGCGATGCTGCTGGGCGCGGCGCGGTTGTTCGCCGGCATGCAGGATCAACTCGGCGGTGAGATTCGTCTGCTGTTCCAACCCTGCGAAGAAACGGAAGATGCTGAAGGCAAGAGCGGTGGTCAGCGCATGGTCGAAGAAGGTATGCTCGACGGTGTTGATCATGTGCTGGCGCTACATGTGTCAAGCGAAATTCCGGCGGGTAAGATCGTCGCGGAGCCGGGATACATCATGGCGGCGACAGATACGTTTTGTCGATCAGGGGATCGGCTGCCGCGCCGCCTGATCGGCGTAGACCCGATTTTCTCGTCCTCGCACAGGTCATCAACACCGATTCACGGCATCCGCGCCCGCCGCATCAATCCAATTCGCCCCGGCCTGATCTCGATCGGGGCGGTACATGGCGGTCAGGCGCACAATGTGATCCCCGATGAGGTTCAGCTCAAGGGAACGATCCGCAGCTATCACGATGATATTCGCGAGAAGCTGGCGACCGAGCTTGAGGCGGCATTCGCTGTGTCGCATGCGTTCGGCGGCGATTATGAGTTGAAGATCGTCAAGGGGTGCCCCGCAACCTACAATGATCCGGATGTCGTCGAGGTCATGCGTAATGTGATCGCCGAGACCTATGGCGAAGGAGCGCTGCTCCACGAAGATCCCAGCATGGGCGGTGAGGATTTCAGCTACATGACGCGCAAAGCCCCCGGCATGATGTTCATGTTGGGTGCGAAAAAGGACGAGGTCGATCGCCCGCATCACAGCCCGTTCTTTGACCTTGACGAATCCGTGTTTTACACGGGGACTGCGCTACTCGTGAACGGCGCGCTGCGGCTGCTGAAAAGTTAGCTCGGAAAAAGGGAAGATCGCAGCCCGATCTTCCCTTTAGATCTCGACTAGAAGATCAGATCAATCACCAACCACAGCAGCCAACCAAGCACCAGCCACAAGCCAAACGAGCCGTGCAGTTTCGCCGTGCGCCCCTGCGCTTGATGCAGCAGCGCCGTATCCGTTGAAGTCGTCACGATCTCGATCAACCGGCGGGCTTCCGGCAGTGTGACGGCCACCAACAGCGTCGAAATCGGCATCCAGCCGATCAACACCAACAGCGCGACAATCACATAGGCTCCGCCGACGAGCACGAAATATTCGATCCGTGCGCCGCGCAGTCCCAAGCGCAGCGCCAGCGTCCGCTTATTGACGGCGCGGTCGGCATCCATATCGCGGATATTGTTGGCATGCAAAATCGCCGCAACCATCGAGCCAATCGGCAGTCCGGCGACGACCGGCAGCCAATCGAAATGCGGCGACATCACGTAATACGCACCCAACACCATCACCGGGCCCATGAAGATGAACACGGCGATTTCGCCCAAGCCGTTGTAAGCCAGCGGAAACGGCCCCGCCGTGTAGGTGATCACGACCAACACCCCGCCCAAACCGATCCACAGCAGCAGCGGGCCGCTTTGCGTGAGCAAGAACAGCCCGATGACACAGCCAATGAGGACGGTCAGGATCGCTCCGGCAAGCACACCCTGCGGCGTCAGCAGTTGATTTTTGATGATCATCCCCTGCCCCGCCGCTTTTAGCTCGTCAGCACCGCGCCGGTAATCAAAATACTCGTTGATCAGGTTGGCGGCGATTTGCAGAAACAGCGCGGCGATCAGCGACAAGGCAAAGCGAATCGGCTCGAAAACGCCCTGCGACAGCGCGATCACCCCGGCTAACCCCAGCGGCGCATAAGTGGCCGTCAGAGTGCGCGGGCGGGCCGCTTTATACCATGCGCTGAGGACTTCACGATTGACTGCGGTCATGTACAGCTCTCTGATTCTCGATTTCGGATAGTACGGCGATTTTGACGCCCATTCTATCCTAATCCCGCGTGATCGAAAGCACAGTCTCGTACAGCGCTTTGTTGGTCGCCACCGTGCGGGTCGCGTGAATAGTCGGCGTACCGTTCCAATCGGTGAAGGTGCCGCCCGATTCTTCAAGGATCACTTGCAGCGGCCCACAGTCCCACAACCACATGCGCGGATCAATCATCATTTCCGCCCGCCCGGTCGCCACGAGCATATAGCCGTAGGCATCGCCCCATGTGCGCTGAATGAAGGTTGAATTGATGAGCTTGTCAAACCGACCCTGCCCATCCCCATAGCCAACCAGATCGCTGGTGAGCATCACCGCGTTTTCGAGGCGGCTTTCGCTGCTCACCTGCGCGCGGCGGCCATTCCAGTACGCGCCTAGCCCCTGAGCAGCGTACATCGTGTCACCGAGTGCGGGAAATTCACCGTGCCGACAACCGATCGCCCATTTTCGTCCACCAGTGCCAGTAAGTTGCTATAGAACGGCACCCCGCAGATGAACGATTTCGTCCCATCGATCGGATCGACCGTCCAGTACAGGCCGTTCTTGCTTTCCTCGCGCCCAAACTCCTCCCCGACGATCCCGTGATCCGGATAGTATTTGTGAATCAGTCCGCGTAAAAGCTGTTCGGCCTGCTTGTCGGCTTCGGTGACGGGCGAATTATCGTTTTTGCGTTCTACGCCCACCCCCGTCTGGTAGTAGCGGAGCGTCAGCCGCCCCGCCTGCCAAACGGCATCAAGCGCGAATTCCAGATACGATTGCAGTTGTTTCGAGTCGATCATCGTGTTGTCGTTCGTTTCTGCCGTCAAACGAGTGGCTGCATTTTCATGGTATCAGGGATAGGAAGATCAAGCAGTTTGAGTACGGTCGGCGCGATTTGCAGCATCGACACGGTTTCACCGGTATCGCCGCGCCCCTGCTCATCCGTCGGAATCACGTACAGCGGCACGCGTCGCACATCATCGGTCGTGCCACCGTGCATCCCGTCATCGCTGATACCGTGATCGCCCGTGACAAGAATCGTATACCCAATCTTGACCGCATCCGGCACCAGCGCGGCAATGATTTGATCCTGAATAATCACCTGTTCGCGATACTGCGGACTCTGTGCGCCGTGCTTTTCGCCCATCGTGTCGAGCATCATCGGGTGAATGAGCAGATAATCGGGGAAGAATTTACGCAGCAGCGTGCCCGCCGCCGCGAACACCTCAATATCCGGCATATCATCGACGCGGTAGAAACGCCCATGCTGAATGTTCAGCGAGTCGTCATCAACTTCGCGATCCAACACGGTATCGTAGGGTTCGCGGTTATACAGTTCTGAGTACCACGCATAGGCCGACGCCGCCGTCACTTTGCCCGCCTTGCGCGCAATTTCGAAAACATTGGGCATGTACGAACGCCGCGACACATAATTGTTGACGATTCCATGGACGCTGCATCCGACCCCGGTATGCAGCGCTTCATAGTTCGGGCGCGACATGGTGGGCGTTTCCGCCAGTGCGTGATAGCGCGTCGCCTTGCCCACTGCCACGAGATGCTCCAAATAGCCCATGCCCTGCTTTGCCGAGTCGTCCCTCAGCGCATCGCAAACGATCAGAATCACTTTGCTCATTCAGTCACCTGAACCGGTTCCAGCGGCACCTGACGATTTTCGACCGGAATCAGCGGGCCGTTGGTCGGGGCTGCCCATTTCACCGCGTTGCCGATCACCTTCATGACCATCGCATTTTTGTAGATTGGGTACGTTTCATGACCGGGGCTGAAATAGAACACTTTGCCGCGTCCACGATAGAAGCAGGCACCGCTGCGGAACACTTCGCCGCCTTGATACCAGCTCACAAACACCAGTGAGTCCGGTTCCGGGATGCCGAATGGTTCGCCGTACATTTCGCTGTGTTCAATTTCAAATTGGTTCGGAATGCCATCGGCGATCGGGTGGGCAGGGTTAACGCACCAAACGCGCTCTTTTTCGCCTATTTCACGCCACATCAAGTTGCAAGTGGTACCCATCAACTTTTTGAAAATTTTCGAGAAATGCCCGCTGTGCAGGACGATAATCCCCATGCCTTCCAGCACACGCTGGTGAACGCGATCAACGATTTCGTCTTTGACTTCACCATGCGCCATATGCCCCCACCATGTCAGCACATCGGTTTCGTTCAGTACGGCTTCGGTAAGGCCATGTTCCGGCTGATCAAGCGTTGCGGTGCGCACCTTGAATCCCTGTGTTCCCAACGCTTCCGCAATCGCTCCATGAATCCCGGTTGGGTACAACGCCGCGATTTGAGGGTTTGTCTGTTCGTGGCGACCTTCATTCCACACTGTTACACGTAGAGTCATCTCTGCTATCCTCTATAGAAAAATCAGAAACCCATCAGAGTCTAGCAAATCGTGTGCGTTCCACACACCAATAGGTTATTGTTGGACTCGACACGAGGAGACATGCCAATCACAATGCTGCCCGACAACGCTTATATCCAATTCACCCCGAATATGCGCATCTGCCGCCTGCTTAACGGAATGTGGCAGGTATCCGGCTCTCATGGCCCGGTCGATCCGCGTAGTGCCATTGCCAGTATGGGAGATTATCAGGCCGACGGATATATGACATGGGATCTCGCCGATCATTACGGCTCGTCAGAGGATTTCGTCGGCTTATTCCGCCGAACCCTTAGCGAACGAGGACAATCCGCACCCAAGGATTTTCAAGCCTTCACGAAATGGGTGCCCCGCCCGATGGACATCACCAAGAAGATTGTCGAGCAGGCGCTCGATGTGTCTCGGCGGCGCATGGCCACTCAAACACTTGACCTGCTGCAATTTCACTGGTGGGATTACCATCATACCGGCTATCTTGACGCGCTGGAACACATGGCCGTACTGCGCGATCAAGGTTGGGTGCGCCATCTGGCGCTGACCAACTTCGATACCGAACATATGCGCATCGTCACCGAACGCGGTATCCGGGTCGTTTCGAATCAGGTGCAGTATTCGATCATCGACAACCGCCCCGAACAGCAAATGATCGACTATTGCCAAGCGAACGGAATCACCCTGCTCGCATACGGCACTTTCTGTGGTGGGCTGCTCAGTGAAAAATACCTCGATGCACCGGAGCCCGGTTTTTCAGCCCTCAACACCGCCAGCCTACGCAAATACAAAAATATGATCGATGTGTGGGGTGGCTGGGATCTCTTTCAAGAACTGCTGCGCGTGATGCAGAACATCGCTGCCAAACATGGGGTCACAATCGCCAATGTAGCGGCGCGCTACATTCTCGATAAGCCGGGTGTAGCGGGCGTGATCGTCGGCGTGCGTTTGGGCTTGACCGATCACCGCGTCGATAACGCGCGTGTGTTCCGGTTCACACTCGATCAAGAGGATTACGCACGTCTGCACGCCGTCACGGCGAAGGCGCACGATGTCTATGCGGCACTCGGCGACTGTGGGGACGAATACCGGCGTTAGGGTGCTGCATCAAAGAGTAAGGACGACTTTGGCGTCGTCCTTACGAAAATTCAGCGAGTTTGGTTTGCAGAGAACCCCTCAGGCGTTTAGGTTTCGCCGAGGTAGACCTTACGCACCATGTCGTTGTTCATCAACGCAGTGGCGTTGTCGTTGAGCACGACCATACCCGTTTGCAGAACGTAGCCACGATGCGCCACTTCCAGCGCCATCAACGCGTTCTGCTCAACCAACAGGATCGTGGTGCCGCGCTCGTTAATGCGCTTGATGATTTCGAAAATTCCTTCGACCAAGACGGGAGCCAACCCCATCGAGGGTTCATCCAGCAGCAGAATTTTCGGATCACTCATCAGCGCGCGGGCAATCGCAAGCATTTGCTGTTCACCACCGGAAAGCGTGCCGCCCTTCTGCGTCATGCGTTCCTTCAACCGGGGAAACAGTGCATACATCTCTTCCATGCGCTGCTGAATCGTCCCACGATCGTTCACATTCCACGCGCCGATCTCCATATTTTCTTTCACGGTGAGCAGCGGGAAAATGCGGCGGCCTTCAGGGACATGTCCAATCCCCAGCCCGGCGACTTCGTGCGGCTTCAAATTGGTGATGTCTTTGCCGTTCAGCATGACCTTACCAAATCGCGCCCGTGCGATGCCGCTGATGGTGCGCAGCGTCGTGCTTTTGCCCGCGCCGTTCGATCCCACCAGCGTGACCACTTCACCCTGCCGCACTTCAAGATCAATGCCCTTAAGTGCGTGGATTTGTCCGTAATAGGTGTGGAGTTCCTGCAAATAGAGCAGCGCTGTCATGCCAACACCTCTTCTGCTTCCGTCTTGCCTGCTGCGCGGCGTCCTAGATAGGCTTCGATCACATGCGTGTTCGCACGGATCGCCGCCGGAGCGCCTTCAGCAATTTTCTTCCCAAAGTCGAGTACCGTGATGTATTCGCTGATCCCCATCACGACACGCATGTCGTGTTCGATCAGCACGACGGTGATGCCCATCACGTCGCGGATGCGGCGGAACAACGCCATCGCCGATTCCGATTCGTTCGGGTTCATCCCGGCGGTCGGCTCGTCAAGCAGCACCAACTTAGGGCTGCTGGCCAACGCACGGGCGATTTCCACACGCCGCTGCACGCCATAAGGCAGGTTGCGGGCAATCTCGTCACCCTGACCGGATAAACCGACGAAACGCAGCAGTTCGTTGGCTTTTTGCGCCACCGCTTCTTCCTGCTTGCGAAATGCCGGGGTGCGAAGGAGCGTGCTGATCAATCCTACGCTCAGACGCGAATGCATCCCCACCATCACGTTTTCCAACACGGTCATGTTCGGGAACAGGCGGATACTCTGAAAAGTACGCGCCATCCCCGCCGCATTCACTTGATCCGGGCGCAGACCGACGAGCGACCGGCCCGCAAACTTGATCGTCCCGCTGTCCGGGTGATAAATACCAGTCAGCAGGTTAAACAGCGTGGTCTTGCCTGCACCGTTGGGGCCGATGATAGAGCTAATGCTGTTTTCAGCAATTTCGATACTGACCTCGCGCACCGCGCGAATACCACCGAATGATTTTGTGAGATCGCGTACTTCTAGCAGCGCCATGAGGGTTAGCCTTCCTCCGGTTTATCGGTGTGCGCGGCTGCGCCGGTCTGATCGACCCCAACCGGGGACATTTCAGAGGTGATCAGCGGGCGGTGCGGGCGACGTAGGCTCTTCTGCCACACGCGATCTCCTGAAGTTCAAGACGACGGCGGCGTTCGGGCGTTAGCCCTGCGGGGCGGAACAGCATCATCAATACAAGGATGAGGCCGAACACGAACGGTTGGTACTTCGCAGGTTCCAATTCTTGCGGCCAGTTCGCGATGTCAAAGTTGATGATCGGCACCACAAAGTGAACGTTGCGGAGCGCGCTCAACTGCTGCGACAGGTTAGAGAGGATGTGCAGGTCAAGCAGGGTCACAATGATGGCACCCAGAATAACACCACGAATACCGCCGATACCGCCGACAATCACCATCGCCAAGATTTGAATCGACTGCAAGAGGACAAAGCTGCTAGGATCGATGAACGTCTGCTTTGATGCATACAACACACCGATCGCCCCTGCAAAAGACGCGCCCATCGCGAACGCCAGCAGTTTCATGCGGACGAGCGGAACACCCATCGCAATCGCTGCCTCTTCGTCTTCACGGATCGCCGTCCAAGCGCGCCCAATCGGCGAGTTTTCGAGGCGGCGGGCCAGAAGGACGATCACGAGAAGCGCGGCCATCGACAGGAAATAGAACGTCACTTGGCGGGCGACGAAATCAACATTTTCAGTCGGGATGTTAAAACTGGTAATGATTCCGTTGGTTATTCGGTAGACAAAGTCAGGGGTTTCAGGCCGCCCAATGTTATGCAGCCCTTGAGAACCATTCGTGAAGTTGATCGGTGAGTCAAGGTTACGCACCAGCACACGGATCATTTCACCGAAGCCCAGCGTCACAATGGCGAGGTAATCCCCGCGAAGACGCAGCACCGGCAGGCCAAGCAGCACCCCGACTAACCCGGCGATTCCCACGCCGATGAAGATAAAAATATAGAACGCCCACGACGGAACTGACCAGCCGTTGACGGTGAAGATGGTATCGGCGGGAGACGTGAACATCGCCCACAGATACGCGCCAACCGCGAAGAAGGCGACATAGCCAAGGTCGAGCAGTCCGGCAAACCCGACGACGATATTCAGGCCGAGCGCCAGCCCCGCGAAAATTGCGATCTGGATCGCCAGTTCAAGATACGTTGTGTTGTACATGCCGATAATCGGCATGACGATCACCATCAGCACCAGCACCAAGGTCGTTTTGGCGGCAGGCTTCAGCGGTGCGGCAAGGATGATCAGCGGAGAGAGCACAAACAGCGGGAACACACACATATTCATCGCCGGGAACCACAAACTGCGTCGATCCAGCGAGAACAGGAGGAACCCGGTAATAACTACATACGCTACGGACAGAATGGCTGCCGCCAGCGGATGCGCGAACAAGTCGCGCAGGCTGTTTCGTCTAGGTTGAGCTTGAGTCTTCGCGGCCATGATTTGTTGGTTACACTTTCTCGTCGACTCGTTCGCCCAAAATACCACTGGGGCGGAAGATCAGGATCAAGATCAACACGGAGAAGGTGAAAATATCCGTGTAGCGCTGCCCCAACGCGGGGAAGTAGACCAGCACACCGTTCAAGAACGACTCGATGAGACCCAGCGTTAGCCCGCCGAGGAGTGCGCCCGTGACGTTGCCAATGCCACCTAACACGGCTGCGGTAAACGCCTTGACGCCGGGGATAAAGCCAACGTACGGTGTGACCGTCCCGGCGTTCAATCCGAACAGCGCCCCTGCGGCACCGCCGAACGCCCCACCGATGAAGAACGTCAGTGAAATCATGCGGTTTACGTTGATACCCATCAAGCCTGCGGTCGCTTGGTCTTGCGACACCGCACGAATACCGCGCCCCAGTTTGGTGCCATTGACGAAGTAATTCAGGATGATAAGCATGATCATCGCGCTGACCACCACGATCATCGAGGTGACACGCACATTGACCACATTTCCTTCTTCAATCAACGTGCGAATATCGGTGCCGTTGACTTGGATGTCTGTCGGGGTGACGGCTTCGCCAACCGTCAAATTGCGCAAATCAGAGTTGCGTAGGGCTTTGCCCCCAAACGTTACCCCGCCCACATAAAGCGAGGAGTAGGTCGTATCGCCGATGGTAAATTCCGGATAGGCATTTCCATCTGCGGAAATATCTTCGTAGAGCGTTCCCCCAATATTCAAGCCACCCGATACCACTCCATTGAAGGCCAGCGGCACAGGCGTACTCAACCAGCTAATTTCATTGGTGGGATACGTCAGGTTGAAATCTCGAATGGTGATCGTTGCAATCGCGCGCGTACTATCAATCAAGAAGTACGAAATGCCAATCGCCGTGATGAGTGGCACCAAACGCGGCGCACCGCGCAGCGGACGATAAGCCACGCGTTCCATCACAACCGCCAGTGTTCCGCTCGCCAACATCGCCAGTAAGACGGTCACAAGGACGAACAGCACGGGACTCCAGGCTCCAAGCGAGCCTTCGTCAAAAACACGCCGCATAAACGCGAAACCAATGACAGAACCGACCATGAAGATTTCGCTGTGCGCGAAGTTGATGAATTTCAATACGCCGTAGACGAGCGTGTAGCCCAACGCAATCATCGAGTAGACAAACCCGATGCTGATCCCGGTGATGATCATGCCGGGAAGCTGCGTTGAAATCTGCTGGGCAAGGTTAATGCCGGGTCGCGGCTCGGGAACAAGAAATGCCAGCAGATAAGATAGGACCGTCAGCAGTACCGCAGTGCCAACGATAAAAGCAAACATTTGACCTAATGGAAACAGGATAAAGCGATAGATCCAGTTTCCTAACTGTCGTAAGCCGGACTCTGAACCGGGCGCGACGACCGTTTGTGGGGATGCCAGTTCCGAACTCATGCGCGATGCTCCAGACGCAGATGGAAAAAGGGCGGCGTTGCGACTAAGGCAGTCCGTCCGCCGCCCTTTATTAGATCATGGGGTTACGACGCAGGCGTGGCTTCCGCTTCCATCTGCGCGGTGAGCGGCGACGGGAGATCGATCGTCGCGACGATGGTATTGCTGCTCCACTGCTCTGCATCAGCGGAGGCAACCTGAATGACGTAATAGTGACCGTTGACGGGGTCGCCATTGGCGTCGAAGGTGATCGAACCGGTCAAGCCCTGATAATCTGCCGTCGCGCGAACCGCAGCGGAGACTTCTTCACGGGTCGGCAGGACACCGCCATTGCTTTCCAGAACGCTCTGGATCGCAGCGAGGATGATGCCCGTCGAGTCATACGACTGAGCGGCAAACGGCTGAGGATCTTCACCGTAAGCAGCCTGATAGTCCGCGATGAACTGCGCCGCAGCCGGGTAAACCGTCGCAGGAGCCGCAACGGACGTGTAGTACGTGCCAACGGCAGCATCGCCACCAAGCGCTGCAAATTCCGACGAGTCGAAGCCGTCACCGCCCATGAACAGGCCTTCATAGCCAGCCGCGCGGGCCTGAGCAATGAACACACCGGTCTGCGAATAGATGCCGCCGAAGAAAATCAGGTCGGGGCTCAGAGCGAGAATCGGCTGGATGATGCCTTCGAAGTTCGAGACTTCTTCGGTGCCTTCGAAACCGAGGACGTTCAGGCCCAGATCCAGTGCCTTCTGCTGGAAGAATTCCGCGAGACCCTGACCGTAAGCGGTGGTGTCGTGCAGAATGTAGACATTGGTGACGCCGAGATCATCCGTCGCAAACGTTGCACCCGTGGGGCCCTGCAGGTCGTCACGACCGCAGACACGGTTGACGGTCGGGTAGCCACGATCGGTCACGAGCGGGTTCGTGTTCGCCGGGGAAACCATGACGAGGTTATTGTCATTGTAGACTTCCGACGACGGGATGGCGACACCGCTGTTGAGGTGACCCACAACGCCGAGAATCGACGGATCGTTCACAATTTGCTGTGCATTCGAAACGCCAACTTCAGGGGTCGCCTGATCGTCAAACGGGACATATTCAACCGTGAAGCCCAGTTCTTCGATGGGGCCGGACAACTGCTCAATTGCAAGGCGAACGCCGTTGCTCATGCTGACGCCGAGGACCGACTGTGGCCCCGAAAGCGGGGTCTGCGACGCAATACGAATGACGTTGTCTTGGGCGTGCGTGGTGGTCACACCAACCGCCAGCACCAGCAGGACAACTGCCAGCAGGACAATACGGGTGATTCTCATGTCGCTAAAGCTCCTGTGTAACGATGTTTAGACACAAGCTAGGCTAAAGTGCCGCCTAACCCAGCGTGTACAACTATACACAACCCACAAAAGATTACAATACGTTAAGGTTGCACAAGCTTTCCACAGTGGAATTTGACGACAACGCTCATGTTATACTCAATATTTCACCCTCATTGCCAATTTTAATCCCGGCTAAACTGTAACGGAAAAATGAGTGTCTAATGAGACCACTATTTCAAGGTGACACACGGAGTCGCATGCTATGAATTCACAACTGCGCGGCGCATTCTACGGACTGACTGCCGCCGCGATATGGGGCGGCATGTACGTTGTATCGGATGTCGTGCTGCGCACTATTCCCCCTTTCACACTGCTCTCCATCCGGTTGATCATGGCCGCGCTTCTGCTCGGTATCCTTGTGCTGCGTCTTCCAAACCGCCCTGCCCTGTCGCGATCGGATATGCTGCGCTTGTTTGGCGTCGGTATTGTGGGGTTTGGGATCAGCGTCGCTGCGCAGTTTGTTGGCACAGATAAATCGACCGCCGTCAACGGAACGCTCGTCACCAGTGCCAGCCCGGCATTCATTCTCATTTTCGCGGCAATCCTTCTCCGCGAAAAACTAACAGGCATCCGCATCGCCGCCGTTGCGCTGGCGACGATCGGCGTCATCGTGATTATCGATCCCGCAAATGCAAGTTTCGGTTCGGACACATTTTTGGGCGATATGGCGCTCGCCTTTGCAGCCGTGACATGGGGCTTATATTCAGTGTTGGTTAGGCGCGTTAGCGCACGTTTCGATACGTCGATCGTCAGCTTTTATGCCCTCATCGGCGGGCTGTTTATCACCATCCCCGCGTCGATCCTCGAATTGGGGAGCAAATCGATCGGCACCATCGACATGGGAACAATCCTCGGCATTCTATACATTGCCATCATTTCAA